>NZ_JAWOVP010000001.1:0-442812 GCF_033339995.1 Vibrio sp. 1641
TCGTTTCCGCTCGACTTGCATGTGTTAGGCCTGCCGCCAGCGTTCAATCTGAGCCATGATCAAACTCTTCAATTTAAAGTTTTTGATTCCCTAAATAAATAGGGAGAGGCTCAATGAATACTGACTTCAAAACTACTAATGTAATTTTAAAGCTATTATCGTTCCAATAGAACGATAATGAATTGACTGTGCCAAGTCCGAAGACTTGATTGGTCACTTCGTTTCATTGAAACCTAATTTGAAGCCGAAGCTTCTAATTGGATTATCATCAACGAGTGCCCACACAGATTGATAGGTCTATATTGTTAAAGAGCTTGCTTCGTAAGCTTTGCTATCGAAGCGGAGGCGTATTCTAAGGAATTAATTTTCAGTGTCAAACACTTTTTTAAATTAATTTTTAGAAGTTTTCTTTCGCCTTCTTGCCAACCGCTTTTGCGTTTCCGCTTTGCCCTGACAACGGAGGCGCATTATAGGGAGATGATTTTTCTTGGCAACCCCTTTTCAGAAAAAAAATCAAAAAAAAGCGTCGAATGATTAAATCTCACTCAAACGCTTAATTTTAGCACTCAGTTGTTAACTTCAAGTAGCAAATAGGCAATCAATATGTGTCTAGCCAAGACTCTTCAAAGCCTGTGATATCGAGACTCATTGATTGCGCCGCTTCGATTTGCTCGATAGCCTCCAATTCTTTATTTACACTGCTCATCGTCAGTGTGTTGTTGTCTAGCTCAAACACCTGACTTTGAGTCGTATAGTAGAACTTAAGGATCGTCAGCGCTTTTACATCGCCATTGTTCGCGGCTGCTTTAATGCTTTTTAGTTTACGAAAGATCTTGTTGTGCAGCTGCTTGAGTTTCCAAACGTACAGCACTTCTTCCATGTATGGTCGAGTTTTAATTTGATTCAATAAAGAGAGGGAAGTTGCAACTGCGAGAACGACACCAATCAAATTCCAATGGAAATTGCCCGTTGATTGTTCTGGTACGACTTCAGTGTTGCCAAACAAAACAATCAACAAGGTACTAAAGGCAAGAGAGGAGATGGCGAGCAACGCAACAAAACCGCCAATCACAAGGTTTACTTTCTTTTTATAAATGTCTTTATTTATCTGTTTGATTTCCATATACCGCCCCTAACAGGTTACCTCTATTTTAACCAGCTCACTCCGCACGACAATCGAAGCTTTGTAAGTAAGTTCACATTTGCTATTAAACTCGCATCCCTTCCCTGCTTGGGTATATACTTCCGCGCATTCACTCTTCCTATATAGAGGCTAAATTCATGCGCTCTTTTGTTTTACGAGCTCGCGCGGCGCCAACCACCAGCAAAGCACTGTTAGAAGGTGTTGGTAATGAAGCGCATACAGAGATTCTTGCTCATACCATGATGAACACGATGTTCGTTGCTCAATCACACCGTGAAGATGTGGTTGTTCACTTGGTTTTAGAAAGCACAAAAGATTTCTCACGCACCATTACTATTCGCTCTAACGACATCACCAACATTGGCGGCTTCCATGAGTCAACCTTGATTGCAGCAGTGGCTCGCGCTTTGGATGCTTCGGTTGGTATGGGCAAAGAGCAACTTCGTGAAGTCGAACCTGGTATTACCGTTCGTACAGTGAGCTTTGAACGCCTAGTACAAGAGCTGGCAGAAGATCACCAACTATATATGTTGGATAAGAAAGGCGAATTTGTTCGTGATGCAGAAATTGGTGAAAATCCATGTTTCTTGCTAACTGACCATATACCGATGCCGAAAAAGTCTTTTAACAGCTTAAAGCGCCTTGGCACAGAGAAGATCAGCTTAGGTCCTAAGATGCTTTTCGCTTCTCAGTGTGTGGTATTGATCCACAATGAGTTGGACATACGCGAATTCTAGTTATTCGCGCACACGTTGCTAGGTAATGAAAGAGGACTCCATTGAGTCCTCTTTTTTGTTTCTATAGGGATGCTAAGTTTACTTACCACCAATGCTCAAACGAGCAAAACGAACGTCTGGCGAGAAGAAAGTTCGGCTATCGTTAATTAACTGAGTATCACCCACTGCCTCAACTTCTTGCAGCATCTTGTAGAAGTTACCCGCTACCGTGATCCCACGAACTGGTTGAACGCGCTCTCCATCACGGCACAAGAAGCCACTCGCACCAAATGAGAAATCACCACTCACTGCATCCGCACCAGAATGGACACCTTGAAGCTCGACTAACTCTAGGTACTCACCCGCTTTTACTTCTGACGCACTGCTGTTGCCTGTCGCAATCACTTTGTGATTCGCTGATACGTCTAGGCTCGATTTTGCACCGCGAGCGGCACTTGCTGTCGAGACTGCGCCCAAATAACTTGCGGTCTGGCTGTTGTGTAGCAAGGTTTTCAACTCACCATTAGCAATCATGACATTATCTTGAGTAGCGAAGCCTTCACTATCAAAACTCGCGATTGCCATACCATTTGGCATGTAAGCCGTATCAGTAAAGGTAATTAAATCACTCGCAACACGTTGACCAAGCTTGTCACCCAGTGGCGTAATGCCTTTCATCGCGCTTACGCCAGAGAAAGCACTGCCGAAAGCACCGAATAAACTTGCTAGCGCATTAATGTGGAAAATAGCAGGGTAGTTACCTGTCGCAACCGGAGCACCTTCCAGAAGATCACGAGCAAGGTTGTAGCCACCTTCGATACAGTAAGCTGGATTCAACTCATCAAAACGGCGACCAAGTGACATTCTACCCGCCATTGACTGTTTGCCGTCTTTTTCAAACAAGGTATACGCGTAACAAGTGAACGAGCGCTCGAAGTGTTGACACAATGTGCCTTGAGTATTGGCAATGATCAGTTGTGTTTCGCCATCGCTGTAACCATTGTAAGGTGCGCTAGAAGCGTGAGGCAGAGCCACTACGCCTTGCTCAAGTGCGAGAGACAGTTCGATTTTTTCGTCAACAGAAGTGGTATCTTCTTGCACAATCTCAGCAACATCAGTCGTGATTTGGCTGTTAACGCAACTAATAGTCTGATGTTCATCTTGCTTGGAAAAGCGAGCACTTTGCAGCGCATTAGTTAGCATTAAATCCAAGCTTGGTTGCTCTAACGACTCAGAATAGCTTGTTGCAACACGCGCATCTTTCACAACACGAACACCCAGAACTTGGCTTGAGCTTACTTTGTACTCATCCAGCTTTCCTTGGTTCGCTTTCAAAGAAAAGCTACTGTTACGGTTTACAATGACGTCCGCTTCTGCACCTTGGCGTTTTGCTTCTGATAGGACGTAATCAACCGCATTAAGAAGTTGTTGTTCTTGGCTCATTAGTTACCGCCTCCTACCAGAATGTTATCTACTTTCAGCGTTGGCTGACCGACAGTTGTTGGTACTGAACCACTCACGGAACCACACATGCCCGGCGCAAGCGCCATGTCTTTGCCGACCATGCTGATTTCTTTCAACACTTTTGGACCCGTGCTGATCAGCGTTGCTGTTTTCAGAGGCTTGGTGATTTTGCCATTTTCAATGAGGTAGGCTTCACGAACAGCAAAGTTAAACTCCCCCGTACCCGGTTGAACAGAGCCACCGCCCATCTTCTTCGCATAGATACCACGTTCGATGCCTGCCAGCATGTCATTAAGTGAATGCTCGCCCTCTTCGATAAAGGTGTTACGCATGCGCGAGGTTGGTGCGAACTTGTAGTTTTGACGACGACCAGAACCCGTAGGCTCATAACCTGTCTTCATGCCACCCATTTTATCGACCATGAAGCTGGTTAGCTTACCGTCTTTGATCAGTTGAGTGCGCTGAGTCTTCATACCTTCATCATCAATGTGAATCGAGCCCCATTCGTTGGTCATGGTGCCATCATCGACTGCATTCACTGCGGTGTGAGCAACCATTTCGCCCATCTTGTCGTGGAAGACTGATGCTTTCTTCGCAACTGAAGTGGTTTCTAGCAAGTGACCACATGCTTCATGGAAGATAACGCCGCCAAAGCCGTTACCAATCACCACCGGCATTTCACCCGATGGACAAGCATCCGCGCCAAGTTTTACTAACGCTTGCTGCGCGATAGTTTGACCTAGCTCTTTGGCATCAAGCTGTTCACTGAATTCCCAACCAGCAAGAGCGCCAGGACCTTCCATACCAGAAGACTGCTCATTACCTTTTTGCGCGACAGTGTTACCAGCAACACGAATGTAGTGGCGAGTATCGTCAACGTGTAGACCTTCTGAGTTGAAGATAGACACTTGTTGCTCGCGCTGAAGAACGCTGCCAATAAACTGGCTGATATGTTCACTCTCAGCACGTGCGGCTTGGTCAACTTTCAATAGAAACGCGATTTTTGAATCTAGGTTAGCATCCTTACCTAGCGGCATGCGGCAACCATGTTGGATTGGGTAGCGGTTCAAATTCAAAGAACCCGCTGACGCGATTTGCTCACGCTTGTCTTTTGCAGCAAGCAGCGAGGTTACGCGCTTTAGTTCGGCTTCATCTGTGCTGTTGGTGTAACCGTAAAGCACCTTATGACCGAAAAAAAGACGAATACCGATACCAAAATCGATACCCGAGTTAACCTTATCCACTTCACCAGATGCGATCTGGACAGTGTTGGTTTGGTGATGTTCAACGAATAGTTCAGCGAAATCAGCCCCCAAAAAGAGCGCATGATCGATCACTGACTTCGCTGTTACAGAATTAAGCATGAAGTCTCCTTGCTCGATGATCGTCTTAGCCTTCCTAATTAACTGTGAAAAAGTTCAACAAAGTTAAATTGGCAACACGTTAAATTTTAACAGTTTTTTAACCTTGTTTTGTGCTAATCCTTGCTTAACGAGACCACGATTATTTATTAAATATTCCAGGTTCTGCTCATTCACCAGAGCGTTGCACTAGTAAATTCCACCCAGCAAACCATTTAGGTGCTTACTTTATCACTCACCTCGCATAATTGAATACTCATTATAATTACGCTCAAAAAACGTATCCCTTCCGCAATGGTCCTGCTATCATCCGAACGAAATAGTCGGGGGGCCACACGACAAGTGTTGGCTGAGATCGAAATTCGAGACCCGTTGAACCTGATTCAGTTAGCACTGACGTAGGGAACTATGCACACTTTGCCTTTCGTCGCCCCTCTTAGGTAAGCGATAGCGATCGAAAAATCGATCTATCTGCAACGGTCAAAGTCAGTTCCTATACGTCTTGTAGTAGGAGCGACCATGACGCAGCAATCACAACCTCATTCACATCACACGCCAGCCTTGCCTACCCCTATCGTATTGACCATCGCGGGCTCAGACAGTGGTGGCGGTGCAGGTATTCAAGCCGACATCAAAGCGATGTCCGCAACCGGCAGTTTTGCTTGCTCGGTAATCACGGCGATTACTTCGCAAAATACCCAAGGCGTTTCTGCGATTTTCCCCATTCCTCTCGACCATGTAGAGAGCCAACTTGATGCAGTATTTACCGACCTCAACATCGTTGCAGTCAAAGTGGGCATGCTGGCAGATTCCAACATCATCAAAGTCGTTGCAGACAAAATTAAACAATACCAGCCAAAACACCTCGTGATTGACCCTGTAATGGTGGCCACCAGCGGCGATCTATTACTGGAACAGTCGGCAATCCGCACTTTAAAAGAAGAATTGATTCCGCTCGCAGACATCATTACCCCTAACCTACCCGAAGGCGCAGCATTGACGGGTAAGCCAATGCCTCAATCAGAATCTGAAATGAACGATATGATTACCGACCTTCGTGCGCTTGGCGCCAAAGCTATTCTGCTCAAAGGCGGTCACCTTGAAGAAAATGAAAACAGCAACGATCTGCTTATCATGCAAGACAGTGCCGAGTTAATTAGCGCCAAGCGATTTCCAACCAAAAACACTCATGGCACAGGCTGTACACTTTCTTCCGCCATTGCGTCTTATCTTGGCCAAGGCAACAACCTACACAAAGCGGTGCACCTGGGTAAGCAGTACATCAGCCAAGCTATCGCACACGCTGATGAATTGGATGTAGGTAAAGGCCATGGCCCTGTGAACCACTTTTTTGCGGGTCATACTTATGTTCGCTAACGCGATTGGCATTCAGCTTTCCGATGCTAGTCTGCGATACAAAGACAGCCAAACACCAACGCTAGCAGGGTTGAGTATGACTATTCCTGCTAATCAATGGACAGTGTTACTTGGTCGCAGTGGCTGCGGGAAAACCACAATATTGCGTTACTTAGCTGGCCTACTGGATGACCAAGTTGACTGGCATGGCGAACTCATCACAACGGATGGCGCTGCACTGCATGACCGTATCGCTTACATGGCTCAGCAGGATTTATTGCTACCGTGGTTGAATGTGTTAGACAACGTCTGCCTCAGTTCTCGATTTTCTCAAGTGCAAGCACCAGAGCAAAATAGACAACGTGCACTGACTTTACTAAGCCAAGTGGGACTCGCCGATTACGCGGATGCTAAGCCAGCTCAGCTCTCTGGCGGCATGAGACAACGTGTTGCCCTTGCTCGCACTCTGATGCAAGACAAGCCTCTAGTTCTGATGGATGAGCCTTTCTCTGCACTGGACGCGGTTACTCGTCATAAGTTGCAAACCTTGTCTGCCGAATTGCTGAAAGATAAGACGGTTGTTCTGATTACCCACGACCCACAAGAAGCGGTGCGATTAGCTCACCAACTCTATGTGTTGCAAGGCACACCTGCGCAAGCTCAGCACTTGGTCGTTCCAGACTCCAAGCCGCCCCGAGTTCTCGATGGAGAGTGCGCGGCGTTACAACAAGCGATTTTGGATCAACTGGAGAAAGACTATGAGTGATATGACTCAGTACAACTCCGTTTCGGCACGCATTAGTAAAAAAGAACGCGTGACCCATCCGGCTCTGCGCTTGGTCATTAGCACAGCGGTGATCTTGGGATTGTGGCAGTTGGTTGTTGTGGTATTCGACATGCCAAGCTTCATCTTACCTTCACCAATTGAAGTGCTGGATAGATTGGTCACTCGTTACGATGTCTTGCTCAAACATACTTGGGTTACCGCGCAAGAGATTTTACTTGGTTTGGCGCTTGGATTATCAATGGGTTTGCTGTTCGCATTGCAAATGCTGATGTTCGAACCGCTGAAGCGTTGGTTACTGCCCATTCTGATTGCTAGCCAAGCGATCCCTGTGTTCGCCATCGCGCCAGTACTCATGCTTTGGCTGGGTTACGGCATTGCATCGAAAGTCGTCATGGCGGCGATCATCATCTTTTTCCCCGTCACCACATGTTGCTACGACGGCTTACGTAATACACCAACAGGTTACCTCGATCTTGCCAAGACCATGGGCGCGTCTAAATGGCAGCTACTTCGTCATATTCAATTGCCAGCCGCACTACCAACTTTAGCCTCAGGTATTCGTGTTGCCGTCGTTATTGCGCCAATTGGAGCAGTGGTCGGTGAGTGGGTAGGTTCAAGTGAAGGCTTGGGTTATCTGATGCTCCAAGCCAACGCTCGCATGATCATTGATGAGATGTTTGCGGCGCTGTTTATCCTCGCCGTACTGTCTATCTCACTCTACTTCATCACCGATAAATTATTGAAAAAAGCCATCCCTTGGGAAAGCAAGTAATTGCAGAAAATAACCAAAGGAAATTGGGAAAGAAAAGGAAGAACCCCGTGAATAAAAACAAACTTATGAGCGCTGCTGCTCTACTCGCTTCAGTTGTATCAACCAACGTACTCGCTGCTGAAAAAGAGATGACACTGATGTTGGATTGGTTCGTCAATCCAAACCATGGTCCTATCGTGATTGCCAAAGAGCGCGGTTACTTCAAAGAACAAGGTTTGAAGGTCAACATTCAAGAGCCTGCAGATCCAAGTACACCACCTAAGTTGGTCGCTGCTGGCAAGGTCGACATGGCGATTTCATACCAACCGAGCCTAACTATCGATGTCGCAGCTGGTTTGCCACTAATCCGCTCTGCGACTTTGATTGCTACGCCACTCAACACGCTGATGGTGTTGGATAACGGTAAGAATGAAAACCTTGGCGACTTGAAAGGCAAGAAGATCGGTATTGCGATCGCAGGCAACGAAGAAGCGACAATCGGCACCATGCTCGCTCAAGAGAGCGTGAAGTTTTCTGACGTACAAATCATCAACGTAGGTTGGGCGCTATCTTCGTCTCTTGCGTCTGGCAAGGTGGATGCGATTTGGGGCGGTCTACGTAACTTCGAAACCAACCAACTGGCACTAGAAGGTTATAAAGCTAAAGCCTTCTTCCCTGAAGAACACGGCGTGCCAGCGTATGACGAGTTAGTCTTCGTAGCCAATGCAAAAACCTACGACAAAGAAGCCATCAAGGCATTCAACAAAGCACTGGAGCAAGCGACCACTTACATCGTTAACCATCCAAAAGAATCTTGGAAAGAGTTTGTGGCTTATTCACCAGACACCCTCAACAACGAGCTTAACCAACGCGCTTGGAATGACACGCTAACTCGTTTCGCTCTTCGTCCATCTGCAGTAGATCTGAAACGCTACGATGATTATGCCGAATTCATGTATTCACAAAAAATCATCGAGACACTGCCAAAAGCGAAAGATTACGTACCGAGCTTTGACTAATTCTACTGACCTTAGGCTCAAAGCCTAAGGTCTTTTGATAACGAGATATCCATAATGAAATACCAAGACTTGATCGACGCTTGCCACCAAGATTGGCAAGAATACACTGAGCATGCTTTCGTGCAGCAATTGGCGCAAGGCACTCTGGCTCAGCCTTGTTTTCTACATTACCTAAAACAGGATTTTCTTTTCCTAAAACAGTACGCACGAGCTTACGCATTAGCGATCTACAAAGCGCGTACTTTGGATGACATGCGCCGTGCTCTCCCAAGCGTACATGCATTGCTAGATTCTGAAATCGCCCACCACGTGACTTACTGTGAGCAATGGGGACTGACGGAATCCGACTTAGAAAACGAGCCGGAAGATTTCGGCACTGTGGCTTACACCCGTTACGTATTAGATGCTGGCATGACGGGCGATCTTGTTGATCTATACGCGGCACTAGCACCATGCTCTATCGGTTATGCCGTAATCGGTAAGATGCTGATTGAAGACGAAAGCACTGTGCTCGAAGGTAACCCATACGCAAGTTGGATCAACCTCTACGGTGGTGAGGAATTCCAATCTGGTGTCGCAAAAGGTGCAGAACACTTTAATCAGTTATTGGCGGAAATCGATATCAATAGTCAGCGTGGTCAAAACCTGATTCAGGTATTCAAAACTGCAACGCGTATGGAAGTGGCATTCTGGCAACAAGGTCTAAACGCTCAGCAAGATTAATCGGAGAGTCTCATGTTAATTGAACAAATCACCCAAGCATTAACCGCAGTACGCCAGCAAAAGCCATTAGTCGTCAACATCACTAACTACGTGGTGATGAATAACACAGCAAACGCACTATTAGCGATCGGCGCTTCTCCAATCATGGCGCACTCCAAGCAGGAAATGGCAGAGATGATGTCGTTCGCGGGTTCACTGGTTATCAACATTGGTACCCTAGACAGCGTTTGGACACCACGTATGAGCTATGCCGTAGAGCAAGCCAATGCCAATGGTAAAATCGTTGTACTCGACCCTGTCGGTTGCGGAGCAAGCTCACTACGTACAGAGACATCACGTGAAATCGCACGCCTTGCAGACAAGTTGATCATTCGTGGTAACGCTTCAGAAATCATCGCTCTCGCTGGCGAGCAAGCACAAAGCAAAGGCGTTGATGCGTTAGACAGCAGCGACGCAGCACTTGGCGCAGCCAACTTCTTAGTCGCAGAGTATGGTGCAAGTGTAGTGATTTCTGGCGAGACTGATTACATCGTCACGAAAGAGCAAACCGTCCAGTTGAATAATGGTCACGAGATGATGCCTTACGTAACCGGAATGGGCTGTACACTAACGGCACTGACGGGTGCTTTCGCTGCTGTTGGTGATGATACCGGCCTTGCTGCAGCGGCGGTACTGGGCGTTGTTGGCGAGATTGCAGCGGAACAAGCTCGCGGCCCAGGTAGCCTGCAAATGAACCTGTTGGATGAGCTTTACCAGTTGGATGAAGAAACGCTGGCAAAACGCTTAAAGCTGCAAGTGAGCTAAGCTTTGCTCTAATAAATACCGGCCTCTCATTCCATCTAGGAGAGGCCCAAAGGAAACACAATGAACGCCTATCGTTTATATTTGGTCACCGACGACCAACAAGATTTAGCCACACTAAAGCGTGTTGTGAGAAAAGCCGTGAAAGGTGGGGTCACCATGGTACAGGTGCGCGAAAAACATGGTGACGTTCGTGCATTTATTGAACGAGCTCAAGCCGTGAAGACGATCCTTGAAGGCACTGGCGTCCCGTTAATCATCAATGATCGTGTTGATGTTGCCCTTGCCGTCGATGCCGATGGTGTTCACCTCGGGCAGTCAGACATGCCAGCAGAGATCGCTCGTCAATTGATTGGCCCAAACAAGATTCTCGGCTTATCGATTGAGACTGAAGAGCAGTTGGCAGAGGCGGGGTCTCTGCCCATTGATTACATCGGCTTGAGTGCCATCTTCGCGACGCCGACCAAAACCAACACCAAAAAACATTGGGGTATTGATGGTTTGAAAATGGCGTTAGAGACGACTTCACTGCCGATTGTTGCCATTGGCGGCATTAACGAAACCAACATTCCTGCCCTGAGTGCGACAGGTGTACACGGTTTGGCTTTGGTTTCTGCCATTTGTCATGCAGAAAACCCAACCAAAGCAGCAGAGTACTTACTTTCTCTGATGGATTAAGACCCCAACGCTTAAGGATGAGCGCCTTTACCCTCCGGATAAATGTCATCAATTCATCACTCAACCTTCATTCCCTCGTCAAATTGACAGAGCGTTGATAAGTTTTTCACGCCAGATAACGTAAGATAAGCCCCTTATTTTCACGTGGTTGAATAACCCTCAATAAAAACAAAACGCTCTCAATGAAAACCAAAAAATATGGATTGATGATGCTCGCCTTGCTTGTTCTTGGCATCATCCCGATGTCGCTGTTTGGCTCTTATCACAATCTCACGTCACAGGTGCCTGAAAGTCTGGGTATTACTTTTACTTTGCTCACAGATTCTGCTGGTAGCAAAGGCTTTTTAATTACGTTAACACTGCTACTGCTTTCTTTATTTCGCTTTAAACCAAATCGCACTGAGTGGATGCAAAAACTCTCAATGTTAGGGTTGTTACTGGTGATTGGCTTTGCCAGCAAAACGGGGCTAAAACTGATGACAGAAAGCCCGCGTCCCTACACGGAATTGCTCGCAGCAGAACAATTGATTGAAACACCAGAAACGTTTTATCAGTTGGATACAAAGCAGCAAGCCAACGTAATTAACCAGATTTCTGAACACGTCAGTGATTGGCGAACGCGCCATTGGCAAGGCGAAAAAGACTATTCTTTCCCATCCGGCCATACGATTTTCGTTTCGATTTGTTTGGCTTTCTTTGGCGGGTTGTTCTTACAGAACAAGTGCTATATCTCTGCACTGTCATTATGGATGTGGGGAATGAGCGTCGCATATAGCCGCTTATGGCTGGGCATGCATCGCCCTGAAGATTTAATAGGCTCAGTCTTGTTTGTCGCGATTGTATTTACTTTACTCCCGACATTTCAGATTAAGAAACAGATGCCGTTTGTTTCTCTCGCTTCGCGCTAATGTGAACGATGACTAGATAAAAAGAAGCCAGCGATTCGCTGGCTTCTTGCTTTCAATCGCTACTTTTTTCTAGCCATTTCTTGGTGGTTCAAACGCTGTTAGTTCTAATTCTGGGCCAGTGTATTTTTCAATACGAACCAGTGCCGAGTTCGCCGCACAGCCGTTTGCAAGTCGAGAGGTCGGAATATCCAACGTTAACACGTTACAACCGCCGTTCTTACAAATGCCGGTTTTAGGATCCAAATCCGGCCAACCGCCTTCATGAATACACACTGAACCTTGCTTGATTCGGTCAGTCACTTCTGCACCAACCAATACTTGGCCACGGTTGTTAAACGCACGAACTAGATCGCCCGTTTTAATACCACGCGCTTTCGCATCTTCAGGGTGAATCCAAATAGGTTCACGGTTTGCAATTGCGTACTCTTCGCGAATCTTCGCGTAGTTGAATTGGCTGTGTAGACGATGCGCTGCATGCGCGGTCATTAGCTGCAACTCGCCATCTTTCGCAGTACCCGTGTACTCGGTTGGTGCCATCCACGTTGGATGTGGAGGACAGTCTTCCAACTGATAACCTTCAATGGTTTTCGAGAAGATTTCGATCTTACCACTTGGTGTACCGAGTGGATTCATGATCGGGTCTTCACGGAAATCTGCGTAACGAACAAACTGTGCGTTCTTCTCGTTCCACTTCATCTCGATCAGTTGGTTATCTTCCCAGAACTTGCTGAAGTTCGGCATTGCTACGCGAGAGCCACGGCCACCTTGTTGCGCCGCCTTGTAGAAGCCGTACAGCCATTCCATTTCGGTTTTGCCTTCGGTGTATACGTCACGGCCACCCGGAGCTAGCATCTCTGCCATGTCCGCGAATACATCGAAGTCATTACGCGCTTCACCTTGCGGCTCAACCACTTGCTTCATTGGCACCAAGTGTTGGTTACTGTAGTCACCCGTCATCGTTAAGTCGTTACGCTCGAACGATGTGGTGATTGGCAGAACAATGTCCGCGTGCTTCGCAGCCGCCGTCCAGTAAGGCTCTGAAATCACGATCAGCTCAGGCTTTTGCCACGCTTTGATCAGACGGTTGGTGTCTTGGTGGTGAGTAAAGTTCGCACCACCTGCCCACCAAATCATCTTGATGTCCGGGAACGTCAGTTCATGACCGTTATGATGGTAGGATTGACCTGGGTTTTCCAACGCCTCGACGATACGCGCCACAGGGAAGCTTTGCACCGCGCCAGACACCGCCCAGTCGTTCCCCGCAGAAGAGCCGCCACCCAGCGATGCCGAAATCGCAGGAAGTACGCCAGCATCACGAGCAGGGTTACCACCGTTTGAGTAGTGGTAAGAGAAACCAAAACCACCGCCCGGTAAACCGATCTGACCCAACATCGTTGCCAGTGTAACCAGCATCCAGTGACGCTGCTCACCGTATTGTTGGCGCTGCATGCCCCAACCCGCCATCAGCATGGTGCGGTTTTTACTGAAGATGTCAGCCAATAGCTCAAGTTGCTTCGCAGGTACGCCACAGATTTGTGATGCCCATTCTGCTGATTTTTCTACGCCGTCTTCTTCGCCCATCAGGTACGCTTCAAACTTGTCGTAACCTGCGGTGTATTTATCGAGGAAGGCTTTTTCGTGCTTACCTTGTTTCACTAAGGTGTGTGCGATACCCATCATCATTGCCACGTCGGTCATTGGGTGAGGAGCAATCCACTCCGCATTCTCGCCAAAGAACTCGATGGTTTCAGAACGAATAGGGTCAATCGCAATGACCGTCTTGCCTGATTTTTTCAATTGATGGAAGAACTCAAGACCCGCGCAGTCTGTTGAGCTCCACGCGATTTTTAGAGTGTTGATCGGGTTTAAGCCCCAAAGCACAACCACATCGCTGTGCTCTAGTACCACTGGGTACGTGGTTTGCTGCTCGTACACTTCGATAGAGCCCACAACGTGCGGCATGATGACCTGCGCAGCACCCGTTGAGTAGTCACCCAAGTGGCCTGAATAGCCACCCGCCATGCTCATGTAACGTTGCAGCAAGGTTTGTGCTTTGTGCAGCACGCCACTTGAACGCCAGCCGTAAGAGCCTGCAAACACAGAAGCCGGGCCATATTCTTTGCGAATTCGCATGTGCTGCTCGTGGATCAGCTTGTAAGCTTCATCCCAAGACACACGCACAAACTCATCACTACCGCGCACACCTTCTGGCGACGATGGGTTTGCCAAGTAGCCTTTACGTACCATTGGGTACTTCACACGCGCCTTGGTATGCACTTGGTCAGGCCCAGTAGTTTGTAGACTATTTGGTACAGTTTGTGGAAGAGCATTAGTAGTCGAAACCAACTTACCATCTTTCACTTCACATAACATTGGGCCCATGCGGCCCGCCGTTAGAATGCCTTTGCCGCGAGCATTAGAAGACGCAACAGACATAGGTGCAAATGAAGTGAATGCCATTGCACCAGCCGCCATACCAGTGCCTTTTAGAAATCCGCGACGGGTCATATTAGTCATAATCTTATCCTTCTATTTATCGTTAGTGACCAACCACATCTTTCGCGTGGTGCTGGAAGAACTTGGTTAGAATTTCTAGGTTCTCGGCTGAAATATCAGTTCGATCACCCATACTTTTCGCTACCGGTCCCCATGCATTCACCGTGAAGTGATTTGAAGGAATTTTCGCGTGACAAGTTGCACAGTAAACGTTGTCCAACTCTTCTGCGTATGACCATACGGGTTCAAGCGTGTCAACAACTGGAGAATCAATAGCGCCAGTTAGAGAAACCGCGCGCCATTCGTTGCCGTAAACATCTGCCTCAAATTCACCAGTTTCAAGCGCTTGTTGGCCTTGCTCTGTTAGCGTTGCAACGATGGCACGTTGACCTTCTCCCATGTAAAGCACTTGCTCTGCGCCTTTCATTTGGAATGCGTTCAACTTAACAGTGCGGTTGTCGCCTTCAGAGCTGATTACTTCCAACTTCGTCGTTGGGTTAATTTTACCCATCTCACCCATTGCGATTTCAGTCACAGGGTAAACGACTTTGGCACCAGGTGATGTTTTTGTGGTGAAGCTCATCAACGTTTCAAATGCCTTGCTGTCTAGCTCTGCTTCTGGTGCAAAGTGCGCCACACCTTTATGACAATCGATACACGTTTGATCGTTTGCTTTCGCGTAAGCGTGCATCTTCGCCGCATCACGTGATTGCTCAAACTCTTCCATTGCATCGAAATCATGACACGAACGACACGTCGCTGAATCATTTTCACGGAACTGAGCCCATACCGTTTCAGCCATATCTTTACGATGTGCTTCATATTTCTCTGGCGTGTCGATCTTACCTGTCACAAATTCATGGTAGATGTCTTTCGACGCGCGAATTTTGGTGATCAGGTAATCCATTGGTTCTTGAGGAATATGACAGTCAGAACATTCCGCGCGAATGCCTTTCGCATTACTGAAGTGCACTGAGCCTTGGTACTCTTTGTAAGGGGTTTCCATAGAGTGGCACGAGAGACAAAATTCAGTATCTGAGGTGTAATGCATTACTGCCGCACTCCCCCCCAAAGTTAACCAGCCCACACCAATGCCAGCAGCAACCAGCAGTGCAACATATCGTTTTTTTATTGACATAATTAGCAACACTTCCAAATAAAATGTAATTATAGGTCGCAAATTACTACTTTATGGGTAGTCCTCTCTTGATCCACATCATTTCCGTGTTGCTCTGTATGCCTCAAGTATGAAATTTTGTTATTTGCATCTCAAAGATGAATATATGGCAATAATCCATTACCCAGCCAACCATTCACCACATAAATCACTTTTATGAATGCAACTATTTGATTAAACAGATAAGAGGATGAGAGACTGAATCTCCACATTGATGCAGTAAGGACACGCATGTCAGTTTATATCGAGACACACAGAAGCCAATTAAGACCCATCAAAGCCAGTGACTGGGAACTCTTTCAACGATTACTCTCCGAACAAGAGGTTATTGCGCTCTGTTTCGATCGTCCCAGCGAAACAGAAATAAGAGAAAAATTTGCTTCGCGATTATTACCATGGACCCCAAATAGCCAGCATTGGCTTTGCCTTGTAATACTCGATAAGCAATCTGAGCAACCCATCGGCATCACTGGCTTTGCTATTGAAAACGGTAAGGCAGAGGTAGGTTACTTACTTTTGCCGGAATTTCATGGCCAACAGTTTGGAACAGAAACTCTTCAAGCGCTTCTATATTGGGCAACCTCGACACATAACATCAACCACTTTTCCGCGACGGTCACTGAAGGCAATATTGCGTCAGAGCGTGTCCTGATAAAATGTGGTTTCGAACTCATTGAGGTCATTCCAGACGCATACCAAATTGGTGGCAAACCCTACGCCGATAAAATCTACTCACTATATAAATAAGGACGTATTTTGAATAAAGTAGTCATCATTACCGGCGCAAGCCGAGGCATTGGAGCCGCAGCGGCAAAAAAGCTGGCCGAGCAAGGCTATCGCGTTTGCGTTAATTACCGCACTCAGCAAGAGGCCGCCGACCAAGTTGTGGCAGAAATACAAGCAAACGGTGGAAAAGCGATTGCCATCGCCGCAGACGTAGCCGATGAGAAGCAAGTGCTCTCCTTGTTTGATGAAACAGAACGTGAATTTGGTGCAGTGACGCACTTGGTCAACAACGTTGGCATCCTATTTACTCAATCGCCTTTGTCAGAAATCAGCTTGGAACGCTTTCAGAAAGTAATGAACACCAATGTGAATAGCTGTTTTCTCTGCTGTCGAGAAGCGGCGAGGCGATTCAGTGCAGGCGGTGCAATTGTGAATGTCTCCTCTGGAGCGTCGCGCTCAGGCGCGCCATTTGAGTATGTCGATTACGCCACATCAAAAGGCGCGATGGATACCTTAACTAAAGGGCTCTCGCTAGAGTTGGCAGAGCGCAATATTCGCGTCAATGGCGTTCGACCTGGTTTCATTTACACTGATATGCATGCCGACGGCGGAGAACCAAACCGAGTAGATAGACTCAGCCCTCAAATTCCTCTTAAACGCGGTGGCACGGTAGAAGAAGTAGCAAATGCGATCGCTTGGCTATTAAGTGACGAAGCCTCTTATGTCACAGGTTCATTTATCGATATTGCAGGGGGCAGATAGAATGCAAGTCCATATCCGACAAGCGATTCCCGAAGATTTAGACGGAATTTTTCAGCTTAATTTTCAAATTAATTCACTGCATTTTGCGAATGCGCCAGAAGCCTTTGTTGCGCCTTCAGGAGCTGACCGCGAATTTCTTGCACAAGCACTAGAGAACAAAGAGCGACTCTTTTTGATTGCCGAACGCGAACAGCAAATTCTCGGCTTCTTAACCGCGATGATCACCCAAAACGACACCGTCAGTTTTCTGATCAAAGACCCAATTTGTCGCGTGGGAACAATTGTTGTCGATGAAGCGCAAAAGCAGCAAGGAATCGGCCGCCAACTGCTCCTAGCCTGTGAGCAATGGGCGCGCGACGCCAATGCCACACAAATTCGATTGGAAGTGATGGAATTCAATCAGCCAGCACAGCGCTTTTACGATAATCAAGGTTTTAAAACTAACTCACGCATTATGCTGAAACATTTGTAACGATAACGACAATTAAGCGCTTTTCACGACTAAACCCACCTAAATCGCATTTATCGATGCAATTTACCCCCTGATTTTAGAAAAAGACGATATGATGTGCGGATAAGGAGATTCGAACATGATTTATCTTTTCGATTGGGGGAACACCTTGATGGTAGATTTCCCTCACGCACAAGGAAAAATGTGCGATTGGGAACACGTAGAAGCAGTTCCTCAAGCCAGAGAAACACTGGCAATACTTTCCCAAAATCATCCCATCTACATTGCGACCAGTGCATCTGATTCCAACATGGAAGAGGTTCAGCGTGCATTTGTTCGCGTCGACTTAGACCAATACTTAAATGGCTATTTTTGTTTTGCCAACCTCGGTATCGCTAAAAACCAACCTGAGTTTTATCTCGCCATCGCAAAACAGTTAGGGGTTAACGTGAGTGGAATAACCATGGTTGGCGATTTACCTCACAAAGATATTTACCCTGCGATGAAAGCGGGCGTAAACACAATTTGGTTTAACCCAACGGGCGCTGATGCACCAGCCGAAGCCATTCCTAACCAAATTCGTTGTTTATCTGAGCTTATCCCCTAACCGTTACTAACCTGCACTAATCAAGGAAGATGAATGCAAATCAGATCCATCAAGGTGAGCGATATCGCGCGCTTCACCGCGCTGTGGAATCGAGTGTACTCCGAAGGGGAATTTTTGATTTCTCCTGCACCCGATAACGCAACGCTTCGCAGAATCCTGCAACGTGTGGAAAACGAGTCCATCCCTCAGTTTGTCGCGTTTGACCGCCAAAAACTTATCGGTAGTGTTGAAATCTACCCAGCTGAGATGTGCGGTTACGAAAGAGAGCAACGCCTTCGCGTCGGTATTCTTGGTATTCACATCGACAAAAACTACCGAGGCAAAGGATTGGGGCGAAAACTGTTGGCTGTCGCGATCGCACGTGGTTGGGAATTTGGTTACGACCAAATCGCACTCTACGTATATAAAACCAACACACCAGCGATTGCTTTGTATGAACGGTTTGGATTTGAATATCAGGGGGAACTTGGGGAAGTGACCTTGCCAAATGGTAAAGTCTTGATGAGTCAAAAAATGGTATTGTATAAAGCGCAAAGCCGTTCGAAAAACCCCGATTTGTAGAGTCACGATAACCGTTGTTCGCAACACTTATTCGGGGTTAACACCCTTGCGTCACATGCCCTCGAACAATTGAATCGTTAGAGGCTTGATTCACGTAGTAGAAATAGCATGCTTCTTCTGCCAGTGTGTAACCTTGCGGCCAAATGTACACAACGCGATCAACACCCGATTTATCTAAGAACTGATAATCAGGAATCGCGACAAAATGAGCACTGTTTGGGTGCTGCTGACCGATGATGCAAAAATCACTGCCTTTGCACGGCACGTCAATTTTCGAA
Source organism: Vibrio sp. 1641 (assembly GCF_033339995.1). Taxonomy (NCBI): domain Bacteria; kingdom Pseudomonadati; phylum Pseudomonadota; class Gammaproteobacteria; order Vibrionales; family Vibrionaceae; genus Vibrio; species Vibrio sp. 1641. The sequence continues at coordinate 18,767 of NZ_JAWOVP010000001.1, forward strand.
TAACCTCTGGCTGGTAGATCGATTTCTAACAAAGCTCGAATACTATCGGCACTCGCTTCTGGCATGCCTTTGCGTGTTTTGACATGTCGGTCAATGTAGTGAACGTGCTCTTGGCCGTAAGCGTTATCAATCACTGATTGAGCATGAAAGAATTTGAGAGCCGTACCCAAAGAAGACTGAGAACTGTGCAGCATCGCAGCGTATGCTTGGCGATGAATATCGAGTAGTACTGGTAAAGCAGCTAATGCGATGAAAGCCAAAGTGGTGAGCACTATGGTGATTTCCATCAGCGTAAATCCCTTTGATTTCACGTTTCTTATCTCAACTAGCCCAAGACAATAGCCCCACATCCATGTGAGACCGAGCCAATATATCGCCAATTTCTTACGATTAAAGGCTTAAGGGGTAAGAAGAGACAAACACCACTCAAACTTGAGAACAGCAGCCAAAGAGCAGTGTAACAAAACGACGCTATGTGTCAGATATTAGACGATTTTTACTCTCTAGTTACTGAGTAAAGGCACATTATTTCGCACCAGACCACGACGAACATTCGTGCACATTTTGCCAAAACGACGAATCTCATCGAACTGCGGAACAATGCCGCGCTCCATGGCTGACTCCCAATAAGTGACTTCTGAATCGACCATTTCCAACAATTTCTTCGGACAGCCAATGCACTGCCCTTCTGGTCCACATACAAACGTTTCTGGTTCATAAATTGGTAGTTCCGCTTTTACTTGCTCGATGATGCTACGCATGGCGGTCATTCGATCTGGCTTTACCTTCATCATTCTGCTCCACGGATTAAGATGAAGCAGATTGTACCCACTGGTACGAAAATGTCCCTACCCAATTTAGGTATATTCTGTTTGAATCGATTTCTTTATCGTCAGATCCGGCTTTTTAACCACCAAATACACCGCCGTAGCTGCCAGTACGAAACCAAAAATCCCCATCCAATCAAATGACTCTCCAAACGCGAGCCAAGCCTGAATCGCCGTCGTTGGCGGCACCAGGTAGAATACAGAAGCTACGCTCGATGCAGCACCGTTCTTAACCATGTACAGCAGCAGTAGAATAGCTACACAAGAGAGCACGACGACCAACCACAACACAGTCAAAATAAACTCCAGTTCCCACTGCACTTGCATGGTTTCAAACTGCATCGCAACGGGCAGAAACATGATGAGCGCGGCCAAATATTGCACCGTCGCACCACCCACCATATCCACTTGTTGGCAATGTTTTTTCTGATAAAGCGTCCCTAGCGTGATACCAACCAAAGCCAACAAACACAAACCAATGGCCAACACTTTATGCTGCTCGGATTGCCACTCCATTTTGCCCATCAACACCATAGCGATACCGACAAAACCAAGAGCCAAACCCAACCATTGCGAGGGTTTAAATTCCTCACGAACAAACGCCACCAGCAAAGCCGCGGTTAAAATCGGTTGAATACCCACCAGCAACGAACTCAACCCAGCAGGCATACCCAAGGCGATAGCGAAATAAGTACCGCCCAGATAGAAACCGTGGATCAATGCACCAACCACACAGCTGTGCCATAAATCTTTTCCTGTCGGCAACCTTCTACGCAATACCGCCACAAGAACCAAAAACAATAAGACATTGAATGCCATACGGATAGAAAGTAGTGTCGCTGGCTCGGCATATTGCAAACCAAAACGCGCACCAACGAATCCAGAAGCCCAAAGGATGACAAATACAAAAGGGATGGCTCGGATGAACATGATCGCCTCACTCACGCTTGTTTTATGTTTTGAGATACTGCTAATGTAATTAGGTACAGTGTTTTCAAAAAGTGACAGATGGAAGTGTTTTTATGGGTACAGATTTATTGGGAAGCGGTGAAGGGAATAAGTACCTCGTGGTGGAAAAACACCTCAAACAAGCCATCAATGGTGGCGTTTATCAGGCGGATGATCGACTGCCCTCCATTCGCTCGTTGAGCCAAGAATTAAACGTCAGTAAAAATACCGTGATTCGTGCGTATCAAGAGCTGGAAGCACAAAACTTGGTTTACTCGGTTCCCAAATCGGGTTATCGAGTTAAAGTCGCCTTGCCGACCTCTCGATCAATTCCGGATCCGACTCGCGTGGATTTGCTCTCGATCTGCAAAGAAATCCTTACTTATCCTGAATACCAAGAGCGTTTGCCTACCGGTTCTGCCCACCCAAACATTGACTCCCCCGCGATCAAAAGCTTGTACGCCGAGATCGGCCGCCACAGCCGCCAGCAAACGCATGTACCGAGCCATTACCAATTACCACCCGGTGATCACCTCTTAATCAAACAACTAGCGAAAATCACACAAGATTTGGGCACGCCAGCCAAGTTGGATGAGATCATGGTGACGCACGGCGCGCAACAAGCCATTAGCCTAGCGCTGCGCGCAACGACACAAAAAGGCGATATCGTCGCGGTGGAGTCCCCTTGCTATTTTGGCAACTTATTGATGCTAGAATCACTCGGCCTCAAAGTGGTGGAAATTCCGAGTTGCCCACGCGACGGTATGTGCCCCGAAGCCTTAGCAAAAGCAATGGCGACATGGGACATAAAAGCGATCATCGTAACGCCAAACTTCACCAATCCAACTGGTGCCATGATGCCGCTAGAAAAGCGTCAACAATTACTATTGGCGTCCGGCAATATTCCTATTATCGAAGACGATGTGTTTGGCGGGTTAAGTTATGATAAGCCGTTGCCAAGCCTGAGATTGCTCGATGACAAGCAACGCGTAATTTACGTGAATTCGTTATCCAAAACGCTCGATTCGCGTTTGAGAATTGGTTGGATGTTGGCGGGGCGATATCGAGACCAAATTGAACAATATCTACTGTGTGAGAATATGGGCAGTTTGAACCTGATGCAATCCGCCGTGGCAACGTTTCTAACGTCAGGCAAGTATCGAGCGCATACTGCGCGAATGGGTCGGGTTTATCAAAACAACATGCGACGATTTATCCAGATGCTTCATCAATACTTGGATGAATACGAACCTCTAAAAAATCGATACCAGATCAACGCCGTACAAGGCTCGTTCTTACTTTGGTTGCGACTGCCCGAAGACACGGACAGCTATGCGTTGTATCAAGCATGCAATAAGCACAGAATCAGCCTACTTCCCGGCACCGTATTTGGCACTCAAGGGCAATATCGGCATTGCGTACGCCTCAGCGTGGCAAACTTTGGTCATGAAACCGATTGGAGTCAAGCGATGCAAACACTGGCAAAATTGATAGCAAAGCATGCCTGTTAACTCGCTCTTGCTAAATGAACTTATGCCTACACACGCAAACACGTAACAACAAAAAACTCCACGCAAAGGTGGAGTTTTTCATATCGTCATAGCCTTCAGTGCGACTTAATTTGCCACATTCTCGCGACGTTTTCGGCTAAGTTAGCAACGTTGACGTCGGCCTCTTTCATGGCCTCAGGTAAGCTCATCGCCCTTGGTACACAAGCAAACACCGCATCAATGCCGCACTCATAAACCGCCTGATAGTTGTCGCCCACACAGCCTGCTAATGCAATGACTGGTAAATTACACTGCTTAGCCACCTGAGCAACGCCCATCGGTGTTTTACCATGTGCGGTTTGATGATCGATTCGACCCTCGCCTGTAAATACGATATCCGCATCCGCAACATGCTGAGCAAGTTTGACCGTTTCAAGCACAATCTCAATTCCCGGTTGCAAACGTGCTGGCGTGTACCCAAGCAAGGCTGCGCCCATACCACCAGCAGCACCCGCCCCTTCACGAGTCATTACATGCTTACCCGTCGCTTGTTCCGTCAACTCGCCAAACTTGCGCAATGCGTTATCGAGCAGAGTGACGTCTGATACGGTCGCTCCCTTTTGAGGGCCAAAGATAACCGACGCGCCTTTGTCACCACAGAGTGGGTTATCAACATCGCACGCTACCAACACTTCGCAAGTTGCTAAACGAGGGTCAAGACCAGAAATATCGATGGACGCAAGCGCCGCTAACCCGCCTCCATTTGGGGTAATTGCATGACCAGACTCATCAAGAAACGCCACCCCCAACGCGGTCAACATGCCCACGCCACCATCATTGGTAGCGCTGCCGCCCAAACCAATGATTAAGCGTTGAATACCTCTATCTAGCGCGTGTTTGATCAGCTGTCCAGTACCAATGCTACTGGTCAGTTTTGGGTCGCGAGCATCACTCGGCACAAGGTGCAGACCACTGGCCTCCGCCATTTCAATAACCGCGGTTTCGCCGTCGCCGAGGATGCCATAAAACGCTTCAACATCATTCCCTAATGGCGCGGTCACCGTTGTGAAGACTTGTTCGCCTTGAGTTGCATCTATCAAAGATTGAACCGTGCCTTCGCCACCGTCTGCGACCGGAACCGTAACAAACTCGGCATCATGCCATACGCGAGCAAGACCCGTTTTGATCGCCTCGCTCACTTGTTTGGCGGTTAAGCTTTCTTTAAATGAATCAGGTGCAATTACCACTTTCATACGTATTTCCAGAGACTTATAAGAGAACGAGGCTCAAAATGTACACCAACGCCATTGCCGTGACACCTTGAACGAGCGTAGCCATGGTTTGCGCGCGGTACGCTAAGCCCACCGACATGCGACTAAACTGCGAAACTACCCAGAAGAAACTGTCGTTTGCATGAGAAACCGTCATCGCACCTGCACCGATCGCCATCACCGTTAATACGCGGCCCATTTCTGAATCGAGCCCCAATTGCGTAAGCATAGGCGCAACCAAAGCTGATGTGGTCACCAGCGCAACCGTTGATGAACCTTGCGCCGATTTTAGCGCAGCCGCAACGATAAATGGCATGAAAATACCCACGCCCAGCGCCGATAACGTCGTACCTAAGTATTCACCTAGCGGCGTTGCTTTTAATACCGCGCCAAAAGCACCACCCGCACCGGTAATCAAAAGAATAGGCGCAGCAGCCGTAATACCTTGGCTGATTCGCTCGCCAAATTCTTCAATCTTGTTGTCTGACTTGAGTAGGCGAACAGAAAGGAACAGGCCAATCACCAATGCCGTTAGTGGCTGTCCTAAGAAAGTCAGAACATCAAACACAAAACCTTCGCCCAGCGGTAGGCTTGGGAATTTCGCGATAGAGCCAAAACAGATCAATAAGATAGGAACAAAAATAGGAGCGAATGCTTGGCTCGCCGTTGGCAATTTGCCGTAAGACGCTTTGAGTGCTTGCCAGTCTTGCTGAATTTCTTCTACGGCTTCAATGCCATCTGGTTCAACATGTTGGAATCGGTTCGCCCACAACATACCCGCTAACGCCGCAACCGCTGCAACAAACACACCCACACCAATCACTAAACCAAGGTTAGATTCCAGGCCTAAGTTACCCGCAGCGGCAATCGGGCCAGGAGTTGGCGGCACAAACGTGTGCGTTGCGTATAGGCCAGTTGCCAACGCCACACTCATCGCAACGCTTGAGGTTTTTAAACGCTTCGCGAGTGATTCTTTGAGCGAGTTCAGAATGACAAAGCCTGAATCACAAAATACCGGAACAGAAACGATGTAACCTATGATACTCATGGTCAATGTTGGGAAACGCTCACCCAACACTTTGATGACCGTATCGGCCATGGTGATCGCCGCACCACTTTTTTCCAAAATAACACCAATGATAGTACCTAAAACGATAACCAAACCAATGTAACCAAGGATGCCGCCAAAGCCAGAAGCAATGGTTTTGGCAATGCTATCTGCCGGTAAGCCGTAAGCAAATGCCGCAAGGAACGCCGCGATGATCAGCGCTAAAAAGGGATGTAATTTGAATTTGGTGGTCGTGAGCACAATAAATGCGATCACCCCGAGCAGGATTAATATAAGGTTCATGATAACTCCATTTATTCTTATTTTGCTGAGCGAGTCCGTGTTGGCTCACTCAACATGTAGGGACGCATGAATTATTAATCGTTTGCTTTAGAATTCCTTTAGGCGGAGTGACAAATGATGTGGTCAAAAAATGACGCGTATTGTGCAGATGCACAATATCACGACATTTTTGAGAGCCGAGTCGCAATATAAAGCTCCGCTAACCCCACAAAATTGGTAGTTGGTAGCCCTGTTATCTCGGTGATTTTCTCTAACCGATAGCGCAGAGTGTTCCGGTGAATAAACAGCATTTTAGAGCATTCTGTTACGTTGCCATTGCATTCAAACAGTGCATCTAGGGTTTTCAATAATTGCCCAGATTTGTCTTTCTCTTTCAACCGTTTCACACCATCAATAATTTGTTCACCTTGCCAAATATCCGCCAACGGCGCTAACAGCACAGGCAAACGAAGTTCATCGAACAGGTACTTACGTTTCTCTGGGTAGAACTGCTTGCCAATGGCTAATACCTGTTTCGCGCTTTGGTATGACAACGCGACATCTTTAGGTTCATTAAACAGCTGCCCTAGCGCAATGTGAAACGTATGTGAATCGTGATCGCTTAAACGCGACATCAACTTATCAATGCGTTCACTTTCAACTTGGCTATCCCACTGCTTGGCGGAATGACACGGTTTCAACACCACAATTTCATTCACCGAGACAATCGCAACCAGGTTGTTACGCTCTGGGTATTCAAGCAGCTCAACAATATTGCGCACACTCTTCATGCTTTTCGAGGCGGACGGCGTCGAGACTTCAATCACCGTTGCCACCCGTGGTTGAGTAACATCGATAGAAAGACGCATCGCCCAATCTTTCAGCTCTTCATCGGTCAATTTGCCATTGATCCAAGCCAGAATAAACTCTTCACGATGACGTCTGTCCCACTGAAATTTTTCCACCAGCGCAGCTTGCTCGATTGTTAGTTCAGCGGTCATTTTAACCAGTTTTGCAAAATCTCGGATTTTCTCCGGCTCGCCTGTGACGCCAACAATACCGACCACGTCGCCATGTAATTTCAACAACATATTGATACCGGGTTTGACACCCTGCAACGTCAAACATTGCTGCTCATTAAGCTCTAGCGAATCGCCATGATTCAGCGCCAGTACCGCGCCATCATGCACTTGCCCAACACGTTTAGGGTCGCCACTGCCAATGATGATGCCTGCCGAGTTCATCACATTCACATTGTGACCAATGATGGACATGGTTCGATCAACAATTTGTTGTGCTAAAGCGTGGTCGAGAATCACCATTTCGAGTTTCCAAATTGACCGTTTAATCACTCAATAAATCACAAATGGCAAACTATCGCGATGCTGCGGTTCTAAATAACGGAAGCAGCTCAAAGCATTATCCAATTACCCATATTTAAAAAGTGGATTAACCTTCATTTTTAGCAGCGGGTTATATACTTAGAACAAAGGTTACCAATGCATTCTTCACTGTGCATTGATGCCACTCGTCTACCTACAGAGGAGAGATCAACATGGAGTTACGGAATAAATCGGGGGAAGTTGCAAATATTGCTGATAACCTCACTTTGAAGGAAATCACAGAAATGGGCTACACCGTAGATTTATGCGATGAAGCATTTGCTCCTGGAGAGCATTGGAAAGCGGAAGGTAAAACGCAAGGTATGGGCGAGTATCCAGAGGAGTAAACGTCCTGACGAACCAGCGCAAAAAAGCGCTCCACAAACAGAAAAGCCGAGCGACTTAACGCTCGGTTTTTTACTTCTGAACTTCTTGAATAAACAAGCTCATCTCTTCAAGATAGTTGCCGTTTGAGCATCCCCAGTCGGTGACCTCAATCAACTCTGTAACTAACTGTCCAGACTCATCATCTTGCACTCTCTGCACAAACGCTTCAAAACGTTCCAGTTGCGCCTGACTCTTAACGCCATGCACGGCATATTCTACAAGCAAGCCGTTATAAGTCTGCCAGCGCTGGTCGCCAGCAACATCATTGCTTAAAATCACAGAACACTTTTGTTGAATGCTTTCAACCGCATCATTTCTTGGTGGCGCGACTGTAGAACATCCAACTAAAATCGTACCTACCGCCAATAACGTAACTTTTGTTTTATTTATCATATTGTTTCCAACTGTATCGCCACGATATGGAAATCTTATTACACCTGATAAGGATCATCGATAGCGCATCGCGGATTAATTACTTAATAAACTGTAAACTCCATACCAGTCTTAATACTGCAAGCTCAGAACTCCTATTAACTCACCCAAAGGTAAACAAATAGTAAAATCACCTTTACGCGATGCAAAATCGACAAATGAGATTAGCGTTCCTTTCTCGCGACCAAGCGTGCAATAATCAACTGTCTACATAACGAAACCATTTGAAGGATCAAAATGACCGCAACGGATTACCTCAACGACCTCAATCAACGTTACCTTGCGATTCACCGCACCAAAGAAGATTTCTTTTGGGAAACTTACATGGGGATCAGCGATGACCATGATGGCTCGACGCAAGCACAAACGGCATGGACAAGCTTTTTAAGCAACGCCGAGCAAATTACTGCCATCAAACAACAGCTTGAAGCCGCGGACTCAATTACCGACCCACAAGAGAAACAACAAACCATGACGGGTCTATCTGGTTGGCTGGCGATGTTTGAATCTCACGCTATCGAGGGCGAAAAAGCACAAGCGTTGAAAAATCAGCTCATTGCCTTTGAAGCTGAGCTGTTCGAGAAAAAACAGAACCACGTACAAACGTTTACCGATGAAAACGGCGAGCAAGTGGAAGGTTCACTGCCAGTATTGAGCTCAACCATTCGCACCAACAATCATGAAGAAGTTCGCCAATCGGCTCATCAAGCGTTGCTGAACCTTGAACAATGGCTACTGCAAAACGGCTTTATAGAACTGATCAAACTACGCAACCAGTTCGCTCGCTCACTGGGTTATGCGACCTTCTTTGATTACTCCGTGCAAAAAACGGAAAAGATGAGCTCTGAGCAGCTATTCGAGATTTTGGAAGATTTCGAACAACGCACGCGAGATGCGCACCTCAACAGCTTAGAAAACTTGGCGAAAGAGAAAGGCGCAAGCGCACTCACCGGCTTCAACTTTGTTTACTCGTTCGCGGGTGACGTCATGCGTGACCTTGACCCATACGTGCCGTTCTCTAAATCTCTGAGACGCTGGGTAGAATCGTTTGGTCGTCTGAATATTGATTACTCTGGCGCGACGCTAACGCTGGATTTGTTAGACCGCAAAGGTAAGTACCCGAACGGGTTCTGCCACGGCCCTATCCCTTCATTCTACAATCAAGGCGAATGGGTCGCAGCACAGGTGAACTTCACCAGCAATGCCAAACCAGACCAAGTGGGCAGCGGCTACGATGGCATAAACACGCTGTTCCACGAAGGTGGTCACGCAGCACACTTTGCGAACGTAAAAATGAACGCGCCTTGTTTTTCGCAGGAGTTTGCGCCGACGTCGATGGCTTATGCAGAAACTCAGTCGATGTTCTGTGACAGCCTGTTAACCGATGCCGATTGGCTAAAACAGTACGCACTGGATGATGAAGGGAATTCGGTTCCTAATGAGATCATTCAAGCGATGATCAACAGTCGTCAGCCATTCAAAGCTTATGAAGAACGTAGCATCTTGGTTGTGCCATATTTTGAGCGCGCGTTGTATCAATTGAGCGATGACGAGTTAACGCCAGAGCGCATCACTAAGCTCGCTCGCGATTGTGAAAAACAGATCCTTGGTTTGGAATGCAGCCCTCGCCCACTGATGGCGATTCCACATTTGCTATCCGACGAAGCAGCTTGTGCGTATCAAGGTTATCTACTCGCGCACATGGCGGTGTATCAGACCCGTGCATACTTCCTTGAGAAGTTTGGTTACCTGACGGATAACCCAGAAATTGGCCCACTGCTGGCAAAACACTACTGGCACGCAGGCAATCACTTGTCGCACAACGAAACCATTGTCAGCCTGACTGGCGAAGGCTTCAATGCCAAATACCTTGCAGACGTGTGTAACCTGTCGCCAGAACAGGCATGGGAAGTGCAGCAGAAGAAAATCGACTCACTTGCGACGCGAGAGCGAGCATCAGTCGCTTCACTGAACGCCGCGATTAAAGTCGTCGACGGCAGTAAAGAGCTGGCAAGCAACACCATCTCTGACGAACAAATGTGTGACGATTTTGAACGTTACATCGTAGAGACTTACGGTCGATAACACGCAGAAAGCCAGGAGCTCGCCTTCTGGCTTTTTATTCTTTAGCTAATGCAATAGGAAGGAAGATCCATGTACCAAGAAGTCATCAAATTTTGGTTCGAGGAGCTATCGCCCCAAAATTGGTTTGAAAACAACCCAGAACTGGACAAGCGTATTACATCGCGATTTGCCTCGGTATTAGAACAAGCCGCTCGTTGTGAACTGTTTAATTGGCGTGACAGCGCACAAGGACGATTGGCCGAAATCATCGTCCTCGACCAGTTTTCACGTAATGTGTATCGCAACACCCCAAAAGCGTTTGCACAAGACCCACTCGCATTAGCATTGGCTCAAGAGGCAATTCGGTTAGGTCACGACAAAGAATTAGCGCCCGAGCAGCTAAGCTTTTTGTACATGCCGTTTATGCACAGCGAATCTCGCCTCATTCATGTCCAAGCTGAAAAATTGTTTCGCGCATCAGGGCTTGAAAATAACTACGATTTTGAGCTAAAACACAAAGCCATCATCGACCAGTTTGGGCGCTATCCTCATCGCAATGCGATACTGGGAAGAAAGAGCACTCCCGAAGAGTTAGCGTTTTTGCAACAACCTGGGTCAAGTTTCTAAATAACAATGAATAATGAGTTAACCATGAGAGACCACGCAGTATGTTGGCCATGCTTGCTAAAACTAGACGGCGACGATGAGCTGATCTACACGCATTCCCAGTCCGACTTAGACTCTGAATGCGAAGCCCTCATTTTTGGGCAAGATGATTACGTTATCGACTCAAATGGCAACACGTTTGAATTGAAAAACAATGGCTCGAACACCACTCTTTTACATCTAAAAGAACGAACGCTGTCCGTAGAAGAGGTTACGTCATTAATCCAATCGCATGAATTCAGCCTCGCGCAACGGTGCATTATCAAGATTCATTTCACCTCGGTGAGGCAAGCTGTTGAGGCCTTAGCTCACTAAATCAATCCCAATACGCACATCATTAAATAAAATTATCATTTTTATAATTTATGATAATTTCATGTAATCAATATCACGCCATATACTCTCCCACATCGAAACAAGACAACGTTCAAACACACATGTTGGGAGCAAACAAATGAAAATGAATCATGTCGGTATTATGGTCGGAGATATGGACAAAGCGGTTGAGTTTTACACGCAAGCGCTAGGTCTAAAAGTCGTTATGGGCAACACGAAAGTGATTGAAGAACGCGAAACGGCAATTGGCAGAATGTGTATTGCGGTCTTTGGGGAAGGCTTTAAAGGCTTCAACATTGCGCACCTTGTGACAAGTGATGGCATTGGCCTTGAGTTATTCGAAATGAAAGAGCGTCAAGAGCGCCATGAAGTGGATTTTTCTCGCATCGGTATCTTCCATTTCTGTTTGCAGACAGACGATTTTGAAGGTGCTATCAAACGCACCGAAGCACTAGGTGGCAAAGTTCGCATGGACATCATGCGTTACCACCCAGAAGACGATAATAAGCCTGCGAAAATGGTTTACCTAGAAGACCCATTCGGCAACCTATTCGAGCTTTACTCACACACTTACGAAGAAACTTACGCTTCTGATTACGAGTAATAGCCCCATCCATATTCCAAAAGGCTAGCAATACGCTAGCCTTTTTTGTTTGCTTTGAGTTGCAGTGTTTCTGCACTCGCTCTAGAAAAAAACATCTGGAATTTGATCATTTCTCTCACCACTTTTAAGGTCACTTTATACTTACCTCAACACAATGCAAAAAGGAGTGAAGCATGCCCACCAAAAATCCAATCGCCATCAAAGCGCTTGATCATGTTGTTTTAAGGACCTGTAACCTCGATGCTATGTTGCATTTCTATCGAGACATTTTGGGCTGCCCTGTCGAACGCGAAGTAACGGAACTTGGTTTAACTCAACTTAGGGCAGGTAACGCATTAATTGATGTAGTGACGGTAGACAGCGAATTGGGCCAACTCGGCGGTAAGCCACCAGTTCAAAATGGTCGTAATATTGACCATTTTTGCCTGCAATTGGCGCCTTTTCCCGAGGATGAATTACTGGAATATCTGCGTGCGCGCGGCATTGAAACCGAAGAGTTTGCGAAACGCTACGGCGCACAAGGATTCGGTCGCTCACTCTATATTCATGATCCGGAAGGAAATGTCGTCGAGTTAAAACCTCAAGTGATTGATGAGTAAGCGAGTAAAAACCTTGTTATATTCTGAAAATAACAAGGTTAATTTCTAAAATAATTATTGAAGTAAGAACATATTATTAAGTCAAAATTATATCTGGCTCACCTATTTCTTTTTCTCGCCACCATTGTTTATTTATATGTTCTTGATGAACGTAAAAACTCTCCCCCGGCATTGGCGTCAGCAGCGTTATATGTTCTTTTTGACAATGGGTAAGCAAATCTAAAATCGGTTCGTCCCAGCGGTGAGTAAACAGTTCGTATGTAGCCCAATGTACTGGCAACAGTTTTTTCGCATTTAAGTCGCGAAACGCTTGCACGGTATGATGAGCCTGCATGTGCCCCCAGTTTTCGACCGGATAACCTTGGCCTTTCACATCAGCAGCCACTTCCAAACAGGCAATGTCGATTGGTCCACATCGCAGTGCGATCTCGGAAAAGTGCGAATCGTAAGCTGAATCGCCACTAAAATAGAGCGTCTCTTCTTTACCTTTGATGACCCAAGAAGCCCACAAGGTCGAGTTTTTATCGAAATAAGTACGACCAGAATTATGGTTAGCGGGCGTACAAATCAGTTCGATTCCGGCATAGTGCACGCTATCCCACCAATCGAATTCCACGATGTTGTCTGCGCAAACGCCCCACTTTATCAGATGCTTGCCAACCCCTAAGGGTACATAAAACGTCACGGGTTTATCGGCGTAGAAACGTATGGTCGATGCTTCTAAATGGTCGTAATGATCGTGCGAAATCACGATAATTTCAGGAATCGGCAAACAATCTCTGGCATGGGTATTGGGAATATTGCGTTCAAACCACGCTTTTGCGATGAACGGAGAAGCGTAATCAAATACCGGATCAGTCAGAATTCGAATGCCATCGACCTCCACCAGCATGGTGGAATGGCCCAGCCAAGTAACGCGCATCGATTCACTTCGCTGCGCAAACTGCGTAGGTTGAATTGGGAAATGTGGCAGATGTTCGTTAGGACTCAATGGCGTTCTACCACCAAGATAGCTCCAACACACCTGCCAGAATGATTGCGGGCTAGGGACATTTGGCATCTCGTTTTTAACGCGGCCGTTTTCAAATTGAGGCGAGTGGTAAACACGGTGCGCCAACTGCGCATGGTAGGTTTGAGGCGGAATCAGTGAACTTGGCTTTTGTTCACTCGTTAGGTATGTGCGCTTAAGTATCGTCTCAGACATATCGTTATTTTGTCTCGCTTGTGAACGCTCAACAGTAGGTTTATTAAAACGTGCGTGTATGTCTATTTCGTGACCAAAATGAGGTGTAAGATGAAGATTCAGTTTCAATCAAACGTCTTCTATTTAAGGAAGCGGTTCTCAAACCTTCTGAATACTGCGTCGGTTTGAAAGGAGAAAACTATGGTGACTTGCAGCCAATACGATTTTATTGAAATCGCCTGTATGTTTAAGCTCCCTATCGAGATCACGCTAAAAAATGGTGAAACTCATCAGGGCAACGCGTTCGACACAGGCTACGACATGCAGCGACAAGAGTGCTTGTTTTTAGATATGGATGGTGAGCACACCGCTTTCCCGACTGAACAATTAGTCGCAATGCGCGCGCTCAAAGCCAATCCGCATTTTGATGAAGTGACGTTTGAGTAAACGTCCGTCTTTCATTGACACCGTCCAATAAAAAACACCTCTCAAGCAAATACAACTTGAGAGGCGTTCTCTTACACGATTCACCGGAACTTGTTGTTATTCTCGCGACCGGATGAAAACCAGCATCGGCATCATGATCACGAACATCACTCCCACAAGCTGGAAGGTGTGCACAAACGCGACCATTTGCGATTGCTGCTGCAACATCTGTTGGTATTGGTCTAACGCAACCGGATCGGTAATAGAAAGCCCCTGATTGGCCGCCCAGTCATGCAAGTTAGGATTATAAGGATTAATACCCTCTCCCAGCGCATGCCATTGCTGCTGACTATCACGATATTGGAACGTGGTGGCGATAGAAATACCAAACGAGCTACCAATGGTACGGAACAGATTGTAAATACTCGCCGCCGCAACAGATTGCTCTTTCGGAATCGTTAAATACGCCAAGGTGGATAGCGTCGAGAAGGTTAAACCAAGCCCCATCCCCTGAATCATACTCGGCATCACAATCCAAAATGTATCGATCTGCAGTGAGTATTGCGTCATCAAATAACTACCAATCCCGATGCAGCTTAAGCCAAAGACTATTTTGATTCTGGGATCGAATTGCGGATTGAGCTTAATCACTAAAATCAACATCGCCGCCGACGCCAACCCTCGCGGTGCCATTAATAAGCCAGTGGTTGAGACCGGATAATCCAGCAAGCTTTCCAACAGCATTGGTTGTTGAGTCGTCAGACCAAACATCGCCATCGACACCACGGCAATCATCAATGACGAGACCATAAGGTTTCGGTCTTTCAGTAGCCACAATGGCGCTATTGGACTTTTGGTTTTCCAACTGCGATAGATCCACATCACCAATCCCATGACTGCGAGCAATATCGCCGTCTGAATCATACGTGAGTCGAGCCAGTCGTCTTCATTCCCTTTATCCAACACAAACTGCAACGCGCCCACACCTAACGCCATGTAACCGATGATCCACCAGTCAAAGTTAGGTTTGGATTTGTTGTCGATATGGATATAGCGATAAATCAAAGAGGTACAGATCAAACCGAATGGCAAGTTGATGTAAAAAATCCAGCGCCAGTTAATGTTGTCGGTGATCACACCACCCACGACTGGGCCCAAAATAGGACCAAGCAAAATGCCGATGGAGAAAATCGCCATCGCTTTGCCTTTTTGTTCGTACGGATAAATCTGCACTAACGTCGACTGCGCCAATGGAATCACCGACGCGCCGAAAGCGCCTTGGATAATGCGAAACAGCACCATCTCTTCAAGAGACTGTGCTTGCCCACAAAGCGCACTGGCAATCACAAAACCGACCACGGCAACCAGCATGACTTTGCGTTCACCAAAGCGCGACACCCAGAAACTGGTCATCGGAATGAAGATCGCTTCCGCCATGCTGTAACCCGTCAGCACCCAAGTAATTTGGTCTGCCGTTGCGCCCAACGCGCCCATCATGTGCGATAGCGACACGTTCGCAACGGTCATATCGATTAACACCATGATGGCAGAAAGCATCACGGCAACGGTGGCAATCCCCCGTTTGTCTGCCGTAATTTGATGGCTCATTGCACGCTACTTTGCAAATCAATGGTGACTTCTGAGCTCGCACCCACGCGAAGTTGCGGCGCATCGGCCGGTACTTCTAATGCCAAACGGACAGGGAAACGCTGTTTGATTTTAACCCAGTTACCCGTTGCGTTTTCTGGTGGCATCAAGGAGAACGATGTACCACTCGCAGGCGACAGCTGCTCTACCGTTGCTTTCCAAACCACGTCTGGGTACATATCAATCACCACATCCGCATGCATGCCAGGTTTAATATGAGTAAGATCGGTTTCTTTAAAGTTCGCGCGTACCCAATAGCTGTCTTTTAAAATCACAGGGAACAACGTTTGACCCACGCTAACGACCGAGCCTACGTGCGTATTGATTTCACCGGCAATGCCATCCACTGGTGACGTAATGTCGGTGTAGCTCAAGTTCAGCTCCGCTTGCGCTAACTGTGCTGCCGCTTGTTGAACGACCGCAGCCTCTGCGCCTTCTTCACCACGGTTCGCAATGGCTTTTTCTACCGTCGCACGTGCTTGCTCTAGGCTCGCTTGGGCATTGGCGAGTTTGTTTTTCGCCGTATCTAAATCTTGGTCCGACGCCAGTTTGCGTTTCACTAGGGAATCCGTACGTTTGTACTCTACTTGCGCTTCTATCAGGTTAGAGCGCGCCGCATCTAAGCCCGCAACAGCTTCAGTTACCTGCTTATCGGCAACGTCATGTTGCTGGACCGCCAATTGGTATGCCGCTTTTGCTTGCTTCACTGCCAACAAATATGGGCGTGAATCTATCTTCAGCAGTAGGTCACCTTTGTTAACAGATTGGAAGTCTTTGACATCCACAGAAACCACTTGGCCTTTTACCTGAGGCGCTACCGACAAAATTTTTGCCCTAACGTAGGCATCTTCCGTGCTTGGGTGACTGTCTGAATACTGCCAAGACCAATACATCGCACCAAATGCGATAACACAGAGAGTAAAGAAAAGAGTTTTTACCAGATTAGATCTGGAGGAGGAATGCTTTGCGATGTCGTCGCTCATTTATATTGTCCACTTGTTCAATTATGTGATCAGTGTAGGACTTTTCGATCTTCCGACAATAAAATGATCTGCAAGGTAAAGATCCAATTTTGCATGTTGCTAAGTGGAGTAAATGATGTGCAATCAAAACGAGGATAAAAAAGAGGGGCAGTCCCCGTAACCGCCCCCAAAGTCATGCCAATAATAGTAATGTGCGTGTAACTACTGGTTTTTCTTAGAACTTGTAACCGCCGCTGATCATAAATACCCAAGGGTTAATTTTGACGTCGGTTTTTTGCTTCACTCCACCTGCTTTATAAGTTGCTTCTGTCTCAATGTTTGCGTACCACGCAGCGGCGTTGAGGAACCATTGATCGTTGATCATATAATCCACACCAATATTCGCTGCTAGACCGAATGAATCATCTAATTTCAAATCTGACAGGTCAGCGCCTTTACCCGTACTATTGAAATCTTCATCAAAGAATATGGTGTAGTTCAGACCTGCACCAACGTATGGACGGAACTTACTTTGAGACTCGCCAAAATAGTACTGCACCATTAGCGTTGGTGGTAAATGTTTGGTTTTCGCGATATCACTACCAACCAAATCTGTCGAAATGTCGTGGCTGAATGGTGTTGCTGCTAGAAGCTCTAAACTGATGTTGTCTGTGAACATGTAGCCAAACGTCAAACCAAGCTGCGTATTTGAGTCAACTTCTAACTCTTCTTGAGAACCAAGAATCTTATCACTGCTGTCATTTGGAACGACAGACGCCGCACCAACACGAAGAACGAAGTCACCTTGTTTATGAGCGAAAACACTTGGTGACACGAGTGCAGCAACCACTGCTAGACTGCAGATTGTTTTTTTCATTTTTATTTCCTTTCGTAGGGCTTCGTTATGTCGTACCCAAAGGGGTGCCTACTAACTGATCTGAGATTTCAAGTAAACTCAGCGCCTTGAAGCACACGGGTATCTATATCTTTTTGAGCTGTGCGCAATCTAGCACATAGAAACCCTACTATTTTGATGGAAATCAATTTGTGAAAAATATAGGTTTTTTGTATGGAGAAACGCCATATTGATCAACAAATTATGCAAATAGGATACAATTCTGTAATGCAAACTGTGCGTGTGAGTTGCCATGCATACCCATAAATGCGAATCCTCTCGTTAAGGCTCGTAGCCAGCAAAAACTTTTTTCGTCCTCTACGTATTCTATTTTCAAAAAACAACCCACTTAAAACGCTCGTTTGCCCCCTTAAAATCGCGATTTGAGGGGTTTGTAAAGCACTGAAATACAAGAAGTTATTTTTATGGAAAATCAGTCACTTGGAGTGCTAGTCTGCTCGCAGCTAAGGAGAAGACATGTTAAAAACCGATCTCATTTTTGAACGAGAAAACTTTTCTCATCACGATTTTCAGAATGCTACCTTTAAAAACTGCCACTTTTATATGTGCTGTTTCGACCATGCCGATCTGCGCGATGCTAAGTTCATCGACTGTCGCTTTATCGAATCCAAAGCGCTAGAAGGGTGTAGTTTTCGCTTCGCGAACTTAAAAGACGCTAGCTTTACGAACTGCATGTTGGCGATGAGCCTGTTTAACGGCGCAAATTGTATGGGCTTGGAGCTACGTAAGTGCGATCTCAAAGGGGCAAACTTCCAAGGTGCGAACTTTGCTAATCGCGTCAGTAACACCATGTTTTTCTGTTCTGCTTTTATTACTGGCTGCAACCTCACCTACTGTAACTTCGAGCGAGTGTTACTAGAAAAATGTGACCTCTTTGAAAACCGTTGGAACGGTGCGAACCTCGCAGGGGCAACTCTCAAAGGCTCGGATTTATCTCGCTGCGAATTCTCGCCAGAACAATGGGGAACCTTTAACGTTGAGCAGTGTGATCTGACTCATGTCGAACTAGACGGGCTGGATGTTCGCCGCGTTTCTCTGTTTGGTGTTAAAATTTGTGATTGGCAACAAGAGCAATTGCTTGCGCCTTTTGGACTGATCATTCTCTAAGGAAAGGCCATGAACCTGTTTAAAGACTTACCGAATAACCTCGACGAGGAAGTGTTCGAAGACCTGCTGACCCACAAAAACCTGCGTATAGAACGCATTGTCTCAACGGGGCAAACCTCGCCCGAAAGTGGCTGGTACGATCAAGAAGAACATGAATGGGTCTTGGTTCTTAAAGGAGCAGGAGAGCTGACTTTTGAATCAGGTGTCGTGCAACGACTTGAGGCAGGCGATCACGTTACGATTCCAGCTCATACCAAACACAAAGTGAGCTGGACTGACCCAACGCAAGAAACCATCTGGTTGGCGGTGTTTTATCAATAAACACAAAACCATCTTAAACCAAAAAATAGGCGCTGAATTTGCTCGATACTACTAAGCCGTCACTGGCACTGTTTGATTTTGATGGCACCATCACCCGAGAGGATATGTTTAGCCTTTTCCTCCACTATTCTGCTTATGGCCTGCGCAAACGAATAGGAAAGGTCGCTATCATGCCATTTTATGCGCTGTACAAACTCGGAGTGTTACCCGCTCGTGTTATGCGCCCTCTCAGCAGTTTTATTGCATTTTCAGGGAAAGAAACGCAGAAAATTGAAGCGATTGGCACTCAGTTTGCCCATGAAGTGATCCCGCTGTACTTACGGCCAGAAGCGATGGAAAGGTTGGCGTGGCATCAGCACAGAGGCGATACCATTGTGGTGGTGTCGGCATCACTCAATGCGTATCTCAAGCCTTGGTGTGAAGCGAACGGTTACCACTTGCTGTGCAGTGAACTGATCTCAGAACAGCCAAAACTGAGTGGCTTTTACCAGCAAGGTGATTGTAGTTTAGAAAAAAAAGTCTCGCGCGTTAGGGCCACGTTTTCGCTCGACGAATTTGCGTCTGTTTATGCCTACGGTGATACACACGAAGACATTCCGATGCTCAAACTGGCAGACTACGCGATGCTCAACTGGAGCGAGTGGAGAGCAAGCGAATAACGATATGTGCTCTGATTTTCAAGACAACCACTCGACCAAAGTGATCGTTTTAGGCTAAAAAAACAAACCCTTCTCACATGAGAAGGGTTTTATTGATCAGGGCCCGAATAACTGGCTTAACGCCATACCCCCCATTGACCCGTTGTGCCTGGTTCCTCACCAGACGTCCACCACTGAGCGGTCCATTCTTTACCGTTGTGCGTCACCACATCACCTTGGTCGTAAACAGCCGTCTTGTCCCACAAGTTGGTTGGTTCAACTGGTGGCGGTACATCCGCTTTGATCAGTGACAACGCATAACTGAAGTCTGCGCTTGGCGCTAATACTTGGTTCGCATTCACGTTGTTACTATCGAACATGTAGTGGCTCATCTCTTGATGCCAAATGCCCACATACCAATCGCCCGTTTGCTGCGCGTTAAATTGATCTGCTATTTCTGCCGCCCAAGTCGCCGTATTGTTCGCACTGATTGGTAGTGAAATATCGACAATTTCATTGCCTGTCGCATTAAACGTACGAAAACGGATGGTGTCACCCGCTTCTACTGGTCCGAAACCTTGCTGAACAAAGTAGCCTAGAGATGTCAGATTATTGCCCGGTTCGGTTGGATCAACAGGGTCAGTCGGTGGCGTCGTGCCTGTTCCGTTTAACGTAATGTCACTACAGTTGTAGAAACCTTCCCCAGCGACATCAATACGCTGCCAACGAGTGTAAAGTACCGCATCGCCCGAACGATCAGCAGGGAAAGTCACCTGAATACGGTAGCGTTTTTCCGCATCAACATACACATCACCTGCGGTGTCGATCAGCTCTAAATCACTCCAAGTAAGAGGTTTTGAATCATCATAAGTTGGCTTGGTGAGATAGAATTCCCAGTACGATGGGTTGTGCGGCGCTTTGCCGTAAAACACCAATTCAATCTGGTTATTTGCATCTGGCGTAACATTGGTGCGCTGCCAGTTTGGAGAAGGAATGTTCAAGCCTTTCTTAGCTGTATCGCCAGCAGAACATAGCTCACCGTCGCGAACCACGGCTTTCACATGCTCCATATCTCGGTAATTTGGTACGTTTGCTGCAATTTCGCTACGCTGCACAAACGGATACGCGCCAGATTCATCAAAAGCCGCTTTACACGCTTGGTTAGGGATCTCGTTGGTCCAAAAGCCACCGTCTAAATAACACGTATTTTGACGAGCACTTGGAAACTCTACCCAGCCGTGGGCGTTGACGTTAAATGAGCTCAATGCGGCAACAGCGCTTAAGCTCAAAAGAGGAAGTGTTACATGTGATTTCATCGTTCATCCTTAATTTTGCTGACTCGCCGCTCTGAAACACAA
Organism: Vibrio sp. 1641; assembly: GCF_033339995.1. Classification (NCBI taxonomy): domain Bacteria; kingdom Pseudomonadati; phylum Pseudomonadota; class Gammaproteobacteria; order Vibrionales; family Vibrionaceae; genus Vibrio; species Vibrio sp. 1641. The sequence goes on from NZ_JAWOVP010000001.1 coordinate 39,661, forward strand.
GCGGTTTAAGCAAAACTAGCAGGATGGGATTATTTAGAAGGTGAGAATAAATATGGAAATTGTAAGAGTGCCATCTGCTTTCCAGCATTTGTTGTGAACCATTCTCATACTCGACTGACTCTTTCGAGTCACTTCAAATTCATGTGCCACAAAAACTGTCACTCTCGTTTGGCTATCGCTCGTCTTTTGGTGTGTCCATCACCACCATCGTTGTGATCGACTTGACGTGTTCGCACTCACCCAACACATCAGCATGGAACGCTTTATAAGCGGCGAGATTTTGCGTCTCTACGCGTATGAGATATTCGTTAGATCCCGTAATGTTGTGACATTCCACCACCTCGTTTACAAAACGCACATGCTCTTCGAAACCCAGCTGTGCCTGCTTAGAGTGCGAGGCCAAACCAATCGACACATAAGCGACAAAGCCCACGCCAAGTTGCTGATTATCCAGTACTGCTCGGTAGCCTTTGATCACGCCTTTACGCTCTAAATCTTGCACTCGGCGTAAGGTTGCAGACGGAGATAAACCAACGCGTTCCGACAGCTCCACATTGGAGATTCTTCCATCTCGTTTGAGCACTTGCAATATTCTTTCGTCAAATCTATCCATGATGATGTTTCATTGCTTATTTAGTTTCTAATCATCAAATAAAAGCACAATATTGACCTCAGTTCTACTTATAGTTGTTCTCAACTTATCGAGAACTGATTCAAGGAACAATCTATGGAATATCATCAACTGGGCGCTTTGGCGTTGTTCGCTTTTGTCTCCACTTTTACGCCGGGTCCCAATAACATTATGTTGATGACCTCAGGGGCAAATGTCGGCTTTAAACGCACTATCCCACACATGTTGGGCATTACCTTCGGCTTTGGTGCCATGCTAATTTTGGTGGGTATTGGCTTGATGAGCCTGTTCCACGCATATCCAATTACACACTCCATTTTGAAAGTGTTGAGCTTGAGTTATTTGCTGTACTTGACGTACAAAATCGCCACCAGCGACAAAACCGAAGCAAAACACGATTTTCGCCCAATGTCTTTTTTAGGGGCTGTCGCATTCCAATGGGTGAACCCAAAAGGTTGGTCGATGGCGTTGACGGCCATTACGGTATACAGCAGTGGCGGTTCTTGGCTCGAACTGACTTTTATCGCCGGTATCTTCTGTTTAGCCAACTTGCCATCGGTGACATTTTGGACGGCGGCAGGTATGCAATTGCAGCGTTGGTTGACCACCGATAAACGCGTTAAGGGGTTCAACTACAGCATGGCTGCGCTGTTGCTTTTGTCTACGATTCCAATGATATAAGTCCATTTATGGTTAAAAAACGACTCACTTTACGTGGTTAGAGAAAGGATAGAGGTAATATTTTTCTTGAGGCTTTGGCGTTAATTCACAGTGTAAATTTGTTTAAAGACGCTACCCTCTTGTTAGGGAACTTGATAATCTTTAAATGAGAAAGAGAATAATTATCGAGTAAAGTAACAATGAAAAAGAAGCCTCAACCTAAAACGCTTGTTGTCACAGACACAGAAACCATCACTCCAAACATGCAGCGCATTACCTTGCAAGGTGAGGCGCTGAGCCACTTTCCTCGTGACTGCGAAGGCAGTTACATCAAATTACTGTTTAACGATATGGGCGGCGCGGATCTGAGCATCCTGCCAGAAGACGACCGACCAATCATGCGCACCTACACTATCCGACGCTTTCATCCAGAAACCAGTTCAATCGAAGTGGATTTCGTCCGACACGTAACGCAAGATCTGCAATGCGGATTTGCAGCGCGTTGGGCAATGGCCGCGCAAAAAGGCGACACGATCAGCATTGTTGGGCCAGGTAGCATCTCCAACTTAAATACTGAGGCGGATTGGTTCTTCATGGCTGCCGATATGACAGCACTTCCAGCACTTTCTGCGAAAATTCGTACGCTGCCAGAAGAGGCCAAAGGCTACGCTGTGATCAGCGTGATGTCTCCAGCCGACATTCAACCCCTACACGCGCCAGCCGGTATGGAGTTGATTTGGCTAACTGAACAGCAAACCTTGGCTGATAGCGTTCGCGAACTGGAATGGTTAGACGGTAACGCTTCGGTATGGTGTGCCTGTGAGTTCGATTCAATGCGCGCGCTGCGCCAATATTTCCGCAACGAGAAAGAAGTCGATCGCGAGAATATCTACATCAGCAGCTATTGGAAGCAAGGCGTGTCTGAAGATGGGCACAAAGTGATTAAACGTGAAGACGCGGAATCCAACCAATAGTGATTCATGTCTTTTCGATTCCAGCTCTCATCCTAATAAAAACGCCCGGCATCACCGGGCGTTTTAGCAACTTCAGTTGTATTAAAGTTCATGAAAACTCTAATCCGCTAGTTCCTGCGCTAAAAAGTCGATCAACAACCTCACTTTGGGCGATAAATTTCGGCTTTGTGGATACAGTGCCCAAATGCCTTCACGGTCGTCTCGGTAATCGGTCAGCACCTCGACTAGCTCACCGTTATCTAGGGCTTCTTGAACGTAATAGTCCGGCAACTGCACTAAACCCAAACCACGTTTGGCGGCGCCCATTAGCGCAAAACCACTATTGCATTTAATCCTCCCCGACACGCGCAAAGACTTATCGCGTTTATTTTCCTTAAAATGCCAATAATCGACCGAACCAACCAAGCACTGATGTCGAGCCAGTTCGGATAATGTGTGAGGCTCGCCAAATCGCTCCAAATACATAGGGCTAGCACACACGTAATTTTGACGCGACGAAAGACGCTTTGCGATCATGCTGGAATCTTGCAGGCGGCCAAGACGAATCGCCACGTCTACCCCTTGCTCTATCAAATCCAGTTTTTGATTGGTCAGAACTAAATCGAGGTCCACACGCGGGTACTTCTCCAAAAACTGATGCAAGAGCGGCGCGAGGTTCATTTCCCCATAGGTCACAGGCGCTGTCACACGCAGCAAACCTCGCGGTTCGGTCTGCATTTGTGTTACAGCAAGCTCGGCCAGTTCTAGCCCTTCGACCAAATGTTTGCACTGCTGATAATAAAGCTGTCCAGCTTCAGACAGAGAAACTTTTCGCGTCGTGCGATGCAGTAACTTGACCGCAAGACGCTCTTCAAGTGCCGATACGCGGCGACTGATTTGTGCCACTGACGTTTTCAGTTTAGCCGCGGCAGCTGTAAAGCTGTTAGTTTCCGCTACGGCAACAAACTCGCTGACTCCTTCCCAATTCGCCATGCTGTATTCCTGTCGACCTCTTCTAGACAAATAGTGATTACATTGTTCTCGTCGCGCTACGCTTTGAAAACTGGAAAACTTTACGCGTCAGGTAACGGACGAAGATCGTCGTATTGCGCATCAAGCTCAATGCCAAAATATTCTTTCAACGCATCCAGGTAGGTTTGACCTGGCTCTAGCTCTATTTCTGTTAGCTCTTCATGATTGGTGCATCTGAGTGTGTAGTTAAGCAGCGTCACCAACCCACTTTCTGTCGCTCTAGCAGCGACTCTTGCGCTAGTAAAACGCGAATTAGGCGAAGTCGAGGTAAAGAAGTTGCTACATGCAATGTCACCAGCAAACACAAACTCTAGGTCAAAGCTGTATAGATTGTTCCACGTGTCCGTTCCATCGGTTGAAAGCACTTGGAGGAAATAACCAAACTGAGCATCTTTGACAAAACGGAAGGTTTGTAAATCCGTCTGAATCACTTGGTCAAGGATAAATGGCAATGGCGCTCGAGGGGTATTGGAGCCAAAACCCACATCGACAATCCATGTTTGTTCCTCTAACGTCACTAACGTGATTTGATGACTACGACCTGTTGGTGTACCAGACACATGTACACGCCCTACCAAACTTCGCGCTTCAAACCCAAGAGTGTTGAGCACATCAAGCATTAAACCATTTAATTCAAAGCAGTAACCACCGCGAGAGTGGTACACGGTTTTTTGAATAATATCTTCAATCTCAACAGAGACGCCTCGCTGCAATGCGATGTCAAAATTCTCAAACGGCAGGCAACGATGCTGCGCCACGTGAATTCTGTGCAATGACTCCAAATCGGCGGGCAATTCACTAGGCAAGCCTAGCTTGGTTAAATAGGCACTCAGATCCGTCTTATTCATAATCACTCTTACTTAGCTGATGGTTTGACAGTTTTCTACTTTAGCCCCTCTATCTAACTTCAGGTCAATCACCTTTTCCATTTCCCTTCCGCTTTAAGGAGGCATCGCACTCTTTTTACACGCTCACCTTATCATTATTACGCATATGTAAAAATCATTTTCAAAATGGACGGATTATCATTTTTACTGAAACACCTAAAATGAGCACCAACAAAACGACGAAGCGCGGTAAGCAAACCTTAACTACGCTTATTACGTCACTCCATATACTGAAAATATAAAGGAAACATCCAATGTCGCTTGAAATCAAACCTGGTCAAACTCACATAAAATCAAAAGCAATGGTCGCTTGGGCTGCAGGTGAGCCGCTTAAAATGGAAGAAGTGGATGTACAACTTCCAAAAGCCGGCGAAGTGCTAGTACGCATCGTAGCAACTGGTGTTTGTCACACTGACGCATTCACACTATCAGGTGACGATCCAGAAGGTATCTTCCCTTCAATCCTTGGTCACGAAGGTGGCGGTATCGTTGAAATGGTTGGCGAAGGCGTAACAAGCGTTGAAGTTGGCGACCACGTTATCCCACTTTACACTGCTGAATGTGGTGAGTGTAAGTTCTGTAAATCTGGCAAAACGAACCTATGTCAGGCCGTTCGTGAAACTCAAGGTAAAGGCCTAATGCCAGATGGCACAAGCCGATTCTCTATCAACGGCGAAACTATCTTCCACTACATGGGTTGTTCTACTTTCTCTGAGTACACGGTTCTTCCAGAAATCTCACTAGCGAAAGTAAACAAAGAAGCACCACTTGAAGAAGTTTGTCTTCTCGGTTGTGGCGTAACCACTGGTATGGGTGCGGTATTAAACACAGCTAAAGTTGAAAAAGGCGACACAGTGGCAATCTTTGGTCTCGGCGGTATCGGTCTTTCTGCAATCATCGGTGCTCGCATGGCTGGTGCCAGCCGCATCATCGGTGTAGACATCAACGAAAGCAAATTCGACCTAGCGAAACAACTTGGTGCAACTGATTGCATCAACCCACAAAAATTCGACAAGCCAATTCAAGAAGTGATTGTTGAAATGACAGACGGTGGTGTTGACTACTCATTCGAATGTATCGGTAACGTAAACGTGATGCGCCAAGCACTTGAGTGCTGTCACAAAGGTTGGGGTGAGTCAGTCATCATTGGTGTTGCTGGTGCAGGTCAAGAGATCTCAACTCGTCCATTCCAACTGGTAACTGGTCGTGTATGGCGTGGCAGCGCTTTCGGTGGCGTTAAAGGTCGCTCTGAGCTTCCAGAAATCGTAAACCGTTACATGGCTGGTGAATTCGGCTTACAGGAGTTCATTACCCACACAATGGGATTAGCAGACGTCAACAAAGCGTTTGATCTGATGCATGAAGGTAAGAGCATCCGAACAGTTATCCATATGGATCAATAATGCTGCCTCAGGCTCTCCTTTTGGGGAGCCTGAATTCCTTCTGCTAATTAGAGAGTTTATTCATGACCATTGAAAATGTAAGCCAAGCCAAAGTGTTTGGCGGTTGGCACAAGCAATATACACACGAATCCAATGCCCTAAACTGCACCATGCGCTTCGCGATATTCTTGCCACCTAACGCAACGAAATCAAATCCCGTACCCGCGCTATACTGGCTCTCTGGTTTAACGTGTACCGATGAGAACTTTATGCAGAAAGCGGGCGCATTTCGTATGGCGGCCGAGCTTGGCATTGCGATCATTGCACCAGACACAAGTCCGAGAGGCGAAGGTATCGCTGACGACGAAAGCTATGACCTAGGAAAAGGAGCTGGCTTTTACCTTAATGCGACGCAAGCACCTTGGTCACTGCATTACTGCATGTACGACTATGTGACCGAGGAGTTACCTGCGATCATCGAAAGTAACTTCCCTGTCTCTGACGTGAAGTCAATTTCCGGTCACAGCATGGGCGGCCACGGAGCGCTCACCATTGGTCTGAAAAATTCAGAACAGTACCGTTCTATTTCAGCGTTCAGTCCAATCAGTAACCCAATGCAATGCCCTTGGGGACAAAAAGCCTTTACTGCTTACTTAGGCAAGGAGCTTGAAAGCTGGAAGCAATACGATGCAAGTGAACTTCTAAAACAACAACAATCACCATTACCAATTTTGGTTGATCAAGGTGATGCTGATGGCTTCTTAAATGAGCAGCTTAGACCGGAAGCGCTGATTGCTGCGGCAAAAATACACGATTCAAACCTAACCTTGAGAATGCAACCAGGCTATGACCATAGCTATTACTTCATCTCAAGCTTTATTGAAGAGCACCTCAACTTCCATGCAAAATATTTGTTTGCATAGTTAAATTAAGTAAGCTCATGAAATAAAAAATAAAGTCACCAAAACTAGGTGACTTTATTTTCTTTACGTACTAACAAATACATATCTGAATATCGATGATTTAAATATGTAAAATAATGTAACTTAAGAACAAATTCGACATCCCATTTCTCGCCTTATTAAATTCTCATTTCCGACACAGTATCTTTATTAAAAATGACACAAAGTTGCACTAAAAACCAATTAAATACCGCGAAATCATTACGAAACTCTACCATCATCCCAATACTCTGAGCTTTTAATTAAGAAGCAACTTAATAACCTTGACGTGACGTAAACCGACAGTTATTTTTGAAACATAACGTATTATAAAATCTCATCCGGTTGGCTCTATAATTATAAATAAATTACCGCTAGCACCTTTGTCCTAGCTAAGAAAAAAGAATAAAACTCAAAAGGGCATATGATGAAAAAGATAGTCGCGCTAGGTCTGTTTTTTGTTGCGCCATTCTTGTCTGCAAATACGATCGTATTTAGTAGTAGCCAGCAGCCTAGTGTCATACTGGAACTGGAAGAGATCCAAGCTTTACCTACCACTAGCTACACGATGACATTGCCTTGGCTTCCTGCCTCGTCAGAGTTTTTAGGCGTTAAACTCAGCACGCTTCTTACACACGTCTACGGAAAGGTACCAGAGCAGGTTGATATCAGCAGCTTAAACGACTATCACTCGACATTGTCCCGACAAGATATTCTTCGATATCAACCAATACTGGCTTATCAACAAGATCAGAATTACATAAAAGTCAGGAATAAAGGCCCTTTCTGGGTGATATATCCACTCAATCTCTATCCAGAGCTAAACTACAATAAATATCATGCGCAAATGGTATGGCAAGTAAATGAAATAAAAGAAAAATAATAAGAATGAAGTTATCAGAACCCTATTCTAAGAAACAAAGAATATTGCAATATTCTACCACCAGCAAAATGCTGCTGGTGGTGTTTGCCGTTTCTTTGCTTCTCGCGAATGTCGTGCTTTTACAGCAAACACGTTCACTCTCACAGAATTTTAATAACGAACAAAAACAAGCGACTTGGTTTTTATTCCAACTCTCCAAAGAACTATCAGAACTTGTCGGCGAGGCCAGACGGTTAGATGAAAACGTATTGAATATTGATGGTGCAGAGCTTCAATACGAGTTAGCGTGGAGTCGCTTTGACTTATTGACCAGTAGCACGAAAGCCAATAAGTTCTTTTCTCGGAACAACATGCACCTTTACTTCATTAACCTTTTTGAAGAGTTCAAAGAGCTAGAAAAACAACTAGTAGAAGCTAGAACAGGTGATAGCCAAGCTGCTGCTGCATTTTATCGTTCAACTCAAACACTATATTTAGGCTTAATAGACTTCGTTAATCAAAACTTCCGTCTAAGCAGTAAAGCTTATGAAGCACAAAAAGGTCAAACCCAGCGCTTAATGCAAGCACAATATATGTTGTTTGCGACGTTCGTTTTGTCGATTATCTCTCTAACTTATTTCTTTTATCGTGAATCCCATTTTCATAGAAAATTGGCGCTCAGCGACCCTTTGACGAACCTAGGGAACCGCAATGCACTATTCATAACCCTAAACAAATTTACTCAAGAAAAAAGGCCCTTTTCTCTCTGGATTCTAGATTTAAATGGTTTTAAAGAAGTCAACGACACACACGGACACCAAGTTGGCGACACTGTACTGCGGGAAATCGCTAGGCGACTTAATTCTATGGCACTCAATGATTTTACTGTTTATCGCATGGGAGGAGATGAGTTCGCGGTTATCCTTGAAGGTGAACATCTCAATGAAGAGAACGTACGTGAGCAGATAAATACCGTCTTTGATGCACAAATATTAAACTCCGATAAAGTCTCAACACTTTCAACAAGCATGGGCTTAGCGCAATACCCTAAAGACAGTGACAATGTTGACTTTCTTATCAGCATAGCGGATAAGCGCATGTACAAAATGAAATTTCAACGTTAAACGGTATATATGATGAGAAAGTTCATGCAAGTACTGCTTCTACTGGCAGTCATTGCGGCAGGTGTGTTGGCTTGGGTATTTATTCCATCGCACGAAACCATCGGGCAAAAAACGCTTGAGCAGGCACTCAACGACGACTACAGCCTAGTTGGACATCGAATCTACTCAACCGATCCGGATGCTGGCAACCGATTCGGCTACTTCGTATTGGCAACGGGCCAGAGCATTGAAGAGCAAGAGCCGTTTTTGGTCACTTCGGATCAGTTTATTCGCATGGAGAAAACGGGTGATAATACCTTGTCTGTGACCGTCAATGGCCGTATTTACCATTATCATAACGACTTGTGGGTGCCAAAATCAGACGGGAAATTGCAACACTTTTTAGTCAGTGCAACCGCCAAGTACGTACGCTAAAACGGGAACATTACTACCCCCTCCCACCACACACACAAAAAAAACAAAGCCCCGCATACACTGCGGGGCTTTTTACGTGAAGAAGAAAATAACATCGAAAGAATGAGCGTTACTTCGCTAATACTTTCTCTTTAATCACTTTGAGTACCCCAGCCTCTTGGTTGCTTGGCGCAGAATAACGAGCAATTTTCTTAATCTCTTCGTGCGCGTTGGCAACCGCGTACGAATGCTCACTGACTTGCAGCATTTCGAGGTCATTGAGGTAGTCACCAAACGTCATGGTTTCTGCCGGAGTAAAATTCATCGTCTCTTGAAGATGCTGAATGGCCGCACCTTTAGAGGCCTCGGCATTCATCACATCCAGCCAGATTTTTGCACTCACCACGACTTTATGCGTTGCGCCAAACTTTGCGTTCATGGTCGGGAACAGGAGCTCTTCCGAACCGTCAAAGTGACAAATTGCTACCTTAATAAACTCGTCTTCGACCTCAAGCAAATCCGGCACATATTCACAGCGGTGGTAGTACTTTTGAAATTCTTCCAGCGATTGCTGATCATGCGTTTCGATGTACGCCGAGCGCTTGCCACACAATACGATGTTCGCCCCGTCAATCTCACGAGCCGCTTTCACAATCTCCAACACTTCCGCTTTAGGAATGGTACAACTGTAGAGCTCTTTGTCTTGGTACATCACCAAGGTGCCGTTTTCAGCCACATACAACAGTCTGTCTTTGATTGGCGCGAACGTGTCTCGCAGGCTGTAATACTGACGACCAGACGCAGCGGAGAACAAAATGCCTTGCTCTTCCAGTTGCAAAAACAGATCGAAAAACTCTGGATCCAAACGACCGTACTGGTCAAGCAATGTGCCATCCATATCGGAAGCAATAAATTTGATGCAAACTTGTGACATTAACGAAAACTCTAAATGATGCTGCGAAAATATATCCATGTAAGGTACAGGATCTTGTATGAATCTCAAGTCGGGATGACGACGCTTTTCGCATTCACCAAGGGTGCTTTTTAAAGTAATCTTCACTGTGATCGATGAAAGCTCTCACCGCAGGAGACAAGTGTTTACGTGATGAATACAGCGCGTAAATGTTGAGATCATTTGGCTTCCAATCCGGCAACACCGACTCAAGCTGACCCGATTTGAGATAGATATTGCTCAAGTAAGTTGGCAACATCGAAATACCCATGCCTTGTAAAGCGCCATGCAATAACGCCGTGGCCTCATTGCTGGTTAGACGACACTCAATTCCCACCGATTCGAACTGGTCGCCCTGAGACAAATGCCACACGTGACGCTCAAAGTTTTTGTAACCCAAACAGTCGTGTGAAGATAAATCTCGCGGATGCGCGATCGCGTGGTGAGTTTGTAAATATTGCGGTGATGCTACCAACACCGATTCGCACACCGCAATCGGCTTACCAATCAAAGAAGGATCGGGATCTGACGCAATTCGGATCGCCAGATCGATACGTTGTTCGGTTAGATCACTCACTGAATCTTGCAGATCTATGTCGATATGCACTTTGGGGTGCTTTTGCATAAAACTGTTTACTACGGGGATCAACTGTGAGAATCCAAATGAAGTACTAGACGCAAGACGGATTTTTCCGGACAGCTCACCATCAGCGGCAATGTTCGACGTTAATGTATCGGCCTGTTTTAACCAGCGCTCAATCTGAGGCAAGCTGCGCTCCCCTGCGGTGGTGAGCGACACCTTGCGCGTAGTGCGGTGCAACAAACGAGTTTGCAACCAGTTCTCCATCACCTCTACGTAACGAGTCACCATTGGCCGAGACATGTCTAACCGTTCTGCGGTCGCGGTAAAACTGCCAGAATACACCACATCCACAAATACTTTTGCTGCCGTTACTCTGTCCATACATTTGCTCGAAATAAGAAATAGTGATGCACATTATTGTGTATTTTTCCGAGCGTATCAATTTCCTAATATAGCTCCCGTTCCCAAGCCATGGTCGCTTGGCCCCAAATTCTTTAGGAACTTATTATGAAAAAATTCACTTTGATTGCTGCATCCATTTTAATGGCAAGCCCTGTCCTAGCCTCTCCCCTTACTCTTGAGGTTTACAACGCCGACGGTAACAGCTTCCACGTTAACTCAACCTTGGTATACGGTAAGACTGATGCCATGGTCATCGACACTGGCTTCACCAAAGCTGACGCGATGCGCATTGCCGCCAAAATGTTGGACTCAGGCAAAACGCTTAAAACCATTTTTATCAGCCAAGCGGACCCAGATTACTACTTTGGCGCAGAGGCCTTACACCAACAGTTCCCTGATGCGCAGATCATCACAACGCCTGCGGTTCAAAAAATTATTAAAGAGAAATTGGCTGGAAAGCTGGCGTACTGGGGACCAAAGCTTGGCGCAAACGCACCGGTAAAACCAGTGATCCCTGTCGCGTACGATAAAGCATCATTGGAGCTAGAAGGTCATAAGATTGAAATTCGTGGTAACCATGGCACATCAGCACACCGCCCTTACCTATGGATTCCAGATAACAAAGCGATTCTAGGTAACGTAGCCGTGTACTCAAACGTACATTTGTGGATGGCAGATGCCGCTGACCAGACCGCCATCAATGCTTGGGAGCAGCAACTTAGCGAGATGCTTGCGCTTAAACCTCAAGTGGTCATTCCTGGTCACATGAAAGCAGGCACAAAGCTGAACGCAGACACCATTCGCTACTCGCAACAATACTTGCAGGATTTTCAGCAAGCGAAAAAACACAGCAATAACAGTGTTCAACTCATTGACACCATGTCTGCGAAATACCCAGAAGCTCAATTGCCAATCGCGCTAGAAATCGGTGCGAAAGTGCATACTGGTGAAATGTCATGGTAACCGTGCATTACTTCTTCGATCCCATGTGTGGTTGGTGCTACGGGGCATCACCACTCATCGAAGCCTTGATGGACACCTCTCAATTTAAGGTAGAGCTTCATCCCGGCGGTATGATTGAGAAACGCGCGATTGAACCTGAATTTCGTCAGCACATCATCAACAGTGACGCTCGTATTGCAACCGAAACCGGAGCGACGTTTGGTGAAGCATATCTGCAACGCGTGAAAAGCGAAGATGCGTTTGTTCTTGATTCTTATCTACCAACACAAGCGATCTTGAGTGCGGAAAAAATGGGGCTGAATCCATGGCACATGCTAAAGGCCATCCAATCTGCGCATTATCAGCTCGGGTTAAAAGTGAATGAAGCATCGACGCTCAAAGCCATTGCAGAATCGCTAGGTTTAGCAAGTGATGCGTGGGAGCAAAACATGGCGTTAAGCGAAGCCGAACTAGATGAGAGAATTCGCTCTAGCCGACAATTGATGCGACAGTTACACGTTGGTGGTTATCCAACCCTGATTGCAGAAGTAAATGGCGAGTACTTGACCTTGCCGCACTCGGCCTACTACGACAAACCGGCACAGTGGAAGCTTGCATTACAAAAACTGCGATAAGCTCTTCCCCACTCGCTCTTGTTCTTAATCCAAGAGCGAGTGCCAACACCGACATGGCAATCCTGACTCAAACAGGTACAATCCTCGCTCGATTTTTTACTCTCGCGGATACCCACCATGCACTCGCCTGAACATTGTTTTACTCGTTTTACTGCTGATATTTCTGGCTATGAATTGCCAACGCAGTTTACGTTTCCGTTCTACTACACGCCGCATCCTCTTTGCGTTATGGCCGCAAAGCAATTGCAACAGCACTTATTAGCGCAAACCGACTTCGAACACGATTTTGGTTTGGTTAATGAAGAAACGGGGCGAGGCAAAATGTTTGGCGTATTGCTGGTAGAAAACCCTCAAGGCGAACTCGGATTTTTAAGTGCGTTTTCTGGCAAAATTGCTGACCAAAACTTGATTCCAGGGTTTGTCCCTCCTGTGTATGACATGCTGACCGATGAAGGCTTCTTCCGCGCAGAAACGGATGCCATCAACGCCGCCAATGCGGAGTACAAAACCTGTGCCGCGAATCCGGAATTAGCGGATCTTAAAGCGCAAATACAAGCCGACCGAGCCGCTTATCAGCAAGAGGAGCAAACACAACGCCAAGTGATGATTGATGGCCGAGCAGCACGCAAACGACAGCGTCAACAGGGCGAGCAAACACTCAATGCCGATGACCTCAAAATCTTATTGGATGAGTTGGGTAAGCAAAGTGTCGCCGAGAAAAACGTTCTCAAATACTTAAAGCAAGCGTGGGATGAAAAGCTTGCAATCAAAGAAGCGCGCTTGGCTGAGTTAGAGCAGCAACTTGCTCATCTGAAAGAACAGCGCAAAACGCTCTCCAACGCTTTACAGCACAAACTGCATAAACAGTACCGCTTTCTAAACAGCCATGGCGAAGCACGCGACTTGGTGGACATTTTTGCGGACACCACAAACCCAATACCACCAGCAGGTGCAGGGGAATGTGCTGCGCCAAAACTGCTCCAATACGCGTTTAAATACGGATTCAAACCGCTGGCGCTGGCAGAATTTTGGTGGGGTGTGTCGCCAAAGTCTGAAGTTCGCCAACACAAAAAATTCTACCCATCGTGCAACAGCAAATGTCAGCCGATTTTGGGCCATATGATGCAAGGGCTGGATGTCGAACCTAATCCATTGGCGGAGAATTGGGCAGAAGACAAAGAACTAGAGATAATCTACCAAGACGACGCTATGGTCGTCGTCAACAAGCCCTCGGGCTTACTTTCAGTGCCTGGTAAAACCATCAAGGACTCTGCTTATACGCGCCTACAAGCGATGTACCCTGATGTGGAAGGGCCGTTTGTGATTCATCGTCTCGACATGGCGACCTCTGGCATTTTGGTGTTTGCCTTAACTAAGCGCGCGAACAAAAGTCTGCAAAAACAGTTTATGGCTCGCGGCGTACAAAAACGTTATATGGCACTGCTCGAAGGCGTATTAAACGAGCCTGAAGGGGAAATTTCACTGCCAATGCGTGGTGACCCCGACGACCGCCCACGTCAACTGGTGTGTTTTGAACACGGGAAACATGCAGAAACCTACTGGCAACTGATTGAAGTCAAAGATGGGCGCAGCAAGGTATACATGTATCCGAAAACCGGGCGAACTCACCAACTACGTGTACACAGTGCTCATCACATGGGGTTAAACATGCCGATGGTTGGTGATGGTTTATACGGCGAAAAAGCCAACCGCTTACACCTGCATGCTGAGATGCTAGAGCTGGATCATCCATACAGCAAAGAGCGCATGGTGTTCAAAGCTGAGTGCGAATTCTAACGTCTTCCCGAGTTTAAATAACAAAAAGGCACTGACTATCAGTGCCTTTTTTGGTTTCTAACAACAGAATAAGCGTGATGCGCGATACCGAAAACCGTTAGCTCACCTTAAACTTGGTCCACACCTGAGAGCGCCAACGCCTTGCCATGATGATACCACGCACCCATTCATCGAGTGCGATTGCCATCCAAGCCCCTAAAACGCCATACCCCATGTGAATGCCAAAGATGTAAGAGAAAAGCACACCTAGTCCCCACATACTCAAAATCCCCATTTGCACTGGGAACTTGATGTCACCCGCGCCTTTGAGCCCCGCGATAAAAATCAGGTTAAACACACGTCCGGCCTCGAGCAAAATTGAGCCCATGACTAACGAACCTGCCAATGCGAGTATCTCTGGTTGATCGGTAAATACGCGCAGAATCTCTTCTCTAAACAGGTAAATCAGTGTGGTTGCCGCCGTTGATGCCACAAATCCTACTAAGAAGTAGATTTGTACGCGTTTTAAAATGCTGCTCACCCAACCTTTACCGATGTAGTAACCAGTCTGAATTTGCGCTGCCTGACCAATTGCCAGCGCGAAAGCAAACGAGAAACGGGCAATGTTTTGCGCATAAGTGAAAGCCGCTAACGATGCCGTCCCCATTTGCACCACAAAATACACAATGCAGATTTGCGCCACGTTGTAAGACAGCACCTCACCCGCGTTCATGCCGCCGATTTTTAAGATCTTTTTGTAAATCTCTACGGGCACTTGTTTCATGGTCGACATTGGTAGCTCAATGCTGCTGCGCGCGAGAATAAACCATAACATTAACGTACCGATGACTTGGCTGACGACGGTTGCTATTGCCACGCCTTGCACGCCATACACAGGTAAACCAAATGGCTGGTAAAGCGCAATATAGTTACCAATGATGTTGAACACACCCGAGATCAAATTCACCACCATTGGGGAACGTGAATAACCATGACTACGCAGAATAGTTGTAAAAACAACGCCAATCGTAACGTTAAACGTCATCGCACCGCTTATCAGCAGATATTCATGAGCGTACTGCTCGACTTGCGCTTCCAAGCCGTAATACGGGAGTAGATATATCGCACCAAGCACGGCAATCACACTCAATAGCACACCGACGAGCACAGACAACGCAATACTCGCAACACCAACGCTCACTGACTCTTGCTCGCGTCCAGCGCCATTGTATTGGGCAATCAAAATCCCCGTACCGCTACTGACAAAGGTCGAAACGATGATTAAAAAGAAGGTAATCTGCGTGATCACACCAACAGCGGATACGGCTTTGTCTGAGTAGCCACTCAGCATGAACACGTCACTGGTTCCTAAAGCCGTCCGTAGCAAAATTTCGACAAGAATTGGCCAAGCTAATGCCACGATGGACATTCGTTGGTTGATGTTTTGGCTTTTAGGCATGCTTGTAACCTTTCCTACAACTAAAAACTGCCTCACAATTTTGTGAAGCAGTTTAAAAATAGTGACTCGAACGAAGCTCGATATGAGGTTGTGATTTAGCGCGGATTCTAGTCGCATATTGGTCATAACGACAACAATATTTCGCCCTGTTTCGGAAAAATATTTCTAATGCCTTTTCGAAACGACATATGCCTTAACGATAAGTAGAGCAGAGATTGGTGAACAATACTCTCAATCAACAAGCACCGAACAGAATCAGGATAATCAATAGTAATGCGTCTAACTAGATACATTACTTTGAGTTATCAGTCCAACCATATAGAGCCATGAAGAACCGTCATGAAAACCTGCATGCGCTACCATTCCTCTTTGAACACTCGCACCAAATCACACTGATGGCTTTGCACTAAAAATGACTGATATCACATTTGGAAACTTTGTTGTTCTATTTATCGCGAAAATACCGCCTAGAATAAGCGTACACGTTAATTAAGCAAGGATACGTAATGTCGACATTGGCTGGGGCGCGCTTAGAAGAAATGGCGGACATCCGCTCAACAAGAAAAAAGAAAATTGTCTTTTTATGCTCCAGTATCGCCGCTGCCTGTTTAACTTATGGTTCCATTGCTCAATCACTTGAGAATAACTGGGGCTTAAGCTTTTTCCATGCTTTGTGTGCCTTGGCATGCTTAGCAATCAGTTATGTAATAAAAGTCCAGCGGCACCATCAATACGCCGACTTATGGCTAAGTGCTGTCTTAATGTTCGAAGGGTTATTGTTACTTCTGTATAACGACGCTCCGTCAGGCAAGGTGCTATGGCTATATCCTATTGTCGCCACTCTGGTATTAATTAATGAGTTTAAGGTCGGTCTGCTGTTCAGTGGCACCTACATTTTACTGATCTTTTTTGGGGTCGCTTTTTTAGATCGACTGCCAACAGCCACAGAAATCATAGAGCGGAGATTGATGCTGACCCTGATAGCGACCGCGTTTGTGTGTCACACGTTCTCGTATTACTACACGAAAGTCCTCAATTACATTCAAACACTGTATCGTGAGGGGATTGAGGAGTTAGCATATTTTGACCAGCTCACTGGGCTTGCCAATCGCTGGAGCTTTGAGACTTGGGCGCGCGCAAAGCTCGATGAAATCAAGCACTCATCTGATGACAGCATCACCGCATTGGTTTTTCTCGATATCGATAACTTCAAGCACATCAACGACACCTACGGGCACGATATTGGTGACCAAGTACTTCAAGCCTTCGCAACTCGATTAAAAAATAACATTCGCAACAAAGACAGAAAAACAGATAAACACGACTACTCCATCGCTCGATTTGCGGGCGACGAGTTTGTAATCATGCTTTACGATGTAAAAAGTAAAGATGACCTAGACAGCATCCTAAAACGGATCGTAAATCTGTTTCCGACAGGTTACCGAAGCTACGATATGATTAACGAGTTAACGATGAGTGTAGGTGCTGCTATCTATAAGCAAGATGCAAAGGATTTGTCTGAATTGACTCGATGTGCAGACAAAGCAATGTACGCAGCTAAACATACTGGTAAAAACCAGTACGCCTTTTATGAGCACTGCAATACGGAAGAACAGTCAACATCTGATGCACCAGCGGTACCAGAAGCTTGCTAATGACTAAGCGAACACATGCATCACCCAAAGCCCCACAACGAGGAATACGATTAACCACACTACTTGCAACGTTCTGTTCGGCTTGTCTTGCTGACGAGTGGGGTGATCTTTAAACGCACGGCCCTTCATTTTGCCCATTAAGCTCTTTCCTAGAGCACGTCGATAAAATTCACGTCTCTTATGAGCGGCGTTGGCAACTTCGGTAAAGCGCTGTCTTTGCTCATTGGTGAGATCTTTATCCTCGTAACGAGGAGGGAGATCAGAATGCTTGCGTTGTACTGCCATCACTTCCTCCCTGGTCGATGGGTACATTTTTATTAAGTATATACCCAAATAACCAAAAAGATGCGTTATAAGTGAAGCACATAGACGAAAAAACCACCCGAAGGTGGTTTTATGACGAGCAACAAATGAACGCTAGAAGTACTCACATAAATACGCAGTCGCTTCTTTCACTTGAAGCTCAAATGAAGAATTACCTTCCACTTCAAAAAACTCACCACTTTGATAAGTCGTCCAATCGCTCTCGCCAACACGCTTGACCACAAGCGCACCTTTTACAACCGTCATACGCTCTGGTGCTTGAGTACCAAACGTGTACTCACCAGGAAGCATCACACCAACGCTAACATCCTGATCTTTCTGGTTAAAGCCTAGTGATTTTACACTACCAGCAAAATAGCTATTTTCCTTAATATTCATTATTGGTTTCCTTATCAAAAGTCCGCTCTTTTTTACCTTGTTTCTTTCCGTTACTCAAGCTTTGAAAGCCATTAAACTCAACGTAATAACGCACATCCTTTGCTACTGAGCGAGAACCTTTTTTCGCGAGGATTAATCAGGCGACCTAAACCGAGCAAGAAAACCTGCGAAGTAATGAATGTGAGCAAACAACAAAACCATCAATAAGATGTGTATCTGAATGTAAAAGTGGACATTAGATCATAGTTTCGTCGTCTCAATGGCGGGATTGTTTGTTTTTAAAAAGGAAGGTTTCCACCATGTTAAAAAAGTGGAGAAAATTAGATCTATGACGGACTCGACTCGCCGAAGGCGAAAAGCACGACAAGAACCAAAACTTTCATTTTTGGCTCGCCACCAATCCAAAATCCTCAAGAGTACATTTGTCTGCTTTGGGATGGGTCTGTTGACGTTTTTTGGCTATCAAATCCACCTTTCCTATCAAGACCACATTGATCCGGAAAAGGTGTACGGCGAATGGATTGAGATTGGCGCGCCACCCTACCAAACAGAACGTCTCGTTTTCACTGAAGATGGGGTATACCGAAACCATCGACTCATTACGACGGAATTTGAATTCGATGGCAAGGTCATCACGTTGAATACCGGATTAGGAAAGACAGCGTATCAGATCTCAGGCTCTCATCTTTCACCTCAAATACGCCGTATTGAACCTCTTATTCCAGATCAGCGATTCATTCGTAAAGGATTTGAGCATACCGTTCAGGGCTCAGAAACCGGCGCAGCCTCTAAACGTCGTGCCGCGTTGAGTGAACACTTCAGCCGTGACTAGTACGTCTTCACGGCTATTTTTCCTTTCAATTCTCTTTCTATATCAATGAAACAAAACCTTAATAAACAACAAAATAAGGCCTTCATCGCATTTAACTAACTCGTTACTGAGTAAACAATAATTTTAGTTTCTGCTGAGATTTTATAAATTATTGACTCAGTCTGACACTTTCTGTGTAACAGAGTGCGAGTTTTAGTTAAGTTCTCTCAAGTGCCTCGAAAACCGTCTTAATTTTTTTTGACGAAAAAAAACTCTCTGAAATGCTGAGTGTGATGCTTTTGCACGTGGAGTAAATCCAATCATCTTATCTGGTGCAAGAGCAGCCTATGTTCTAGGTAGAACATGAATCCAAGGATTGAGAGAGAAGTTATGATTCGATTTAACCTATGTGCAGCTGGAGTTGCTTTAGCGATATCAGGTGCTGCAGTTGCGGCTCCAACCGCACCAAGTATCGATATGTACGGTTCCAACAACCTTCAGTTTTCTAAAATTGAACTCGCGATGGAAACCACGTCAGGCTACTACGACATGGTGAAATACCATGAGCAAGCGAAGATCACTGTTAAATTTAACCAGTGGAGTGGCACACCTGGTGACACTTACAACGTCTATTTTGATGGTGTAAAAGTAGCAAGCGGCCCTATCACTGGTAGCCAAACGACAGCTTCGTTTGAATACGGCCAAGGTGGCTTATACCAAATGGAAATCGAAGCATGTGATGCGACAGGTTGTGCGAAAAGCGCACCAGCTGAAATCACGATTGCAGATACCGATGGTTCTCACCTGAAGCCACTAACGATGAATGTTGATCCAAACAACAAAACCTACAATACCGATCCAAGCGTCGTGATGGGTACGTATTTTGTTGAATGGGGCATCTATGGCCGTGACTACACCGTCGATAATATGCCGGTCGACAACTTGACTCACATCCTTTACGGTTTTATCCCAATTTGTGGCCCAAATGAGTCTGTGAAGTCTGTTGGCGGCAACAGTTTCAACGCGCTACAAACTGCTTGTACAGGTGTGCCTGATTATGAAGTCGTTATCCATGACCCTTGGGCTGCTTATCAGAAGAGCTTCCCACAAGCTGGTCATGAATACAGCACGCCTATCAAGGGTAACTACGCAATGCTAATGGCATTGAAACAACGTAACCCTGATCTAAAAATCATCCCATCGATCGGTGGTTGGACACTGTCTGACCCATTCTTCGATTTCGTGGACAAGAAAAACCGAGACACATTCGTCGCATCAGTTAAGAAGTTCCTGAAAACTTGGAAATTCTACGACGGTGTTGATATCGACTGGGAATTCCCTGGCGGCGGCGGTGCAGCAGCCGATAAGGGCGACCCTGTAAACGATGGCCCAGCATACATCGCACTGATGCGTGAACTGCGCGTAATGCTTGATGAATTAGAAGCTGAGACAGGCCGTACTTACGAGCTAACGTCCGCTATCGGTGTCGGTTACGACAAGATTGAAGACGTAGACTACGCAGATGCGGTTCAGTACATGGATTACATCTTCGCAATGACTTACGACTTCTACGGCGGTTGGAACAACGTTCCTGGTCACCAGACTGCGCTTTACTGTGGTTCATTCATGCGTCCTGGTCAGTGTGACGGTAGTGGCGTTGATGAGAACGGCGAACCGTACAAAGGTCCTGCTTACACAGCAGATAACGGCATCCAACTTCTTCTTGCTCAAGGCGTTCCTGCGAACAAGCTAGTACTTGGTACAGCAATGTACGGTCGTGGCTGGGAAGGCGTAACTCCAGATACGCTAACCGATCCAAACGACCCAATGACAGGTACTGCTACAGGTAAACTGAAGGGCAGCACAGCACAAGGTGTTTGGGAAGATGGCGTAATTGACTACAAAGGCATTAAGTCATTCATGTTAGGTGCAAACAACACTGGCATTAACGGCTTCGAGTACGGCTACGATGCACAAGCAGAAGCACCATGGGTATGGAACCGTACTACGGGCGAGTTGATCACATTTGATGACCACCGTTCAGTGCTAGCAAAAGGTAGCTACGCGAAGTCTCTTGGTCTTGCTGGTCTATTCTCTTGGGAAATTGACGCGGATAACGGCGACATTTTAAACGCGATGCACGAAGGTATGGCTGGTGGTGTAGTACCTCAACCAAACCGTAAACCAACCGCAGCCGCTGGCGCAGATCAATCGGTAACAGGTCCTGCAAATGTGGTTCTAGATGGCAGCCTGTCAAAAGACTCTGACGGCACCATCGCAAGCTACGCTTGGGAACAAGTATCTGGCACAGCAGTGGTACTAACAGGTGCAAACACAGCGAAAGCAAGCTTTGATGCAGCAGAAGTTATTGTTGAAGAGCAATTAACTTTCAAGCTGACGGTGTCTGATAACGAAGGTGCAACGGCATCTGACCTCGTTGTAGTAACAGTGAAACCAGCAGGTGTTGTTGACCCAGTGAACAGCGCACCAATAGCGCAAGTTGTTGCTCCAGCAACAGCAAACGCTGGTGACGTTGTGGTTGTAGATGCATCTGCGTCTAGCGATGCAGACAACGATACCCTGACATTCAACTGGACTCTACCTCAAGGTCTGAATGCAACGGTTGAAGGCTCCAAAGTCACGTTCACTGCTGCGGAATACCCGCAAGACACAAGCTTAAGCTTCACTGTAAGTGTGAGCGACGGTAAAGCGTCTTCATCGGCAAGCGCGACAGTGGTTGTTGCACAGCACACAACCGATCCGAACCCTGGTACTTGTGACAACGCATGGGATGCGAGCGCAGTGTACACAGGTGGTAACCAAGTGACTCACGCAGGTAAAACGTGGGAAGCGAAATGGTGGACTCAGGGTGACGATCCTAGCCAATCTGGCGAATGGGGCGTTTGGAAAGAAGTTGGCGTAGCTAACTGTAACTAATTTCAGCCTTGCAGACGTTCTGCTAAATAAACAAAGGACAGCTTCGGCTGTCCTTTTTGGATTTAACCTCTTAACGAGGAGAGCAACACCAGAGACGAAAAAGTCTGAGGTGTTACTTTCAAACCGAATTAGCGCAAAACGGAGCGAATCAATCAGTAAAAGTAAGGGTTACCAAGCACTATCGAGCAAACGGTCAAAACTACTGAAGACTTGCTCACACTTCATCACTCGACCATGCCCCTGACCTTGTGTTGTCACTAACTCAACGTTTTTAATCTCTTCAGCCGCTTTTGCCGAGACACTGTATTTGGTGAACTTGTCTTGCTCATCATGAATAATAATGGTGTGAGACGGACGCTCAGACAAACGCTTCATCGGATCAATGGACTGTAACGGATAACCAAATTGGTCTTCAACTTCTGAAACCACAGCATTAAAAAGCTTCATCGAGTAACCGGAACGTGCAATGCTACCGAATAAGTTCTCTACGTAATTTAATACCGGAGCAATAAGCAGCAAAGGCTTGTTTTCTAACTTACTGTGCCTACACTCAAGAGCAGAAGCGGTGCCCATGCTGTGCCCAACTAGGCCAACAATATCCTCGACCGTATCCAACACATCTTCTAATCCTCTGACAAACCCCGGAATGTGCCCATACTGCCCCTCACTCTCACCATGTGCCGGATGATCGTACGCCAAAGCAGTAAACCCTTTCGACGCAATATGTTCCATCAGTGGATAAAACTGACTTGCCGTTCCAGACCAACCATGAGTTAGCACCCAAATAGGTCCAGATCCCAAAGTATAGGTTTTGATGATGCCTGCATGCCCTTTAATTTCACCTTTGATAAGCCCTTGAGGTTCAATATTTTTAGGTTGCGTACGAGCAGGTGTCAGAAGAAGCTTGCGCGCGGTCTTCTTTGCATGTGACGGGGCCAGTGTATGGTGTAACCGAGTACTAATGTTCACCAAACTGCGCTTAATACTGAAACGTTGCGATGTATTAAAGTAAATTTTTTCACTCATAATCATGTCCTTAACTATCAGCTTTGCACAAAATAGAACGGTCGTGCTTTTTACGCTGATAAGAAAGAGCGAACTCAGCCGCTCTTTGTGATTTTATGTCTACGAATCTGGGAAGCGAATAACCGATATTAGCCTTTCCAGCGAGAAAATAAGTTGTCGATCCCTTGCCAAAACAGACGCAAGCTTTCTTGCTCACCTTTAATTGAGTAAAAAACATGCGCACTCAAATAGAGACCGTACAAATCAAACGTTGCTTGGCGTGTATCTAAGTCTGCTGCAAATTCTTGCTTCTCTTTGCCTTTCGCTATTTGGATCTCCAAATAACTCAGCCAAGTGTCTATGGATTTACGCAGTCCGGCCTGAAGCGGGCAATCTTTATCTGCCGTATCATTCCAAGCGTCAAGAAACATACAACTTCCTTGGAATGCGTGATTCCAAGTCATCCAAGAGTCGAGCAACCCTCGAATTTTACGCTCGATATTGCCATCCCCGAGTTCTCGAGCAGGCTCAATAACCCGATCAGCGAACACTTTATTGGCGTGATCAAGCACCGATAGCTGTAAATTCAACTTCGAATTAAAGTGGGCAAACAGACCACTTTTCGACATACCGCATTGCTTGGCTAACTCTCCAATCGTAAGACTTTCTAATCCGTCTTCGCTGGCGATCTCAAAAGCCCGCTGCAGAATAAACTCTTTTGTCACTTTTCCTTTTTGCATAATCTTATTTTTAGCACGATCGTTCTTTTTTGCAATCTCGAGTTAACTGGTCTAACCATTATTCAGTGCTATTTTCGACTCACGAATCAGGTATTGATTGCGTTAATAGGTTAATAATTAAGAAGTTTGAAGTAAGTCTTAATTTTCGAAACAGCTTCAATGTAAGCGCAAGTCTGTTGACTTTTTCACGTATTACTTCAGTAACAACCTGCTATTTTCACCTAAGTTTTTTATTTAGGTAAACAATGTAATGGCAAAGAAACAAAAAATAGCCAGCTTAGAGTTTGCACGTATCATTGCGATGCTTGCGATTGTGGGTTTGCATTGCCAGATGGCACTGACGTACTGGCAGTGGAATGGGATACCATGGGTTGGCTATATGCTCAACCAACTGGCTCGTTTTGCTGTTCCGCTGTTCTTTCTCATCTCGGGTTATCTAATCCAGCCGAAGTTGAGTCACTCACCTATCGATACTCTTAAGAACTACGCCAAACCGTTAATGAAGGTTTGGCTCATTTGGAGCATGATCAGTTTACTGATGCCATTCCAATGGCAGACAGTCGCTGAGGCAGGGTATCTCGCCGAAAGGCAAGGTTATTGGGGGTACTTAATGTCAACCCCGATCAATTCACTCATCGAAGGCGGACTCGTTCATCTGTGGTTTATTCCGGCTCTGGTCATTGCCGTAGCGTTAATTGCCTTTCTCGTGCATATCAATATGGCGCAAATGATACTGCCAACTGCAGTATTGCTATACATATACGGGGTCTTTGCTGGCAGTTACGCGACCATTACCGACCTGCCAGCGCCTTTCTTTACTCGTAATGGGCCTTTTTTCAGCACGTTGCTAGTTGTTCTGGGTTATTTCGCACGAGAAGCGCAGTGGCGGTGGTCGCGAAACAATACGGTTCGATGCATTATTCTTGGCATGGCACTGCATTTTGGTGAAGCTTACTGGCTGATGCAACATGACATCGCTTTCAACTCGCACGACTTCCTATTCGGTACCGTTATCTGGGCTTTAGGTGTCTTTATGTGGTTTTTGGCTCACCCTCATTTTGGCGACATGCCTTGGATCTTCAAACTATCTCCTAGCGTGTTAGGGATATATGTTAGCCATCTGCTTATCATAATTGTCATGATGAATGTCGCTGGATTTATCGGGCTGCAACACCTCGCGAAAGATGTGTTTATTTATCCTGCAACGATTGTTGCAACCATACTGCTTGTGAAAGCAATCGACGCTTCACCGTTGAAAAAATGGCTCCTACGCTAAATGCATTCAGCTCTAGATATAGCTAGCTTTAACTCAAAAGGATTAGAGCTAGCCAGTTAAAAATGAGATTTCTCTCTCACTGACCAATTTTTGACTTTCTAATCCTTCAGAATTTGCTTTCACTCACAAAAAACATTGTTCATTTCCTTTAAATTGACTCGACTATTACAACATTGCTCATTAAACGGAGGCTGTATGTGGGCAGGTCAAGGACTCGTTCCTTTTTTAGAGATTAGTCACTGGTTAACTTACGGTTTATATGCCGCTGCGGTTTTATTCGGCGCAGCAAGCATTGCGTCACTCAGAAAATAGTGGCGCACACTATCATTTCCTAACTCCTACTGTTAATTCGAGCTCTCTCACAACTAACTCATTCATTTGTGGCTAATATTTCTCCAACCAGACAAAGGAGAAATGTCTATGCCAATCTATCCAATTGTGGCTTTCTGCTGTTTGTTGTTCTCTAGCGCCACCTTTGCTGCATCAACCAATGAACTGAACCTTGTTAATTCTGGTGTCGGTTACGCGGCTCTGATTATCTTTTCGATCGCTTACATACTGGTTATGTTGGAAGAGTATCTGAAAATGAGAAAATCCAAGCCAGTGCTGCTCGCTGCAGGATTAATTTGGATTCTGATTGGCTACACCTTTGCTCAACACAACCAGCCTGAAATCGCCAAATCCGCACTAGAACACAACTTGTTGGAATATGCCGAGTTGCTGCTGTTTTTGCTCGTGGCGATGACCTACATCAACGCAATGGAAGAACGCAAACTCTTCGACGCCTTACAAGCGTGGATGGTCGGTAAAGGTTTTGGATTCAAAAAGTTGTTCTGGCTGACGGGGTTTCTCGCTTTTGTCATTTCACCGATTGCCGATAACTTAACTACGGCCCTATTGATGTGCGCTGTAGTGATGAAAGTCTCTGGTGATAATCCTAAGTTCGTCAATCTTGCTTGTATCAACATTGTTATCGCAGCCAACGCTGGCGGTGCATTCAGCCCATTTGGGGATATTACAACCCTGATGGTGTGGCAAGCCGGTCATGTCAGCTTTGCTGAGTTCATTCCGTTGTTTGTACCGTCATTGGTGAACTACTTGGTTCCCGCGTTTTTGATGTCACTGTTTGTTCCAAACACAAAACCGAATACGATTCACCAACACGTTGAGCTAAAACGCGGGGCAAGGCGTATTGTCGCATTATTCATTCTGACTATTGCCACTGCGGTCTCTTTCCATGCTGTGCTGCACTTCCCACCCGTTATGGGCATGATGATGGGCTTGGCGTACTTACAGTTTTTCGGATATTTTTTGCGCCAAACTCTCAAACACTCACTCGCAAAAAAAGCAGCTATGGCAATTGCCAATGGCGATGATCATGCATTGAAGCGCTTAGGCTCAGTGGTTCCGTTTGATGTGTTTCATCGTGTGTCTCGAGCCGAATGGGACACCTTGTTGTTCTTCTATGGTGTTGTGATGTGTGTTGGCGGTTTAAGTTTACTTGGCTACCTCGAACTGGTTTCAAACGTCATGTACACGCAATGGAACCCAGTCTGGGCAAACGTAATGGTTGGTGTCCTATCTGCAATCGTCGATAACATTCCGGTTATGTTTGCTGTACTGACCATGGAACCAAACATGTCGATGGGCAACTGGCTACTGGTCACATTAACCGCAGGTGTCGGGGGCAGTTTGCTTTCCATCGGATCCGCGGCAGGCGTCGCTTTAATGGGAGCCGCGCGTGGGCAATACACCTTCTTTGGCCACTTAAAGTGGGCTCCCGTCATCGCCTTGGGTTATGCCGCCAGTATTGCGGTACACTTGTGGATGAATAGCGGTTTATTTACTTAAAAGCACCGACAATCAGGTGCTTAACTTGCAACACAACCTAGCGGTCGGATGGATGGTTAACGCCATCCATCACTTCAATCGCTCCCAACTCATATGGGTTGACGCCCTCTAAGCAGCCGACATTATAGCCATACTCACTCGGGTCAGAACGACGCTGATGGTGCGTATAAATTCCGCACTCGCCACAGAAAAAGTGCTTCGCAGTGTGTGTATTAAATTGATACTGCTTCAAGACGTCTTCGCCTTGCACAATACGAATACCGTTCAAAGGTACAGACGCGACAATCGCGCCACGACGTCGACACATAGAACAGTCACACCGTCTCGGTTTCTCAATACCATTGGGTAACGCCAGTTCCAACTCAACTTTTCCACAGTGACAACTCAGTCGATGTAATGTGTTGATTTGGGTGTTGCCAACTTTCTTAATCATAACTTTTCCTTGTTGTTTTTCTATCTGTGTACATTATGTTAAACAGGTTAATATCATCATAATCTCGTCCAAAAACTCGACATCCATCACTTTTCGCGACATTTTATTGGCCGATTTGTTAGTTGCTATTTTGGCGACTGTCTATCGCGTCCGTGAGACGTGTTATCTCCGGCGCGGTTTTTAAACCAAGGAAATTAATTTATGGACAAAGATCATAGCCTAAGAGAGAACCTCTTGGCTCTGACGCTCGGCAGTGCGTTGGTGTCACTTGGGGTGATATTTTTTAGCAAAGTAGGATTGCTCACTGGCGGTACGGCTGGTTTGGCGATCTTCCTAACCAAAGTGAGTGACTTCAGTTTTGGTCAGATATTTTTCGCTCTTAACCTCCCTTTTTATATTTTATCTGTGATGCGCATGGGTTGGCGCTTCACTATCAATACCTTTATTGCGGTTTCGATTGTCTCTTTTGCGGTCGATCATCTGCATCATGTGATTGAGATTTCACGAATCGAACCTTTCTATGCGGCACTTTTGGGTGGTGGACTGATTGGAATCGGCATGTTGGTAATTTTCCGTCACAAAATGAGTTTGGGTGGCTTTAACATTCTCGCGTTGTACCTTCAGGAACGTTTTGGAGTTCGAGCGGGTAAAGTTCAAATGGCGTTAGATTGTGCCATCGTGGTGATGTCACTGTTCATTGTAGATGTGCACCTTATCGCTCTATCTGTTCTAGGTGCCATCGCAACGAACTTGATTTTGGCGATGAACCATAAACCAGGACGATACCAAGCAAAAGCGCAAGCAGCATAATCATCGCTGCATAGTCAACAACCTTAAAGCCCCCAGCCAGTCGCTCGGGGCTTTTTTCATTCAACGCTAAGATCACGTCAACGAGCTCGTTTTGCAGTGCTGCTGCATCTCTTCATCCAATTTAGCTTTATATTTCTGGCTAAGATGGAAGTGTACTTGCATCAACAAGTCATGTGCGTGGAACAGCTCAAACGCGTCGCTACCATTTTGCTGACAAATAGCCTCACAGCGCTCAGCATGCACTTTGGCTTCTTGCGGTTTATCCGCTTTAAGCAAGCTCATCGCTAAGCGATACTCTGCGCGCTCTTCTTGCATCCACCCCCCTGCCACTTTCCAATAGTCTAGCGCGAGTGTCGCTGCTTCTAACATCTTCGATTTTTCCATGCACGTGCGCTCAGCCAGCGCTTCGTACTGACATGCTAAGTTGTTCGCAGTGATCGCGATAGCGCGCGCTAATGGCCCTTCTGCATCGTTCGGCGTCATTCCTAACGCTGCCTTCACCAACCATTGACTCGCCAGTTCAAGCTGAACAAGTGCAGAAAGTTCATTCGAAATCAAAGCGTAAACTCGGCGTTGTTCTTGCTCTTCCAATAATTCCATATTGTCAGTGCCATCTACGAAGTAGCGCGCAACGGCAATACTGCGTTGAAATGCCAAACTCTCGGCAACCTTGCGTTCATCAAAGTGATCTAAACAAGTAAGAAACTGTTCTGGGCACTGGAGATGCCCAATAGCGGTATGCAGCATCAATGCGAATATTCGCTCGATTTGGGTAACGTCTTCCACCTCGCTCAGAGCCGTTTCTAGCTGAGCATAAATTTGTTCGGGATTGTCCTCATGATGCTGCCAACACTCACTCATGAAGGCATCAAAATCCGTTTTGAAAGGCATGTCCTTATTGTCCTTTTTCTGTTCGTATAACGAATATGAAACCCTACACT
This sequence comes from Vibrio sp. 1641, assembly GCF_033339995.1. NCBI lineage: Bacteria > Pseudomonadati > Pseudomonadota > Gammaproteobacteria > Vibrionales > Vibrionaceae > Vibrio > Vibrio sp. 1641. The sequence continues at coordinate 68,436 of NZ_JAWOVP010000001.1, forward strand.
ATCGTTACCCCTGTGTAGCACGCTTAATCCCAATATGAGAATCGCTTCACTTAAAGCGGTGTACCTTGCTCCAGCGCGAGCAAACGTTGCTTGCGCTCCACTCCACCTGCATATCCAGTCAGTTTTCCGCTTTTGCCAATAACGCGATGACAAGGTACCACGATAGAAATCGGATTCTTCCCATTTGCTAACCCAACAGCACGCACAGCTTTAGGGTTACCTATCGCATTCGCAAGATCTTGATAGCTCCACGTTTCCCCATATGGAATGGTCGTTAGTGCCTGCCAAACTTGATTTTGAAAATCAGTGCCTGTCGCTGCAAGGGGCAAGTCGAATTCGTTGCGCAGACCAGCAAAGTATTCATCCAGTTGGGTGACAGCTTGGCGCAAAACCGGATGCTGCTCGTCTCGCACTCCCAGCTCACTAGGCTTAGTGGTGCATGTTTCAAACCAAATGCCAAGCAAGCCCTCAGCGTTCGATTGGATAGTCACCGTTCCTAGTGGACTCTGAATTTCGGTATAAAATGTTTTCATGATTGATTCCATAAGTGAAACGTCGCGTAGCTTCCCCAAGGGGCCGCAGTGTGCGTATTCAGTGATGGGTAACGCTGCATCGCCTTTTTCACCACTAAGTCTTTATCTAGAAAGCAATCGGGTTGAGATTGCCCTCGCAGTTGAGCATAACTGACGGTCCAAGGTCCAATGCCTTTCAAAGCTAGCCACTGCTGGGGGTCAGCTTCTGAGTTGTCCTGCATAAACTGGGCGAAGCGCACTAGCGTCTCTTTACGGCTTTGCGGCATGCGCAAAAAGCTCACGTCGGCGTTCGCAATATCACTGGGAGTCGGGAAAAAACGTTTTTCTGACTCTCCACTAAGTGTGGCCACCAATAAGTTAAGTTGACCAATCGCAGCTTTAACCGACACTTGCTGGCCTAAAATCGCTCTAACCCCTGCTTCCCATGCATTCCATACACCAGGAATACGAATACCTTTACTCGACACGAGCCCAGGCGCAACATACTCCAAATGCTGCTCAACAGTACAAATATCAGCGTCAAGATCGAACATACGACGAATGTCAGACACCAAGTTTTGCAGCTTCGTTACGTCTTCAATTTCAAACGCCAGTTCTAAGTATCCTTCACCTTTTGTCGCTTTAAACCAGGCTTTGCTGTTATCCAAAAAAACGTTGCGCTGATAACTCTCATCACTCACCAGCTCAACCCCCTCAACCGCTCGCAAACGATAGAAGCCCAACATGTGCGACCAATTCAACTCACCTCGATAAGGTAAGGCAATTCGATTGCAACCCGCACCATCAAACTCTTTACGGCGTACTTGAGAAGGCGTTAGTTTGAGAAACTTTTGAAAAGCATCGTTAAAGCGGCGCGTACTGTTAAAACCTGATGCAAACCCCACGTCGGTGACCGACATAGAGCTGGAGTGAAGCAACTGTTTGGCGAACATTAGTTGCTGATATTGCGCATACTGCTTGGGTGACATACCTAGATACTGCTCAAACAACATACGTAAGTAACGGTCAGAAATCCCAACACGCTCAGCCAACTCAGACACCGAATGGTGATGCAACTCCCCTCTATCAATTAACGAAATCGCTCGTTGAAAGGTCGTCTCGACACCTTTCCATGCCCAAGATCCAGGCGCGCTGTCAGGTCGACAACGTAAACACGGACGGTACCCTGCTTGAAGGGCTTGCGTCTTATCAGCGAAATACTCAACATTTTCTTCTTTAGGCAAATTTGCCGGGCAAATCGGACGACAAAAGATTCCCGTTGTTTTTACCGCCACATAAAATCGCCCATCAAAACGGCTGTCTCGCGCGACTCGCGCCTTGTGACACTGCTCGAAGGTCAGTGAGGTATGAGGGTGAATAAACATAGTGCTTTCCTTGCTCATGCCTTTTGTCATTTATTGTTCATAGGCATCGTTCAATATAGTGTTATTGTAGCTTGCTTAAGTGCCCACAATTAGCCATTTTCGGAACTCAATATTGAGATTTATTGGCATTAGCGCTTTTGTACACTAAAGTTAGATCCAGAACATCACAACAACGTCGGCTAAAGGGAATTGGCATGGACTTACATACTTGCGTAATTGTATTAAGAAACCAAAAGGTTATTACCAGTAAATCCGTAGATCATTCTATTGGAATTATCGAACGAGACTCAGATAACGAGATCTCAGAAATTCAGATTAATGCGACGGATGGACGTAATATTCGGACTTATCACTACAACAATGTAGAGGAGTCATTAGAGAGCTTAATGAACCTCTGACGGTTTTCTTTAACACACCTTTCTCCCTTGTTAAAAGCGAAAGCAATAGAGCACAGTACATGTGCTCTTTTTTTGTTTAACAGCAAAAATGTTTATCGAAAATAATGACAGACCTTGATTTTAAACAGAACATAATAGGCAAATATAAACCCAAAAAACTTTACAAGATATTGATTTAAAATAATAAAAACCACTTATTCAATTTTTTAGAATGAGTTTATCAAAATCCTCCCGTTATTTTTATGTTCGCCTCTACCTAAACTGTTCTCAACAGCACGGGAGCACACGCTTCCCACTCATTGAAAAGAGTCAGAGGACAGAATCATGAAAGCACTATTACAGAAAATTACCACATCAAACGCAGGTTACAGCGCACTATCACTTCGCGTTCCAATCGGCATTATCTTTATGGCGCACGGCGCACAAAAACTATTTGGCTGGTTTGGTGGCTACGGGCTAGAAGGCACAGGTCAGTGGATGGCATCTATCGGTTTAGGTCCTGGCTTGCTCATGGCGTTACTTGCGGGCAGCGCAGAGTTCTTTGGCGGCTTGTTCATTTTACTTGGTCTGCTAACTCGACCAGCAGCGGTTGCTTTGGCGTTCACGATGGTGGTAGCGATATTCTCTGTCCACTTTGAAAATGGCCTGTTCATGGCAAACAACGGTTACGAGTTTGGCTTGGCATTACTGGCAGCGAGCGTTTCTCTGGCGTTCTCTGGCGCAGGTAAAGCAGCGTTAGATAACTTTTTAAACAAAAAGCTCTCTTAAGGAGGCCTTATGATTACGGTAAGACATGCAGCAGACCGAGGTCGAGCAAACTTTGGCTGGCTTGATAGCAAACATACGTTTTCTTTTGGTAGCTACTACGATCCTCAACATATGGGCTTTTCTGAGCTGAGAGTCATTAATGACGATGTAGTCAAGCCTGGCGCGGGTTTTGATACACATGGCCACCGTGATATGGAGATCATCAGCTATGTGTTGGAAGGTGTTATCGCACACAAAGACAGTGAAGGTAACGTCAAAACACTACCTGCAGGTGAATTCCAACTCATGTCGGCAGGGAAAGGGATTTACCACAGTGAGTACAATGCGTCGAACCAAGATACGCTGCGGTTTCTACAGATTTGGATTCAACCAAACGCATTTGGAACCAAACCAGGTTATCAGCAAAAAGATTTTGGGCGCAATCCTGGGTTAACGACTATCGCAACTCCAACTGGAGAAAACGGCACGCTACTTATTAAGCAAGATGCGACTTTGCATCAGTTAATTCTTGAGCCAAGTAGCGAACTAAACTTTGAGATTGAGTCGGGCCGAAATCTATTCATCCATCAAGTGACAGGCAGCCTTAGTGTCGACAATACCACTTTGACGGCTGGCGACGGCGCGAAGATTGAACACCAAAGTAAGGTTGTTTTGCGCAATACATCAAACGAAAGCACAACAGCCCTGTTGTTTGACTTACCATAACTATCGATTCATCGAGATAAAAACAAAGCCGCCTTGATTTCTCAAGGCGGCTTTTTCGTTTTTCTGACTTTTCATTCAACGCTATTCGTCGGAAGTGCCAGAACCAATTTGCTGAAAACTGTAAGCGGTCAGTGGATCGATCTCTTTGACAATTTCTTCCACTTGCTTAATCGCGTCTACAGACGAGCTAGCTTTACGATAGCTCAAATAGATAGGGCGACACCAATCTTCTACTCCAGACACCTTGTGAAGCTGCCCATTAGCGATAAATGGCTCCACGAGAGAGATTGGTAAGTACGCGGCTCCACCCTTCTCTAAAATAAAGTCCAATGCGATACGCGCTGTTGAAGTGCGTAAATATGGAGCCGGAATCTTAGGGTGACGTTCAGAATGCTCCGAGGAGAAACGCGTCCCCCAGTCAACGTACACATATTTGTTTTCGAAAACGGTGTCTAAAGAATCTTTCTCAGTTGATACCAGAACGAGAACAACATCTGCCACTTTTTTACAGTTAAGCTCATCAGCTTTGATCTGATCGAACGCAAATGCCATATCTAACGTGCGCTCTAGCAAGCTACGACTGAGCATCTCACGTCCCATCACTTCTGCCATGAAGCCATAACCACCAAACGAATCTGTGACGACACTTAAACAATTCTGTAAATAAGCGTCCCAAATGTTTGGCGTGCCACCTAACGTTAGTTGCAGCGCTTTGCCATCTTCAAGCGATAATTCTAGCTTCGCTTGTTGCAATGTAGTGACCATTACCTCGGCATAGCTGATTAAGCGCTCACCTGCAGAGGTCAACTTTATGTTATTTCGATCACGAATAAACAATTGCGTATCGAAGTAACTTTCCAATTGTTTGATACGTGCGCTCACAGCGGCTTGGGTAATATAAAGGTTCTCAGCAGCACGTCCGAAGTGACGAACTCTTGCCAGCTCTAAAAATGTTCGAAAGACTTTTACATCCATAAACCATCTCCTGGTTAATATAAAACCAGATTAACAACTAATTAAAATCATGACGACAAAAAAGTTTTGTTTTTCTTTTGTTAGATTTAAGCCTAATTTTCGCCGTAAGTTCACTACATTCATCAATAACGGTTACAGAGGCTGTTGACATGTCTGACACTGAATTCCGTCATGGCAAAAAACGTTTTTACGATAACGTAAAATTCCCACGCGGCTTTGCAAAGTCTGGCGATTTTACTCTTTCAGAAGAGGAAATCCTAACAATTTATGGGGATACAATGCTTGGCTTAGAGTCAGGCGAATTAACACCTGAAAACAGCGAAGAGAAACACTTCATCAAGGTGTTAGAAAACCCGGGCAAAGCAAAAACAAAACTTGAGCGTACGTGGCTAAAGTACACCCAACTTGCTCGTGGTCGCAAGCGCTTCCATACGCTAAATGGTCGTAACAAGCCTGACGCCACAGAAGAATACATTGAAGAGAGTTTGGTTGAAGACGATTAATAACCAATAACCTAGTTCTCGCCTTTTTCTAGCAGTAGGCGAAAGCTCGTTTGACTTTACTGAGCGAGCAAGACAAGCTCATTTCTTCTCCTAAAGCCCAAGGGGGCATTCTCCCAAGGGCTTTTTTAATATTTGGGTGATGACCGTTTACTTGGCGAGCGTCGCAATCTTTTTCAGAAAGCTCTCTTTCAAATGCTCTTGGTCATATTCCAAGTGATAGGTGTTGTGGAAGCCAATTTTTAGCTCAACACCATTCCCTCTCAAGAAAACGTTGTACCCATCGTAGTCAGAAAACGCTTCTACACCTTCATACATTTTACCAAATTCGGTTGGTGTACCGTTGTTCATCACACATTCGTAAGCCTGTAGTACTTTGCTCGGATCTAACTCATTTTTCATACCGAATTCCTCACTGGTTTACACATTTCAATTATGGTTAAAGAATGAGCGCCATGCCATATCTAACCCATAATATTTGAAGTTCGTGTGCGATTTCGCACTCTGTAGGTTGTTAAAAAACAAGGTTAAGTGCGAAGGCAGAACTTAATTTAGATCATAAATTTTATCTATTGATTCGTCAGTTTCATAATGCAATTTCTTTGTAAAAAATCGTCTTATAAAAGCATTTAGATATAAAAATCGTCGACAAAACCAACATTGGTTAAAGAAAAAGCAAAATTTTGACCTAAAACAATAGCAGTTCGCCATTACTTATTTTATAATGCGAATTAATGTTTCAGTACATCGTCAATTCCAATAACTAGGGGCACAAAATGAGACTTATCCCGTTAACTCGAGCAGCACAAGTAGGTAAGTGGGCAGCTGCGCATATCGCTAAGCGTATCAACGACTTTAAACCTACTGCTGAGCGTCCATTCGTTCTGGGTCTACCAACTGGTGGCACTCCTCTAGCAACCTACAAAGCCCTAATCGAGCTTTACCAAGCCGGCGAAGTCAGCTTCAAAAACGTCGTGACTTTTAACATGGATGAGTACATTGGCATCCCTGCGGATCACCCAGAATCTTACCGCTCGTTCATGTACAACAACTTCTTTAATCACATTGATATTCAAGAAGAAAATATCAACCTACTGAACGGTAACACAGACGATCACGACGCAGAATGTAAGCGTTACGAAGACAAAATTAAGTCTTACGGCAAGATCAACCTGTTCATGGGCGGCGTGGGTAACGACGGTCACATCGCGTTCAACGAGCCAGCGTCATCTCTTTCTTCTCGTACTCGCATCAAGACCCTCACTGAAGACACTCGCATTGCGAACTCTCGCTTCTTTGACGGCGATATCAACCAAGTGCCTAAATACGCGCTGACTATCGGTGTTGGTACGCTTCTAGACTCAGAAGAAGTGATGATCTTGGTCACTGGTCATAACAAAGCTCAGGCACTTGAAGCAGCCGTGGAAGGTTGTGTAAACCATCTATGGACAGTTTCTGCTCTTCAGCTTCACCCTAAAGCGGTGATCGTATGCGACGAACCAGCTCAACAAGAACTGAAAGTGAAGACAGTGAAGTACTTCTCTGAGCTAGAAGCAGAAAACATCAAAGGCTTTTAACCCATAGGATTGCAGCCTAGAAATACACTAAAAATACAAAACCCGTGTTGAACACGGGTTTTTTCTTATCTGAACAGCGGGCTTAAGTCGTCAATAAGCTTTAATACCAAACTGACGAAGACGCTTAGGAAGCACTTCATCCAACTTGTCTAGTTCACTCGGTTCGACTTCGATAAGATTGAAATGATGCTGCTCATAAACAGTACGAATGGTCTCACGGTCGGCCTGAGCCATCTCCCCATCGTCACTTCCCCAAAATTGCAAATAGACTTTACCGCCTGGTAAGTAAAAATCGCTAGTGACATCTTGGTCAATCGGCAGCTGACGCTCATAAGCGTGCACTACACCAGCCAAGTACAGCCAGTTGTCAATGAGCAACTCACCCTTAGAGCGTACGTAATGCCCATCTAATGTTCGGTGCTTGGCTTCAAATTTTTGGCGAAAGCTTGAGTACGATTTATCCGTAGAATGTGACTCCGCGTCTTGCCCTAAAAACTCAATGACAGACTGCTTAAGACGCTTGTTACGCAGCACCACATCGTGCCATACGACAAAGGTATTTTGTGTTTCTTTATCGGCTCTTTGCTGCCCACCAGCGCGCACACCAGCTTCTGTGACACTCCATCCCTCTTCGGATTTGGTCAACCAACCCAGTTCACTCAAAAGCTGGTTCATGCGCTTCGCATTCAATTTCAGCTTTTCACCCAGTTGTGTAGCGCTCAATGTTTTCCCTGAGCTGGGAGTCAGCTCAATATGTAAGTTGGTCGGCCAGACGATGAACTGGCCAAATTTAGGGTGATCCACATACTCACCGCCAAACTTTGCCCCTTCTTCGGTCAAAATCCACTTTTCATCTTGGCGAACGATGTAGCCTGCACGTTTGAGATCGGCAAACAGCAGCTTAGCTTCTACCTTGCGCATTTTCGCTAATGCCGACGTCGATATTTTTTCAGACATGTGGGTACCTCATGCTGCTGCAAAATTGAACACTATATCGTCATAGTAACGCATTGATTTCACGGCTTGAAGTCAGGCAAACAAGATTTCGTGTTACAAATAGCAAAGCCAGCGTATAGATGCTGGTTTTGTTATTTCGGTAAAAAAGCGAATGTTATTTAATAAAAGCGATGCATCCTTGCAAAATCACTAAATTCACAATGTCGATGAAGAATGCACCGACAATTGGAACCACCATAAATGCTTGTGGTGATGGGCCATATCGACTCACGATGGAGCCCATATTCATGACCGCAGTCGGTGTAGCACCTAACCCAAAACCGCAGTGTCCGCTAGCGATCACCGCCGCATCGTAGTTGCCTCCCATCATGCGGAATGTTACGTAGTAAGTGAACATCGCCAACACTGCCGACTGAATAGCAAGAATAATAAGGAATGGGATCGCAAGATCGAAAATATTCCACAATTTCAAACTCATCAAGGCCATGGCAAGAAATAGAGATAGTGCAACCGTGCCAAGAATATCAACGGTTTCTAAATCAACCTTGCGCGCCTTCGTCACTTCCATGATGTTAGTGATAACAACACCAATAAACAGCGCATACACAAAATCGGGAATCATTAGCCACTTGATGTCAAAACTGCTTACCCAACTCTCCAGATACTTCGCGCCTGTCACGCAAAGTAGAATGATGGACAAGCTTTCAACGACTCTTTTCGCTGTGACACGATCTTCCTCATGTTCGTTGTACGTCACCAGTTCAGGGAAACTCTGATGACTTTGATTGGTGCGTCCGTATTCCGATTCCAAGTTGTGTTTGTTTAGTAGCTTTTGTGCAACAGGGCTGCCAATAATCCCGCCCATCACCAAGCCAAATGTAGCAGAAGCCATTGCCACCTCTAGAACATTATGCAAACCATACATTTCTTGAAAAGTTTGCGACCACGCAGCTCCAGTTCCATGTCCGCCAGAAAGCGTAATGGATCCGGCGATCAACCCCATGAGTGGATCTAACCCCAACGCTGTTGCTAAGGACACGCCGACCGCATTTTGGATAAGAATGTAGACCGATGCCACAACTAGGAAGATGAAAACCTTCGCACCGCCTTTAATCAGTTGGGTGTAATTTGCCGCTAAGCCAACGGTTGCAAAAAACATCAGCATAAAGACGTTTTGCAGTGGTAAATCAAAGGAAACATCCACACCGTTTAAGTGCATCGTCGTGATGACGCAAGCGACCACTAGACCACCAACAATTGGCTCTGGAATATTAAATTTTTTTAAGGTTGGTAACTTGGTATTGATGAACTGCCCTAAAAACAACACGCAAATTGCGACGAGGAACGACTCCTGTGGGCCGATAGATATTACCTGATTCATGAGACCTCTTTACTCTACTCTTTCTCATTCATTGAGCACGCGCTCAACGTGAGATAGGTGCCTAAGCCAGTCAGATTGCCTCTCGAAACTTTTGTTTTCTAGGCCTCTTTGACCATTGATTCTCATCAAGTAAGAAATAGGCAGACCTAAAATTATGCTAATTATCATTCAGTGAGAATATTCATTTAGAACAGGCGATAAGTGTATTGATGGGAAGAGAAAAACAACACTTCTCAACTTATGAGAAGCAATTAATTTCCATATAAAACAAAACCTCAAAACAACGACCACATAGGTGGATATTTAGAGCGAATAAGACAGGCGGATACACTAGGTTTTAAATTATTACTTTCTCTCTAACGCACTAGGTGTTATACATATATATAACACCATCTCAACCAAGAGATTCACTCATGACTAATTGGCATGATCGCCAACCGATATTTCGACAGTTGGCAGACCAGATCACGCAGCAAATACTGCAAGGTGTCTGGCAAGAAGGCGATGCTCTGCCCTCCGTCCGTAGCATCTCTGCAGATATGAAAATTAACCACCTCACCGTTATGAAAGGCTATCAATTGCTTGTTGATGACGGGCTAGTGGAGAAAAAACGCGGTCAAGGTATGTTTGTCGCTTCAGGAGCAAAGCTCAAATTACTCGCAGACGAGAAGGCACGTTTTCTTCAGCAACAAATTCCGCAGATAGCCGACACAATACAGCGTCTGGATATGTCACTCGACGAATTCATTCAACAACTAAAACCACACTTGAAAGGTGACCAATGAGCGCATTAGTCAGTGTAAACAACGTCTCCAAGCAATATCAGCAACAAGGAGAAGCACTGCATGAAGTGAGTTTCGACCTACATGCAGGACAAGTACTTGGCTTACTCGGCCATAATGGCGCAGGTAAATCAACGCTTATTAATGCCCTACTCGGTGCACATGAATATCAGGGCACTATTCGTATCAACGGATTTGAACCTATTATGCAACGCGACAAGATAATGCAGAGCTTATCCTACATCTCGGATGTCAACGTTCTGCCAGATTGGATGACCGTTGCTCAACTGCTTAACTATACCGAGGGCGTGCATCCAGGGTTCAATCGCGCCCAAGCAGATACGCTACTTCGTCAAACGGACATCAAACCTCGTGCGCGTATCAAATCTTTATCCAAAGGGATGAAGGTGCAATTACACCTCGCGATTGTGATCGCAACCAACACCCAAATCCTCATATTGGATGAACCGACACTCGGGTTAGATCTCGTGTATCGCGAGACGTTTTATCGTCACTTATTGGAATGGTTTCACGACGGCGATCGCGTGTTGATCATCGCCAGTCATGAAGTATCAGAGATTGAGCACTTGCTGACAGATGTTCTGATTCTTAAGCATGGTCGCCCCGTTCTGCAAACCTCGATGGACAGTATCAGTGAAGACTATTTCATTCTTGAAGCCAACGACGAGCACCGCACACAAATTGAAGCGATGAACCCACTCTCGTCACAAAAAGGCCTCGGTTCAACGAAATGGTTACTCAAAGCCCAGTATGCCCAACAAGCAGAAACAATGGGCTCCATCCATGGGGTGAAGTTAGCGGATCTATTTTTAGCATTGCAGAAGGAGGCAGCGTAATGCGTTCAGTTGTCGCGATGTTGCAAAAAGAGTGGTTAGAAAACCCTCTTGTTTTACGTATTCCACTGTTTGTGTTGGCGTGTGGAGTTATTCTCTTTGTGAGTTTAATGAGTAACGACACTCTACAACACAATATGTTTTTCCAAATGAGCTTTGGTGGCGATGTCAGTGACATTCACAAAGAGCTTGGCGATGATGTCAATATGTTGATTACCGGAGGAGCAGGGCTGCTGTCTATCTTGTTAGCCGTTCAGTACTTCCCAAGAACGCTACGCAAAGAACGGGCGGAAGGCAGCATTATGTTTTGGCGCAGTATGCCTGTCAGTGACATAAAAACCCATTTAGTGAAGCTAGGATTTGGCTTATTGGTGATTCCGCTCGTCTGCTCGGTGCTCGTACTCGCTGCAAATTTAATGTTGTGGTTGCTGAACATCTCTACTGATCACCAATTGGCTTTATTGTACCGCCAAGCCTCGTTAGGTTACGTGCTGCTGCATTGGGGAGAGTTTTTAATCAGAATGTTTTTCGCCGGTATTCTGCTGTTACCGCTGGCATTAACTGCGATGGCTATTTCACAAAAAGTGAACTCACCACTGGTCATTTTGTTTATCGCCATTTATGCGCTGCGTTGGATGCCAATCGCACTATTTGGCTATTACGGCCTAGATCAGTTCTTCTCCGAAGTGCTTTACCTTCCACTGCACGCCATTGCTGCACCAAGCCCATTTAATGCCATTCCTCAGGCGGGCTGGTTAAACGTTGGCATTTACGCTTTCATCGGCGTTCTTGGTTGGACAGCTAGTCTCAAGTTCAGCCGAACCATTCAATAATCCGTCGTCCGATAAACGGCCAAAATCGAGCCATAAAAAAACGGTCACAACCTGTGTTGTGACCGTTTTTATTTCGACCTTAGGAGATCATGAACTTAAATTTAACCAAGGAATGAAATGTAACCTTGTAAAATGATTAAGTTAACGATGTCGATAAAGAAAGCCCCCACAATTGGCACCACCATAAATGCCTGCGGCGACGGGCCAAAACGGTTAACGATAGAGCCCATGTTCATTACGGCTGTTGGGGTTGCACCCAAGCCAAAACCGCAGTGCCCCCCTGCAATAACAGCAGCATCGTAGTTGCTTCCCATCACTTTGAACGTAACATAGTACGTAAAGATTGCTAAGACGACAGACTGCACAGCTAAAATAACCAAGAATGGAATCGCTAGATCGAAGATATTCCATAACTTCAAGCTCATCAGAGCCATCGCTAAGAACAGAGATAGCGATACCGTACCTAACATATCGACCGTTTCGGCATCTAACTTACGAATCTTGGTCACTTCCAAGAAATTCGTAATGATCACACCAATGAATAGCGCATATACGAAGTCTGGAATCATCAGCCATGAGATTTCATACGTGCTTACCCATTGCTCGACATACTTGGCCCCAGTAACACAGATCAGTAGGAAGAAGAGTTTCTCCACCACTTTTTTCGCCGTTACTTTATCTTCTTCATATTCGTTGTAGGTCACCAACTCAGGGAATTTTTCGTGAGTTTTGGCATCTCGACCACCACGACCATACTCCGATTCAATGCTGTTTTTTTCTACGAGGCGCTGCGCTACAGGGCTACCAATGATACCGCCGATGATCAAACCAAAAGTCGCTGATGCCATTGCAATTTCTAAGACGTTATCCAATCCATACACGTCTTGAAAGGTTTGTGACCACGCAGCACCTGTACCATGACCACCTGACAGAGTAATCGAGCCAGCAATTAACCCCATCAAAGGATCTAAACCGAGCGCCGCCGCGAGTGAAACGCCAACGCCGTTTTGTATGATGATGTAAAACGATGCGACAGCTAAGAAGATAAAAACCTTCGCACCTCCTTTCATCAACTGAGTGTAATTTGCGGCCAAACCAACCGTCGCAAAAAACATTAACATAAACGTATTTTGTAATGGCAAGTCGAACTCTAAGTCGATGCCGTTGAAATGAAGAGCAGTAATCATGCAGGCCACAATAAGACCACCTACAATCGGCTCAGGTATGTTGAATTTCTTTAAAATCGGTAGCTTAGCATTAATAAAATGCCCCAGGAAAAGCACACTGATTGCGACCAAGAAGGACTCCAGTGCACCTACAGATATTAAATGATTCATATCGCCTCTTATTATTGTTCTCTTCATTCTCCGTAATGAATGAGTGTTAGTTTAACCTTCGTTCAATAGCAAATTTTCTCGCTTTATTGTTTCGAAAATACTCAAAAAGTTGGTGTAGATGCGCCTTAGGCTAGTTTAAGGGGCGCTCCTTAAGCGATGTGTCAGTTTTTACGCTGTTAGCAAGCCCTTAAATGTGAAAGGAGCTGATACAGCTCCTTCAAATGGCCCCTCGCAATACCTGTGCGTTATCGCTTGGGGTGTCGTGTTGTGAGTAAATTCTGGGTGACACTTTCTGAACCACTTCGGGCTCCCTTACTTAAACAGAATGTGTCAATTACTATCAAACAAAGTTCCTTCCCGTTGTAACCGCTAAACGCCGAGAGCGCGTTCAAAACAATTGGGTTTGCCTGTTCCTGTCGTAGCTTTTCAACTCTGGCTCATGGTGTATAAACGAGCCGAATCCAAGGAAACTCTCAGGCTGCAACAAACGTTTTCGTCACAACGGAGCAGGATTATAACATATCGCTGATAATTTTCTTCAATTCAGTGACATTCACCAACCACATGGTTAAACCTTGCAATGATTAACTGCCTATTATTATTTTCACAGATAAAGATCGAAGCACAGCTACTCAGTAAGCTTCTTAGAAAACGATGCATAGCCAATAACTTCACCGCCGTTCTTATCCAAGAGGTCTTGATAAACGCCCTAGAGAACCAAGCCGCCGAAATATGCGATGTTATCATGATTGCTTTTCGAGACCGATGCCCCGACTTTGGCTGATGAGTACAACCCCAACTATGCATCAGGCAAAAACATGTATAATTTTTTATACAAGTTATTCAATAACAAGAGTCCCACATGAACATTCATTCGCTTTGCGCTGCGCTATTACTCAGCATCGTCTCATCAGCTACAGCAGCTGAAAACATTCGTATTCAATATTCTCCCATAGAGACAACTCATGAAAAAATCGCCCAACAATCTATTCAAAGCAGCGATGTAAACACCATCTTTGTTGAGCTGTCTCAGGCCTACTTTCCATTTGATCAAGCTCTCACGCTGGTTTACGGCGGAGAAGATGGTCCAATGTATGATCCTGATACACACACAATATACGTTCCTTACACTTTTTATTTGGAGTCGCTCAATTACTTCTCCAATAATCAGTATGAAGAACGCTTCGGAAAATCCCCAAAAACAGGGGCGCTAGATACGTTATTGCACACTTTACTTCATGAAGCTGGACATGCTTACATCGAAGATCAAAGCATCCCTGTTCTCGGAAAAGAAGAAGATGCGGTCGATAATTTTGCCACTATTTTAATGATTGACTTCCTAGAAGATGGCGCAGATATGGCCATTAGCGCCGCCGACATGTTCGCATTCGAATCCGACGACAGACCGGACTACTACGATTTTGGCGAGTACATTGACGAACACAGCTTTGATTTGCAGCGTTACTTTTCAACGTTATGTTTGGTGTACGGTAGTGATCCTGAGCAATACAAAGCCTTACTCGATGAAGTAGAAAAAGACTACCTGCGTGATCGCAAAGAGTTCTGCCAATTCAATTACGGCAACATTCGCGACAATTGGCTGCATTACTTGCAAAACAATGAACCAAAAGAAAATTCGCCACGTAAAAGCGATTAGAAAATCTCAAACAAGAAAACCGCAATGACAAAACTCACCATATTTTATGACGGAACCTGCCCGCTTTGTGCCAAAGAGATGAAGGCGCTAAAACAACGCGATGCCAAGCAGCAAATCAAAACCGTCGATATCTATAGTGATGCATTCGCAGATTATCCTCAGATAGATCCTGAACAAGCCAACACCATTTTGCACGCCCTCAACGAAAAGGGGGAACTTCTGCTTGGGTTGGACGTGACTCATCGTGCGTGGCAATTAGTTGGTCGCGGTTGGCTCTACGCTCCACTGCGTTGGCGCCTCGTTAAACCTGTTGCTGACTGGCTTTACCTCAAATTCGCAAAGAATAGGTATCGCGTCTCATATTGGTTAACGGGGACTTCTCGTTGCAATAGTGGGTCGTGTTCACGTTAATTGTGATCCCGCTTAAAAATGCTACGACCTTCGTCTAGATTTACAAATTTCCAGTACTTCTGATTGAGTAACTCGGTTAATCTCTAAGCATTACAACAATAAGTATTAACATTTTTATCAGGCAAGCTTATTCAGCTTGTCACTTGTAACGCTGCGCCGAGAGAAGGACGTCTCTATGAATCTGACGATCAGAAAACGACTATATATCCTTTCAATAATTCCAATTCTAACTATGGCAATAGGCATGATGTGGTTCACCTACGTACAAACCACGGCCTACAACGAGCACGAGATTGAGCAAACTCGAAGTCGAATGATGGAGATGAAAAAAGCCGAACTCAAAAGTTACGTACAAATGGCGCGTTCCGCTGTCGAGCCGCTACTCGCACAAAATGCCCCACTGGAAGAGGCTCTGCCTATCTTGAAACAACTAGAGTTTGGTCAATCCGGCTACATCTTTGGTTATGATTCAAAAGGCGTTCGCGTCGTGGTGGGTAAAAACACCAAAGGCATCGGGGAAAACTTCTATAACTTGCAGGACAAGAAAGGCAATTACCTGATTCAGGATTTGCTAAAAAATGCCAAAACTGGTGAGTTCACGACTTATTACTTCCCGAAACTCGGTCAGAGTGAAGCACTACCGAAACTGAGCTACTCAGTCTTTATTCCTGAATGGGACTTGATGTTGGGAACGGGGTTCTACACGGACGATATCGACGCCATTGTGGCAGACATGGAAAAAGCCGCACACGAAGATCTCAACACCACACTAACTGCGATAGCCCTGTTTTGTGCCTCGATTACAGCGATAGTTGCAGTCTTTGCCGTGTTTGTTAACCGCAGCATCATGAAACCTATTGAGCAGTTTGATGCTTCAATTCACTCTTTCGCGCAAGGCGATGCAGATTTAACCGCGCGCATGGAAGAATCGAGCGTGCCGGAGTTCACCCAACTTAGCCGTAACTTCAATATCTTCGTTGAAAGCCTGCAAGGCATCATTAAGAGCGTTAGCCACGTAGGACAAGAAGTGGTTTCAGAGACCAACGAGATGTCACAGCGTGCATCGCAAGTGGACGAGTTAGCTTCTGGTCAACGTGAAGAGACCGAACAAGTCGCAGCGGCAATGACCGAGATGACAGCAACGGCGCACGAGATTTCAAACAACGCTAACCAAGCAGCGCAATCAGCCAGAGACGCCGATGAAAACTCACAACAAGCAAAACACATTGTTGATTCAGCAGCGAACTCTGTCGAAGCACTCGCGCTAGAGGTGTCGGAAGCCAGCACGGTGATTTCTCGTTTAGAAAGCGATGTACAGAACATTTCTTCTTCTCTGGAAGTGATTCAGGATATAGCCGAGCAAACTAACCTATTGGCACTGAACGCAGCCATTGAAGCAGCCCGTGCAGGCGAACAAGGTCGCGGCTTCGCAGTCGTTGCCGATGAGGTTCGTAAACTGGCGAGTCGCACTCAAGACAGCACAGGCGAAATTCACCAAATGATTGAGCAATTGAAGTCTGGCTCGGATGCGGCAGTGAAAGCCATGGGCTCAAGCCAAGCGCGTGGTGAAGCAACGGTTGAGGAAGCACGAGCAGCCTCTGCCGCACTGCAAGAAATCCAAGCCGCAATTGCTAACATCATGGACATGAACACCTTGATCGCAACGGCAACCGAAGAACAAAGCCAAGTTGGGCAAGAGATTTCACAACGCATCGAAGTCATCTCTCAACAAAGCAGCCAATCGGCGCACCTTGCCAACCAAAACCGTGCAGGCAGTGGTAACCTTAACCACAAAGCTAACGAGCTGTACGACTTGGTGGGACGCTTCACGGTTTAACTTCCTTAACCATACTTAATAGTAGAAACAGCGACGCCTTAACGTCGCTGTTTTTATTTCTGCTATCCTCAAGCGACTTAGCTATAATGCCGCCAACTAAGCACCCACAAGGGCAAAACCAGATGATTACCATGACCACCAATTTCGGTGACATCGAGATTGAACTGAACCTAGAACGAGCACCAGTTAGCTCAAAGAACTTCAAAAAATACTGTGAAGATGGCTTTTACGACGGCACCATTTTCCACCGCGTTATCGACGGCTTTATGATCCAAGGTGGCGGTCATACCGAAGACATGGCAGAAAAGCCAACACGCGCCCCAATCGCAAACGAAGCAAACCGTGGTCTAAAGAACCTTGTTGGCACTATCGCAATGGCGCGTACCGATGCACCGCACTCTGCAACGGCACAGTTCTTCATTAACCTGGAAGACAACGATTTCCTAGACCACACCGCAACCACTAACCTAGGCTGGGGTTACGCGGTATTTGGTAAAGTGACCGCGGGTATGGATGTCGTAAACCGCATCGCGAAAGTAAAAACGACCTCTAAGCTTGGTCACGATGATGTGCCATGCGATCCAATCATTATTGAGAAAGTGACAGTCAGCGAATAAGCCCATTCATCTCTTCGGAGAAGTCGTCGCTATAACGACAAAAGCGCCTAACGTCTGATGACTTAGGCGCTTTTTGTTTTTATGACTCAGCCGATTAGTTGGGCTTATAACGAAGTTATTGATAGAAAAGCTCAGCTTTGGCTCCAACCAAATCAAGCTCAGAGCCTTGAAAATCAGCCAGATATTCAGCAACAAGGTTGTACCCAACCCAATACCCCATGTATTTCGGCCAGCGACTTTCATCGCTGCCAAGAAAGTAAGCGTCGAAGTTGTAATCTAAGCTGGTCAATTTGTCTTTCATCTCAGCGTAGAAAGGGCGCCAATCTTGATCTTTGATTTGCTCAAACAAGCTCGGAGTGACGCCGCCATTCACCTTACGTTCGAAGTGACAAGCTAACCCTTCCATAATTAGTACATCACCAAGTGCAACGCCACTTTCTCCCGCTCGCATACGGAACAGGTGATGCAACTCATGCGCTAACACCGCAGCTAGTTCTTTCTCAATAACGTTTTTAATATCAGTACGTTGGGTATCAAGCAAAATCTCTACACGATAGGCACTTAAGCAATAGCCACCAATCCCCGTCTGCGGTACGTCATTGCGATCAAACGGGCTAATGGTGAGGTCAATGTTACTCAAATCAAAGTAACTAGAAAGTTGTGAGCTCAGATCATCAAGTTTCTGATGCAAATACTCAGAGATTGGAGACAGTTCTCCCGTCGCATTTAACAGGGTTACGCGATAACTCATTTATCTTCCTTGATAATGTGGGTTAAGAGCAGCGAGTTTACAGTGTAAAGAGTGAGCAGTTCTAGCGATTACATCCCTTTGAACAAACTTTGAGATGCACGACTCACCGGAAGCTTAGTTTCTCCAACGTGAACAAACATTCTGCCTGCAAAGTCTTTGTTTACTTTGCTAATTTTGCACACTTGCACCACGCTTGAACGGTGCACTTGCCAGAACTGTTCTGGGTTAAGCTGCCCTATCAACTCTTTCAACGATGTACGAATCAAATACTCCTGCACTTTGCCTTGTCCTTGTTGGGCATACACAGAAACGTATTTTTCTTCCGCTTTGAAATACAACACATCAGACGTGGCGATCAGATGAATGTCTTCCCCTTGCGTCGCTTTGATCCACTGAAGATATTGTGGCGTTTGTGGCGCAGATAATTGCTGCAACTGCTCTAATAGGCTGCTCATCTGCACATTACTGCTTTCTTGCTCTCGCTTAGCAAGGCGTGCTTTCACTCTTTCACACGTCGTCAGCAGGCGCTCATCCGAGATAGGCTTGAGCAAATAATCGGCGGCATTTTGCTCAAAAGCTTTTATAGCGTAATCATCGTACGCGGTGACAAACACAATCAACGGTGGGTTGGCGAGTTGATTGAGTTTTTGCGCTAATGTCATACCATCCAAAACTGGCATACGAATATCAAGAAACGCAATGTCAGGTTGGCTTTGCTCAATGGCTTGCAACGCTTGTTCACCATCGGCGACTTTGGCTATCACCTCTAGCTCTGGCCACACTTCAGCTAGGCTTTTATCAAGATGACGCCTCAATAGCGGTTCATCATCAGCAATAATGGCACTAAACCCTGTATTCATTCCTTTCTTCCTTGATTACGATTCCATTGGCCAACTCAGGCGAACACAAACGCCACCCTGAGCAGACTCACTGATAGAAACCTCTCCTTGCCCTGCGAACAAAGCTTCAACTCGCTGCTTGAGATTACTTAAACCGACGCCAGAGCCCATGTGCCCACTAACGTGATTCAAGCCAACACCCGTGTCTCTGACTTCGATCTTCAAGTTCTGTTGTTCGCGCTTGATGAGCAAACTGACTTCGCCGCCTTCTCGCTTCGGCTCAATACCATGGATGATGGCGTTTTCGATTAAAGGTTGGAGCATCATCGGCGGTAATTCGGTTCTGCCTAGCCCTTCTTCCACCTCAATCTTGTAACTGAGTCGATCACCTAAACGGGTTTGCTGAATGCCTAAGTACGCCTCAATTAACGCCGTTTCATTGTCTATGGTAGTTTGCTCTTCACGTGAGCTTTTGAGCGTTGCTCGCAGCAGCGCTGTTAACTGTTCTAGCATCAGCTTAGCTTTATCGACATCTTGCGACATGAGCGCGCTGATATTCGCCAAGGTATTAAATAGGAAATGTGGTTCAATCTGGCTTTGCATCTGCTTAAGCTGACTCAGCAACAGCGCACGATCTTGCTCTGCTTTCTCGCGTTTGATGGCTTCCAACTCTCGCTGAGCGATTGCATGTTGCTCTCGTGAGTAGAAATAGAAAAAGCACATGGCACTGAATAACAATCCCATCAGATCAACCGACAGCATACTTGAGATACCGAAGTATTCCCCAAGCCAAAGCTGGGCGTTCACCACACCAAACAATAGGCAAGCCGTCAGCGAGATAGCCACTTCCGCCAAACGAGGAATGGTAGGAAATAGGCGGTCGACAAGCCATGAGAAGAAAATAGCCGAATAGCCAAATCCAAAGCTAACCGCTACATGAATGTAAAATGGACCGCCCCAAACCGAGAGCGTCATTGCTGCGATAAAGAGACAAAATGCCGTCGTCACTAATAAGCTACGCGGCCATCCACTTTTCACCACTGATTTTGCTGAACACATTTAGAATTTTCCTTTGATGTTAAATACAATCATATGCTTATCATTGATTTGTGCGTAAGCAGATTGGTCGTCTCCGGTTAAAAAGCGTGCGGCAACTTCCACTTCTACACTTTGATCGCCAGTATCAATCCATTGGTAGTTAAGCCACTGCGTGACAATCACACCACCATCTTGGGGCGACAACATCACATCCAACGTGGGGGTTACATCACTTAGCCAGCCCATATCCGCTTTACCGTTCCATGCAGCCCACGCTTCCACATCCCAACTCCAGTGCAGCATTACGTTATGCTGAACGATATTGGCGTGCTGAAACCCTTGGGCGTAGCTTGTTGCAAGTAGAGACGTTTGGGGATTAATGGTTTCAGAGAGTAGTTCGCCACGCTCTATTGCTTGTTGCCATTCGCTTTTCGACCATGCTCGGCTGTCGTACCAATATTCGGCAATCACGTTGTGTCCGGCTTGGTTTGCCCAGTTCAATCCAATTAAGGCTTGGAATGCGTTGCCCTGCTCCTCAACCGAAACGGGTTGGTAAAGATCACCCTGCTGAAACTGATAGCCGACACTTTGCTTTTGCCACAGCATGGAGCCGTGCATGGCGATGGATTCATCCCACACGGCAATGGCACTGGCTCCGAGCAAACCTCGGCGCACATCATCGTAATAACCAATAAGTTGATACTCGGTGTCACCCACCAGCGCATAACGACGAATACCAACACCTTGCTGCTCTGCGGCTTGATCAAGTGCACTTTGATTTTGTTGCCCCCAGCTTGAATCCGTCGCAATCACCGTCCACTCGCCTGCCATATCGTAGTGTGAAAGTGAAAACACACCCGCGCCCTCTTCTGCTACTAAGCCAACAGGATTTTGTCGATAAGGCTTAAACAGATCCAAAGGTCGGTAGCCATAACCCACGCCCCAATCCACGCGCAACTTACCCAAACTCACATCAAGAGTGGTGTCACCGACTTGCCACTCTCCTAGCCAAGCCAGCTCTCGAATCAACAGTTGATTATCTGCTTCACTCCACCAGTCACTCTCTCCTTGTTGGTTGAGGTACAATCCTTGGCTATACAAAGCAAACAAGCCACTGAAGTTTTGATAATTCACCTGCACATCCAACAGTGCATTAAGTGAATCACGAGAACTGCCCTGCGCCTGCATAAATGCGCTATCACGCTGCTTAGCCGTTTCGTAACTGACAGCCCAATCCCACTCAAAACTCAGCTCATCATTGGCAAAAACTGGGGCTGCTGTGCCCACACACAAGGACGCAGCAATCAACAAACTGGTGCTTTTGTTAAGGTTAGGCTGGTGCGGTTTCATGTGACTTCCTTGCTCGTTTTTATGGTTCTCTTTACGAAGCTCAGACTAAAGCTGAGTCGTGTTGGCTTTTGGCAAATAACTTGGGTTGTAGAACTTGTTATCCAGCTGCCAAGGCACGATTTCTTGGTACTCGATAACGGTCTTTTTGCTCGGCTGAATGCTATCAAGCAAGGTCATCTCACTGACGTAGTCTTCACCGTTGTCGCTTGCACGTCCGTATTGCGCTTGCTTGGCGAGTTTGCCAGAGCGCAAGTAAAGATCAGCTTTAATTGGAAACGCATCTTGCTCAGACAACCACAAGTCGATCTTCTGATAGCTCGCCCCTTTGGTTTTCGCGGTTAAAGCAAGGTGATAAGCCACGACACTTTCCCCGTTTACCGAGACAGTTTCTGTCGCTTTCCATTCACCTTGATAATCTTGGCTCCACGTCAGCGTTGAGATGTCGCCGATAGACGCTTCACCAAGCAGCTTTTGCATTGGCGTAATGCGAATCGGACGGCGACTCTTAGGCATTTGTAGCCAATAGTTGTCGCCCATCATCAACATCTTTTGCCCTGCTTCAACCGCCGATTTGAATACCACCAGCGATTCACGATTTGGACGCGTGTACACGTGGTAAAGGCGGGTTTTATCTAACTCTTGGTCTTGATATAAGCGCACCAGAGACACCACTTTGGAGGAATCATCTTGCAAGCGGTAGCTGTCGGCTTTTTCCATCAATTGCGCAACTTGCTGTGCATCTAGTGCTGTTTCATTCGCACTGACATTCATGCTTGCAACGCCAGTTACCATCAGCAATGCAATTGGTAATAGTGATTTGAAATTAAACATAAATCAGTGCCTCCGTAATTGGCTTGTTCACCCCTTTGCGTGCCGAGAAAAACGCCGCAACCAAACAAATCATCAATACTGCAAATCCTGCTATAGCTACCAGCTCCCAAGAGAAGTAAATCGTTAATGGGTAACCTTCTGTGCGTCCTGGCGGTGGCGGCATTTGCACATCCACAACCATCAGTAAGACGGTGACTAGCGCCGTAAACAAAGCACCGATTAAGCTGCCAATCACGGCAAGTAACCCTGCTTCGCGCAAGAACCCAGCAATAATTTCGCGAGGGTAGCTACCAAGTGCTGACAAGGTGCCTATTTCACGGGTACGCTCGGTGACCGACATGGTCATGGTGTTGAACAGGGCGACAAAGACCACCAACGCCATCACTGCCCCCATAATGCCGAAGATGCGGTCGTACAAATCTTTCACTTTGAGATAGAAGAACGCACGTTCTTGCCAAGGCGTAATCTCAATATCTTGGTCACCAAAGTTCTGCTTTTGCTTACTCAAAACCGAAACCACTTGTTGCTCGACTTGGCTCGTTAAACTGGTATCGAACAGGAAGACAGATAACGCACTGACTTTGTCTGAGCCCAACAACGATTGCGCACTGTTGATGTCCACGTACAGCTGGCGTTTATCAAGCTCAGGCACGCCGGTTGAATAGATGCCACGCACTTTGAAGTCATACGCATTCAATGCACCGTCGGTTGTGGTCGCCAGCAAGGTGATCCAATCGCCAACGTGCACGCTTAGGTTGTTCGCCAAATCAACGCCGAGCATCACCTCTGGCTCTGCAGGGTCATAACGCGATGCATGAATGTTGGACAGCGTCTGCCCTTCACGCACATCCAAAAACGGTCCTTTCATATCGAATTCGCGCTCGTTAACACCAATGCCGATAAAGATCGATGACTTGTTGCCGTTGGAAATCAAACCGCTGAACTCAACTCGTGGCTGCACGCCTCGCACTTCATTCAACCCAATCAATTGCTTGGTGATGTCGTCGGCGTGAGTTAACCCGTTACTCAGTGGCATCTCTTCTTCTTTGGCGAAATAACCCGGCGTGGTTAACGTCAGATGCCCCGTGTCACGCGCTGTCGATTCTTTCAAACTGTCGTAGGTGTACAGACCAAAACCACCCGCACTGGTTAACGCAAACACCGCAATGGCAATGATCAGCATCGACAATAAACTGCGACGGCGATTGCGTTGCAGGTTCAACCAAGCAAGGCGAACGGAAACAGGAATTAGCTTGCCCATGAAACCTCCTCCACACTTGCGTGCGTTTGGGTAATTTTGCCGTCCACCAACTCAATGGTGCGGTCACAGCGGGATGCCATACGAGGGTCGTGTGTGGCGACAATAAAAGTGGTGCCTAGCTCGTGTCCGAGCCCTTTCATAATGTCGATGACCTTGTTGGCAGTTTGGCTATCAAGACTTGCGGTTGGCTCATCAGCAATCACCAACGCTGGTTTGTGCACTAAGGCGCGCGCAATTGCCACGCGTTGTTGCTGACCGCCTGATAGGTTATCGGGCATGTGATGAATAAACTCGCCCAAGCCAACGTGTTCTAACATTTGTGTGGCGAGCTCGGTTTGTTCTGCTTTTGAAAAGCCGTTGAGATGCAGCGGATAAGCCACGTTCTCCAATGCCGTCATCACAGGCACAAGGTTGAATTTTTGGAACACAAAGCCAAGCTTTTCACGACGCATTTTCGCAGCCTGCATTTGCCCAGTTGGGTATGGGCTGCCTGCAAATGTCACCTGACCTTGGTATTGAGTATCCAGCATGCCAAGCACGTTAAGTAAGGTGCTTTTGCCTGAGCCAGACGGCCCGCACAATGCCACCATTTCGCCGGCAAACACTTCACCAGACACGTCTCGCAATGCACGCACCGTTTGGCTGCCAAGGGCGTAATCGCGACTAAGTTGATTAAAAACGATCATGACGCCTCCCTAATACTTCGCTAGCAGCGCTTTCGCGGTTTGCGTTTCTAGATTGCTGTCGCCCAATTGCTCCATTTGCGCTAACCATGTTTTGGCTTGTTGAACATCTTCAGCGCGCAGTGCCGCTTCAATGGCATAACGGTAAATCCACGAAGTAGCCGCGAAAGGTTGTTGGCTAAAACTCGGCTCATCGAGCAATGAAAGGTACAGCTCGTAGCCACGCTCAAAGTGATTGAACATGTCTGGCAGAGAGGTAAACGTAGTAGCTGCCATGGCGGTAGCTAGCTGGTATTCCGGCAAGCCTTGTAAGCGTTGTTGCTCTTGCAGTGGTACTGGCTGATTCGCCATTAAATCCAAGCCTTTTTGGATTGTGGCAAGACCGCGCTCGGTGAACTTGATCTTGTTCCAAGGCATAAACGCCTCACGACCTTGCAACGTCTCCGCACTGCCCAAGTAAACCAAGGTCACCGGCGTTGCGCCCTGCTCTTCGAGTTGTTTGGATAGTTCGCCATAAACAGTATCAACTAAGCCAGAGTCACCCTGTGCTGCTTGGTTGAATTGACTGAGTGTGCGCTCGCTTGGGTTAGCCAGAGCCAGATTGCTGCTGAGTGCAAATGCGGCGATAAAGGTACTTGCCAGTTTAAGAGCTTTGATTGAGCGAGATTGAGAAACCATCATGTACTGTCCTTAGTTGAACGTGATTTGATGGTTTCAGATTAAGGGAGAAGATCGCACGCTGCTTTTGCATGCGACCAATGGCAATTATGCGGAGTGAATGGTATTGAGAGAGGATGAATGACATTCACTTAAACAGAAAATACAATTCCGTTCATTCGTAACGCTACATTTTTACGGCAGTAACAATAAAAACACTGGCTTAAAATCTGAGGCTAGTGTATTTATCCATCCCACAGCTACCCATAACAGACAGTGTCGCACTCTCCTTTCTTACACACCTTTGCATGGTGTCTGTTGTTTCCAAATCGAGATTCTTAGCATCGGAATAGTTTGAACTCTTCGAGTTTTAGTTGTTTTCGCACTCAAAATAGGTGCGTTATTAGGTCGTTGAAAATGAATAAGCGTTATTTCCCAAGAGTTGATTTGCCACTACTCATGGCGATCATTCCGATCATGCTGTTAAGTTCGCTCACTCTCTGGAGTGCCAGTAGCTTTAATGAGGCGATGCTCTTCAAACATTTGGCGCGCTGCGGACTGACATTAGTTTGTATCTTGGTCATGTCCTCGATTCCAGCGTCCAGCTATCAGCGCTCAGCTCCATATCTCTACATTATTGCGGTTGCTCTGCTACTTGCTGTCGCTTTATTTGGTGATAGCACCAATGGCTCTCAACGTTGGCTCGATATCGGCTTCTCCCGCTTTCAACCGTCTGAGCTAATCAAACTTTCCATTCCAATCATGATCGCCTGGATGCTGCATATTGAAGGAGGTCGACCAAACAGTCGGAAAATTGCGTTTTGCTTACTTATTACAATGATTCCTGCCGGGTTAATCGCGCTACAACCGGATTTAGACGGTGCAGTTTTTACCATCATTTATGCATTGTTCGTTTTGTTTTTGGCTGGCATGAGCTGGAAAATAATCTGCGGGTTTATTGCGAGCATTTTAACGTTAGCACCTATTTTATGGTTCTTCGTTATGGAAACCTATCAAAAGAGCCGTGTAACACAGTTCTTGCACCCTGAGTCCGATCCACTGGGGTCGGGCTACCAAATAATCCAATCTTTGATTGCGATTGGCTCAGGCGGTATGAAAGGCAAAGGTTGGATGAATGCAACGCAGGGAACACTTGGCTTTATTCCAGAAAGTCATACGGACTTTATTTTTTCGACCTATGCGGAAGAATGGGGCTTTGTTGGCAGTTTAGTCTTACTCGCATTGTACTTGTTTATTACTGCACGCGTTATGTTGCTTGCATGTCAGTCTGACCACTTTTTTAGTCGGCTGGTAAGTGGCGCATTAGCGATGAGCTTTTTTCTGTATGCTTTTATCAATACGGGCATGGTGAGTGGCTTGTTGCCAGTAATGGGTAGCCCACTTCCCTTCTTTAGCTATGGCGGCACGGCGATGCTAACTCAAGGTATCTGTTTTGGTGTAATCATGTCGCTGTGTTATTCCAAATATCGTAACGCATAGCTCTGCTTGAGAAAAAGCGATCAAAAAAAGGCTTCCCTGAGGAAGCCTTTTTACAACGATATGAGCGAATTAATTACAGCTCTGCGTTGTGGTAAACCTGCTGAACATCATCACAGTCATCTAGAAGATCTAGGAATTTCTGGAACTTCTCAGCATCTTCACCCGATACAGGCGTATGAGTTTGCGGAACGAATGTGATTTCTTCAACATCGATCGTTAGATCTGGGAATGCACCGTTAAGCGCAGTTTTTGTTTTGAAGAATTCTGTGTGAGGTGCGAATACAGTGATAACACCGTCTTCTAGCTCAACGTCAGTAACGTCTACGTCTTCCATCATTAGCGTTTCTAGGATGATTTCATCATCGTCGCCTTTGAACTGGAATACCGCTTGGTGATCGAACATGTGAGAAACCGAGCCCTCAACACCAATTTTCGCACCGACTTTCACAAAGCATTGGCGTACATCTTGGAAAGTACGGTTGCCGTTGTCTGTTAGACAGTCAACGATAACGCTAGTACCGCCAGGGCCGAAGCCTTCGTAACGTGCTGGAGTGTAGTCTTCACCACCGCCACCGTTCGCTTTGTCGATCGCTTTATCGATAACGTGCGCAGGAACTTGGTCTTTTTTCGCTTTTGCGATCAGGTGTTTCAAAGACAAGTTCATGTCTGGATCACCACCACCGTTTTTCGCGCACATGTAAATTTCTTTACCGTATTTGGAATAAACTTTAATTTTCGCGCCTGCAGTTTTCGCCATAGAGGCTTTGCGCACTTCAAAACTTCTTCCCATCGGGATGTCTCTCTAAATTCAAATTTAATGCGAAGGATTTTAGCAAAAAGCGAAACCTTTTCAATTTCGCTTAGCAAAGGAATAGGGAGGTTACCTCATTCGTCACATTGGATTGAACCATTGCCACGGTTCGCGTTAAGCGACACCCATTACTCGTTTGTACTTTTCGACCGATTGCTGGAAAAACGCCTTTTCATCAGCATCGTTAATCTTGGACAACTGTTCTTCTATTGCTTCAGGACCAGATTTGGCCTCTCTGAGCTTCCAAACCAAAAACGACGCCTGCTTATCCAGTTCGATTTTGTTTTTTTCGTCAGGCGGCAATAGGGATAGATTAAACGGCATTCACAGCCTCAAGGTACTTTAAATACTAGCCGGGCACTATATCACACAGAGTTACAATTACAGAATAGAAACGCACTTAACTTGATCGATTTCAAGTTAACTATTTAGGCACAGCGCTGATTTTCAGTGCTTTTGGTAAATGCTGTTCGAATATTTGTTGTAATCGAGTCTTGGTAACGGGTTTAGCCACGAACTCGTTCATCCCAACATCGAAGCAATGTTGCTGATCCTCTTTAATGACATTGGCACTTAGCGCAATAATTGGAACGTGTTTCCCCCACTCTCCCATTTTTCGAATTCGCTCCGTAGCAATAAACCCATCCATCACAGGCATTTGGCAGTCCATAAAAATCAAATCGAAAGGCTGCTGATCACACAGCTGCAATGCTTCTTCGCCATGGTTGGCGACACTCACTCGCACACCCAGTTTTTCTAACATGATGCGAACTACCTTCTGATTGACGATGGTATCTTCAACAACCAATACCCAAGGTTTATCATTATCTTGAGGGCTGATTTCGTTGTCTTCCGCTTTCGGGAAATCTAATACATTAAGTTGGTCGGTATAGGTCGATTGCGCATTTATTACAGCAACAGGAATCGAAAATTCAAAACAGCTTCCCAGCCCAAGCTCACTTGTTAGTTGTATTTCCCCTCCCATCAAGTTAACCAACTGTGCAGCTATCGCCAAACCAAGCCCTGTCCCACCATACTTTCTGGTGGTACTACCATCAGCTTGTTGGAAGCGTTCGAAGATTGCTTGTTGGTGCTCTTTCGCAATACCAATACCAGAATCCACAACTCGAAACCGGATATGAGCGGTCTCTCCATCAAGTCGAGACAACGCTACAAGAAGCTTCACATGGCCGCGCTCGGTAAATTTAATCGCGTTGCTCAACAAATTGTTCAGAACTTGTTTCAATCGTGTGGCATCACCTTGCACTTCGATTGGCAAGTGAGGATCAATATCGCTGAGCAGCTGTAAGTTTTTCTGCTTGGCTTTGACACTATGTAAACTGATGACATCGTCAAGTAGCTCGCGAAGATCATAGCTCGTGTATTCCAGCTCTACTTTGCCAGCTTCAACTTTAGAGAAGTCCAAAATGTCGTCGATGATCGTCATTAGTGAGTGAGAAGAACTGTCAATGATCTCTACAAACTCTTTTTGCTGGGGATCGAGGTCGGTGTCATTGAGCAACGACGACACACCAATAATGCCATTCATCGGTGTGCGGATCTCATGACTCATAGTGGCAAGAAACTCACTTTTCTTACGATTAGCGACTTCTGCCCTATCGCGTTCAGCCTCTAACTCAGTCTGGTGCTCTTTCACTTTCTCAACACTTCGGTTGTATTTCTCTGCCAAAACACTCACTTCATCAAAGCACCATCGTTTAGGGAGAGTCACTTTACTCGGCACTGTACCGCCACGAAAATCGCTCACCGCACCAGACAGCAATTGTAACGGATTGACCAACAAGCGAAACGCCACCCAAAGAACACCAATGATGAGGACAAGAATTTTGATCGCTTCTGTCGTAAGTAGAAAAAAGAACTGCTGCCAAAGATCTTCATATATCGCGCTAAGATCCGATTGAACCGTTAATATCGCGAGATCATACGTTTTATCGCCGACCCGATACTGCATCGGCCAGCTTCTCTCGACAACATCCTCAGAAAGCGCCGAACCTAATTCAATGATAACTTCGTCTTCACTAGCAATACGTAAGTAGTCCACCGAGGGCATACGCATTGCACCTTGAGCTTGTGTCAGCAACAGCTCCCTATCCTCTACCCACAAACTCGCAGAAAAGCTCGATAAATAGCTAGACTCAACCTGCTTTAATTCAACATCTAAATGGGCTAAATCTTCGTGAAAAACTCGATATAAGCTCACTGTAGAAATGATGACCGTAAAGATTAAACTCAACGTTAATACCGCCAACATAAGTTGGTTGCCGATACTAAAACGACGTTGAGATCGCTCTTTTTCATCCATATGAAACCGCTCCGATAAACTTGCGCTACTCTAAATATAGCTACGCACAAATAATAATCGAGGATACGATGAAAAGACTTCTACTTAGATTGGCTTTTAGCTTAATTGTTGTAAGTTCTCATGTGACCGCAAATCAAGTGAACTATTACGTCATTGCTGAACAAGCTCGACCATTTCAAATTGAACAACAGGGACAAATGCACTCCGGAATTGTGACCGATATCGTCAGCGCTATCTTCGCGGAGTCGGATTACCAAGTGAATTATCATACTTATCCATTTAAACGTATGATTTCCATATTGGAAGAAGGCGCTGAGCCAAACTGGTTAACTTATGGCAGCCCGAACTGGGGCAAGGTGCAATCGGAAAATTTATCTGAGGAGCCCATTTACACTGTAAAACATGTACTGGTGTCGAGTAGCGAGAAGCCTTTAGAATTCAAAAATATGGATACGATGCATGGTCGTTCTATTGTATTACTGCTGGGGTTTGATTATCCAAATTTAACACCGTTCTTTGAAAATGGCAGTGTCAATGAAATGCGCGTGAAAGACTACAACGCCGCATACCGAGTGATAAGCCGAACCCCTGGAGATACAGCTTTTGTCGAGATGGAATCCCGAGTCCTTTACAACTTAAAGCGACTCAATTTGCCGTTAGAGAATTTTCAGATACAGCCTTTCAGCTCGGTTATTCCTGACTACTCAATCTACCTAGCTTTTTCACCTCAAATGCAACCAGAAACTCAAAATTACATTAATACACGACTCGTTGAATTAAAAACCTCAGGGGAAATTGATGAAATCATTCAAAAGTATCAATGAATCAAATCATTAACAAAAACGCCAACGATGATACGTTGGCGTTTTTGTTTCTGTAAAATCTGTAGCACTTACTTAGTGTGGTTAACAAACTTAGGATCAAACATGTGCCCCAATTTACTCGCCTTGGTTTGCAGGTAATGTTGATTACTTGGGTTATTCCCTTCTTGTAATGGCACTCGTTCAATGACGTTAATATCAACCGCTTTTAAGGCGGCGAGCTTGCGTGGGTTATTCGTCATTAGACGCACAGCGTCAATCCCCAAATGCTCTAGCATTCCTTTACAGAACGCGTAATCACGCATATCAGCGGCAAAACCTAAACGCTCATTTGCTTCCACGGTATCTGCGCCATCATCTTGTAAGTGATAGGCACGAATTTTATTAATCAAGCCGATTCCACGCCCTTCTTGACGTAAATAAAGCAGCACGCCACATCCCTCTTTGACGATGTTTTGTAGCGCTCTATTAAGCTGAAAACCACAATCACAACGCGTGCTAAATAGAGCATCTCCTGTAAGACACTCCGAATGCAACCGAATAAGTGGAGCTGCACTTTTTGTTGGCTCACCATAGACCAGAGCAAGATGCTCTTTATTTGTCGCGGCTTCAATAAAGCCGTACATCATAAATGTGCCCCACTGGGTGGGCAATTTGGCTTTATCGATAAACTTCACGAGATTGTAAGGCTCAACATGTCTCAGCTCTGCCCGCACATTCATCAGAATCTCTCCTAGATGATTTTCTCCTTTACCATCTCCCCCGTCTCCCCAAAAGGCATCTTTATGAGAATGCTCTGTTAGGCAAGCGTTACCCGTTCTCATTAATTGCTGCGCTAATGGTGGATTTTGTAGAAACTTTTCCCTAACGATGAAAGCCATAACAGCCAACTTTATATCGTCCCAATCGCTTCTGACAAAGTGTTCGTATTTGCGGCTTAAAGCAAACGCTTCGTCAGGGGTGCTTGCGTGCTGAATTTTACTTTGCAACTGAGCATCGAGAAACTTTTGGGCTTGGTAATAATGTTCGCTGGTGGGCCAAGTTTGGGAGGAGATATTGACTGGGGCATGGCAAAAATTTGAGAGAAAACCGTGGGGCTCATCGGGCTCATAAAAAAGGATTTGATCAACCATACTTGCGCTCCTTGCTTTGTGGTTGCGATAATCAACAAAAAGCATATCGCTACTGATATATCTAGTAACACAAGGTCAGATTGTCAAACTTCTTCGGGACGGGACGTGAGTGTGAAACTCGTGCTTTTGAGGCGCAAGACAGATAAATGGAGAGTTTGAATAAGAGAGTAATAGAGTGAAAAAATAAAAAGGGCAGTCCGTCGACTACCCTATGGGTTGCTAAACCAACCTGAGGCGATCAGTGTATCAAGCCAAGCTCCCTTGCTTCTTCAATGGTCAACCCACTTTCACGGATCTCACGTAACGCTTCAATGCGTCTTCTGGCTTCTGCTGATTTCACTGTTTTCTCTGGCTTCACAACGGTTTCCTCATCAGGTAATTCCCATTTGTGAGCGATGTTGGTCATCTCGTCATGGTCGATAGAATTAATGGACATATTTCCTCCGAACACACCATGTTTTCGATGCGTAATCTATAGCAAAACCGGAACAAGGTGGTAAGAAAAACTGTAGGGAAATGTGACCCCTCCCGCCCTTTCGCTAACTCCTTAATAGATTCATCATTTAAGTTTTGCCAAGGGACAAATTTACGATTAAATTTGAGTAATTCCCCCTACGAAAAGTGTGCTGATCTAGCTCTCAATTCTGCTCTTCTTTAGTTTTATCAACGACGCATTACACCACTTCCTGTTTCACCTAACTTTCGAGTCATTTCACTGATTCATAGTTTGATACTTTCTAAAAACCGCCACACCTGATAATGATAATAATTATCTTTTAGATTGGTAAGGTGTTTATATGGATGGTATTAACTTAAGTCATGCATACCACAATGACCCGGTCATCCAGATCCGAGATTTGTGCGTCGATTACATCACTGATAATGGTGATTTTAATGCGGTAAAGTCCGTCAGCTTTGATATCGGCAAAGGCGAAGTATTTGGTCTTGCCGGTGAATCTGGATGTGGTAAAAGCACAATCGCATTCTCAATAAATCGTCTTCATAAGCCGCCAGCGTTCATTTCTGGCGGTAAAATATGGTTTGATGGCAAAGATATCCTTAGTATCTCAGACTCTGAACTGACCGCTCTAAGGTGGAGTGAAATCGCCATGGTGTTCCAGAGCGCGATGAACTCACTCAACCCTGTCTTAACGATACAAGAGCAATTTGCAGATGTGTTACGACATCATCAAGGCCTCACTAACGCTCAAGCAAAAGATAGAGCAGAAAAGTTGTTGGACTTGGTCAATATTCCTCGAGAACGCTTAGCAGAATATCCTCATCAATTTTCAGGAGGAATGCGTCAGCGCTTGGTGATAGCCATTGCTTTGTCTCTAAATCCAAAACTGATCATTATGGATGAACCCACAACAGCATTAGATGTAGTGGTACAGAGAGAAATTTTACAGCAAATTTATCAGCTTAGAGATGAGTTCGGTTTTTCAGTCCTCTTTATCACTCATGACCTGGCACTCATGAGCCAACTATGTGATCGAATTGCAATCATGCGTCACGGAGAAATCGTCGAAGTCAATCGAGCATACGATATACGCAATCATCCTCAACACCCCTACACGCAAAAGCTATGGGCTTCTTTCCCAAACATCCATGACGTCCACAAACAACCAGAGTTACAAGGAGCGTAACCATGAGCCAGCCTATCATCCAAATGAAAAATGTGATTAAAGAATTCAAAGTGGGCGGTGGTTTAGCGAAAGAGGAAACCTTTCGTGCGCTTCAAGGAGTGACTTTTGATCTGTACGCAGGAAAAACCTTGGCTTTGGTTGGAGAATCAGGCTGCGGTAAGAGTACTTGCGCTCGCTTAATAACCAAAGTCTACCCTGCAACGCAAGGCGAGATCCTTTTCAATGGCACTGACATAAATGAGATCACGTCACGATCGGCTCTACAAGAATATCGCAGTAAAGTACAAATGGTGTTTCAAGATCCGTTTGGCTCTCTCAATCCAACTCATACCATTCGCCATCACCTAACACGTCCTTTAAAAATTCATAAACAAGTCAAAAACGAGCGCGACATCCCAGCCCGCTTGGAAGAGCTCCTAAAGCTGGTGGAACTACCAGAAGAGACACTGAATAAGTTCCCTCACGAACTCAGTGGTGGGCAACGTCAGCGAGCAAACTTAGCAAGGGCTTTAGCGGTAGGTTCGCAAATCATTCTTGCCGATGAGCCTACGTCTATGCTGGATGTTTCTATTCGCTTGGGAGTGTTGAATTTAATGCAACGAATGAAGCAAGAACTGGGAATTGGTTTTTTATACATCACTCATGATCTGGCGACTGCGCACTACATCGCGGAAGAAACCGCAGTAATGTACAAAGGGCAAATCGTTGAATGGGGCGACACTCATTCAATACTTAAGAACCCGCAGCATCCTTATACTAAGCTGTTGATTTCTGCCGTTCCTGATCCTGACTTACCTTTTGGTAACTTAGTGAAAAATGAGCCAAACTATTCGATAGATGCCGATGAAATTCGTCAACGTAGCAGCATAATTGTCGACGAATTTGATCAAATAGGGCCAAATCACTATGTAAAACAATGGACTGAGGCAGCGTAATGGATTTGAGTACTTGGCAAGATCAAATCGCCATGTGGTACGAACAGCGGAAACATGATCAAGTAGAAAAATTGGAAACGATCTTATATCAGGTGCCTGATGACGTGTTTGGACCCGAATTGAGTGATCTTCAAAGTAAAGCGATTGCTTGCTGGTTGGATGGATGTTTACGCGTGTTTCAACATGCAAGGTACCAAGACCCTCAGAAAGCATATCAAACCTTGCTTTATACGAGTGCAAAGCTTGAACAAGCAGCATGCCAAGTCTCGACTGATATTCTGATCAAAGATTGGTGTTTGAGACGACTTCAGCATCTCACCGTTGTGGCGTTAGAGTTTTGTAATCAGCAGTGTGATCAAAACAAGTGGCAGGAACAAGCCCATAGCTTAATCGAATCACATGTTGCGTTGATGCGTTCATTACATTGGAATGAACCTAAGAAGCATGATCAAGGTTTGCCTCATTAGTCCGGAAAAATGATCAAGGCTTAATTAGCGGAATTTTAGGTAAAAAAAAGCGAGTTTCCTGAGGAGAAACTCGCGAAGTCTATTCAGAATGAATGTAACAATATGAGCCAATCTATTAATCATCAGAAAGGACAAAAGGTTGTCTATTCGGGATAAATAGTAGTATTAGGCTTGGCTTCTAATGTCAGTGGTTTGTAAGAGTTAAGTCTGTTTTTTATCATCGAAAGACATTGTTACATTTCAAACCGATACATCACACCTATAGCTTGATACACATCAAGCGACACTTTTAAATCGCCATTTCATCCAAGGCACGAAATACCATTTCATCCATGTGACCATCGAAGATTTGACGACAAACTTTCCGACGCACCGCTAACCCCGCAATCAAGCGCTCGATGGTAAGATGCTTAACATCGTTCTGGGTGTTAAACAGCTCGACGGTTTTACTTAATGTCTCATAAGGAATCGGCTCATCCCCTACCCTTAGCCAGTCGAGCTTCTCTATGTAATCTGAGCACTCTTCTTTGATTGAGGCATACGAGTGCCCTGTCATCGCAGACAAAGCCGTTATACTGCGTTCTAGAGCCTCTGGTGAGGTGTATTTAGATAGAGTAATGGTGATCTCATCAGCATTGATCTCTACCAAATGCTTTCTTTGCTTCACGCGTCTCCCTAAATTTCCTCTTGGAGACGGTGCTTTGCGTTGAATAGGCTCAAATTCGCCGTCTATGATGCCTGAGAGCTCCTCAAGCTGTTGTCGGGTTACCATCTCATTACGAAGTGGATTTGGCAGCGTAGGCGCCATGTTACGCTTTCCTGCGTTGGTCGTTCGCGCTCGCGAGTAACGTAAGACCTCTTCGACATCACATTTGATGTCGATCTGGTAGTCCATCACTTTGTCATTTTCGATCATGGTTTCGATCGTCAGGTGATAACCCCACAAATTAACGACGAATAGATCATCATTCCCTTTTCCATCAGACAAACGCTTTAGTTCTCGGATCAGATCCATGGAGAAACGTCGCCATTCAATGTTACGTGCAAGTTTCTGGTTTAACTCACTCAATAGCATGCAATCCGTGTGACGACGAACCATGCGACTACGGAAGAAAGAGTACAGTTGAAACACCAAA
The DNA here is from genome assembly GCF_033339995.1 of Vibrio sp. 1641. Taxonomy (NCBI): domain Bacteria; kingdom Pseudomonadati; phylum Pseudomonadota; class Gammaproteobacteria; order Vibrionales; family Vibrionaceae; genus Vibrio; species Vibrio sp. 1641. The sequence goes on from NZ_JAWOVP010000001.1 coordinate 104,104, forward strand.
GTATGTTGTTTCAAGATCTCTGGCGGAAACAAGAAGAAATAATCGCGCGTTAACAGCTCTTCATAAAACGAAGGTTCCCAAACTAAAATATATAAGTTTGGCTTGATACGAATTTCACCATCGCTTCCCTCCACTGGTGCCTCTTCAGAGGCTGTGATGGTTCGAGCAAGAAAACGAAAACGATCACTTTTGAAGCCCTCTGGCATGTTTTCACTTAGCCAACGTCCAGTAAGTTCATGGAGCTGAAAATCAGTGAATTCAATGCGATCAATGCTATCGCGAATGGAATCACGAGCTGGGCCACTGTCTTTTTTGCCTCTGAGCGACAAAATATCAGTGATGTATAGCGGCGTTTTGTTTGGTACGTGAGCCGCATCAAGCTGATACTGATCTTTGTGATGATCATGATATTGAACCGTTAACGTGAAGAGAGCGAACAGGGTCATGAGATCATCCACAGTCATGATATTTTTGGATGATCGCGTCTCAATAACGGCTTTTGTGCCAGAGATCGACACCATGGATTTCTGATAACTTTTTCGAGTTCTTGGTGGCGCAAGTGCTTGGTCAATTATCCCAGCCCAATTTGTTGGAGATACAACAAATTGATCGGCTTCATCTTTCATCGTGGGAGGTGTGTTTAACCCGTGCTCATTCAACAAACGTTTGTTTACTTGAGTCTGAGCCAATGCTTTCGAACGTTTTTGTTTCTCGTTCTGGCGAACTTTGTCGGTAACAAGACTTGTTGCTCCCAACACAGATATAAGCTGATTGGGATTCACAAATTTATGTAGCATCGTTTTACCAGCAAGTCCCTCTTCAAAACGCACTGGAGTTTGAGTAAATAAACCAATATTTACTGCCGCGCGCAAACGTTGTTGCAGAGCTGCACGTGTGAGTTGCCCATCTGTTGCTTCCACAATCTCTGTGGTTGAAACCAAACCATCCTTGCTGCTGAAGCCTCGTAATGAGATCAGATTAAGCAACTCTAAGATGCTTTTGGTCACCCCTTTGAAATGTTGGTACTGCTCTACCCAATCCGCAGAGGATTCATGTACCTCAAAAAGATGGCCATCTTTGTGGCTTCTCGGTGCTTTAATCAGAATTTTTTCATCAGCCGTCATTTTAGATCCAGATCACACTAGCCGTAGTTGTGCTATGGTTCCGAAGAATAAAGAAAAACAGATCATAAATAAAGAAAAAAGATTGTTTTTTAAATAACTGATCTTTTTGATTAATCTGATCTTAATTGATTATATGATCTAATGATCTGGCTTGAAATTTCTTGCTAAGCTTTTGTTCTATAAGACTATTATTTCCATGTATTTCGGAACTATGATCATAAGAAGTCTGAAAGTATGATCAACAATAACCTGAAAGCATGATCATATTTATTCGTAAGCATGATCATTAAGGTTATGAAAAGATGATCAAAAGAGTCTTGAAACGATGATCATGATGTTTTTACAGGTTATCCACAGATGCAGTATTTAATAATGATCTTCACGATGATTATATTGTGCATTGGTGATGTTATTTATACTCGGATCGATGATCAAGAGCCAATATATTTATCGTTCTGGCGCCCATATTGATGAGATATCACTCATCTGATTAAAATATATTCAAGTCGCTCATATTTAGAAGTAAATCCTAGTCTCTGCTTATTTACAGGAAGCATGATCATGAGAGCGTGATTTATCATAGCAACTTGAGCAATTTCATTGTTCCGGCTTCTATAACGTCAATTTCTGCTCAATCCCCCATTCTGTCTGCACTCAACCGTAAATCAGAGAAGAAAACTCATGCTTCCGAGAGATTCTAAGGCTTGATCATATTTCCGATTAATGGATCTTATTTTATTTGCGTGTTTACACCGTACTCTGCTCAATTTTGCCATGATCATGCTTTCGGATTTGTTTATTAACACGGAAGCATGATCATAAGTATACCTTGATCATACTTCCATAGATGTTTCGCTGGAACTGCCCTATTTTGTTCGGAGACATGATCAAGGTGTTCAGGTCTTTATTGTTCCGATATTACTTACTATTTTTCGTTTAAATTAGGTTGGTCTAACATAATCCGTAATTTAGCTTAAGATTATAATCGTTCCGGTAGAAAATTGATTTACATTGTAAATGAGTGACGCTGTAACACTTTTTATTTTTAAGTTTAGGTGTCCACTTATGAGAAGATTATTTGATTAAAAATAGTTATCTTTTTGACCATAAATCATAAAAGCGTCGATTTGGGTGTTTTTTTATGTGATGGTAATTCAAAATGTTCGTGCACCTTTTTGTTGTTTTTGGTCTTTACTGCTGTACAATTGCAATTATAAATCCTTCCAACGGAATTTGGCATGAAAAGAGAAAAAACGATTGAAAACCTTCTTGAGTTAGCGGAGCTGACTCAGCAGGTTCAAGCTGACCGTATTGAAATTGTTTTAGAAGAGCGAAGCGATAACTACTTCCCACCAATGTCGAAAGCGATGATGGAAACCCGTTCTGGTCTAACTCGCCGTAAGCTCGACGACGCGATTGGTAAAATGGAAGCCGCTGGGCATCAATTTACTAAAAACAACGCGAATCATTATTCAATTACGTTAGAAGAAGCACACATGCTCATGGATGCGGCTGAAGTGCCTAAATTTCATGAGCGTAAAAAGAATTCAGGTAACAAACCTTGGATTATTAATGTGCAGAACCAAAAGGGCGGTACAGGTAAATCAATGACCGCGGTTCATTTAGCGGCATGTTTAGCGCTAAATTTGGATAAACGATACCGTATTTGTTTAATCGACTTAGACCCACAAGGCTCGCTACGTTTATTCCTCAACCCGCAAATCAGCATGGCAGAGCATGATAATATCTATTCTGCGGTAGACATTATGTTGGGTAACGTGCCTGATGGTGTGGAAATTGACAGTGAATTCTTACGTAAAAACGTATTGCTGCCAACGCAATATCCGAACTTAAAGTCGATTTCAGCGTTTCCAGAAGACGCGATGTTTAATGCGGAAGCATGGCAAACGCTATCTGAAGACCCATCACTCGATATCGTCCGTCTGCTGAAAGAGCAACTGATTGATAAAATTGCTGATGACTTCGATATCATTATGATTGATACCGGTCCACACGTTGACCCATTAGTATGGAATGCGATGTATGCATCAAATGCCTTGCTAATTCCTTGTGCGGCTAAGCGTCTGGACTGGGCTTCAACAGTAAACTTCTTCCAGCATTTGCCTACGGTATATGAAATGTTCCCGGAGGACTGGAATGGTCTTGAGTTTGTTCGCTTGATGCCAACCATGTTTGAGGACGACAATAAGAAGCAAGTTTCTGTTTTAACTGAAATGAACTATCTTCTAGGTGACCAAGTTATGATGGCTACTATTCCTCGTAGCCGTGCGTTTGAAACCTGTGCCGATACCTACAGCACAGTATTTGATCTGACAGTAAGCGATTTTGAAGGCGGTAAGAAGACACTAGCCACCGCGCAAGACGCTGTTCATAAAAGCGCACTGGAATTAGAGCGTGTCCTGCACTCTAATTGGCCGTCATTGAATCAGGGGTAATAAGTAAATGGCTTTGAAAACGTCTGAATTAAACGCGAAATTATTTGGCAAAACGAATAAGCGTCGTGTTGTGACTCCGCAAGAGGCGCAAACTGCGGCAAAAGAGAAAGCTCAAACGATTGAACTAGCAGTTGCAGGTGAAAATATTGTTCAGTTTGAACTTGTGCGTATTCCTGCAAATAAAGTTGCGACAGAAACAACAGTATTTGTTGATAACGCTCGTGAGCAATCGTTCTTAAACGAACATGCTTTATCTGATGTTTTAGTCACACTCAAAGAGCGTGGCCAACAATATCCAGCTGTGGGTCGTAGAACTGAAGATGGCAAGATCGAAGTTTTAGATGGTAGCCGTCGTCGCATGTCTTGTATCCTCGCTGAACAAGATTTTTTGGTTTATGTTGCTGACAACATCAATACTGACCATGCTAAGTTTTTGTCTGATGTGGCAAATGCTCACAAACCGCTCTCTTTATACGAAAAAGGGAAAGAGATGCAGGCTAAGCTTGATAGTGGTGAAGCTGAGGATCAGAAAGCATTGGCAAAAATGTTCCAGTGCAGTGAAGCGTTGGTAAGTGGTGCTTTAAAAGCCGCAGCATTACCGTTAGAACTGCTTCAAGCGTATCCGAATGTTGGCGATCTCGGTCGTCCAACTATCGTGAAACTGCACAAACAGTTTTCAACGCTAACGCCGGAGCAGCAGCAAGAGCTGTTAGATAAGTGTCGCTCTAGCGAAGGCTTTTTATGGCAGCGAAGCACAGCTCAAGGCGTTGCTCGTCTGACAAAAGAAGTCACGGAAAGCATCGAAAACTGGATTGCTGAGCTTGCACCAGCAAAACCTGGCAAGAAGACCGAAAAAGTCGACTTAGTAAAAGGTCGAGCAAGCTATAGCCGAAAAGGTAGCAGCCTGGCGTTGAACTTGAAGAAAGTTGACGACAGCTTAATGGAAGAGATTCTTGCGTTTGTACAAACCAAACTGCAATAACAAATGATGATTGAATCAACCGCCTCCGGGCGGTTTTTTTATATCTGAGAAGCGTCAAATTAAAGATGTGATACCATTACGTCAGTTCAACGTTGGATAGACAAAATGCAGACACAATCTGATTTCCTTTCATCACTTCAACATCAAGCTCACCAATCTTTCCAAAGGATTGGTGTTGTCATTCAAGGCGAGGCTTCTTGGCAAAATGCGTTGATGTCAGAGTTCCATAAAACGCAGCGCCATCAACGTTGGTTTTCTGTTGGTGATTTTGGTTTGAAAAACGTATCCAGTGTTTCGTCTAAACAAGGGCACATGTTGCTAGGCAGAGAGTGTGACGTTCTATTGTTTGATGCTCGAAATGGCTTTGACGCCAATAGTTTTACCGCCGCGCTTGGCTCATTGGTTGGCGGCGGTTTTCTTATTGTCATTACTGAGCTGCGACAAACTGCGAATTTTTCTCAGCAATGGATGCACAAACAATGGGAGAAGCTCGTTGTTATTGAGCAAGACAAACCATTGCCAACGGCTCCAGACATCAAGCAAGCAGAAAAAGAAAGCCACTACAGGGAACAAGAACATGCCATTTCTCTAATTGAAAAGGTGGTGACAGGACATCGAAAGCGACCATTAATTTTGACCGCTGATCGTGGGCGTGGAAAAACAAGTGCCCTCGGCATTGCGTGTGCGAACTTATTAAAGCAGAAGCCGCTTAGAATCTTAATTACGGCACCATCTATAAAAGCCGTTGAGCCTGTTTACCAACATGCTTTGCGGCTACTTCCTAATGCGCAGCGTATTAGGAAGGACAGATTAGAATCAGGGCAGGGAGCCATTCAATTCATTGCTCCTGACGAACTTCTATCGAGCAGACCTGAATGTGATTTGTTACTTGTCGATGAAGCGGCTGCAATTCCAGTTCCTATGCTCAAAAGCATTACCGAACATTATCATCGACTCGTTTTTTCTACGACTATTCACGGTTATGAAGGTTGTGGCCGGGGCTTTACGATTAAATTTGTTGATTGGCTTCAGAAACAGCGTTCGGGAATGAAAACATGGCACATGACACAGCCCATCCGCTGGAGCATGAATGATGCGCTCGAATCATGGCTCTATGACGCGTTTTTGTTGGATGCGGAGTTAACGCACCATCAACTTAACCAGGTCGACTCAACTTCCCTTTCTAAAGCTGATAAGGACGATTTAATATCGCAGCCTAGTTTGCTGCGCGAGTGCTTCGCTCTTTTGGTGAATGCTCATTACCAGACCTCGCCGAATGATTTGATTCACCTTTTGCAAGACGACAACAGTCAGCTCTATTTTGCTAAGCAAGATAACGCGGTTGTGGGGGTGATATTAACGGTCGAAGAGGGGGGCCTTGACGATGAATTGGTTGAAGAAATCCAGCTTGGTAAGCGTCGTCCTAAAGGACACTTAGCGCCCATTACGATTGCAAACCACCTAGGATTTCCGAATGTCGCGAATCTATCGACGCTGCGAGTCATGAGAATTGCGGTTCATCCGGAATTGCAAGGAAGAGGCATCGGTCAAAAAATGCTGCAGCAACTTGATCAAATGGCGGCTAAACACATTGCTTACTTATCCACGAGTTTCGGTGCGACGGAAGAGTTGCTCTATTTCTGGCGACAATCGAACTTCCGTGCAATTCGTTTAGGGTCAATGCGCGATGCTGCTAGCGGTTGTTATTCAGTCTTGATGGTCAAACCTTGTGATTCCCAACAGACGGCTTGGGTCGACCAATCTCAGGCGCTATTTGAAGAAATGTTGTCTAACAATGTGGCTGACGTCTATCCAAAATTAGAAGCCTCTATTTTTCGAGCTCTATTACCGCAACCTTTGGGAATGAGTCCACTTCATCCCGCTAAGTTATTACTAATTGAATGCTATGCTGATGGTGGTAACAGTTATGAGTCCGTGTCTGCTTGGCTTCAGCAGTGGTTACTTAACTTAGGTTTGAACTCCGCTTCCGACTTGATGATCAGTAAGCTTTTTCTTAACCGTAGTTGGACTGAATGTGCTCAGCAATTTGGTTTACCTGGAAGAAGGCAAGTTGAGCAGCAGTTAAGGGACGAAGTAAGACACATTTGGAACGATTTACACTGTAAACACTAAAGGGAAATTTACACTGTAAATGAAATTATTAGGAGCTGATTTTACACTGTAAATCCAGCTCCTTTTTATTTCGGCGTGTATTTTGATTGAGCTTTAGGTTAAATCGAAATGCTCTCTTAATATCTGTTTAACCGTTATTGATGGATTACTTTCTTTAGTGACGTGAGCCCTATAATAAGAAATGCGAGGTTTGTTCAGAAAACGGATTTGGGTAGACTGAAAGTGTTGATGGGAAGCAAAGTGGTAAGGGTATGTGGAAGCTGTGTCTTGAGTTATCTGAAGATAAGACCAAGGTGATAGCCCGTCTTCCGGGAGAAGTGGACCTCGGTGGTGAGCTAAATCAAAATGAATTAAACGAGCAGCTCGTCGCAATGAACGCTGAAAAGATGTTTGTTGTTGAGGGGGAAGTCGTGAGATTCATTAACTGCGCCAAAGAACGTAAAGCCGAGGCCTACGAAGGCATCGTCATTGCGGAAAAACACAACGCGCAAGTTGAGGTTGAATTATCGAATAATGACATGCTCGCCAGTATGAACGTTGTCGGCGCGTACGGAGGCCGAGGTTTACGTGGCCCCGAGATTGTTCAAGCCCTTGCTCAAGCGCGAGTTTCGAAAGGCATCAACAAACTGGCTTTGAAGAAAGTGTTGGTTGTCAGCACTCAGCTCAAACCCGGCGAAACTTTTTCTCAACCTGTAGCGGTTGGTAAGCAACCTATCAAAGGCAAAGACGCTCTTTTTACTCCTCTTGTTAAAGACATCACCAAACGCATCCTCAAACCCAAAGACGGCCAATCTGCTAGCGACAAAATTGATTTACGTAACCTCGGTGAAACTATCGCGGTTGACGTAGGCGATGAGGTGATGCGCCGCACGCCTGCGACCAAAGGTACGCCTGGTTTTACTGTTCAAGGGCGAGTGATTCCTCCACAAGCCGGAAAAGACAGCCCAATGAAGCCAGGCAAGGGCACTGAGATAAGCAAGCAAGACCCAAACCTATTGATTGCATCGGTATCCGGTACGCCTCTGATTAAAGACAAAACCATCGAAGTTGATAACGCACTCTGCCTCAATAGCGTTGGCGTGAATACAGGCCACGTGAAATTCAAAGGGAATGTGATTATCGGTGGCAACATTGAATCTGGCATGATTGTTAAAGCGACGGGTTCTATTACTGTAGGCGGCTTCATTGAATCGGCTGACGTACAAGCGCAAGACGACATCCAAGTTGGTAAAGGGATCATTGGCCACACCGTGAGTGATGGCCAGCCAAAGAGTTGTCACGTCAAAGCCAAAGGTTCGATTCGCGCAAGCTACGCCCAATATTGTGATTTGCAAGCCGGAGAAGATATTGAATTGGCGGTGCACAGCATGAATAACGATATTGTTTGTGGGCGCAATCTGACGGTGCTGGATGCGAACGGTAGGAACGGTACGCTCAGCGGCGGAGATGCAAAAGTCGGTGACAAAGTGGTGTGCTTGCAATTGGGCGTAGAAGGCGACACCGCCACTAAGGTAGAAGCGTTCGCGCGCTATTCTGCATTTAAGGAGCGATTAGCAGAGCTCAAAGATCAATACAAACGCGCTCAAGAAGGCACGATGGATGTGATTCGTAAAGAGCTCGAATTTAAGAAACGTCCTAAAGCCGAACGTACCGACGAAGAACAAGCTCAGATTGATGTGATGAAAACACAAAACAACGAGCAGCTTGAAGCGATAAAGCAAAAGCTAGAACAAACGGAACATGACTTTGAAGTCGCGTTAGAAGAAAATATTGTCGAAGCCAAAGAGCGTGTCTTCACTCGCGTGACGGTGCAGTTTGGCGACGAGCAAGTAACGACAAAGCGTACTCATGGCGGTTGTTCGTTCCGTTTCAATCAATACGAAATTAAAGTCTCGGCGAACTTGGAAGAAGAGGACGTCGCTGCGGTTTAAGCTTTCTTATTCACTGAGCCCACACGTCGCAACAAGATGTGTGGGCTTTTGTTTATCTACAAATCGACAATGTGCTCTTGATAGTAGTCCGCAAGCGCACCGACTTGGCTGCTACACATTACTTTCATTGCTTGTTTAATGTGTTCTATTGGCCAGTTCCACCATTGGATATTGAGTAGAGTTTCAATCTCTTTATCGCTGAATCGTTGACGTACGACTTGGTTGTTTCCAACCACCACCGAATAAGGTTGGACGTCTTTCGTCACTACTGCGCGTGCTCCGATGACGGCTCCATCGCCGATGTTTACTCCGGGCATGATCATCGCCTCGCTGCCAATCCAAACATCGTTCCCCACCACCGTGTCTCCGGCACGCTCGAAGCCGTCTTGTACGCCTTCTCCAAATTCTTCAGGAGAGAAGGGGAAGGTCGAAATCCAGTCAATGCGATGACCTTGATTTCCTGCCATCATGAAGGTGGCTCCAGAAGCGATGGAACAAAACTTGCCAATGATTAATTTGTCGATGCTATCGGGTTCTCTACTTTGCCATTCTTGAAGTGTGACGGGGTCACCCAACAAGTAGCGTACCGCTTGCTCTTCGAAGCTTTTTTGATGATAGAAGCCCGAGTAATAGCTGTAATCGCCAACGATGATATTGGGATTAGTGATGTGATCTTTAATGACTTGACCTTTTAACCACGTGTCGAAAACACTCATAACTCATCCTTTCAAATTTAGGTTGTACAGAGTTTAGAGGCTTTCTATTATTTCCAGTAGTTTGATTTTAGAGATTCAGAATTACTGTATGGAAATAAAATGGCTCAGCTACGTGCCACTTTACGTCGCTTTGTGCGAGGAGCGAAGTATTGCTGGCGCGGCAAAGCGCCTGAATTGTTCGAATGCGCATGTAAGTCGGCAACTTAAACAGCTTGAAGAGATATTGTCGGTGCAGCTTATTCAGCGAACTACGCGCCAGTTTAATTTGACCTACGACGGTTTGCGGTTTTATCAGCAGGTAAAGCAACTGCTCGAAAGCGCTGAGCAGATCAATGAGCAAGTCATGGCAAACGAGATCGTATCGGGAAAATTGAGAATAGCGGCGTCCGCTTCTTTCGGAGCCGCGTTACTCAGCCAAACATTGATCGAGTTTCGATTGCAACATCCACAAGTGAGCGTCGAAGTGATCTTCACAGAGACACCTCTCGACTTGATTGAGGCCGGGTTTGATATCGCATTCTACTTTACCGATACTCCCCCAGAGGGATACGTCGGCCATCAGCTACGCACTTTACACTGTAAACCGATCGCTCATCGCTCGTATTTAGCTGATAAACCAAATGTAAGTACGCCAGAGGATCTTGGTGACTTAAAGCACATCCTTTATAAAAGTCGCGACTTGGTGTTAGACAAGTGGACGTTTACGCATAAGCAAACTCAACAGCAGTGCTGCATTGAGTTAGAAAGTACGCTGAGTTTTAATCTTGTCCAGTCCATGTTGGATGCTACTTTGGCTGGCTGTGGTGTAGCCATGTTAGATGAATTTGCACTGGCTAAACTCGACCCTGTACAAAAAGAACAACTCGTGAGTTTGCTGCCAGAATGGCAAACGGATGCGATTTTGCCGCTTTATCTGCTTTACCCAAAACGTGAGCACTTACCAAGAAGAACGCGAGCGTTCATCGAACACTTTAGGAACATATATTCTGTCGGCGAGTAGCAACAACAAACTTAGCAACAATTGAGGAAGCAAAGGAATGCGAAAACACTGTATTGCGATTGGCGGTGGGGGCTGGATGATGGGAGAGAATCCGAGCCCGCTCGATCAATACATTTTGTCTTTGTCTGGTAAGGAGAATCCAAACATTTGTTTTCTACCGACAGCCACGGGAGACGCCGATGAAGTGATTGAACGTTTTTACGATGCGAAGCTTAGTGAAAACGTGACCCATTTTCCGCTGTTTAAGTTTGAAGCTGGTTGGAAAGAAACGCTATTTGAACAAGACATCATTTACGTCGGTGGCGGTAATACGCGTTCGATGTTGGCCATTTGGCGCGAATGGGGAATCGATAGAATACTCAAGCAGTGTTATGAACAAGGCATCATCATTTGTGGCATGAGCGCAGGTGCAATTTGTTGGTTTGAGTTTGCGGTGACAGACAGTGATCCCGAAGCATACCAAGTTATGCGTTGTCTTGGATTTATTGACGGTTTGGCTGCGGCGCATTTTTCTCATGTAGGTGAGAAGTTCGAGGTTTTCCAAGCCTTTGCTCGTTCTCAACCGAGCATCACTTGTTATGGCATTCACGATTATGCGGCATTGCACTTTGTTGATGGAAAATTGTTAGCTACTGTCACCAGCTTCCCTGATGCAGGCGTATTGGTTAAAATAGGTAACGAAGAAAACATATGGCGAGGGTGAGCTTCTTCAAATCAGCATTAAAGGCAATAACTACTGACCGGACACAGAAGAAGCTCATGGATTCAGCTAACTTACATTAAGTATCGTGCTTACAGCTCGTAACGTAGACCTAAGTGGTAGTAGCTTTCGTCTGCGTGCGCACCGCCAAATGAGACTTCTTGTCCATTGCTGTAGCCACGCGAGCCGTTACGATCAACGTAGTTTGTGTAGATAGAAGAACGAGGCGTCAGTTTGTATTGCACTTCTAGCGTTGTATCTTTCAGCTCTAGCTCGTCACCATCACTGTTTTCTAAAGAACGATAACCAGCACGCAGTACCCATTTGTCATTTACACTGTAAACCGCCGTTAGTTCCATCACTTTGTCGGTACTGGTTTGTGAGTAATGGCCCTCTAGTTCATCTTCCGAGTACAACGCACCCAACATCAAATCACCTAGGTAGTAACGCGTACCTGCGCCCCAGAATGTGTAATCGGTGTCGTTGCTTTCACGTGCATCACCTTTATTTTTCTGCATCGCCACCACTGGCGCCAAGGTACCCAAATTCCCCATGTCTAGCGTATAACGCAGTGCAGCGTTGTAACCGTAGTCAAGCTCAGAAGTGTTGTTTCCTAAAATGTACGCGACAGAAAAGTCGAAATTACCTAGGCTGTTTTGATATTGCAGCGTGCCATCTTGACGGAAAACTTGCGTCGCGGTGTTGTCGACTTTATTCGCTTGGCGCGCCATAGAAACATCGGAAGAGGCGAACACATCACCAATGTCGGTAAACATAATCAATCCAGATGCCACGCGACCACCAGTAATGCGACCATAATCTTTCGCATCAATACCCGCCCATACATAACGTGCGGTCAGAGACGGTTTGTCGTTTACTTGGTTTGCGTATTCAGCGGCACCCACTTGGTATTGCGCTTGGCCGATGATCGACGCGTACTCGTTGATGGTTTGTGAACCGTTTAAACCAATACGGCCATCAAACTCGCCATTTGCATCGCCATGCTCATCATTTTTACTGGTGACATTGAAACCAAGACGAGAGTAAATATTTAAAACTGACCCATCTTCCGCTTGATACAGCTGCGCTGCCATTGCGTTTGATGCCATCAATGTTGGGAGAAGTAGAGTCAAAATGTGCTTTTTCATGATTAACGACCTTTCATTTCTATTGTTTTAGGTACGACAAAGCCCCTTCCGAGTAACGGAATAAGAAAAACTGTCGTGAAGTAGAGAGAGGGTGCGCCCTTGTTTGCCAAGGGCGCGAGCTAGTCCATTCCTATAGGGGAAGAATGATTTAGCTTAAATCGACGTCTTTGCAGCCAAAGAAGTAAGTCGCGAGGAAGCCGACGATGTAAGAGATAAGCAGGCCAGCAACAAACACCATCATGCCCGGGAAGATGCCATTTTCAGATGTCATGAGAGGAATCGCCACGATACCGGATGGGCCAAACACCGTATTAAGACCAACTGGTAAGCCAAGGTAAGAAACTAAACCGATAAAGAAGCCGCCCGCAGCACCACCAATACAAGCGGTAACGAATGGTTTTACGCGTGGTAATGTCACGCCGTAAATCAATGGTTCGCCAATGCCTAGAAGACCCGGAATAATAGCGCCTTTAACTTGAGTGCGCAGTAGAGCGTCTTTTTTGGCTTTGAAATACAGCGCCATTGACGCGCCAACCTGACCGCCACCTGCCATCGCCAGGATAGGGAATAGCGAGTTAAAGCCCTGTGCTTCCATCAATGCGAAGTACACTGGAACAAAACCCTGGTGGATGCCAAATACCACAGAAATTAAGAACAAACCTGCCAAGATTGCAGCGCCTAATGGGTTATCGTTCAAGTTGAGGAACAACCAAGACATCCCTTTAAACAGCTCGCCGCCGATCGGCATGATGATCAAGAAGGTTACCGCACCCATGATCAATAGAGTGATAACGGACGTTAAGATCATGTCCAGATCATCTGGCATGTATTGACGAACCTTACGCTCGACTTGTGCACCGATGATCGCTGCTAAAAGTACGCCGATAATGTTGCCGCGCGGATCAATCGCAAAGCCGAAAAACTCGTTCATGCCAGAGTAAATGCCGGATGTCGCCTCTGGGTTGTAACCCAGCACAAACAAAGAGGCGAGAATGGCACCATTAACACCAGAGCCGCCAAATGCTTGCTGCGCGTTGTAACCAATCAGAATACTTAGGAAAGCAAACAGACCCTTACCAAAGACTTTCATGTAGGCGATCAGATCCAACATAAACTGGCTTGGTGTCTGGTCGAGAACAAACATTTGTTCCAATAACGTCGCAAAACCTAGCAACAAACCAGCGGCAATAAAACCAGGGATCAACGGCGTAAAGATGGTGGCAAACTTGCTTAAAAAACGCTGAACCGCACTGGTTTGTTTGCTCTTCATCTGTTTTTTCTGCTCGGCCGCGACGGCAGAAAGATCTTGTTGCGGCTTATCTGGTTCTTCACTATCACCAGAGGTTAAGCTGTCGATCAATTGATTCATCATCTCAGCTGCTTGTTGAGCTTTTCCGGGACCGAGAATGATCTGAAACTGCTCATCGCTTTCCACCACACCCATTACGCCGGGAATTTGCTTGATAACTGATTGATCAGCCAAGCCATTGTTGGCGAGCGATAAACGCAAACGCGTCATACAGTTACCACATTTGCTTACGTTGCTACTGCCACCTACTGCGGACAGCAACTGCGATACTGTGTTTGAAGTTATTTTTGCCATAGGGTCTATCCTTCAGAACTCGGATTATTTAGTTATTATTTAGTGCTGCGCGAATAAAGCCGTTGTGCGCGGCGAGGCGTGATTTGGCTTGTTCGGCATCCAAATCGGCCAAAATCATTAAGATGGCGGTTTTGCAGTGGCGACCGCAGGCATTTAATGCTCGCTCTGCTTCTTCTTTTGATGCGTCGGTTGCTTCCACAACAATGTTGGTTTGGCGTTGGATGAGCTTGGCGTTAGTGGCTTCTACATCCACCATTAAGTTGCCAAATACCTTACCGCTACGAATCATTGCGCCTGTCGTGAGCATGTTTAGCACCAGTTTTTGTGCGGTGCCAGCTTTCATGCGAGAAGATCCAGTGACAACCTCTGCGCCAACTATCGGCAGAATCGCGATGTCGGCCGCTTCTGCCATGGCACATTCTGGATTACAGGCGATAGATGCGGTCGTGGCTCCGATGGATTTAGCGTAGTCCAAACCACCTATTACATAAGGTGTACGGCCACTCGCTGCAATGCCTACAACCACGTCATGCTTGGTGAGGTGAAGTGCTTTTAAGTCGTCTTGACCCATTTTCGCGTTGTCTTCTGCGTTTTCTACCGCTTTTAAAATCGCTTGATGTCCACCAGCAATTAAGCCAATCACCATATCTGGATGCGTGCCGTAGGTAGGAGGACACTCGCTTGCATCAAGAATGCCTAAGCGACCTGACGTACCAGCTCCCATGTAAATTAAACGGCCACCATTTGCAAAAGCTTGGGTAATTGCGTCAACTGTCTCTGCAATTTGTGGTAGCACCGCTTTTACCGCGAGCGGGACTTTTTGATCCTCTTCATTAATGACTTGCAGCATCTCGATGGTCGAAAGCGTATCGATCTCGGCACTGGCTGGGTTACGGCTTTCTGTCACCAATCTGCTTAAATCAATTTTCATGTTTTGCACTCTTCGTAATGTTCAATCTGAGGGCGATTTTATGGAATAAAATATTCAGGTTTGGTGATAAAAATCACACTTGAGGTTATTCTTTATGCAGGAGAAATTTGGAATAATGAGAGAAAATATACGTCTATTACATCCGGGATTAACTGTCTTGGTTAGAATAATCAGGGGGTTAAATCAAACGCCTATTATTTCTGTTTTGGAATAATTTATTTAAAATTTTTGAGGTTTTTGTTGTGTCAGTTATCAATAGGATAGTCGCGAGGCGTACTCAGCTTTCGCAAAGTGGTCGTTTGGTTGGCGATTGGATTGTTGAAAACGCAGAAAAGGCGGCGCTGCTCACCAGCCAAGAACTTGCGGCGCAAGTAAAAGTGAGTCAATCGAGCATTGTGAAATTTACTCAGCGTATCGGCTTTAAAGGTTACAGCGAGTTTAAGTTAGCTCTGAATGAAGAGATTGGCCGTAAGCATGCGATGCAGTCGACACCGCTGCACAGTGATATTTTGGCTGACGACCCCATTGCGGTAATTTCACAGAAACTGGTGAAAGCAAAAACAGATGCTATGTTTCAAACCACCAATACGCTGTCTTACGAAGCGTGTCACCAAGCGGTGAAATGGTTGAGTGAAGCGCGTCGAGTGCAAGTGGTCGGGATTGGGGGCTCTGCACTGACCGCGAAGGATTTAAGCTTTAAACTGCTTAAACTTGGTATTACGGCGCTTTCTGAACAAGACAGCCACGTGCAGATTGCTGTTGCCCGCACGCTCTCTCCAGAAGATGTTCAGATCGCAATCTCGTTTTCGGGTGAGCGCAAAGAAATTCTCGTCGCGGCAGAAGCGGCAAAAGAGCAGGGCGCGAAGGTGATTGCGTTATCTGCGCCTGGAAGAAGTCGCTTGCGCGGTATTGCCGATATTACGTTTGATACGATTGCCAATGAAACGGAACATCGCAGCTCATCCATTGCTTCGCGTACCGCGCAAAACGTGATCACCGATTTGCTGTTTATCATCTTGGTTCAGCAAAGAGACGACAGTGCCCGTCAGTTGATCAGCGATATCAGTACCGACATCAAACAGATCCTCACATGATCGCTTGTTTAACAGCGGACTAGAGATCCGGATCGTGCCTCAGCAAAGCAATAAAAGCAGAGAGATGTTTTTCAATGGTGAGATCGGCAGAAATCGCGGGCAATTCCAACGTGATGCAAGGTAAATCACGTTCACTACACCAAGTGCCGAATGAGCCGGGTGTTTCGTAGTCGACATCGTCAACGATTGGCAGTTGGAACTGCTCGTGGAGCCATTTGGCAAGGTCGGAATGTTTGGGATCATCCACAAAAGCAAGCGGTTCATGAAACGACACCACAAACTTTGGCTTGCGCAGTTCAATCAAGTTAATTAATGCGCTAACTTCAGGCTCTAGTTGGTTTTTAGTGCCGGTTTTCACCTGTACGTCTCGAACGGGTGTGTGAGAGCTCCATCGATACACTGTGCCATGCTCAGTCCAATTTTGGGTTGGAAACGCGCGATTGAGATCCACTTGGTTTGCATTTGCGCGTGTGCCTAGCTGGTTGCCGTCAGGATTCATTGACAGAATCACATCATGTCGTAAGTTTTCAGCAGGCAAGCTTCTTAGCGCGCAGGACAAACCTGCAATCGAGGCTGTCTCATCCCCGTGAGTGCCTGCCAAAATCAAACCTCGTGAAGCACTTTCGACTTGAGCCGGAAAATACAGTAATGGCGCACCAAGCACGGATTGACCGTATGATGTTGGCCGAATTAAAAATGCCGCTCTTTCCGTTCTTGGAATTAGACTCACCGTAATCTCCTGATTGATGAAGTAGTATCAATATCTAAGCTAATTACACCTAGCTAAACTGAACCGTTTAAACTCGTCAACGGTTGAAATGTTAATTGTGGCACTTGCTTCACAAGACGCGTTAGGAGAACGAAAAACGATATGGATTTTAAAAAACATTCAACGGCGTTGCTGATTTCCTCTTTATTCACCCCTTTTCTTGCTACATCAGTTGCTGCGGAGACCTTACCTAAAGGCATTCAACTTGCCGCAGAACAGCATTTAGTACGTGCGAATGACGCAGAGGCGGCGACGCTTGACCCAGCGAAAGCCGAAGGTCTGCCAGAAATGCATGTGATTCGTGACTTATTTGAAGGGCTTGTGATTCAAGATCGTGACGGAAACATCATTCCCGGTGTGGCAGAATCATGGGAAACCAAGGATAACCAAACCTTTACTTTTCACTTGCGCAAAGACGCGAAATGGTCGAATGGCGAGCCTGTGACGGCGGATGATTTTGTCTATTCACTGCGCCGAGCGGTAGATCCGAAAACCGCTTCTCCAAATGTTTGGTATCTCAAACTCACCAAGATCAAAAACATCACTGATGTAGCAGAGGGCAAAAAGCCTTTGGACGATCTCGGTATCAAGGCAGTGGATAAATACACCCTACGTTTTGAGTTGGACAGTCAAGTGCCGTACTTTGTTGCTATGACTGGGCACACGTCCATGATGCCAGTGCATCAAGCGACAGTGGAAAACCGCGACAAGCCGTGGAGTGATCCAGACCAATTTGTTAGCAACGGTGCATTCACATTGGATAAGTGGGTCGTGAATGAGCGCATTGAACTGGTTAAGAGTCCAAGTTATTGGGACAGCGCAGATACGCATCTAAACAGAGTGACTTATATTCCGTTTGAAAACCAAAACGCGTCGATCAATCGTTATGCGGCAGGAGAGCTGGATATCACGTCAGATGTGCCGACTCATATGGCGCAGAAGCTTAAACAAGATTACAAGCAGGCTTACACGGTGGTGCCATTATTGTGCACGTATTACTACGCGTTCAATACCACTCGTCCGCCATTTGATGATGTGCGAGTGCGTCAAGCGGTGTCGTACTCCATCATGCGCGATGTGATTACGAATGGTGTCACGCAAGTGGGCAACCTTCCTGCTTATACTTTTGCGCATCAGTACACCGCAGGGTTTGATGCGACGCCGCCTGAATACAGTAAGTGGAGTCAGCAACAACGTGACGAGAAAGCGCGTCAGTTGTTAAAAGAAGCGGGTTACAGCCAAGACAAGCCGCTCGATTTTAAATTGTTGTACAACACCAGTGAGGCAAACAAATCGATCGCGGTTGCGATAGCGTCGATGCTACAAAAAAATCTCGGTGCAAACGTGGAGTTAGAAAACCAAGAGTGGAAGTCATACTTAGTGGCGCGTAAACAAGGCAATTTCGATGTGATGCGCGCTTCCTGGTGTGGTGATTACAATGAAGCGTCTACTTTCCTGAGCTTACTTCGCTCAGGTTCCTCGGGTAACTTTGCACGTTACAGCAGTGAAACGTACGACAACGCGATGAACAGTGCATTGGCCGCAACCAATGAGAAAGCGCGCCAAGGTTTCTATGATCAAGCCGAGCAATTGTTGGCGGCGGATATGCCAATCGCACCGATTTACTACTACATGCAAGCGCGTTTGGTTCGTCCTACGGTTGGCGGTTTTGCCAAGAACAACGTAGAAGGTCGTATCTACTCGAAAGACCTCTACATCAAGAAGTAGCGCTCAAAACAAGCGATAAATATGAAGCCCCGAAGATGTATCTTACGGGGCTTCTTTTTATTGTTAGCGAGTGGAGAGCTTGTTCACGAGCATAGCGACTCGTTTGCCAAGATACTCCGCTGTTGCAACATCAGAAGCATGCAACTGACCACCTTCACCACCTTGTGCAACAATACCACCTTGTACACCATAACGATTCAGGTTTTGCTCCCCAGAATTGCTGATCTTATCCAACCCGACCCACATCATGCCGTGTTGGTTAGCGAGCGTTTGTAGATATTGTAATGTGCAAGATTGGTCGCCATTCATTGCCCCACCACTGGTAAAGCCAGCCGCGATTTTGCTCGCCCATTTTTGGTAATACCAAGATTCACTGCTTGCATCTGCAAATGCTTTAAACTGCGCTGCTACACCGCCCATATAGGTCGGTGAGCCAAAGATAATCGCATCACACTCAGCAAGTTCATCCATTAGTTTAGGGTTCACAAAACGTCCCTCAATAATCTCACTGCCTTCAATTCGGTGAGAGAGGATTTCACATTCATCTTGCTGTTTAATGCCTTGTTGTTCAACACCTGCGGCAATCGCGCGAGCAAGCTGACCAGTAACGTCGGTTTTAGAGAAATAAATAATCGCAATTTTGGACACAATGGTTCCTTTTTTCATTGTTGATTTTTAATCGTGCGACTAAGGCTAAAACCTCAAGCTAGGTTGAGGTCAACACTAAAACTTAAAAAGAAGTGCATTAAAAAGCCGATGTAGATACATCGGCTTTTTAGTGGGTTATTTCTTTCTGCGAGTATAAATCCGAGATTTTACTTTACTTGGCTCTGGCTTGTTTTTCGCCAGCTTTAGCACTGCTTTTTGCAAAATCTGGTTGTTTGGGTAAGTGATTAAGTTTCCGTTGTCGTGCTTAATTAACACGTGAAACATACTGATTTCTTGAATCTCACCGCAGATGTCTTCATCTTTATCTACGACTTTAATTCGGTCACCCACTCGGTATGGGAAGACAAAAAAGATCAAAAAGCTGGCAGTGATGTTGCTCAGAATTGACCACTGCGCAATAAACGCCACACCTAATACGGCAAAAATGGACGATAGGAACAAAGACACATCGCCATAGCCAATACCTGTGATAATGGCAAAAATAGAGGCGGTCAAAAATAGCAGCGCGACATTGAAACAGCGCTGAATAAAACTCAAACGAGCCTTTTTTACACCTTTCGTTGTTGCCAAATTTAGGATGGCTCGATTTACAATCCTCTTCAGGATGCGATACGCGATCAGGACAAAAATGCCCATCAATAGTTTGTAACCGAGGGAGCCCGTAGTGAAATACTGGCTCACTTGCTCTAATTGGATCCAATCATTCATTTCTTCATCTCGACGATATCTAGAAAGCGGCTTTTATAGCTGATTTTTTGCTGTAAGTAATCACAATTTTTCTTTACACCATTTGTCTCTGTGTTGAGGTACCACAGAGTACTGTATAAGTTAATCAAAGACTTAGTGAGCATTACGAACTCTTTGGCTTCATTACTTATATTCAATCAAAGCTGACGTGATTTTGAAGAGAGCAATCTTTGAGCTGTATCCCATATCCGACATTCTATGACGCTAGTTCCTTATAAACGAGCTGAATATGACTTTTGTCCTGATAATCTAAGGTGTATTAATTGAAATAGCTTTTAGGGCGTTGAAAAATGGAAGAAGATGAAAAGGCGATTATGATTTTATTCGTGATTGTTGGCCTTGTACTCGTTTGGGTCGCGCTTGAAGAACTTAATTATCTCGGGCTCCCAATAAAATAAGCCCCGTTAAACACAAGTTAAACGGGGCCCTTGTCTTTTATCAATGTGAATTCAGGCTAGCTAACCGCACGCACTTTGCCTTGTTTCAAATCGTTCAGCACTTGCGCTTTAGGGCCATCTGCGATGATGCTGCCTTTCTCCATCACAATTACGCGATCAACGATGTCGAGCATAGACGTTTTGTGCGTAATCAGAATCAGCGTTTCACTAGGTTTCAACTGTGCTAATTGATGTTTAATGTGCATCTCTGAGCGATTATCCATCGCACTGGTTGGTTCATCCATGAGTAGAATAGGAGGACGACCCAAAAATGCACGAGCGATCGTGACTGCTTGACGTTGACCACCCGATAGCATTGCACCACCTTCACCAACTTGGCGTTCTAAGCCCGCTGGGTCAGATTGCGTAAACGCAGTAACACCGGCACGATTCGCTGCGTCTAGTACGTCACGGTCATCGGTTAATGGGCGACCTAGCGTAATGTTGTCGCGGATAGAACCAAAGAACAGATTCGAATCTTGCGGCACACAACCAATATTACGGCGAATGTCGACATGATGCAGCTGTGCGATGTCGGTATCATCAATGCGAACATGACCTTCCGTCGGCTGATACAAGCCCATGATGAGACGCTCTAACGTGGTTTTACCCGAACCGATACGGCCTATGATCGCTACTTTTTCGCCTGGGTTAATGGTCAAGCTCAAATCTCGAATCGACGCCACCGGTGAGTCTGGGTAGTGGAAGGTCACGCGTTCAAGTTCAATTTTGCCTTGTACTATTGGACGGTGAATGTAACGTTTACCTTCTTCTTGTTCATCCGGCATTTCCATGACTTGATTGATAATTGTCATAGAAGACTTCGCTTGGTTGTAGCGCGTAGAGAGTAAGGATAACTGAACCAAAGGACCAATCGCGCGGCCGCTAAGCATGGTTGCGGCAATCAAACCACCCATGGTTAAGTCGCCTTCTGCAATTAAGTAAACGCCTAGGATGATCATCCCTACGTTACTACTTTGCTGCACAAAACCTGCCGCGTTTTGAATGCTATCCGTAATTCGGCGGCTTTTTATATTCCAGTTCGCCATGTGTGCAACTGCCTCTTCCCAGCGGTATTGGAATTGGCTTTGCGCACTGAGCATTTTTACGGTTTCTAACCCAGCCAAGCTCTCTATCAAATTGGCATATTTTTGCGATGCTAGGCGTGAACCCTCCTCAATGGAGCGACGCAGCGGTCCTTGTATCAGTAGCGAATGAATAATCAAAATGACCACGCCCACCATCGGTACATACACAAGATCGCCAGCCATTAGCCATATAATCACTAAGAACAAAATGGCAAAAGGCAAATCAATGAGAGCACTGACGGTCGCTGAAGTAAAAAACTCTCGAATAGATTCGAATTCTTGTAAATGGCGAGCGAAGGCACCGACCGAAGGCGGCTTTGATTCCATTCTAATCCCCATCACTTTGCTGAACAGTTTGGATGAAATTAGAATGTCAGACTTCTTGCCCGCCACATCAATGAAGTAATTTCTCAGCGACTTGAGAATGAAGTCGAACAGGAACACGACAAAGATGCCACTTGCTAGTACCCATAGGGTTTCAAACGCAAGATTCGGAACCACTTTGTCGTACACCAAGCGAGTGAATAGCGGAGCGGCAACCGCAAAGAGGTTGATGAGAAGTGATGCGATTAAAACATCACGGTAGATGCGTTTTGACTGCCACAAGGTGGACCAGAACCAGTGGCTTTCGTTGGTTTTGAGCACTTCGGGAGAGCGCTCATCGAAACGGAATTGCTTTTTAACTAAAAAGTACCGACCAGTGTATTGCTCAAGTAGGTCTTCTAATGGAATAGAGATCGGCACCATTCCACTTTCTAGGGTGGTGACTTCGGCCTCGCGTTTCTCCATATTGATGCTGTTGAGAACGCAAGAGTCACCGCCTTTAAGAACTAAGATTGCCGGCAGAATTAGGCTAGAGATGCTCTCCAGCTCTGCGCGGTTTTCCTTGGCAACCAATCCGGCCCTTTCCGCTGCTCTTGGTAGCAAAAATGGGGTCAGTTTACCGTCAGATAGCGGTAGTCCGTTGACTAGCGCTTCTGGCGAGTTAGCTAACCCATAGTAACGGCTAACGTAGATGAGCGAATTCAGTAAAGGGTCTTTCATCGTTGATAAACCTTTTTATTCCTTGTCGACGATGAATCCTTGGAATACCTCAACAAAATGTTCAGTGAGGAAGTCCAACTGGATTTGAGTTTCGATACGCGATGCGATAGTCGTAATACCAAGGTTGTGGGCAGTACGAGAGATCGACGTTAGCGTGAATTTCTGTTTTTCGTCGTGCAAGTTGTGTGTGAATAGGTAATCGAGCTTCACATAGTTCGGGCGGAACTCTTGGATGTATTCCAAAGATTGGAAGTTACGTCCGTAGTTATCTACGCCGAACTCAGCACCTGATTGGCGAATGGCATTACATAACAGTGCTGTGTGGTGAGGCTGATCGATAAAGCATTCCTCTGGAATTTCAAAGTGTAGCTTAGAGGCCACTTTGGCGTGTTTTTCCAGCATGCTAGTTGTCCAGCGAATAAACGATGGTTGAGACAAGCTGCTTTGCGCGATGTTAATCGCGATTGGGTCATTAAGTTCACCACTTTCTAGCATCTTAATCATTGATTCAATGACATACTGGTCAAAGATGTTGGTGGCGTCTAACTGTTCTAGTGCGAATAGGTATTGATTCGCACGATACGTTTCACCATCTTTTTCGATGCTTGAAAATACTTCGTTGTGGAATACTTTACCCCATGTGTTTTTCGCAGCTTGGAAACGGAATTTAACCCAATCACTATGAATGGCTTCTTCAACCAACGCTTTCCATTGCTGTTTACCCATCAAACTAGAAGGTGTATCACTGCCAATGAAGCCGTATGGCTTGTCTGGTTGCGCTTTGGCTTTCGATAGTGCGTTGTCCACCATCGAGAGGATTTCAGAGCGCGTTTTCTGATCTTTGCTGTGTGCAACCCCTAGTGACGCTTTAGGTTTTGCTAAGCCTGTTGGGTCAGTATTTAGGCCGTTCACACAATTGACGATGCTGTCCGATAAAATGCGTAACTCGCTCTCATCCATATGAGGGAAAAGCAAGCCGAACTCATCACTAGACAAGCGAGCAATAGTGGCTCCCGGTACATCAATGGTGTTTTTCAAACGTTGAGACAGTTCTTTAACGTGGGCATCTGCGCGTTGGTAATCTTTGGTCTCGTAAATGTCCCCAATGTATTCAGCATGGAGTAGCGCGATACCCCCTTGCGTTTGCTCTGCAAGCCATTGGTCGATTTGGTTGATGTAGAATGAGCGGTTACCCAATTTAGATATAGGATCGAGGTAAGCCTGAGCACGCAGACGTTGCGCCTCTTTGGCTTGCTCTTTGAATGATAGCTCGATTTGAGCAGACATCATGTTAATGCCATCTACCACCGCGATAAGATCTTTGGTTCTTGGACGAGCAAGCGGTTCACCAAATTGGTTATTCGCGATTTCATGCATTTTATTCACGATGGCCGTTAATGGTTTTAGCGAGCGACGTAGGATGTATGAAATTGCCACTAAACCAGCCAGAAAAATGACACTGAATACAGACAGCAAGCCAATAAAACCTTGCCAGAGCTGCTCGTAAGCTGCGCCTGGGTGGCTAATGATTTCTACTTCGGCGAGCTGCATCCAACCACTGGTCACAACACGCTTATCGTGAATCGCTTTAAATAGATTCATGTCGATAAACCATTGTGGCACCGTACTTGGTTTAACTGGGTAAGTACGCACGATCTGGTAGTCAGAATCTAATGCTGTAAGACGAACAACTGAGTAGGTGCTGCCGTCAAATAGAGCATTAATCACGGACTCAACCGCGACTTTATCTTTGTCCTTTAGGTAAGGAGCCAATGCCAAACCTACGGTGTTAATAGTGTTGTTGACCTCTGAACGTTGCTGTTGCTCCAAGCTGTCTCGAGTCGTGTTGAATTGGATTACGAATACTGATGCCAACAAGAGTATAAAGACCGTAACCATCCCCACCACAAGCTTCTTATATAGGGTCATGTTTCTCACTCGTCATAGTTAATTTTAGGTTTATTTAACTGCAACTTACGTTCGCGCGAGCGTAAGTCATTCCAAAGGCTCAACCGTGATGCTTTCCCTGCCAGCTCTCCAGTGCTAGCAGATGACTTCATCAACCACAGGTTTGTACCATTAAAACTGTATATCGGTAGCAAGTCGCTACGCTTAGAGGCTCGGACAATGTCAGGATTGATATTATCGAGAATGAGCGGCTCAGAACTTGGGGTAGGGTAGTAAGCTAATACCATGTGAAACTGATTCAGTTCGATGGCTTTTACGTATATTAACCGCATCTTTGAATCTGGTATTCCTAGCTCGAGTAAAGAGAAGTACTTAGCAATAGTGAAATCTTCACAGTCTCCTGCGTTACTCCCTAAAAATTCGAGTGGCGTAGCCCAATAATCTGTCTTTCCCCACAGTTTTATGTCGTCAACGAAATACAGCTGATTAAAAAAGTCGTTAACGCCAGCGAGCTGTTCATGAGTCTCTAATTGTTTAAATAAGTCGAGGTTCTTTCGCCATGTATTTACGCGCAATCCCGCACGTTCGCCGTACACCGCTGTGACCGTATTGACCCATCGTTGTTCTTTACTGTTCAGCGCACCAAGTTGGAACGACAAACAACTTAAGCTGATTAATAATGTAACTTTACGCTGCAAATTGGATCGCATATTCGACTCGTATCACAAGTATACTCTTCTAGAGAGTTCGTCAGTGAGAAATAAGTGCTTTTTATTTAATCACTTATCGCTCAATACTCCCTATCGCGAGTATCTTAATGTGGTTTACTCCTTCAAGGCGTTCGTTTTGGCACTTAAAATCGGTTTAAGTAGATATTCCAAAACGGTTCGCTTCCCTGTGATGATATCGACCGATGCTGTCATTCCTGGAATGATTGGTAAATCTGCATCTTGACCAAAGTTTGTTTTTTCGGTGCGTACACGAACAATGTAGAAGCTGTTGCCTTCTTCATCTTGAGTGGTATCCGCGCTGATATGTTCCAACTCTCCCTCTAAACCGCCGTACTTTGTGAAGTCGTAAGCTGTAAATTTCACGATAGCATGAAGATCTGGGCGTAAAAATGCGATGTCTTTTGGCGCAATTTTCGCCTCTACCAATAGTGTGTCTTCTGTTGGTACGATCTCGACGATATCCATACCAGGTTGGATAACACCACCGACAGTATTGATGTTCAGTGTTTTGATTTTGCCTGTTACTGGCGAATTCACAACCGTTCGGTTTACTCTATCTTCCAAGCCCACCGCTGATTCAACCAAAGCAGATAACTGGTCTTGGGCGCTGTTGAGTTTCTCTTGCTGTTCAGAGCGGAATTTGAGTGCAACATCAATACGGTTGAGCATGGATTCTCGAATCGCTGATTGCAATACGGGAATTTTGAGCTCACTGGACGTCATTTCACGACGGGTATCGTTGACTTGGCGCTGTAATTTGAGCAGTTCAATACGAGGAACAACGCCCTCGTCTGCCAAAGGTTTGGTGATATCGAGTTCTTTTTTCGCGTATTGGTAGCTTTGACGCAAGTTCCTTACTCGCGCTTGGATCTCTACCAAGTCCTGCTGTTTTTGCTGCACTTGTTGGTCAATAACAGAAAGTTGGTTGCGTAAATTATCTAGATCTTCGCGATATTCTGCTTTTTGACGCTGTGTGAGTTGAGGTCGAGTCTCTTCCAAGGTTGGTGGGAAGGTCAGTTTACCGTAATCAAGTAGTACACTTTGACGCCAGTTTTCCGTTTCAAAATCACGATTAACGGCAACACTGTTAATAGAAGCGGATAGTTGCAGCACAGATGCGGTAAGGTTGGCAACTTGTTGCTCACGTTCACGAAAATCTGAGCGAAAGCGGGTGTCATCGATAAGCAGTAACTGTTGGCCTTTTTCAACCAACTGACCTTCTTTGACCAAGATTTCTTTGACTAAGCCACCTTCTAAGTTTTGGACTACTTGTATCTGTGAGGAGGGAATCACTTTGCCTTGACCAACCGTGACTTTGTCGATTTCAGCCCAAGATGCCCAACCTATTGCTGCAATGAAAAATAGCACCATAACCCAGAGCATAAAACGCGCGCTGTTGGGGGTATTGAGGAGCAATGCTGCAGTTTTGTCATCAACAAAATCCAACTCTTCATCGTTGAGTTTGTTGTAGTTATCTCGGCTCATCACAGTCCCTGCTTATATAATTACGGATTATCTTTTTGATCTTATTATTATTAACCGATCATGTCAGCATGCTCGGCTAATAAAATATGAGAAGAGGGTTATTCTCTCTTCAAATGAGCTTTCTTACACTTTCTAAATCAAACAAAAGCATAATTAGCGCCGGAGTATAGCTATTACGCCTTGAACTTGGCTTTATCCAACTGATGTTTTTTTAGTTTGTCGTACAAGGTTTTGCGTGATACCTGTAATTCTAGTTGAACCTCTTTGAGTCTGCCGCGATGTCTTTGCAATGCATCGAATAACAAGCAATATTCAAAGTATTCTGTGCGCTGAGTCATACTCTGAATTTCAAGACTTTTCTCACTGTTCCAATCTTCCATTCTAAAAGTATCTGGCTTGAGGGCACGAAGTTCAGCAAATTGGCGTAGCTGCTTAACGTTTTCTGGCCATTCGAGACTGGTGAGGTGTTTGACCTCTTCTAGGCTGATATGTGGCGGCTGTAACTGATATCGACTCGCTGTGTGGCGCACAAAGTGCTTGTATAAAGGCCCTATATCTTCCTTTCTTTCATCGAGCGTCGGTAAGTGAATTAGAGTCGCCAGGGATTTTAGAGGTGGCTCGGCTTGGGTGGTCGCGCCAAAAACACGCTCAAGTTTTGGGTGCTTGAATAAGTATTCCCATTGCTCAAATGATACATGCTCTGCGCTATGTAAGTACAAACTGCAGTGGCGTTTTCCTTCACTTAAGCGGTGTATGGCTTTGTCGAGCGCTTCTAATGAAAGCTCATAGAGGTCTTCACCAGAAGCGGCGATTAGCTCACTATCCGGTGTTGCATGTATGTCGTGGGCAAATTGTGCAGCGAGTCGCCGACCCGTACCATCTTGACCTACAAAAATGAGCGGCTGGCTTGTGGGCGCACTGATCAAGGCGCGACGAATGCTCACCATGGCCTTACTGTGACCAATCATTTTCGGACCAACATGAGTTTGCATGTCGAGCTCTTTCTTAAGCCAGATGTTTTCTTGCAACAAGTTCAGTTTATCGCTGGCATTGTTGAGCGATTTCATGAGCTGTTCCGTTGAAAACGGTTTTTCTAGAAAGTCGTACGCGCCGCTTTTCATCGCATCTACCGCGGTTTTCACATCTCCATGTCCAGTAAGTACGATGAATTGAAAGTGATCGTTTTTGCTTCGCAAAGTTCGCATAAACTCCAAGCCATCCATCACGGGCATATGGATATCGGTAATGATAATCGCAGGCGTATTTGAGTCGATTACGCGTAAGGCTTCTACTGCGTTTGGTAAGCAGGTGACGTCTATCCCTTCAATCAGCAGGGCTTGAGACACGGCATCACGAATGTGTGGTTCGTCATCAACAAAGAAAACTGGGTTATTCATGGTCGTTTTCCACTTCTGGGGGACGTTTATTCTGATTGACTATTGGTAGCGTCACGATAAAGGTCATCCCTCCTGCTTGTTGTTCTGTGTTCTGATGTTTATAGGCACAGAGGGAGCCGTGATAGCTCTCTATAATCCGCTTGGAGATTGTTAAACCTAATCCAAGACCCTCCGGCTTAGTCGTAAAAAATGGGTCGAACACTTTTGCTAGGGCTTCGTCTGACATCCCTGGTCCGTTATCGGAAACAAGAATGTCGCAACTGTCATCATGACACTGAACAGCAATGGATATTTGCGGATCGATACAGTGGTTTTCCATCGCTTGTGCGGCGTTGTGGAAGAGGTTTATCAGCACTTGTTCTAATTCAACGCTGTGAATGGCCAGCTTCACATCATAGTCGATGGCCGGAACTTTTAGTGTTACTCCTTGCTTAATAAGCTTGTTGCTCAAAATGCTGGTGGCAGTATGTACCGCGTCGTGCAGTACTGAGATTTCATTGTGTGAATCGTGCGTGGCTTTCCGAGTAAAGACTTTTAAGCGGGCAATGACTTCCGAAATGGTGTCATTGAGTGTCAGCATTTTGCCCAAATTGTCAGCGACCATTGGGTATTTTTCCATTGCCAACAAACGCTGCGAGTTTTCGGTATAGGTTCTTAGTGCGGAAAGTGGCTGATTTATCTCATGATTAATACTGGCTGATAGCTCGCCCAACAGTGCCAATTTCGCGGCTTGCGTCAGTTCTTGTTGTGTTTGTTTAAGCTCTTGTTGGCTTTGCTCATATTGGCGGATGGTCTGTTGTAGTTTTTGGTTGGCTTCACTCAGAACTAGTGTCCGTTGCACTACTTTTTCTTCTAGGCTCACATTGAGATGGGCAAGGCGTGCTTTGTTAACTAGGGTTTGGAACCACGCTAACGCAATTAGAGCAATGAGCGCATATAAGATCAGGAAGACGATATCGGCCTGTAAAACGGCGGCAAGAACGCTGTTGTGGTTAATTAAGGCAACGACGCGAAACCCTTTATCCAATAAGTGTGTTGCGTATGCGAGGTAATTTGGTGATAGAAGCAATTGATTGTCATCAAACTCCGTGACACCACTGTGTGCCGTCAACTCACCAAAATATTCGGGCAAGGTATCGCCATATTGACGCGTTTCGGTAAGTTCAATTATTGCACTCGATGACAGTGGGAAAAGTGCACGATAGCGCCAGTCTGGTAAATTGCTCATAAACACGACATTGTGTTTATCTGTAATGAGTACGTCAGTCGTGGTTTGCGAAAGGCGCTGTTCTAATTGCTCCAAGTTCACTTTTACTGTGATCACGCCAACGACTTCCTCATTTACCCACAGCGGAGATGAGAAGAAGTACCCACGTTTATTCGAGCGCACGCCTAA
Organism: Vibrio sp. 1641; assembly: GCF_033339995.1. Taxonomy (NCBI): domain Bacteria; kingdom Pseudomonadati; phylum Pseudomonadota; class Gammaproteobacteria; order Vibrionales; family Vibrionaceae; genus Vibrio; species Vibrio sp. 1641. Next base: position 133,321 of record NZ_JAWOVP010000001.1, read on the forward strand.
TCCAACGTATTGAGCGGGCTCACCGCGTCGCGCATTTTTAAAATAGGGGCGATAGCTAAAGCTAGAGCCAACAAACGTATCTTCTTGCTGAAAGTTACTTGAGGCAATGACTAACCCGGTGCGGTCATGAACGTAAATCGTATCGGCCAAACTTTGCTTCAACCAATCTGATAACAGTAGGTTGAGCTCTTGAGAGGGCGTTCCGCGCTCTACTGCTTTGAGTAGTCTTGGGTCGTGACTTAATAGGTTTGGTATCTGTTCAAACTTTGCCAGTTCGTAGTCCACTTCTTGTGACACTTGCGCGGCTTGTCTCTCTAGCTTTTGTTGCCATTGATCATGTTGGTATTGAGTTGCGTAATGATGAGTAAGCGCAAGCCCTGAAATGCCAACGGCACACAGTAGCAGTAAAAAATGACGTAGGGCTTTGGGGTTGAGTAAGTTCACGATCGGCTCACTGGTTTTTTGTGTCATGGTATCAAATGAAGCACTGTGATGCTGTGAGCGGCAACGATAACAAGCACAATGATGTCCTTGTATTTCCTCAGTATCGGGAGCACAATCGACAAAAACGAGTGAAGGAGTAAAGATGGAACTTGCTGATATTCGTCGTGAGTACACCAAAGGTGGGCTGCGTCGTAAAGATTTGAAAGCTGATCCTATTGATCAATTTAATCTGTGGCTAGAGCAAGCAGTTGAAGCGGGTTTAACGGACCCGACTGCGATGACAGTTGCAACGGTTGATGAAAATGGCATGCCGTTTCAACGCATTGTTCTATTGAAAAACGTCGACAAAGATGGTTTTGTGTTTTACACCAACCTAGGCAGTCGCAAGGCCCAGCAGCTAGAGCATAACAGCAATATTAGTTTGCACTTCCCTTGGCACCCGTTAGAGCGCCAAGTTCATATTACTGGTGTGGCTGAAAAGCTTACCGCCGTAGAGAATATGAAATACTTTACTTCTCGTCCTAAAGAGAGCCAGTTGGCCGCAATCGCGAGCAAACAAAGTAGCCGTATTTCTGCCAGAGGTGTGTTGGAAGGTAAGTTTTTAGAGCTAAAACAGAAGTTTGCTAAGGGTGAAATACCAGTACCAACCTTTTGGGGTGGCTTTCGCGTAAAACCAAAGAGCATCGAATTTTGGCAAGGTGGCGAACATCGCCTTCACGATCGTTTTCTTTTCTCCCAGCATGATGGAAGTTGGGACATTGATCGTTTAGCGCCATAGGCTTATGGTTCCTCATGAATAAACAAACACCGCCGAATTGGGGCGGTGTTTTTGTAGGTAGAAGCGATGCGAATTATCGCTCTCCATTCAACACAACCGATAATTGATGCTTAAGCAGCGTTTTGGGTACAACAGAGCCGTAGCCTGCTTCCATTGCTTTATCTATTAGCTCGTTCTTGCTGTTCGCTGCAAACTTATTACGTAAGCGTGCGACGTGACCTTCAACGGTTTTTGTTGATATGCCCATGACCTGAGAGATAAATTGAGGCTTTTTGCCATAGAGCAAGAGGAACAGCGTTTCTTGCTCGCGGCATGTGAGCTTCTCTGGTTTTGGTTGTAAGTCAGAAAAACGAAAGATGGATTGTTGATTTGGGTTGGTACTGATAGCACGACAAACCCAATACCCGACTTCAATCACGGCAGTGTCGGTGAGTTCCCTTCCGTAGAAAATGGTGCCTACGATGTCGCCTTTGTCATCTCGCCACGGTGTTTTAGTAAATATATGTGCTCGCCAGCGGCCATCTGGATAAGGGTGGATATCCAGAATTTTTAGTGACTCGCCAGTTTCGAGAACGTGTTTATCCTGGCGTTGAAATTCTTGCGCGCATTCAGTGGTTGGGCTGGCCATATCAAAATCAGTTTTACCCAAGCACTCCTCGGGCGACGTGTGCCCTAACAGTTCTGCGTATTCCTGGTTTACGTATAGGAATACCGAATCTTTATCTTTGCATCCCCAACAACCTGGTAGCTGTTTAAGGAGGGATTGTTCTATGGTATCGACTGAAATATTCACAAAAGGACTCACTACATACTGCTTATACCAATACAGAGACGTCCGTGTTATATGGCTCGTATTGATGTTGCCAAGTAGGCAGTTACGTTGCTAGAACACGTTCGTTGATTGGCGCTCAATCCAATTAAATTCATGGTGTTCGATGTTTTCGTCAGGTAGTCATAGACAACGACGAAATGGAACGAAGAGTTTAATTGGGAAAATGGTCTGTTTCATTACAGATATGTGCGCTCACGGATGTCCGCCTAATGTTCGGCTTACAACTCGTATCGTCCTTGATCATGCTTCCTACAACTCAGTTGTAGTGTGGTTGACGTTCATATCACTTGTGAGTGAAAGAGCAGCACCTAAGCATATGAGAGGGACAGTGAGACAAAAGCTATGATATCAGCTTATGCCATTGTTTTCATTGTTGAGAAGCGAAAAAAAAGCCAGCCTGAAGACGGGCTGGCAACACAAGATATAATCTTGTCGACGTGTAGAAGAGGTTCTAAATTACCTAGCGAGGGTCTGCTAAGTAAGTTAGAGGTATCAATGAGATACCGAGAGCTTTAGATCGTATGCATCTTAAAGCTCGATAACTAATGTATTGAATCAGAAGCATATTAGTAAGGGGGGAAATCCCTCTATGTTGAGTTTAAGCGTGGGTTTCGATCCGTTTCAGGGACGACCTATCTAATATGGAGCACGATGTTTTACAAAATAACGGATTGTTCGGTAATAAGGATCTTTACATTGATTGATTATGTATACGTAAGGCGTTGCCTATCTATCCGTTTTTGTTAATAAAATTGGTTGCTCACTGACCGTAAATTAACCTCACATGATCATCGTTCCGGAACTATGATCATGTAAATGAACTTGATCATGCTGATTTGATCTTGTCGATTGAGTTGGGTAAAAGTTGCAACCCAACAAAGAAGGTATATGATGCGAAGACGTAAGCTGACCGTGTAAAGACGACTGTTTAAAATGAGTGACTCAGATAACCAAAAAATCCTTTCATATCAAGAGATTATGCTGCCAAAGCCGGCGGAGCTGATCACACTTCCGTCTTATATGGATTGCCACGATCATTCTTATACGCAGATCGTGATTGGTTTAAAAGGGCAAGCCGAATTTGAAGTGCGCGGGCGAGGTAATCTTGTCGGCCCTGGTCAAGGTTGTGTGGTTACCGCATGCTCTGATCATGCTTTCGGTGGCGTCATCAATCAATCGGATATTTTGGTGCTGAATATGCCCAAACCGACAAATGATGATCCTGAAATGCTTCAAAAAATCAATAACCTGGAGAGAGACCATGTCTACTTCCAGTTAGATAGTCAAATTCAGAAGCTGATACAGATGTTGGTTCAGGAAATGCGAAACCATCCGGATGACCTGCTGTTAAGTCGTGCGTGTAACGACACTGTGATTGCATTAATGCAGCGCCATATCTCGGCATTTGAGACCAGTCGAAAAGAGTCGCGCTTTGATTTGGAGGCGATTGATCGTTACATTGAGCAGCACCTGAGTCATAAGATTAGTGTGGCTCAATTGGCCGGGCGAGTGTTTCTTGGGGAAAGTCAGTTCCATTGCTTGTTTAAAGAGCAGATGGGGATTACACCTCATCAATATGTTCTCGGAAAGCGTATCGACATGGCTCGTGAATTAATCGAGCAAGGGCACCTTTCTTTAGGGCAAATTGCCGAGTTTACTGGCTTCTCAAGCCAGAGTACTTTTACTCATACTTTTACTCGCTTACAGGGAATATCACCTTCCCGTTATAAAAAACAAGTTGGATAACAACGCGTTTTTTTAGGTCAAATAATCATCAATCAGAATAAAGCCATGCACTATGCATGGTTTTTTTATGTTTTATTCACGTGACCTATCTCTCGTTTTTTTAAATTCTCTGTTCTTTGCAGTGGTTGATATGCCACTTGATCCTACATTTTCTCTTAGAACGAGCTCTTCACAAAAATCTTATTGATATTCTTGATATTTTGTTGTGAATGCAATGAAAAAATTAAAATTTACAACACAAAATATTACCTATTTGAATGTGACTATGTGGATGTTTTGTTATAAAAGCGAGTTTTTGGCAAAAATGTCGTAGTTTTTGACAAGTATTCTTATCGGCCTCAAAATACACTGCCAGCCATTGATAATCCTCGAAGCGGTTTTCGAGGAGTGAGATTGAGGAACACACATGTTTACAGCTACGAACGTGTTGACACCGGAATTTATCGGGCAGCCGCTTGATAAGTTGTGGTCACTGATCTCGCCATTATATATGGTGGACGAGTCTCAATGGCTAGAGCAACTATTGCCACTAGCGACGCCGACAGAGGATGAAAAATCGGCGATCACTACCCAAACGACCCACCTTATCGAAGCCATTCGTGCCGATAAGAAGTCAATCCAGATGATTGATGCTTTATTGCTGGAATACAGCTTAGATACTCAAGAAGGTATCTTGCTGATGTGTCTTGCAGAAGCATTAATGCGCATCCCAGATGCCGCGACAGCAGATTCTTTGATTAAAGATAAGTTGAGTGTCGCAGACTGGAAATCTCACCTGAAAAACTCTGACTCTGTGTTTGTTAACGCATCAACATGGGGCCTTATGCTAACAGGTAAAGTGGTTGGTCTTGGTGAGCAAGGCACCCAGAGCCCAGGTCAGGCTGTAAACCGTCTGGTAAATAAATTCTCTGAGCCCGTGATTCGTAAAGCCATGTATCAGGCAATGAAGATCATGGGTCACCAGTTTGTTCGTGGTCGTACGATCGAAGAAGCGCAGAAGAACGGTCGCCCAATGCGCGACAAAGGTTTCACCTACTCGTTTGATATGTTGGGTGAGGCGGCGTTAACTACAGCGGACGCGAACAAGTACTTCAAAGATTACCTAATGGCGATCGAAGCGGTGGGTCGCGAGACTTACGGTAACGACACTAGTCCAGCGCCTTCGATTTCCATCAAGCTTTCTGCATTACACCCGCGCTACGAAGTCGCAAATGAAGAACGTGTAATGACAGAGTTGTATGACTCACTAATGCAGCTATTGAAACGTGCAATTGAAGTCGACGTTGCAATCACAATCGATGCAGAAGAAGCGGATCGCCTTGAGCTTTCCCTGAAGCTATTTGAGAAAGTGTACCGTAGCGATCTTGTGAAAGGTTGGGGCAAGTTTGGTTTGGTTATTCAAGCCTACTCAAAACGTGCGCTACCAGTCTTGGTGTGGCTAAATGCACTCGCAAAAGAGCAAGGTGACGTTATTCCTCTGCGTTTGGTTAAAGGCGCGTACTGGGACAGCGAAATCAAGTGGTCTCAACAAGCGGGTTATGCAAACTACCCAGTATACACTCGCAAAGAAGCGACGGACGTTGCATACCTAGCTTGTGCTCGTTTCCTACTTAGCGAAGGTGTTCGCGGTAATATCTACCCACAATTTGCAAGCCACAATGCTCACACAGTTACGGCAATTGCTGTCATGGCGGAGCACAAAGAATACGAGTTCCAGCGCCTGCATGGTATGGGTGATTCACTGTATAACCATGTTATGAAAATGTACGGTCAGCCAGTACGTATTTATGCTCCTGTCGGTAGCCATGCTGATCTTCTTCCGTACTTGGTTCGTCGTCTGCTTGAAAATGGTGCGAACAGCTCGTTTGTACACCGTCTAGTTGATGCGCGTTGTCCGATTTATGAGTTGACCCATCACCCTGTGGATGTGTTGACGGGTTTTGACACGCTACACAACGACAAAATTCCATTGCCTGCCGATATTTTCCCTGAGCGTAAGAACTCATATGGCGTCAACATTGACATCGACAGTGAAGCGAAGCCATTTGAAGCGCAGGTAGAAAGCTTCATGGACAATCAGTGGGTTGCAGGCCCGATGATCAATGGTGAGTGTTTTGCCGAAAGCATGATCAAGGAAAATGCGGCTGAGATCATCACCGCACCGTACGATCGCCGAATTGAAGTCGGCAAAGTGGCATTTGCAACACTTGATCATGTTTCCGCTGCAATTGATGCGGCGCAAACTGCTTTCTCTGATTGGAAAGGTGTTCCTGTTGAGCAAAAAGCGGCTTGTTTAGAAAAGCTTGCTGACTTAATGGAAGAAAATCTGGCTGAGCTGGTGGCGATTTGTCACAAAGAAGCGGGCAAGACGATTCACGATAGTATTGATGAAGTTCGTGAAGCAGTGGATTTCTGTCGTTATTACGCGAAACAAGCGCAAAACCTACAGCCATTTGAGCTAGAAGGTTATGACGGTGTGAAACGCATTTCTAGCCGTGAAGGTCTTGGTGTGTTTGTGTGTATTAGCCCTTGGAACTTCCCGTTGGCTATCTTCCTTGGTCAGGTAACGGCAGCACTGATTGCAGGTAACACTGTGGTTGCAAAACCTGCTGAGCAAACAAGCTTAATTGCCGCTCGCGCTATTGAATTAATGCTTGATGCGGGTTTCCCTGCTGGTGTGATTCAGTTACTTACTGGTCGCGGCGCTGAGATCGGTCATGCACTGACTTCTCATGATGCCATTGCTGGTGTGGCATTCACTGGTTCAACGGCAACGGCGCAACGCATTAACGTCACGCTTGCGGAGCGCAGCGCGAAACCGGTTCCGTTTATTGCGGAAACAGGTGGTCAAAACGCAATGATCGTGGACAGTACTGCATTGCCAGAGCAGGTGGTGCGTGATGTGATTCGTTCGGCGTTTGCATCTGCAGGTCAGCGTTGTTCTGCCCTTCGTGTTCTATTTGTACAAGAAGATGTAGCAGACCGTATGATCAACCTGATTCAAGGTGCGATGAATGAGCTGCATGTTGGTTTACCTTACCTACACAAAACGGATGTTGGTCCGGTTATCGACAGCAATGCAAAACAAAAACTCCTTGCTCACCTTGAGCAAATGAGCAAAACACAGACTAAAGTCGCTCAGCTACAGCTGGATGAATCGTGCCAGCATGGTGACTTTGTCTCACCAAGTGCGTTTGAAATCTCGGGCATCGATGTGCTGAAAGAAGAACAATTTGGTCCAATCTTGCACATTGTTCGCTTTAAAGCGTCTGAATTACCGAACGTGGTTGCGCAGATCAACAGAACGGGTTTTGGCTTGACGATGGGTATCCATAGCCGTAACGAAACCACGTACCGTTGGATTGAGAAACATGCACGAGTAGGTAACTGCTACATCAACCGAGACCAAGTTGGCGCTGTGGTTGGTGTACAGCCGTTTGGTGGTCAAGGCTTGTCGGGTACTGGCCCGAAAGCTGGTGGTCCACACTACCTATTCCGATTTACTCAACATCTTCTTGCTCAAGCAGAAAACGCATAAGGAGTCGCATTATGGTTCATCAGATCACCTATTTTAAAGATGCATTCTCTGCGTGGGAGCAGTGGAATCTGACTGATTTTGATTACAAATGCGAGCATGTTCTGGCATTTAAATCTGCACTAGAAGGGCAGCAGTCTACCGTTGCCAAAGTGGTTTCTTACCACTTGCAACAAGCATCAGCTCTTCTTGCAGAAACTCACCAGTTAGTTGGCCCTACAGGGGAAACTAACGAACTGTATGCCGCAGGACGCGGTGTGGCTTTGGTGATTTGTGAAAACAACATCGAGCCTGCTGATAATGCGTTATACAGTGCTTTTGCGATGATCACCTGTGCCTTAATTGCAGGAAACAGTGTGGTCGTTTGCAGTGACAATGCAGAGCTAAACCAATTGGTTAAGCAAGCTGTAGCGTTGGCAAACTTCCCATCTAACTTAGTCCAGGTTGTTGCGTACGATGCGTCTGCCCCGTTGCTTGAGAGCGATGTACGTAGTGTGGGTTATGTTGGGCGTTCACAGATTGAGCATGCGCTCAATCTTCAACTAGCTAAGCGTGACGGTGCAATCGTCGGCTTAGTTTCTGAAACGGATTTAGAGTCACCGAAATTGGCTCATGATCCTCATCTCTCGTTGCGCTTCATTACTGAGCGCACTCGAACGATAAATATTACCGCGGTGGGTGGTAACGCAACTCTACTCGAGTTGGGGAACGAAACTCACTAACCTGACTTGTAATGCCAATCTGGAGTAACTGGACTGAGAGCCGGTCCAGATTGGTTTTTTATACTCTGATGTATTGCTGAGACGGTAAAATATCAGGGCAGGCAAGGAAGGAAATAATTATAACGAGGACTATCTAATGATAGAAAATAGCTTTGCTATCACGTCCACTTTTGTGGCGTATTTACTGATTATGGTTGCTATTGGCGTTTACGCGTATAAGAGGACTTCCAATTCATCTGACTACTTCCTAGGTGGCCGTAGCCTAGGTCCGTGGCCTGCTGCATTATCTGCAGGTGCTTCAGACATGAGTGGTTGGTTGCTGCTAGGTTTGCCTGGCTATGCGTACGCTGCGGGTATCGAGGCCTTCTGGTTAGCCGGCGGTCTACTTCTTGGTACATGGGCAAACTGGCTCATCAGTGCAAAACGCCTACGTACCTACAGTATCCAAACTGACGCGCTAACGTTGCCAGAGTTCCTGTCACGTCGCTTCAACGATAAGTCGAAACTGATTCAGACAATCTCTGCGTTTTTCATTCTTCTATTTTTCCTTTTCTACACCAGCTCAGGTTTGGTCGCAGGGGGCAAACTGTTTGAGACGGTATTCGGTCTAGATTACACCTACGCTGTTATCATCGGTACGGTGTGTGTCGTTTCTTACACACTATTCGGTGGTTTCCTAGCGGTATCTTGGACTGACTTAGTGCAAGGTCTGCTAATGGCGGCTGCGCTAATGATTGTTCCTATAGCGGTAATGGACGGTGGTTTAGGTCAGCTAAGTTCTGATCTACATGACATCAACCCAGAACTTGCAACGCTATGGAATGACGCGAAAGGCGAACCATTATCTGCGATTGCTATTATCTCTCTAGCGGCGTGGGGCCTTGGTTACTTTGGTCAGCCACACATCCTAGCGCGTTTTAAAGCGTCTCGTTCAAACAAAGATCTAACGACTGCACGTCGTATCGCAGTGATTTGGACGGCACTATCTATGGTTGGTGCAATGCTTGTTGGTCTTGTTGGTCTGGTTTGGGTTACGGGTCATCCGGGTACTCAACTAGAAGACGGTGAGAAGATCTTCATGCTATTGGTTAACGCAGTATTCCACCCTGTCGTTGCGGGTATGTTGTTAGCAGCAATCCTAGCGGCGGTAATGAGTACCGCTGACTCACAGCTCCTTGTTTCATCTTCAGCGCTTGCAGAAGATTTCTACAAGCAAGTATTCAAGCCAGAAGCGTCTTCTGAAGAAATCGTAATGATTGGTCGTATCGGTGTTATCGTTATTTCGCTTGTTGCGCTATTCCTAGCGATGACGCCTGATAGCTCAGTACTTGGTCTTGTATCTTACGCTTGGGCTGGTTTTGGTGCGGCATTTGGTCCTGCGGTTGTACTTAGCCTTTACTGGAGCGGTATGAACCGTAACGGCGCGTTAGCAGGTATTCTTGTTGGTGGTATCACTATCGTGGTTTGGAAGCAGCTAACTGGCGGTTGGTTTGATGTGTACGAAATCGTACCGGGCATCATCTTCTCTACGCTTGCTATCATTGTGGTAAGTAAAGCAACGGGCGGTGCTGCGCAAGACGTGTTAGACCAACACCAGTCGTTCGAGAAAAAACTGGTTGAACTAGACTAGTAACTTCCCTTATATGAACACAAAGCCCGCTATTTTAGCGGGCTTTGTTTTATCCGAAACTTAATTAACGTTAATGGTGGTAGCTTGAGATCAGAGCTTAGCATTGCTCGGTTAGATTGGAATGTTAGTCGCGACGAATTTTGGCGTAAATAACGGTGTTACTCAGCTCTCCCGATGTGGTAAGACGTTCGTTTCTGAGCTCTCCTTCGAACTCATAACCACAGCGCTCGGCTACAGCCCGGCTCTTTTGGTTGGTGCTATCAGCATGAATTGCGATTCTCTTGGCACCCAAGTCATCAAACGCATAGCGCTCAACTTCGAGCACAGCCTCGGCAACATAACCATTGCCAACGGCAGCATCATCTAACCAATAACCTATCTCAAAGGATGGTACGTCGGGATCTCGAATCATCAAGCCGACCGCACCCAGTAAGCGATCGCTTTCCTTTTCAATGATGTAGTAACGCAGCTCTTCTTCGAAGTTTTCAAAGTTTGCGATGGCTTTCTCTGTCCCTTCTATCATCGCTTCTAATGTCAGCACATGAGGCACCCACGGCAGATAGACTTCGAGAGTCTTTTGGCTGCGAACGACAGCTTGATGCGCCTCTTCGGCTCGTTCTAAACAAGCAGGGATGAGTTTGAGACGTTTCGTTTCCATGCCGACTCTCCTATGGGTGAAAAATGAACGGAAAATCATTTAAACAGATGTACTTAGAATGATCTAGTCAACGCCGTCATATTATTCACTTGGTTTGCCAGAGAGAAACTGAGAGAATCGAACCGTTATCAAACCAACTAGGTTCATTATGAAACTTTTAGTAAGAAACTTGGCTCGTCACATGACCGAGCAAGATATCCGCAAATTATTCTCAGCGTACGGCAAAGTAGAACTGTGTTCGCTAGTGCTTGATCAAGACACGGGTTTGTCGAAAGGCTTCGGTTTTGTCATCATGCCGGACGAAGCAGAAGCCATTTCTGCTCTTGAAGCACTGAATTTGACGAACGTAGAAAAAAGCAAAATTCGCGTGAAAGTCGCACAAGACTAACACAGAGAAAAGCCAGCGTTATTGCTGGCTTTTTTGTCTTTCTATTTAGAGACCAAATTGGCAACACATTCTAGAATGTCTTCTCTTTTCGTTTTAGCGAGATTGATCATCAATTCTCTCTTCAAGTTGTTTCATTAAATCCTTTAACTGTAGAGAATCGAAATTGTTTGAATTCGGCACTTGGTAAGCGTCGTTGACTGTGTAGAGCATCAAACTTTTGCTAGAGAAGAACTCTTTCTGTATTTGGACTTTGACAATGTCATCAAGAGGTAGACGGAAGTAAACTGTTGAGCCCTGGCGGTACTTCAAGGTGTTGGTGCTTGCATCGATATCTAGCGTTTTAGGATTGAACACGCGGCGCGTGAAGTACGTTGAGAGAAGTTTCAATCCTATTATTGTGAGTGCTACGAGTCCAAACTCGACGATCTTGTCTGCTAGGTAGGAAAAATAGAACAGCGACAACAATACAGTTCCTAGCAAGAAAGGGTTGTTCTTGGGCAGATTTTGTGAAGTTTCATGGATGATCATCCGACATATCCCTCGACTTTATTCAGAAGCGACGAACGTGAGTTGGTAGACACAAACCTTTCGTTCTTTGCCTTGCATGCGCAATGTTTTGTCACCGATGTAAGGGATATTTAGTTTTTGGATCACCGATTTAGAACGCTGATTGTCCATCAAATGCATCACGGTTATTCCGTTTAACTCAAAGTGCATTCGAGCAAATTCGAGTAAGGCTTTGGAGGCCTCGAATGCATAGCCTTTCCCCCAATGTGGCACACCAACCCAGTAGCCTAATGTACCGTAGCCCTCTTCGATACGCGGTAAACTCACTGCACCAAGTAACTCCCCAGTGTTTCGCAAGGTAATAGCGTACGCCACGCCTTGATGCTGCTGATACATCGGATCGTGCCTATCTATCCATGCTTGCGCCATCGGTCGCTCATAAGGATGAGGGATGTTTGCTGTCATGTCGGCAATTCGCTTATCTCCAGCGAGTAAAGCCACTTGTTGGCAGTCATCGATATTGAATGGCCGGAGGACGAGTCTTTCGGTAGTGAGAATCGGTTGTATCGTCATGCATTTCTTCCTTGATGAGACGGCTATAGCTGCTAGCAACTGGTTTGCGGGGTAAATCGAGATAACAAGGCGTCTCGAAAGCTCGATCTAGCCAGGCGTGTAGTTGTCATGCGCCTTACTAAATAATAAGCCCGAACAATTGCTTATGTGTAATGTGTCGTATTATTACACACATAAGCACGTTTGCTCATATTGATGGTACAAAAGTTGAGGTCTGACCAATGTCTCAGTTTTTTGATACTTTCGTTCAATTTTTTGAAGATAGGGCACAAAAAATTAAAGGAGCTTTTTAATTGTGGAATTATTTTGAACAAAATATGTCAATTGTCAGTAGGACGAAAAAGTAGGGAGAAGAGAAATGCCGGATATATATTGCGCAGCTTGTAGAAAATCAACGCAACATAAAGTGATTATGAAGCGTTGCGAGCCTCAGTCTGTTGAGTCGTTAACAGGCAAAATGGTGAGTTTTACACAGCTGATGGCGAAATTTGTATCAGGTGAACATTATTACGAGATGGAGCCTCAATACTACTGCCGTTGTTGTAATCATCGTGCAATTGGAGAGGTTGTTCCACATCCTACACGGCATACATCGGCCGCACTCTAACTCTGAGTGATAGCCATGATTAATGGCTAAATAGGGCGGCGTTGCCCGAACGACATATCTATACAGGCGTGTCATGCGCTTTCAAATTTGCGACTCCGCGGGAGCCGCTAGGTTGCTTTTTCTCTTCATATCACGGTTACTAAGTGAGCGGCAATAATCATAGCTCTTTCCCTCCTTCGTTGTTTTCTGGTTATTCTCTGCTGAATTTCACATGCTGTGCATTTGATGGTTTGCAATTTTTTGAGCAACGATTAATGTGATGCTTTCTAAGTGGTTACAAGGAAGTGGGTTAATGAGTTATCAATTGGACCGGATTGATTTACATATTTTGAGAGTGCTTCATTCGAGAGGCAGAATTCCAGTTGTAGAACTAGCAAAGCTGATTAACTTAACGACTTCTCCATGTTCTGATCGTGTAAAGCGACTAGAAAAAGAAGGGTATATCAATGGTTACCATGCAGAGTTGAATGCGGAAAAGTTGGGGCTGGATGTGCAAGTATTCATCCATATTCGTTTAGACCAAACCAGTTTTTCTATTTTTGAAAAGTTTGCGAAAGCGGTGGAATTGATGCCTGAAATTGAAGAGTGCTACTCGCTCTCTGGAGATTTCGATACCATGATAAAAGTTCGTGTTAAGAGCATGAAAGCGTATCAGGAGTTTATGTCGAGCAAGTTAGGCACGCTTCCGGGCGTGATTCAAACTCGTAGTGAAGTGGTCATAGAAGAACATAAAACGGGATTTGGTGTTAATCCCGAGCTCCTTGGTTAGGCGAGGTATGTGTTGAGTCTCCTTATTGAGCGTGACTTGGCGTATTATTTTTTCAAGATAAAAAAAGGAGCCGAAGCTCCTTTTTTAATAAATCGGTGAGCGATTATGCCCCGATAAAGGTACTGATAACGCCAATTAAACCACCAAAAACACCGCCCCAAACGACTAGCCAGCCAAGGTGTTCTTTGATCATCTTTTGCACCATTTCTTTAACTAATGCCGGTGTTAATTCGCTTAAACGTTGATCGATGATACTTTCAATGTTCTGCTTTATCTCATCCATCATTGCAGGAGATTCGAATTGCTCTTTCAGTGCTTCTTTGATGTTATCGCTCTTGCTCAACTCAATGATGGATTCTTGCATCTTTTCGACGAAAGGTTGGCGCATGGGTTGTAGCGCTTCCGAGCCGCCAAACATCGCTAGCATGCCACCAAACTGAGAGCCTTCAATTACTTCCACTAGGGAATCAAATGCTGGATTTAAATCTACTTTCTCAATTACTGGTTGAAGATCGATGTTCACACCGCCCGCCATTTCTTTATTCAAGAATCGGTCAATGTTCGCTTCAGTAAAAAACTGTTCCATCATCAGGTTTTTGATAGCCAGTTTAAACTCTTCAAATCGCGCTGGGATCACGCCAGAACCGTATAATCCAGGCACTTTCTCAAACAGCATATGGATGGCAAGCCAGTTGGTGATGGCGCCTGAGAACGCAAACAGCCCTGCATACCAAAGATAGTCGTTTTGTAATTGATGACCTCCAGCCATCAAAGCGATAGCGAGGACATTCGTTAGCAAACTTTTGTTCATAGTGACCAGTTATATATGAATATCGGAAAGAATAAGTGGGCCTGATTCTATACCTAAGTCACATTAAGATGCTAGGTTTTGCCGTGATGAGTAGTCTTGTAGAGAAGGGACAAAAAATGAATGTTCAGAAAAACAAAACCCGACAATCATTGTCGGGCCACTGCTTTTTCTTAGAAAAACTAAGATTCTATTTTTAATTTTAGATGCGGTAGATCTTACAACAAAGTTGGCATTTCCATCTTTCTGAGTAGCCAAATAGCTTGTCAGCCCAACTTGGTTTGAGTTGTACGATCTGCATTGAACCACATTTACACATAAGCTAATTACCTTATTGTTAATATAATAACTAAGCCATCTATTGAGTATAGCTGTTTCTCAAAAAGTGAAATGACAAATGAAGACGGCTCAATACTCTGTATTGTGTTCATTGCAATGGATACGCAACGAGGCGGTATATTAGCAGAAAAAGTGTGAGCTTTATCATGGAGAGTGTTTCATATATGAGAAACCACAATGGCTATATGAGCGTCTAGCCATGGATTAAAATAAAAAACGGCGCTTAAAGCGCCGTTTTTATTGAGCTTATCACTCGTTAAGAAGCGTGTTGATTGTCTAGTTCTTCAGCGATAAATCCGCCAGTTTGATGCGCCCAAAGCTGGGCGTAAATGCCGTTATTCGCAATGAGTTCTTGATGAGAACCTTGTTCAACGATGCTGCCTTTATCTAGCACGATGAGGCGATCCATTTGTGCGATGGTCGATAATCGGTGAGCGATAGCAATAACCGTTTTCCCTTGCATTAACTCATTCAAGCTTTCCTGAATCGCTGCTTCGACTTCTGAATCCAGAGCCGATGTGGCTTCATCCAATACCAGCAATGGTGCGTCTTTGAGTAGCACACGAGATATTGCGATACGCTGACGTTGGCCGCCAGACAGTTTTACACCACGTTCACCAACTTGCGCATCGTATCCGACATTACCAAATGGGTCGGTCAGAGTTTCGATAAACTCATGGGCATGCGCTTGCTTAGTGGCTTTCAGCAAATCTTCTTCTGTCGCATCTGGATTGCCATACAAAATATTGTCTCGAATTGAACGGTGTAGCAGAGAAGTATCTTGGGTCACCATACCGATCTTTGAACGCAAAGAGTCTTGTGTAACTTCTGAGATGTTCTGTCCATCGATCTTAATGCTGCCGTCTTCGACATCGTGGAAACGAAGTAACAAGTTCACCAAAGTCGATTTTCCGGCGCCGGAGCGCCCAACCAAGCCGACTTTCTCTCCTGGTTTGATGTTGAGATCGAGATGGCTAATTACGCCTTTGTTCTCACCGTAATGGAAGCTGACGTTATCAAAGTGAATGCCTCCTTCAGTGACAACCAAGTCTTTTGCACCTGGTTTATCTTTAATATCAATAGGCTTAGAGAGCGTTTTCATTCCATCGACAACGGTTCCCATGTTTTCAAAGAGGGCGCCAACTTCCCACATTATCCACATCGACATACCGTTTACGCGCAATGCAAGACTAACAGCAATCGCAATCGCGCCAACGCTAATGGCACTATCCAACCACAGGTAAATCGATAAAGCAGCAACGGAAAATACCAAAATATAGTTTGAGATCTCTACAGCGACGTCGAAGCCGGTCACTAGGCGCATTTGACGATAGACCGTATTTAAAAATCCTTTCATGCCTTGCTCGGCATATTGGGTTTCGCGCTGGCTATGAGAAAACAGTTTGACGGTTTGAATATTGGTATAACTGTCGACGATGCGCCCTGTCATTGTCGAACGTGCATCGGCCTGCGCTGAAGCGACGTCTTTGAGCTTAGGGACAAAATAGATTTGGATAGCGATGTAAGCGAGTAGCCAGACAATCATTGGGATCATCAAACGCCAGTCTGCCGTCGCTAACATAATGATCATGCTGGTGAAGTAAACCGTAACGTAAACAAACACATCCATAGCTTTCATCACGGTTTCGCGCACAGCTAATGAGGTTTGCATGACTTTCGTTGCGACTCGACCTGCAAAATCATCTTGATAGAAGTTCAAGCTTTGATTGAGCAAATACCGGTGTGCAAGCCAGCGGATAGACATTGGGTAGTTGCCCAATAACGTTTGATGAACGAGCAACGAGTACAAGATCACCAATATAGGCATGACAACCAGCAATAAGGCTCCGTAGAAAATCAAATCCGATTTATTGTCTTGTAAGAACGTTTCTGGATTGCTGGTAGACAACCAATCAACCAGTTGTCCCATGGCGCCAAACAACATTACCTCAACAACAGCCACAATTGTGGCCATCAAAGACATGATGATCAAAGGCTTTTCATAACCACGAGTGTAATAACGCAGAAAAGCGAACATCCCTGAAGGAGGCTGATCCGGTGTAGATTTGGGGAACGGCTCTGTAAAGCCTTCAAATCGTTTAAACATAACTCATCCTAAAGTTAAAACAGTGCCATTTGGGGTGGCTAAATCCATCGATTCACGCTGCTTTGGACGAAACCGCGTGTATGAGAGTTTCTTGCCTGCTCCTCGATAAAGCAGACCGATTGACGAGAGGGGCGAAAAAATAGTCTAACCGATTGTGTCTTAAATGTAACTAGTTGGTTATGAGTGTGATTGTCTATGGTTCTGATTCTTATGATGAATTCTTATCATGTTCATCACGGTGCCATAAAATCTTAAACCTGCAAAGTGACAATAAAATTTAGGGAAAAATAAACTTAATGCAGCAAAAAACACTTTTGTGCAATTAAATTAATTGTCAAAACAGCAAAACTGAAGTTAACAATAAATTTACAATCTCCTCATTCTAGTGATAAGGAATATATTGGATGCTATTACACGAATCAGTGACCCAATTTGCTAATGGGAAAGAAGAAAGCACGCAAAGTGCTCAGCGCCAAACCGCAAACTGCGTAGTGATGGTGCCACCGAAAGAGTTTCGTTTTAATGAAGAAACCGCACAAGATAATGAGTTCCAACATAAAGTGTCACTCAGCCAAGAAGAAGTCTCACGTCGAGTAATGGCCGAGTTCGCGAGTATGGTTGCAACGCTGCGTCAAGAGGGCGTTCAAGTTGTTGAGTTTGATTATCCAACTTCAGATGTTGCGACGCCAGACGCGGTATTTCCAAACAATTGGTTTAGCACTACGCCAGATGGCACGTTGTACACCTTTCCAATGGCCTGTGAAAACCGTCAAAAAGAAGTACGTCCCGATGCGCTTGTGGCAGCACTAGCGCAAGCAGGGCGAGAAGTTCATCGACGCAGCAGTCTAACTGAATATCTTGACGAGCAAGCGTATTTAGAAAGCACGGGTGTGATGGTGTTTGACCACCTAAATAAAACGGTCTATGCCGCACTCTCACAACGTTGTGATCGTCTGGTTTTAGAAGATTACGCCGATCGTATTGGCTATGAACGAGTGATTTCTTTCCAAACTCGTTTGCCGTCTGGTGCGCCGATTTATCACACCAATGTGATGATGGCGGTTGGCGAACAGTTTTGCGTGATTTGTGACGAAGTGATCCCAGAATTTGAGCGTCGTTTTGTAATGAAGTCACTCGCCAAAGACAAGCAAGTCATCTCAATTTCGCTTGAACAGATGAACCAGTTCTGCGGTAACATTCTGCAACTGGAAACGATCAACGGCGACAAGGTGATTGCGATGTCGCAATCGGCGTACGATGCATTCTCACCAGCACAAAGAAACCAATTGGCAACGCACGGTAAATTGCTGCCATTCGACGTTTCTACCATAGAATCTATTGGTGGTGGTTCGGTTCGTTGCATGTTGGGTGAAGTGTTCTTACCGAATCGTAAAGCTGTGCTTTAATAAACTGCACATTTCTTTTCAGCCGCAGTGAAAGGCTGACGAAGCGTTCTCTTCAAGGGTTTTTAGCCGTTAGCTCTGTGGCAGTACAGACTAACGGCTTTTTTGCGCTTTTTAGTTTTCTGAAGATTTGCGTAGGCGACGCTTGGTTTAAGCGCCTAAAATAGGATGGTTCACCTAGCAGATTGTGGTAAAGTCCGCGCCTGCGTTTTACCGCATCTTCATTGTTTTTATTGCCTCTTCAACCAAAAGTACAAGGTTTCGCTAATGCCATTTTCTACTCTCTCATTGAGTTCTGAGCTGATTCACGCCCTGCCAAAAGACTTCAAGAAACCGACCGATATTCAAGCGTTGGCCATTCCTGAGCTGTTGGCTGGTCAAGATCTATTGGCTTTGGCAAATACAGGCAGCGGCAAAACCCTTGCTTATGGTTTGCCTTTGTTGGAAAAGCTGGGTGTCAATCCAGAGCAAAAAGCGCTGATTCTTGTGCCAACTCGTGAGCTGGCAATGCAAGTGAGTGAAGCAATTAACCAAGTTGGTCAAGTTCTTGAACTCAACGCAGTGTGTTTGTGTGGCGGCGTTGATAAAGAGCAACAACAGCAGGCGCTAGCGACAAATCCTCATATCCTTGTCGCGACGACAGGTCGTTTGGTTGATCTGGCAAACAACGGTTTAGACTTAAGCAATATCCATTACCTAGTGTTGGATGAGGCGGATCGTCTGTTGGATATGGGCTTTTGGCCTGACGTGCAAAATATTGCGGGGCTTATTTCAAACCAGCGTCAAACCGCGATGTTCTCGGCAACGTTTTCAGATGAGTTGAAGGGTAAAGCGAAGCTGCTTATGCCGGCACCAAAGCAAGTTGCAGCGCATCAAGAAAACAGCACCAACCAAGATATTGCTGAAACGCTGTACCTCGTTAACAAAGGCAGTAAAACCAAGGCATTGATTGAACTGATTCAAAAAAACGCGTGGACTCAGGCATTAGTCTTTATTGGTGCGAAAGAGAACGCCGATGGCTTAGCGAAGAAGCTGAATAAAGCGGGCATCTCAACCAATGCGCTGCATGGCAATAAGAGTCAAGATGAGCGAGAAGAAGCACTGGCGCAGTTTAAATCTGGGCAAATTCAGGTGTTGATTGCCACCGATCTACTAGCGCGCGGCATTCACATTGAGCAATTGCCTGTAGTGATCAACTTTGAACTGCCAATGCATGCAGAAACCTATGTTCACCGGGTAGGACGCACCGCTCGCGCAGGCGAACAAGGTGTGGCGGTGTCATTGGTTTGTCATGGTGAAATGGACGCACTAAGCGCGATTCGTCACCTGACTCAACGTGCATTACCAGTGCAAGATATGGCAGGTTTTCCAGTAACGGATAAGCCATCAACTGGCGAGAGCAAACGCGCGCCACGTGATAAAAAAGCCAACCGTCGAACTCATGCTAAGAAGAGCATTAAGCAGTTTCAAGGTAAGTCGAAACGCCCAGCCCCGAGTGCGAAGTAAAACAAAAAACACGCTCTTGACGGCATAGTCGGTTCAGAGCGTGGCTTACAAATTTTACTTTTGAGTATTAACGGCAGTTGGGCCAATCAAGCGCATTTCCCAATCTTCGACTTCACCAGTTTCTAGACGGCGCTCGACCAGCTTGCCCCAAGACTCGACTAACGGCAGCTCAGACAGCTTAGTGAGTTCTTTTCTATCTAAACAGCCAGTGAAAACCGCGCCCATGATGCGAGCCAGTGGCCATTCTGGATAAGGTCTTTCGCACAGAATAATCTCGTCACCTGCACCGATATCGCCTTCTTCCAACACTCGGAAATACCAGCCTGTTCGAAGCGTATCTTGCAGTCTTCTCGCCATATCGTGTTGGTCAAAGCGTACGTTAAGTTTCCAACAAGGCATGCGACCTTGCGACACTTCCAGTAGTGTTGAGCCGATGCGAATTTTATCTTTCAAGCAAATCGTGGATTCGGTTACGCCTTCGGAGCTGATGTTTTCGCCAAAGCCGCCGGCGGATTGGAAAATGGTTCTTTCGCCTAATTCTTGTTGCCAGATTGGGTAGTGCTCGCTTGGGTAAATATGAAGCGCTTTTTGAATGCCACCATGAAAGCGCGGATCACCTTGCTCATCACTGATAAAACCGAGCTCTGTTGCATGCTGGCGCTCAGGCTGCACTTGTTTGTTGATTGCGCTTTGCGCTCCATGAGCATAAGGGACGGTTTTCCCTGCTAGCACAGCTTTTACGACGCCGATTTTCTTCATGTAACCTCCTTATTATTTGAATGAGAGATAAAGTGTTTACCTTCATTCGCGATGCGGAGCATGATAGCCTAGTAAACTTGTGTCGGTATAGGGATGAAAAGACAACTAACAATGCTAACTCGCCAAATTGATTCGAAGTCAGGCGTCGTCACCTCCAATGAGATGATGGCCGCGAATTCCCATTCTCCTGTTTTAGTGAAAACCATCGACATGCCAAAAGGTTACATTGATGCGCTGCATCGACACACTTGGCATCAAATCATCTTTCCTATCAAAGGGTTATTGCAAACGCAAACGGAGCATTATCAGCATTTGGTTCCGCACACTTCTGCGTTATTTGTTCCTGCGGGTGTTCAACACGAGTCGATTGCTCTAAGCAACACGATATTTGTTGGTATTTACCTCAACCCTGAGTTTGGCGCAACGTACGAGCCACAAGTGAGAACCATTGCTTTAACGTCGTTTTTAAATGAGCTTTTACAAGAGATCCGCAGACAGTGTGAAGGTGAGACAAGCCACGAAGAAGTGCTGCATTTGCTGGCGGTGCTGCATGATCAAATTTTGAAACGCAACGTGCAGACATTTCAGTTATTGCTGCCACAAGACAGACGACTAAAACTGATTTTCGAGCAGTTGACCGACGAGCCCGCGTTGAGCTGTTCGCTAAAAGAGTGGGGGGAGAAAATTGGGGCTTCTGAGCGTACTTTATCACGGCTGTTCGCCAAGGAATTCAACACTTCATTTCTACTTTGGCGGCAACAAATTCGGCTAATTTACTCGCTTTCTTTGTTAGATGAATCGTTGCCAATCCAAGCCATTGCAGACCTAGTGGGTTATCAAAACGACTCATCCTACATCAAAGCATTTAAAGCCTATTTTGATATGACGCCACAACAGTTTAGAGTGAACGGCGCATTGCGCAGGTAGAAATACAGAGCTTCGACTTCACTTAATGCTTTTGAGTAGAAGTCGCGAAACTTCCTTTTTGAATTTCAATTACATGGTATGAATAACAATGGCACCAACGATAAATACTCGAGTGAATCAATTCTGTTTTGGTCAACCCAAAACGTCGCTGTCGTTGGAAAAAGAGCCCCTCAAACCGCTTGCTCAGGGCAAGGTTCGGGTGCGACTGGAAGCCACCAATATTAACCCAAGTGACTTGCTTTCCATTCATGGTGTTGGGCAATACCGCCGCGTTCACGTACCACCTCGCGTGCCGGGATTTGAAGCGGTTGGGCGTGTGGTGGAAGTCAGTGCAGTTGATCAAACTGACCTTCAAGTTGGGCAAAAGGTGTTGGTGGCGATGAGTGGGACTTGGCAATACTACATAGATGCCTCGCCTGAGAATCTTTTTCCGCTACCTGAAAGTTTGGATAACGGCTATGCCTGCCAGTTGTACATCAACGCGCTAACCGCGTGGGTGATCACCACTAAAGTGGCTAAGTTGAACAAAAGTGATGTGGTGATCATCAATGCGGCAGGGTCAGCGATCGGTAAGATATTTGCCCAGCTCGCCCATTCACTGGGTTTTGCACTGATTGCTGTGACCTCAAAGCGAGACGAGTATCCGTACGATACCATTCCAGTGTTGGACGCGAAGAAAGACTTACAAGCGCAGCTGCAAACGCGCCAACTGCCACAACCAACGGTCGCTCTGGACGCGATAGGTGGTGAGGCTGGCACGGATCTTATTCGTACCTTGAAAGAAAACGGCCAATACATCAACTACGGAACATTGTCGTTAACGCCTTATACGCCTGAGTTTTTTGAATCGATGAAGGCCAACAACATCGACTTTAGTACATTCTTTTTGCGGTATTGGGAAGAATCGGTAGGTAAAGGCGGGAGAAAGACGGTGTTCGCTGAAATGTTAGAACATTTTATTAGCAGCGACATAAAGTTAAACGTTGCATATTATCTGCCGTTAGAGGACTTTCAAACAGCGATTGAAATGGTTGAGCGACGCTCGTCAGCAGTGTCAGGAAAAATCATTTTGACGCTGTGAATTACAGTGAGCCTGTTGAGAAAAGGGAGGATAAAATCCTCCCTTTTTTATGGGTTTACTTGTAATGATTGGGCTATTTTAGATGGAAGATTTGCTCTGTTTCGAGCGATGTCATCGCACGTACTTGACGCCAAATGTAATAAAAAATACCGAACATCATCAACATACTTGGGATGGCAATCATTGGGTAACTGTACAGCGTCATTTTCCCTAACTCTTCGTTAAAGGCAGCAGTACCAGAAGGGCTAGTCACAATCCAAGTCGCAAGGAAGTAGTTCATTGCAGATGAGAACGCAAAAGTACTTGCAAACAGGTAGTTAGAAGACATAAGGCAACGTTCGAACGCATCGGTTTTACCATTTTCTTTTAAACGTTGGTTAATCAACGCGAGATTCAACACTGTGTCATTCAGTACTAACTTCTGCATCAGTGGGTAGCGGGTAAACGTTGAACCCAAAACCGCTAAACCGATCAGGCCAGGAATCAGGGCTTCTTTTAGTGCTAACCAGCGTGTATCAAGCTCTAACAAGCCGATGCCACCAGTTAGTAGAACACTGATAAAGCCCAGAGCAGAAATAAAGTTAAATTTCTTGTTACGGACAAGGTCCATACCGCCATAAATGATAGGAAATAGCAAAGCGACAACCAGCGCCATTGCTGTCCCTAGATGCTCATCGCCACTAAACTTCATCAAAATGAAGGAAGGGATAAATACGTTGAAAAGGATTTCAAATAAGGGATTCGGCTTTTTCGCCGTCGTGTTACTCATAATGTTTTACTGACTCTACTCTATGTCGGCTGTTATTGTACTTTGACAAGAAGTGTTCATCTAGTCGCGCTTGATGTAAAGCGTTAAAGCGTCGAGTTGTGTAACGACTTATGAAATAGACCGGAGCATAGCCAGTTAGTTTACATGGTTGACTACTTTTTGTGTCTTAATGACTCTCCTTCTGTGCGATGATCTGATTACGCGCTCTGAATAATCGAGTCGCCACTGTGTTGTGGTTGAGCCTCAAGGCTTGGGCAATTTCATCATGATTCAACCCAGCCACTAAGCTCAAGAGCAACGGCTCTCGGTATTTGGGTTCGAGAATCATCATTTGTTTTTGAAGCCAATCTTGGGCCATGTCGTAGTCACTGCCAGGGTAGGTTTTTGTCTGTATTGCACACTCATCAATGTCGACAAAATCGTACTGTTTTCTATCAAAGCGCCGAGCATTCTCACGACGCAAAATAGTAATGAGCCAAGACTTCGCGGCGTTGGGATCATTTAAATTATCAAAGAATCGCCACGCTTTCAGGAAGGTTTCTTGCGCTAAATCTTGAGCAAGGTGGTGATCTTTGCATAACCAATACGCGAGACGGTAGATCTCTTGGTATCGCTCTTTCGTCAGTGCTTCGTAACGTTTATGTTTTTCCATAGCATTAAGATAAAAAGTTTGGAGAGCACGTTGTGTCTGCCAGATGAACGACAACCCTTTTTATCGCTTTTACAGTGATAAAAAGGGTTGTTCGATTAGGAAGACAAATTCGAAGAGTTAACCTTCCAAATATCGAAGGGTGACTCTGATTACTTTCTTACACGCTTAAAATGGTTGGTTGGAAAAACGTGAGTACTGGATGGCATCTGCGACTTCCTGAGCTTTAGACTCTGAAGTCATAAGGTGAAGTAGCTTAAGAGCAGCTTGATAGCTAACTAGGCTACCGTTCGAAGTGATAACGCCATCATCAATGACAAAATTCTGGTCGACTTGTACTTTGACTGCTGGGTAATCTCTTTGAAAGTCGTTTTCACCTCCGGCCCAAGTTGTTGCTTTTTTGCCGTTTAAAAGGCCAGCTTCGGCTAACAAATACGCGCCAGAGCAATTACTTGCCATCCAATCTGCCGCCTTTGAGGTAGTTTTAATAAAGTGAATGAGATCTTTATTTTCGATTAGTGCATCCATGTCATAGCTGGATGTTAAAACCAATACGTCGAGTTCCGGCAGATCACCAATCCAAGCATCCACACCAATTTTTAATCCTTCTTCAGTGGTGATGGTTTTCTGATCGGAGACGGAAATGGTGAGCACGTCATAATCACTAAACCAGGTGAGACGACTTGCGACGCCAAAAACCTCTAAAGGCGCAGTAACATCAGAGGTCAGTACGCCATCGTAAACCAGAATACCAATTCGTTTATCTGCGGCATGTGCTGTTTGAAGCACCCCAAAGAATAGGACTAGTGTCGCTATCAATAGTTGTAGTGCATTCTTCAATCCGTTTTTACCCATGGTTTTTTCCTCGCTAACAGAGCATCAAGTTATTGAGGTTCATTATATTTAGGCTAATTAGTGATTGAAGAGCCACTTGGTCTTTACTAAAGTGAATAAAATTCATGAATGGAGTTCATTGGTTATATGGATAAGATACGGTCCCTACGATTTTTTATTGCCACTTTAGATGGCGGTAGTTTTGCTGCGGCTGCCAAAGTGTATGGCACTGACCCTTCGACCGTGAGTAAAGCCATACATCGTCTTGAAAGCGATTTGGGTATACAGCTTTTTCAACGTTCTACGCGACAGAGCCGCCTGACAGAAGCTGGTCGTAGGTACGCAAATACTGCTAGGTTTGTACTGGAGGAGCTGGCGGCATGTGAGGATTCATTAAAAAGTCACAATGATGCGCTTTCAGGGCAGCTTAAGATTAATGTGCCAGTCTCGTACGGTCGCCTCTATATTCGTCCTTTATTAAAAGAGTTTTGTCGCCGCTACCCTAACATCACTATCGATATTCATTACGATGACGCCTACGTTGATATTATTGAGCAAGGTATTGATGTGTCGATTCGCTCTGGTGTCGTTCACGATAGTCAATTGATTGTGCGTCAGCTGAGCCCTATCGATTTTATCATTTGTGCCAGTCAGGATTACTTAGCGCGCCATGGTGTTCCGAGTGGCCCGGATGTATTCAATGACCATTCTTGGGTTCGTTTTCGTTTTAAACAAACGGGGAAACTGTTGCCGATTCGGATGCCAGAACCAGACGGGGCGAGTGAATATGACCCCGAAAGAAACTATATTGTAAATGACGGTGAATCCATGGCAGAGCTTTGCGCAGAAGGCTTAGGATTAACTCAGATCCCTCATTTTATCGCGAGAGACTGGCTTAAAGCGGGGCGTTTAGTGCCGATATTTCCGAGTATGCGCCAAGCAGGAAATGGCGTGTATCTTCTCTATGCCAACCGGGAATATGTGCCTGCCCGAGTGAGGGTGTTCATCGATTTTATCACTCAAGCAATACAGGATATGGATGAAACGCCATTCCATACTTGGGCTGAAACGTTGCCGATTTATCGACCGAACCAAGGCGATTGAAAACTTCATGTGAGTCTTTGGTTAAAACCCCCTAAGCTATATGGTGCTTTTATTGGTTTTTGTTAGTTTATTGGGCGTTATTATCGAAAAGCGCAGTTTGCTCTTCGTCACTCATAAAGGAAAGACAATGCCAACTAAGATCTTAGTGCCTGCTTTGGCCCTGCTTCTCAGCGCATGTGGCGGCGACGGGGAGTCGTCATCCCCAGTAGAAAGCGGCTCACAAAACACAGGTTCCACATCGTCACAAGGCACATTTGCCGAGCAGATGCTTGCAGCGGTCAACAGCGCCCGCTCTACTACACAGCAGTGTGGCGCAACCACCATGCCACCTGTTGGGACCCTGACTTGGAGCTACGATTTGGAAAGCGCCGCTTATCGACATTCAAGCGACATGGCGAACAGCGATTTCATGAGCCACACAGGCTCTGATGGCAGCAAGATGTCAGATCGAGTTAACGCAACGGGCTATGCTTGGAGCGCCATTGGTGAGAATGTCGCCGCAGGGCAAAGCAGCATTAACGCCGTCATTAATGCTTGGTTATCGAGTGAAGGTCACTGCCTTAATATCATGAGTGCGGATTTTGATCAGATGGGCGCGTCGCTTGTCGAAAATCACTCTGCACGCTACGGGTATTACTGGACTCAGGTTTTTGCCAAACAGCGCTAATGCGATAAAGAAGCCCGATAGATAAAAAATAAAACGCCAGCAGTCACTATCTGCTGGCGTTTTATTATTTACATCTCTTTTAGCTTGTCAGGTTACGAAGTTTTGGGTCATCCGCCAGGTATTCAACAAATTCAATCTCAAAACCGGCAGGGTCAACAAAATACACATTTTTGCGGTATGGTTCATCAGCACCAGGTTGGGCAATCGGATAACCTGCATCGGTTAGTCTTTTGATGATTGCATCGACGTTGTTGGTCACATAAGCAAAATGCGCTAGCCCAACTTGGTGCCCGCTCAACTCGCGGTTTTCTCCTTCGCCATGGTCACTCATGGCTATGTATTGATACTCGTCGCCAAAATGTAGCCAGTTTCTTGGCTTGCCACTCCATTCGCCTTTACCTTCATCACGCACGTACCAATGTGGAAATGCAGTTTGGTAAAACTTCAGCATTTCAGGGATATCTTTCACGACTAAGTTAATATGTTCTAGTTGGATCATGATGTGCTCCTTTTTGTCATTTTCTAGCCAACGATGAATATGCTAAAACCTCAAGTTAAGTTTAGGTAAAGGGCTTTTTTAAAATTTTTTAGGGTTGATATCTTTGGGTCTGGATACATTGAGAGATTCGGTGGGTTTGGTGCTTTGAATCTGAGAGCTGGGTTCGGGGCTTGCAACCTTGTTTCACCCTTTGTTTGTTCGTGCTACTCATTTTCGATCGAGTTTACGGTGAGTAGATTCCGAGTCTCACCTAGGTTCGCGGGAATGACGGGGAGAGAACGCTAAACGAACAGCGTCATTCTGCAAGAGCCTAAGCGAGTATTCAGAATCTACTTTCAGTGTGTTGTTATGTTGCGTTGTGAATTGAATTATCCGCGAGCACAGAACCAGTTCCTCCCTTTTGAGCTCTGCGTGTTGAGAGCTTCGGAGTTTGATACAAGGGGAGGTTAGGTGGGGTTGCTGGTTGAATGTTGGGTAAGGTGCTTGCAACCTTGTTTCACCTTTTGTTTGTTCGTGCTACTCATTTTCGATCGAGTTTACGGTGAGTAGATTCCCAGTCTCACCTAGGTTCGCGGGAATGACGGGAAGAGAAAGCTAAACGAACCGCGTCATTCTGAAGGAGCCTAAGCGAGTATTCAGAATCTATTCGCAGCGCGTTGTGATGCTGGTGGAGTGAACTGAATTATCCGTGATTGTAGAGCCATTCCCTCCAGTTTGAACTCGGAGCGCTGAGAGATTTGCTTACACCTCTCCCCAAACAAAAAAAGCCAGCAGTTAATACCTGCTGGCAAAGTCTTTGGGCTTCTAGTTTTTTGATTTTATTTCTTGTTACTCATCGCTGTCACGGTGCCCCGATTGGTTTTCCGGGGAAGAAAACACAGCACCGTGCGCTTTGTGTCCAAGAAATTTGGAGATTAGCCTTGCTTACGGATTAGGTAGTCAAATGCGCCTAAGCTTGCTTTTGCACCTTCACCCATCGCAATGATGATCTGCTTGTAAGGAACGGTTGTTGCGTCACCCGCTGCGAACACACCTTCTAAGCTAGTATCGCCACGGCTACCGACTTCAATCTCGCCGCGCTCAGATAGGGCTACTTCTGAATCTTTTAGCCATTCTGTGTTTGGTACTAGACCGATTTGAACAAAGATACCTGACAATTCAATCTCTTTGATCTCATCTGTGTTGCGATCTTTGTACTTCAAGCTTGTTACGCGAGTACCGTCACCCACTACTTCTGTTGTTTGCGCCATCGTGATGATGTCTACGTTTGGTAGTGAGTTCGCTTTGTCGATAAGCACTTGGTCTGCACGAAGTACGTCTGCAAATTCAAGAACCGTTACATGTTCTACAATACCAGCAAGGTCGATAGCAGCTTCGATGCCTGAGTTACCACCACCGATAACTGCGGTTTTCTTGCCTTTGAACAGTGGGCCGTCACAGTGTGGGCAGTACGCGACACCTTTGTTGCGGTACTCTTGCTCACCCGGAACGTTCATTTCACGCCAGCGTGCACCAGGGCTTAAGATGACACTCTTACTCTTCAGCGTTGCGCCGCTTTCAAGTTGGATGTGAATCAAACCATCTTCTGTGTGTGCTGCACCCATTAGCTTCTCAGCTTGTTGCTCAGTCACTACGTCTACGTCGTATTCTTTTAGGTGTTCTGCTAGGTCTGTTGCCAGTTTTGGACCTTCAGTGCGTTTTACCGAAATGAAGTTCTCGATTGCCATGGTGTCCATAACCTGACCACCAAAACGCTTAGCAACAACGCCAGTACGAATACCTTTACGAGCAGCGTATAGTGCAGCTGCGCTACCACCAGGACCACCGCCGACAACAAGTACATCGTATGGGTCTTTTTCGCTCAGTGCTTTCGCGGCTTTCTCGCTCGCGCCGTCATCCACTTTGTTTAGGATTTCAGTCAGAGACATACGGCCTTGACCGAATAGCTCACCGTTCACGAATACGCTTGGTACGGCCATGATGTCGCGTTGTTTCACTTCATCTTGGAACAAACCACCGTCGATCATGGTTGCTTTTACTTTCGGGTTGATCGCCGCCATCATGTTGAACGCTTGAACCACGTCCGGACAGTTTTGACACGACAGTGAAATGAAGATTTCTACGTCTAGATCGTTGTCTAGTGCTGCGATTTGCTCAATCACTTCTGGTTCTAGTTTGATTGGGTGACCGCCAGAATGAAGCAGAGCCAATACTAGAGAGGTAAATTCGTGACCCATTGGCAAGCCTGCAAAGCGTAGTGCCGTGCCTTTTGCTGGGTTAGTTACCGCCATCACTGGTTTACGTGCGCTTGCGTTGTCGTCACGTTCAACGGTGATTAGGTCGCTCATCTCTGCGATTTGGTTCGCTAGAGACAAAATGTCATTCGATGCTTTGCTTTCATCTAGACTAACCACTAAACGAACTTCTTCTTTTACATTAGCCAGATATTGTTTGAGTTGTTGTTGGATCGCTTGGTCTAACATAGTTGTTACTACCTTAATTAAATAGTTACCAATCAAAACAAGTATTTGTTCATTCTTGCTAGCTAAAATCGTTGATAACTGCGTTATAGATTTTGTAGTTAGAGGAACTAGCTATCGAAAATCTATGCCTGGTTCTAAACGATTTTTTCTACGCAATTACTGCACACCTACTTATTCAGATAGGTAATAAAAAGTGGTTACTGTAGATAAAACCTGAGGGGGAGAGAGCAAATCAGGCAGAAGGTCGTCAAGGTATCTAACCTGAAGTGCTCTCTAATTCAGTTCTAATCAGAAAAAGGAAATCGGGACCTGATTAGAACTTAAATTTCAGTAGTTTAGATTTTGCCAACTAGGTCTAGTGATGGAGCTAGTGTCTCTTCACCTTCTTTCCATTTAGCTGGGCAAACTTCGCCTGGGTGCGCTGCTACGTATTGAGCTGCTTTCACTTTGCGTAGTAGGTCTTCTGCGTCACGACCGATACCTTCAGCAGTGATTTCCATTGCTTGGATAGTACCTTCTGGGTCGATTAGGAACGTTGCACGGTCTGCAAGACCTTGACCTTCACGCATCACACCGAAGTTGTTTGTGATGTTGCCTGTTTGGTCGCCAAGCATGTAGTACTGAATCTTACCGATTGTGTCTGAGCTGTCGTGCCATGCTTTGTGAGTGAAGTGTGTGTCAGTTGATACTGAGTAAACTTCTACGCCACGTTTTTGTAGCTCTTCGTAGTGGTCTGCTAGGTCGCCCAGTTCTGTTGGACATACAAACGTAAAGTCTGCTGGGTAGAAGAAGAATACTGCCCATTTACCTAGAACGTCTTGTTCTGTTACTTCAACGAATTCGCCGTTTTTGTACGCTGTAGCTGCAAATGGTTTGATTTGAGTATTAATCATAATTTACTTTCCTTTGAATGTTTTAAGCTGAGCTGTTGTTGCTTTCGGAAAGTATATTCTCATCGGAGTGTGTTTAAGGAAAATCGCTTGTAACTATCCTATTGATAGTCATTTCCTATTTCACTTGATAGGGAAATCCGATGTAAGTGAGTTTGCTTTGATAGGTTTTATTGAAGATGAAGGCGGATTAGCAATAGAGAATACCGATGATTACTTTGAGTAGATCTTCTCGCTAAGATCGAAAGAGCCTGCATCTCGGCAGGCTCCTTCTAATAGGAAGTGAGGAAGCGGATGCTTCTATTTTGTTAGCTCAGATTGTCGAGCACTTTGCCACACAGCTTCTTCAGCATGATCATTTCATCTAGCTCTAAGGTGATTTTACACATCATGGCGTTTGGCACTGACTTGGCTTGTTCCTTAAGATCACGACCTTGTTCTGTTAGGTTGAGTACGCGAACACGCTCATCGGTTTCACTGCGACCACGCTCTACATAGCCTTTTGCTTCTAAGCGTTTAAGCAGCGGCGTGAGTGTGCCTGAGTCCAAATGCAGTTGTGACCCCAACTCTTTCACACTGGCACCGTCTTTCTCCCACAGCACCATCATCACTAAGTACTGCGAATAAGTCAGATCAAGCTCGTCCAGCAACGGGCGGTAAGCTCGGATCACTGCGTTTGCTGCGCTATAGAGCGGGAAGCAAACTTGGTTTTCGAGTAAGAGTTTATCGTCGTCGGTCATGGTGTTGTCGGTGTAACACTGGCTCATTGGCGTTGCCTACCTGCTCACAGAGAAAGAGAGTCATAAAATAAATTGTGCACAATATAGTTGCAAACGATCTTTACTTCGATATAAGATTGCAAGCAATTAAATTGCGCACAACTTAAATTAAGAAGGACACTCGCATGACTACTCTATACAAAACTCAAGCTACCGCTTTGGCTGGTCGTAATGGTCAAGTAAAAACAGATGACGGTCTTCTCGATCTAGAGCTGTCATACCCGAAGGAAATGGGCGGCACAGGCGCAGCAACTAACCCAGAACAGCTGTTCGCAGCGGGCTATTCAGCGTGTTTTTCTAACGCGATTTTGCACGTAGCACGTGAAGGTAAAGTAAATCTGAAAAGTGCACCCGTAACAGCGGAAGTGGGCATTGGTCCTAACGACAACGGCGGCTTTGCACTGACAGTTAGCCTAGCGGTAGAGCTAGACATGCCACAAGAACAAGCGCTAGAGCTAACGCGCATTGCACATCAAGTTTGCCCATATTCAAACGCAGTTCGTGGCAACATTGATGTGGTAGTAACGGTAAACGGCGAAGCAATTTAAGCGGTTCTTACCACTGCACAAAGACAAGAAAGCCTGCAAGTACGCAGGCTTTTTTGATTGGTATGAGTCGAGAATACTTAACGCGACTCTAGCGGGTAAGAGCGGTAGCTCCACATGCCGTAAGTACGCAGAGCATCGCGGTAGATACCAAGCAGTTCGCTATCGCTGGCTTTGGCTAAGTCTTTAAGTGGTTTGTCTGGGTAGCTCACTGTGTCGAAAGTGATGCCTTGTGGGCCAGTTTGCCAGCTTGCAATTTCAAACAAGGTTTGACCACGGCGCACATGGCTCGCGGAACTGATGATGGTCGCGTGTTTGATGTTATGACGCGCCAACGCGTAGCTGCTGAATAGGGCGTTACCTACCGTGCTGGTGGCGTAGTTTTCTTCAATGATGCGATCTTTGCTGATGCCTTTTTCAATCAGCCAATCTGCCATTAACTTGCCTTCGGTTTTGTGGTTCTTTGGTACGCCGCCCGTCAATACGATCAACGCGTCTGGTTTTGCTTTTGCCATGGCTAGCGTGGTTTCCAAACGCTCAACCAAGATCTGGTGCATCGAACCATCTGGGTTCAGCGCGTATCCCAGCGTGACGATTGCGCCTTTGTCATCCAATTTGCCTTTGTCGGCTTTCTCTTTTAGCG
This sequence comes from Vibrio sp. 1641, assembly GCF_033339995.1. Taxonomy (NCBI): domain Bacteria; kingdom Pseudomonadati; phylum Pseudomonadota; class Gammaproteobacteria; order Vibrionales; family Vibrionaceae; genus Vibrio; species Vibrio sp. 1641. Next base: position 165,302 of record NZ_JAWOVP010000001.1, read on the forward strand.
GCGTGGCAAGTACGCGGTCAACGGTGTCGAAGATGCGTTGGATGTCTGCCGCTTTACCTGCATTGAGCTTAGTGAGCGTCGCCATGTGTTTCGCTGATTCTGCTTGGTTGCCCTCAAAGCGTTGCCATACCGCTAAGTAAGCGTGCAAATCCACATCGTCTGGTGCAACAGAAAGGGCTTGTTCAAACAGTTCAATCGCGCGGTCTGCATTCTTGTTGTAGATCTGCGCGTTGGCCGCAGAAATCAGTAGGTCAGTACGGTACGGCTCAAGTTTATAGGCTTCTAGTAAGCGGTCGGTAACAATCTCCATGTTGCTCGGCATTTTGGCGGTAAAACCCGCATGCGAGATACGCGCAGGGGATTTGAATGCTTGTACCGTGTCATTCAGCAGTTGGTCGACAACCTGACGTTTGGTGACGATCTGTGAGTAGTCGGCGGAAGATTGGACAGCAGCATCGTTAGCCGCTATAGAGTATGGGGCAGCAGTCAGCGCAATCACGCTACCAAGAGCAATGGCAAGTAAGTTCTTCTTCATGGAATGTCCTAGAGGTGTTGTAGTACCTAGTTTTTATTGTGCCTAGCGTTGCAGGTCGAACGGGGTCGATGGAATTTTTTCAGTCTAGGTTCGCTTCATGAATAATCTGTGAAATGAATCCCAACTCAGCCGAGCGAATGAATGCGCGTGGCCAAAACGCGAAGTAGGATCACGAAAATAATGAGGTATTCGTTCGTGTTCTAAGTAATTGGATTAAAAGATAAACAGCGTTTGGAAGAACGAATTTAAGCAACCAGAGTAAGAAATGAAAAAGCCTGCAACGATGCAGGCTTTTGGTTTATTTGATGGCGGTGCAGAAGCTAACGTCTGCATGGTGCGTTTGAGGGTCGAAGCTGTGGTAAAGCTCAAAGCAAGGGCGGTCGTCGTTCTCAATACCGGATTCAATTACCTTGCTCATGACATCATCCCACGCTTTTGAGTATTGGCTCTGGTCAGTAATGTGCTGGCGCATCACCGCATACTGACCGCCGGGGAAGTCTTGCAGCTCAATGCCTTTCGGAACTTCGGTATCTTCTGGCACCATCAAGCAGATATCAGTGCGACACTTCTCGTCTGGCGTGATTTCAGGATTGTCATGGTAGATGAAGATGCAGGTATTGCCTGCCAAACCTTTCATTCCTGCCCATTGATACAGGCGACCTGATGGCTCTTCATAGCCTTGGCCGTAAGGGCCGTTTACGCGAATGTAAGCCAGTTTTGCTTTTTCAAAGTTTTGCGTTTCCATTGTCGTGCTCCATTTGGTGAGTTCAGAGCCAGTATATGAATCGCTTGGTGTTACTTCGTTTCCATTCTTGCGCAACGTGTGTCCAATCTTGCTGTTTCGTGCTGATTCAGAAAACTGCTGGTAGTTCTCACAGTCACGAAAGGCCGTAGGTGTAACGCCATAATGTTGTTTGAAGGCTTTGGCTAAGCTCTGTGAGCTAGAAAATCCGTACTCTAGGGCAATGTTTAATACCGGTTGCTTGGATTTGAATAAGTCATCGGCAGCGGCTTCTAAACGTAAACGTCGAATGAAGTCGGCCAATGTCTCGCCTTGCACGGCTTTGAAGGTGCGATGAAAGTGATAAGGGGAAAGGTTCGCCAGCGCGGCCACTTCTGGCAGGTTGAGTGGTTCATTAAAGTGTTGTTCTAAATAACGAATCACAGGAACCAGTCGTTGGTGGTAGTCGACGCGCATCGTGGTATTTCCTTGTTCTGTTCAGCTTGTTTTCTCTGCTCAAAGCCTACCGCAATCCAACAAGCTTGCAAGGGAGCAGGGTGAGAAATGCGTGGCGAGATGAGCGTCAATCAGTCACACTCAACGAACAGATGTTGAAGCAAAAACGTCGCGCTTATTATCTTTACTAACCGCTAGGACAATCATGATAGCTTGGAAACAGTCTCTGCCAGAGTACAACTGGCTTATTCATCAAATTTGGTACTTGGAAGTGCCAGAGGGTGAAGTCATTGACCCCAAGCCGCACCTTATTCCAAACCCGCGTGCTCATTTACTCTTTACGCCACCAGAGCAAGGCTTTGACGACAAGCTCTACTATGGCATAACCGCAGAACAATTCGCGTCTTTAAATCGCTGATTATTAGCCGACAAAAAAGTAGCCAATAAAAAAGGCCGTTAACCCAAATGCTCGGGTTAACGGCCTTTTCTATATTCAGCGCTAAATGGCTAAGACTTAGTTGCCTTGGTTTTGGCTTTGAAGCTTCTCTTTTGCTTCTTCAACCTTTGAGAAATCCAATCCCAACTCGTCTACGGCTTCTTTAATTAGCGCAGGGTTTTGCATCACTTGTGCCATCAGCATTTGTAGCTTCTCTTGTGGCAGACCTAGTTGGCTGATGGTTGCCATTGCTGCGAGCGGGTTTTGCGTCAGAGTCTGGAAGATTTCGTTGATCTGTTCATCGCTGATGTTGTTCTCTTTCAGCAAGGCGATAATTGGGTTCATCATATTTCCTTTCAATCAGTGTATGACTTGGTTGCCAGTATTTGTTCTAGCAGAATAATTGGGGCTCCCGCGCAATATTTCAATACCCCGTTAGTTCCATATAACCAGTCCCAGAATGAGAGCCATCAATACGCACTGGGCCTTCCCAATAAGGCACAGAAAGGGGCATTTTCGCGTTCGGGTTGAGGGCAGAAACCGTAAGTTCGATTTGCTGGTTAGGAATCGATACTTGCCACTGGGTTGGATACTTTCGCCCTTGGATTTCAGTTTGCTTAGTCGCCTCTAACTGAATGTCTTTTTGTGAGATAGCGATGCCAGAGCCGTCTTGCTGCATCAGTCTTGCACTGGAGTAACTGGCTGCTCCGGTTTTGGAATCCCGCAATTGGAACACCACCAAGCTGGTGTCGTCACTCAACCTTAGGGCAAACCAGTCCCAGCCTTGTTGTGAGTCGAGTAAGAACTGCGAGCTCCACTCTCGGTCTATCCAACCTTTGCCGGATACTTGATGGGTTTCGCCGTCGATAGTGACCTCACCAGACACATCAATAAACGGTTGGCTGTAGTAATACGAAGCCACCTGACCATCGGCACTTTTGGTGCTGTAACCTTGTTCGCCTTGCTTTTGATAAGGTGCGCTGCTGGTAAGCGTCAGCGAGTAGCCAAACTGTTCGGAGTTTGCCTTCAATGTGGCAGGGAAGAGGTCGTTGGTTGAAGAAGTCCACTGCCAATCATCGAGGTAAACACGAAAGGGTGAAGTGTCGACGCCGGCTAGAGAGGCTTGAGCGCGTGACCATTTTTCATCGGCGTAGTGTTTGTCCGTTGTAGTGACCGCGCTGTGCGCCATGTAGATTTGCTGAGTTTGCCACTCGGTTTTCTTCACGTCATCTTCGCCCCTTGGCGGCGCAGCAGCAAAGCGAAATTGTGTCCACTGGACGCCAAGTGGGTTGCCATCTTCATCAATTAAGTTAGCGGTTAAGTACCACCATTCATGACGAAAGTTCGGGTGCGCTTGATGGTCTGCTGGGAAGGTGAGTTCAACCCCTTTTTCTACGGGTGTGAATAGGTTGCTCTCGCTTTGTGTTTCTCCACTGCCCAGCAACGTGCCCATATTTTGCGTGCCCATATTTTTTTGTTGGGCATCTTCACAACCGAATAGGAATAAGCTGCTTATGAGTAGAGTAAGTTTGCTTGCCAATCGAACCATCACAACACCTCGCTTTGCAAACTGGATACGACAGGCTTGCTGACCAATCGCCACAGCGGAATCAAGGTCGCAATCACTGCCACCAAGATGGTGATCGCCGCAATGCTGAGGGCGTCACTCCAATTCCACAGATAATTTAAGCTCCAACCAAAAGCGCGCAAGGTGACGATGTCTGTCAGTACATAACCCACCATGGCACCGAGGGGCAGGGCGATTACCAGAATAAAACTGACCAGAGCGACGATCTGTCCGACCACCATGGTCATTAATTTACGACGGCTGACACCAAGTGCATACAGCCTTGCAATGGCGGCTTTGCGCGCGTCGAGCAACATGAAGCAAGCACTGAACAAACCAATCACCGCGACCATCAACGTCACGCCGTTGAGCGCGCGTGTAATGGCGAAGGTCTGCGAGAAAATATCTAACGCGATGGATTTGATTTGCGCCTGATCGTAGAGCTGACTTGGATGCAGATTCAATTGCTCGCGCAGTTGGTCGTAGACGATTTGTGGGTCACCTGAGACTTTAATGCCAAGGCTTGTTGGCAGGTCGGTAAAGCCACTCTCTTGCCATAACTTTGGTGCTAATAAGACTTCACCGTTGGGTGAGCCGTAATCATGGAATACCGCACCCACAAGTAGGTTCTTATTTGGAACGGCATCAAGCGTGAGCTCGCTACCCAGTGATAAACCCAGTTTGACCGCGGTTGGCTCACTAATAGCGACTAACTCACCTTGGTAAAAGCGCGGCCAGAAGTTCTCCAAATGCGATTTGAACACCATGGTTTGCTCTAAGGTGTCTTTGTCTTTAGTGCCAAGCAAAATCGGTAAACCTTGCAGGTTATCATCGACGTAGTATTGCTTGTAGACGGTCTCAACCTTATCGAACTGTCCTAATGCGCGCTCTACATCTGCGATTTCCCCTTGGGCAGGGCTGACGTAAATATCAGCGTGTAACCTTTGTTCTAACCACTGCTTTAGGGTGGACTCAAAGCTGCCAACTAGCGTGTTCATGCCCATATTGGCTGTAACGGCGAGTAGCAGTGCCATCATGGCGAGAGAAAGCGGAGAAATCAGCTCGCGCAGCTCAGCAAACAGATACTGCATCAAACCGGAACTGGTGCGTTTTTCACACCAATTGGCTAATACGCTGAGTGTTTTGGGTAGATACAAAGGAATCGACACCACAAGCACGCCGAGCCACGCCATGGTAAATCGGTGGTGCTCACTCAGCCACAAACCCGCAAGCGCAAGAATCGTTAACGCAGCACCTATCAAGAACAATTGGTTTTCGTTAGAGGCTTCAGGTGCTTGATAAAATCCACCATGAGAGGAGAGCGGCTGGCGCACTCGCTGTTTAAAGTGCTGCCAACATGCCAATAGTGTTGCGGCTAACGTGAGCAGCAGGGCTTGCGCCCACCATTGCCACTGCCAAGTGCCGGGCAGCAGTGTCGCACCATAAAGTTGTTCTAGAGTCAGTGCTACGGTCGGATGCAACCAATGGCTGAGCTGCATGCCCAATACAAAACCCAGTGAAGCACCGATGGTAACGAGAATAGTGAGTTCAACCAACAGCGCAGAGAACACAATGCTCGGCGCAACACCTGCCTGTTGGATTTGTACTAACAGACGATTGCGTTTCAGCAAACTGTATTTTACGCCGTTGTAGGCAATGAACAGCCCGACTAAAAAGGCAAGTAAGCTCATTGCTGTGAGATTGAGGTGAAAGCTGTCGGTCAGCGAGCCAAGGTCTGTGCTTTGATTGTTGGAAATCCATTGCCCTTGATCGCCAATCAGCTTCTGCCAATTTGCTTGCGTGTCTTTATTCCCTTTAACACCCGAATGGAAAACCGCAATGTAACTGAGCTGTCCTTGTTTATTGAGCAGTTGCTGGGCAAAACCAATGTCCATCAACATTCGGCTACCTAACTGCCATTCGTCGGGTAGCACCACCACTTGGGTTGGAATGTCGTCCAGAGTTAGGGTTTCTACTTCTCCTAAGTTTTGATGTTGAGATTGACTCATCATCACGATTGGCTTGCCAGCTAAAAGCTCAGGTAAAGGTAACGCACTATCGAACAAAGATACGTTTTGTTGGTTTTCTGAAGAATAGCGCGAACGTGAAGAGATGGCGGCAATCAACTCGCTGCCTTGTACTGACCAGCGACGCCCTTGTTCGTCTCTCACTCGCCCTTCGATTACAGGTAGCGCTGCACTGAGCCCGTTTTGTCTAAGGGTGAAGTAGAGCGATTCGGGCAGATAGTTTTGCCCTGCTGGTGGAATAATTACGTTCTGAGCTTGTGCGCTAAGCTGCTCGGTAGACTCCGCATAACTGCGCTTGGCATTGAGGTTGATGGCTTGCACCGCAACAAACAAGGTCACGGCCAGCACGATACCGATCAGAATTGCGGCGGCTTGCAGTGGCGCCTGCCGATAGTGCGCTGCAAACAGATTCAGGGCGAGTCGAGTATGAGTGAATCTGGTGTTTGATGGCTTAGTTTGCTTCATGGTGAAGCTCATGTTTGTTTACTTGATGGCTGTTCTGTAGCTGACTGTTATCCAATCGCAGCCGTGCTTTCATAAATTCAGCGCATTCATGGCTGTGGGTCACCAAGAGCACGGCGGTATTGCCTTGGGTGGTGATTTCACTGAGCAGTTTCATCACTTCTAACCCTGCTTTTTGGTCAAGGTTTCCTGTGGGTTCATCAGCAAGTAGCAGTTTAGGTTTGTGTGCCAATGCGCGCGCAATAGCGACTCGTTGTTGTTGGCCACCGGAAAGGGCAGAAACATGCCTGTCGAGCAGTTGGCTGATGCCTAGAGTCTCGACCAAATAATTGCACCAGTCGTTCCATTTTTGTTGATTCAAATGCAGAGGGAAGGCGATGTTTTGCTGCACGTTGAGTGGCGTTAATAGATTAAATTGCTGAAAGATAACACCGAGTTTTTTATGTCGAAATCGGCTCCATTGTGGGTCTTTCCAAGCCGCCGTGTTATCGCCATCTAACCACAACTCACCATCGGAAAGCGGCTCAAAGCCAGCGATGACATTGAGTAAGGTACTTTTGCCGCTACCACTTGCACCCGTCAGCGCAACGCTCGCTCCTGTGTTCAACGTAAAGTCGACGCCTTCCAACACGCGATGTGTCTCTTTGCCATCGACAAAGCTTTTGCTGGCGTGTTTGAGTGTGACAAGTGGGCTTTCCATTTCCTCTCCCTGTATTCAAAAGGTGTCGTTTCTTTTGGCAATCTCTATTGCTGTTCGTTCTTTAGAAACTTTAGACAACAATCAGATAAAAACAGCGATTTACATCGAGTTTAGGGTCTGTTGACCTTTCGAGCTGATTTTTGCAGCGAATTGTTGGGTATTTGTGCAAGGCAGAAGCTTTGATGTGTAGTTAGCCTACATAAAAAAGCTGATAACGCAGTAGAAATGACTAACAAACGCTGTCCAAAGGGTTCGGCTAAAATCGTTCTATGCTTTGTTAAGGAGTATTTACTTAGAATGCTAGGCTACACACTCCTTGCCTCGCCTAAAACGATTTTATCTCGAACAAAACTTAATCTCGAAAGATAAACAGACCCTACTTTGTACTGAAAAGAAGAGGGAAGAGATTAAATGAGGAAGGGATATGACAGGCATTAAAAAAGCCCGAGTCAAACTCGAGCTTTCAAATATATTCAGCGTGGTCAGCTTACACGTAGTACGCTTCAACTTCGCCTTTAAGCTTGATTAGCATTGGGTTACCGAAACGGTCTTTTGCTTTAGGAGAAGCAATTTTTACCCAACCTTCGCTGATGCAGTATTCTTCTACGTCAGTACGCTCTTGGCCGTTGATACGAATACCGATTTGGTGCTCGAAGCATTCTTTGATGAAGAATGGGCTACGTGGGTTACCCGCTAGGCGATCTGGTAGAGCTGGTTTAGCTGTATCTGTCATTTTGTGTGACCTTGAAGTCATTAAAAAAAGTGCGTCATTGTAGTCAGTGCAAGGCGAGTGTTCAAGGACTGTGACTGGTTTTAATGGACCGAACTGCAATAAAGCCCTGATTTTTATCTATCTCCTTTTGCTCTTTCGGTGAGCCCTTTTAAAACTAATTCAATCATTATCTTTTTATCATTTTGATTCTCTTACTAGTAAACAGTTTCTCAGGTTCTCGTTGTTTATACTATGGTTATTAGGTGCGATAAGTATTAGGAAAACAAATGGAACTTGTGATCTTAGCTATCGCTAGATTTCGAAGTGATCAAAAAGAAGCAATGAGTAAAAACTTCGTCAATTTAGCGCAGTGCTTAACTGAGAATGGACATCATGTTGTCACTGTTACTCCAACTGAGTTTCGTTCTCATATTAAGGTTGAACAACATACCTTTCGTAATGAGAGTCGATATGAATCTCTGTTTGAGGGGCTGATGAATCTTATTTACTTATGTAGAGAGCTCAACAGGCTGATCGAGAAAACCAACAGTGCGAAGGTTAACCTACATATTGCTACGCCTATAGAACTATTGGTGGTTTTTTTCTTTTTAAAATCTCGATATCAAAAGCAGACGACTTTATCCATTTGGCAGTCATATTTGACCTTAGACGAGGTCCGTAATAACAAGCATTATTTTTTTCGGAATTGGTTTAAGTATTTACATTTATTGCTATTTAATTCGTTTATCAGTGCGCCTTTATACAAGCGTTTGTTAGACAATTTTTGTCAAGCGATTGTGCACAGTAACTACCAGAAATTTCAGTTATCTTCTCTGTCTCATTTGCCAGTCTATTTCATTCAAAATGGGGTTTTTTCTGAGCACTTTTCGCGACCTAACCCTGCAAAGAAGACACAAAGAATGTCTTTACTTTATATCGGGCATTCTAAGCCATCAAAAGGCGTTGACGCTTTAATTGAATTGGCTGCAATACTAAAGAAGCGAGAATGTATCGATTTTGATCTAACGCTCTGTCTCAGTGGCTTCGGCGACCAAGCAAATATAGAGAAACTTGTTTCTAAACATGAGCTACATCACCAAATAGAGTTTAAAGAGAGCATTGATATTTCAGTTGAGATGGCGAGTGCAGATTTGTTGGTTTTACCACTAAGGACATGTGTCGGAACGAGCCTAACACCTAACCTAATCGTGGAGGCGGTATCTTGCGGATTACCGATTGCGATTCCTGATTTCGAGCAATTATCGGATGTCATTCAATTCGGTTCTAATGCCATTGAAATTGATCTGGATGATTTAGAAGCGAGTGCAAGTGCGATAGAGAACGGTTTTAAGTTAGGTCAACTTGACCAGATGTCTAGAAATCAAATAGAGCAGTTTAAAGTTCGTTATACGTTAGAAAGTTTTGTGTCTGGCTATGCGCGAACACTCGGCCTTGGGTAGGAGGGAGTATGGATAAAATTAGCTTTATCGCTCCGTGTTTTAATGAAGAGTCTGTCATCGAGGAGTATTACTCGCGTTTGTGCGAAATTGCTAAGCAATACGATCAGTATTTGTTTGAGTTTGTTGTAGTTAATGATGCTAGTTTTGATAAAAGTGCAGTAATTTTAGACAAGCTGGCTATGGCGGATGAACGATTAGTGATCGTGCATCTTGCTGCGAATGTTGGGCAGCAAACCGCTTTGTTTGCTGGAATCGAAGCTGCAACTGGAGATATTAATATTACCATTGATATCGATCTTCAAGATCCCCCAGAAGTTATTACACAGTTCTTGGAAGAGATCGATAAAGGCTTTGATATCGTCCATGCCCAACGCTTGTCAAGACGAAATGAAACCGCTTTTAAGCTAATTAGTGCAAAATTGTTTTATCGTTTTTTATCCCTTACTTCTCCCGCTAATTTAATTGAAGATTGCGGTGATTTTCGAGCATTTACTAAGCCAGTTAGAGAGGCCATTTCATGTTACCGAGAGAAGCACAAATACTTGAGGGGTATTTTTGCCATTATCGGATTTAATCAAACCATTATTCAATATGAACGTGATGGTAGACATGCAGGAGAAACGAAGTATTCACTTACCAAGATGTTTGCTTTAGCGTCAGACGCGGTACTTAATTTTTCCCGCTTTCCTATTCAACTGATGTTTGTTATCTCAACATTGATGTGGTCACTTGGCTTGTTATATCTCACCAAAGCACTAGTAAGTAAGTTCGTTTTTGGCACAACTGTCGATGGTTGGACATCAATCATCTTTTTCCAAGTCTTTTTCTCAGGGATTTTATTGTTCTTTATTGCCTTAATCGGCTCTTACGTCGGGCGAATTTTCGAGCAAGGTCAAGACCGACCCGATTACATTATTCGTTACACAAGGAATATAAAGAGTAGCGATGAAGATAGTTAAGTTTGGTTCAGTGGGTATCATGAATACTCTGGTCAGTTACCTCGTTTTTTGTGTTCTTATTTATTTTGATGTCTATTATTTGACATCTTCTGTTTTGTCTTTTTTAGTGGGTTCTGCCTTTAGTTACATCATGAACTCAAGATATACGTTTTCTGTTTGTGCAAATGTAAGAAGCTTTTTTAAATTCATCACCATAACGGCAGGATCATTGTTCTTGAGTGTTTTACTGCTTTATATCTTTAAAAGTATTGTAGGCATTCATGTTCTCATTTCGCAGATTTTGGTCGTGTTGATTCGTTTCCCAATTGTATATCTATTAATGAAACGCATTGTCTTTAATCAAGCTCATTTGTTTCAGCGCTGAAAAGAGGTGACTTATGAAAACGAATCGGCAAGAAAAACAAGATTTCTACAGTGATTCTGAAACGGTGAAAAAGTATGAAGATCTACGTTTTTCAAATGTTGGTGGACAATTTGTACATCAGTCTGAAGTGTCTTTGTTTTCACAGTTTCTTAATATCTGCTCCTTGCAAGAGTCAATTCTAGATATACCCTGTGGCACGGGAAGAATGCTTCCAACTATTAAGGCGTCTGGCTTTAAAAAAGTTTATGCGGCAGATTACTCTGATGAGATGCTCGCAGTTTGTTACGAGAACCCTTTGTTCCAAAAAACACATTTTTCTAAACAAGACATCTATTCAACGACATATCCAGAGCAGCAGTTTTCAGTAGTATTATCTAGTCGTTTTCTGTTTCATTGCGATGATCAAGATCGGTTGTTTTCGGAGTTTGAACGGGTAATTGCACCAGAAGGATATCTTATTTTTGATAGCCTAAGGTGGTCTCCGCGAACTTGGACCCGACTTTTTTCTGAACAGCTAGGAGGAGATGTTTACACCAATAGCACATCTAGTATTTACAAGCTGGCAGATGCACACGGTTTCGAGGTTATAGACTCTCAAGTGATCCTGCTCTTTCCTAGCTTTGTCTATAACTTTATTCCAGGCATTTTAATGCGCCCGTTGATATGGCTTGAGTCAATTTGGCCGAGTTTACTCAAAACGAAACAAGTTTGGATACTTAAGAAGCGATGAGTGAAGCAAGAGTTAGATGGCTACTTGGGATTAACTTAAGTCTGTTATTCGGTTTTTACGTTTACATCATATTCAATCTCGCGCTCGTTAATGATGATTACATGGCGCTTTATACCACATGGTTAATGAGCGTTGGGAAACGGCCGAATCTTGACTTCAATGTTGATAGCTATACTTTGCTTTTTGATTGGATGACGCCAGTTTACTTTTTCTTTGGCGAACGATTCGAGCTTATTTACGTTTTTCGTTCGTTTTTTGTTTTGTTTTTGTTGGCGATAGGTTGGCAAGTCTATGTGCTTCTTCGCCAAATATTTACAGTCAATATTGCACTCACTACATTGTTATTGCTCTTTGCCTCTTCTGCGATGGTGATGCGTGGCATTGACCTTCGTCCTGACCTCGTTATTCTTTTTCTTTGGTTACAAATAATCATTGTGTTGTATGTGTGCCCAGGAAGTGATGCTCATAAATTGTTTTGGGTGGGGTTATTATTCGGGCTTGCGATACTCTTCAAATTTAAGGCGATTTTGATTGGCGTAGTGATTGGGCTCTTCGGGCTTATTCGGCTAATTCAAAAGCGCTCCGTACGTGACTTTGTCTTGGATGTCAGTGCGCTTTTGTTAGGCATTATCTCTTGCGTGGCTTTGTTTGTTGCGACCGTTGGAATCTCTTCACTTGAACTGTTTTTGTACACGACGTTTGATTTATTTCTGTATTCGACATCGCATGTTAGTGACGCAAACTCTCTGAAGGTTGATGTACTGATACAGTACTTTTTACATGATATTGTTTATTGGCTGTTTGCTCTCATAGGAGTGGGAATATGTGTCGGTAAGTGGAAAGTACTGTCGTTTAAGCAAGCTCAGTTTTTGATAGCTTTGGTTATACTAGCTGTGTTGTCGGTTTTGGCTAACCCCCACTATCATGCATATAACTTGGTCACACTTTACCCTATACTTGCGGTATTTGTTGCGTTCTCAATCCAGTACGTTGTTTCATCTACTCGGGAGTGGTCGAAAGGGACGGTCGTCACTTGTATCGTACTATTCTTGATTGTGATTGCTCGTATCCTCCACTATCCGGTACAACATAATAATCAGCACCAAGTCGCCCTACAAACATTCATAGAAAGGCACACGCAAGTTGACGACGCTGTCTTTGCCTATGAAGGAATAGGTCTTTTTCGTCCATCTACTTATCATTGGCGAACATCTGCCATCAAGATAGACAACTACTATCGGGGTAAGTATGACGTTTGGCAGGAAATTCGTGCAGTAAAGCCGATACTCATCGTCGAAAGTTATCGAATTCCTGATTGGTTATTAGAGGAGGACCGTGATGCTCTTCGGCAACACTATGTATCTATTGCTCCGTTTATTCTGACTCTTGGGTTAAAAACACAATCTAGTGTTCGAGGCGATTTACTGCGCTCGGGTTGGTACGTGCTTGAGAGTGATCGCTTGAACCGTTGCTTTATTGATGGTGTTGGTGTGTCTGTCGGAGAGAAGATATGGCTCAACTCCGGAGCGTATACACTGATGTCCCAAGATGGTACTTGTACTCTTCATTGGTATTTTTCTCACCTTGGCATTGAGGCGCTCAGGCAAAGCAATCCTGAGAGTTCCCCCTATTTGTTTGGCCCTTAGCAAAAAGTTGTAGAACCTAGTTTTGTTCCCCTATAACCCCTTTAAATACTGCGCGTTGGCTGTTGGTTGAATCATGTCATTCAGCGTTTGGATGGCTAGTTCGCTGTGATCTTCAAGTAGAGCTAAGAACGCGTCAATCAACTCAGGTTTGCTTGCTGAGACTTTCGTTTCGGTCTGGATATCACGCAGATCGATCAACACATCGGTAAACAATTGCGGCAGATCGTGCAGCACTTGCAGGTTTAAGACGTTGTGCTCGCTGTAGATTGAATTGTGGCTGCCTTTCTGTTTTTGCACCACGTAAGGATTGTCTTTTAAGTTGATGATAGACGTGCGTTTATCACAGCGTTTCAAACAGCCTTTGTTGACCTTCACCTTACGGCATCCTTCGGTTTGTTGGAACAAACATTGGCGGCTCGTGAGTAGGGTATTTGGATGATAAATGCTGTAGAAGCTGCGCATGTTTTTCGGACGCTTGATATAGCGCATCTGCTTTATATTCAGCTCATTAGAAACAAACGCGCCACTTGCCGCGAACTCGTCTTGAAGGCATTTAAACGCGTATGAGTTCACCGTGTTCAGTTGTGGGCCTGCCACCCAGCCTAAGCCGAGCTCTTTTGCGAGCATGCTGACGCCTGAGTTGTTGGTGATCAACAATTCAGGTTGGATGGTTTCCAAAAATACACGAGCGGATTGGTAGTCTTCGCCAATCAAAATGGCTGGGAACCAAGGTTTGAGCATTGGGTTGGCTTGGAACAATTCAATCATCGCGCTCAGTTCACCAGACAATCCCATTGGCAATTGATAGTAAACATCAACGTCGTGGTATTCGCACAGCATGGCTTCTTGTGCTGACGAGATCAGAACCGATAATTTTGGCGCACCTTGGCGAGGCTCTGGTTGAGGTAACGCTGGCAGAGCTGGCACATCAATCGACCCTTTCAAGCTGCTGCCGGATACTTGTGTCGAAGTGACATCGAACGACTTAGTTTGCTCTGCCACTTTCTCAATGATCGCGGTTTTGTCGTCGTAGAGTTTCTTTTTCACCGCTTGTACATCATCAGCAGACTGGCATTGGTAAACCTTCGAAAAATGCTTTACAGCGTGGTCGCGCGGGTTGTCGATGTACATCGCCTTGCCGAAATCACCTTGCAAAAATGCGTTGGAGAAATCACGGTTGAACACCGTGTATAACTCTGTGGTGTCTTCAGAGAGTTCCAAACCCTCACACAAGCGATCAATCTGTTTACGCCAGTTATCGACCACGGTGTACACGTAGTGGGATTTCTTAATGCGGCCTTCCACTTTCAACGAATACACACCCGCATCAGCAAGCGCTTCTAAATCGCTAAATGCGGAGTTGTCTTTCATATTAAGTGGGTAGTTGTTGCCTGTTTTGGTCGTTTCGTACTGTTCGCGACAAGGTTGGCTACAGCGTCCACGGTTACCTGATGCGCCATTGCGAGCTGAACTGATGTAGCAAATTCCGGAGAATCCGATGCAGTATGAGCCGTGGACAAACACTTCCATCATTACGTTGTGCTCGCGACCAAATTGCGCCAGATGTTTTATCTCACTGATGTTAAGTTCGCGAGATAAGTTTACTCGGCTTGCGGTGAGCTGGTTGAGAAAGAGGATCTGACCTTCGTTATGCGTGTTCAGTTGCGTTGAAGCGTGCACATCCAAATCGGGAAAGTGATGTTTGAGAATGTAGGCCAGACCGAGATCTTGTACGATCACGCCATCGATTTTGGTGGTGTTCAGTTGGCTGAGTAAGCGAACAATCGCTGGAATTTCACTTTCTAAAATCAGCACATTCAACGTTAGGAAAATCTTACATCTGTGCTGATGGGCTAACGTTAACACGCCATTTAAGTTATCTAAGGTGAGGTTGGTCGCTCGGTTACGAGCATTGAAGCGGTCGAGCCCACAGTAAATTGCATCGGCGCCAGCGGCAATGGCGGCTTTGATGGAATCTAAATCACCACCGGGTGCTAATAACTCAAATTGATCGCGTGTCACTACTTTTCTCTTTCTTACTAAAATAGGCTGCAAATGTTACGTATTTCACGCTTTTGATGCTCGGCTAGTTAATGCTTTATTAATCTGAATCAATTAATCCGTGTTACACGGTCGACTCTTGAGTGGGTAGAGTGCAATTCGCCATAGCGGAATCTGACTTCTATAGTTTTCCTACACTTGGTTTTTCTATATTTAGTTTTCTACTCAGAGAGAGGAAGGGACGACAAATGAAAAAAGTAATGATGGGGTTGGTAGTGGCGTTGGCGTCATTGAGTACGTTGGCTGGGGAGGGTGTGGTAACCGTTGCGAGCACACATTCAGCAAAAGATACGGCGGATAAATTTGTCGCTATCGCGCAAGAAAAAGGGTTGAACGTCTTTGCGCGCATTAACCATCAAGAGAACGCCACGAAAGTCGATATGACGTTGCGACCAACTGAAGTTATCGTGTTTGGGAACCCTAAAGTGGGCACGCCACTGATGAGCTGTGCGCAGGAGGTGGCGCTCGATTTACCCCAAAAAGTGTTGGTGTATGAAGATGCTGAAGGTAAAACGTGGTTAGCTTACAACGATCCGATGTATTTAAAACAGCGCCATCATATTGAAGGCTGCGACGAGGTATTGAACAAAATCAGCGGCGTGCTGGGCAATTTAACCCACGCGGCGGCGAAGTAGAGTGCTGTATTAGGGCTGCTTGTTATGTTGAAGAATAAAAAAGCCCCAATGATTGGGGCTTGAATGAAGCGAAGTATGCCGTTTAAAAATAGTGGAAGATCGGCGGTTCATGCATCAAGAAGTTTTGATGGGAGATGTTCCACGCATAGGCGCCCGCTAAGGTAAACACAACGTAATCACCAATATCGACGTGGGCGACGTGTTGATTGCGTGCCAGCACATCTTTGGGCGTACAAAGCTGGCCGACAAAGGTCGCTTGTGCATGCTGAATTGGATGAGAAATCTCATGGTGTTGCTCGCTTTTCAGGATGACGAATGGATGATCATGGCTCTGCGCCGCTGGCGTGCGGAAGTGGTGAGTTCCTCCGCGCGCGATGACAAAGTTTTCGCCAAGATTTTGCTTAATATCCAGTACTTCCATCACGTAATAACCGCATGCCGCCGTGATGAAACGTCCGCATTCAAAACGCAGTGTCCAATCTTGCACTTGCTCTTTGGCGATGAGGAATTCCAACTTGTCGCAAAACTCCATCCACGGAAAGTGTTGCTCAGGGTTTTGGTAGTTAATCCCCATGCCTCCACCCAAGTTGATCATCAGCTCACCGAGTTCAAACTCTTGT
This sequence comes from Vibrio sp. 1641, assembly GCF_033339995.1. NCBI lineage: Bacteria > Pseudomonadati > Pseudomonadota > Gammaproteobacteria > Vibrionales > Vibrionaceae > Vibrio > Vibrio sp. 1641. The sequence continues at coordinate 181,393 of NZ_JAWOVP010000001.1, forward strand.
TGCCACGCTTTCACGACTTGGAAATAGCGCTGCATTAACGCTAAGTGACGTTCAACATCGAGCTGATGCGACATCAAGTGAAAATGGAAGCCTTTGAGTGACACTTGCGGGAAATCGCGCAGCAACATCAAAGTATTGCTCAGCTCGGACTCGTCAAAACCAAAAGGGGTCGGCTTGCCGCCCATCGCCAACTTGCTGAGCGTGATGTCGCCGATATTAATGTTCATACGCAAAAAGATCGAAGCAGGGCGGTTGAGGCGCTCGGTTAGTGCTCCAATGCGCTTTAGCTCGGTGAGGCTTTCGACATGAATCGCATCGACATCCAGCTCAATCGCTTGTTGCAATTCACTTGGCATTTTTCCTGGGCCGCCGAAGATCAATGGCTTATCGAGTTGTTGCTGGTGGAGGTGTGCCAACTCCCCACCAGATGCCGCTTCAAAACCATCGACATACGGCGCGAGCGTTTTAAGAATCGGGCCTGATGGATTGGCTTTGGCTGCGTAAAATAGCTCGACATTTTTCGGCAAAACGTGGCGCATTTGTTTGATGTGTTCTTCTAAGGCGTTTAGATCATACAAGTACGCGCACAAGGGTTGATTTTGCTGCTGTGCGAGCGTGTGAATTTGCTGGCTAACGCGTGTCGGTAGAGAGAGTGAATTAGACATGTTGCGCTCCTTTTTCGTGTTGCTGCCAAGGCGCAGCGACTTGGGTATAGCCCGACTCCTTATCGGCTTTTTGCATCAAACGCGTGGTGAAATTATTTTTGCTTGGGAAGTGACCGCCATTCTGCAACGCTTCTAGTTCCGGCTGTTTTCCATTCACTGACTGCCAACGCACAATGGCACTTTGCACCGCATTCCACAGCGTTTGCTCTAGTGGCTCATCACCTTCTGCGATGAAGAAAATCGCTTCGCTGATATTGTTGATAAAGGTGCAGTATCCGATGCGATTCCAGCCTTGTTCGCGACTGTAGTAAACCGATTGTCGCGCGCGTTCAGACAAGTCAGTTAATGTTTCTGCTGGCCAGAACTCCGGCAGTAATTTAGTGCCTTCCAAATCACGAATCCAAACACAACACGGCATCTCTTGCTCAAAGCCAATTAAGGTGTTTTGCAAATGCGGCTCAAACGCCACCCCGTGTTTGAAGTAGTAATTAAACACGCCCGGGATCAGGCAATGCAAATAGCGTTCAAACCACAGTGTCGCGATGTCGGAATAGCGATTTTGCGTAGTACGCGCTTTGTTTTTAAGGCGTTGAGCAATGCAACTGTTGCCGTTTTTGTCGTAAGCAAACAGAGCGCCAGCGAGGGTTGGTTTTAATATGTCGACTTCGCTCAGCGAGAAATTTTCGCGGTATAAAATCCCAAACGATTCGCGCGCTTTGGTGTTGTCGTCCCAGTTGTGCTCAGCGACACTTTCTAGATTCAACGTGGTGGCGTAAGGCTCAGTCATCACTTTAAATACGGGGTTGTGCAGCTGCTCGTTTTCTCTAATTGGTTTAAGAATCGACGTGAGCTGCACGGCGCTGTCGAGTTCGTACCACGCGTTTTTGCGCACGCAATTGGTTAATCGTACGTTGATGGAGAATTTCGCAAACCAATCCATATCTGGGTGGTAGAGGGTACGAACTGAAGAGGTCGGCTGCATCTTTTCACCACCTAAACCCAGTGGCGTGATCTTGCCTTGTTCAATGGCACGCTTCACGCTTGGGTTGCTCAAAATGGTGTAGCTTTCCCAAGGATGGCAAGGGTAGAGGGTCTTCCCATTGCTGGTGGCGTGTTGTGGCGCGAGCTGTTGTAGCATGTGCTGAGCAGGGTTAGCTTCTCCGTCGGAACTCAGCACATCAAGTAAGGACGTATCCACTTCAAACCAGTACAACGGGACTTGCGCGCCGACTTCTGGAGAAAACGCCAAGAGATCATCCATGGTGACGCCCGAACGACTTTTCGGGGTCGGATGGAAAGTATGCCCCCAAATCAGAGACTGTTCCGAAGCGATAAACTCGTTGTGATGCGATTTGGGCGCGACGTTGAGAAACTGCTCGGTAACCAGCACGCTATTTTCTAGTTGTTCGATCAGCTCATGGTTAAACGGGATCGCCAACACCTGCTTGAGATAGTTAAGCAAAAGCGTAAGAGTTTGCGTGGCATCCAATTTCGCCCAACCAGATCCCGGCATTTTCGCCCACGGCAGTTCTGCCAATTTGATTTTGCCCAGTTTGCTCGCGTAGTGAATCGGCAAAACCAGCACGCCATTTTGTTGAGAAAGATGAACGGCTACCCGCTGCTTAGCGGAATAGTTGCGTTTTAACGTTTGGGGTAGCGATGTCGATTGGTAGTGCCATTCCACTTGTTGATTCGGTAGCGCAAATTCACGTAAGTAACAATTAAGAACACCCATTATCGTGTTGAGTTGGGCCTTCTCCCGATTGAGCTGCACCTCATGCGCGCGCAACTCGCTAGTCTGAGAGGATTGAGTTTGTAACATGTTGATTTCCAAATTTTGAATGGAGAACCAGCGCGATCAAGGTGATTACGCTGACTATCGCAGAAAGTAGGAAAGGAACCTCAAGTAGCCCCAAGCTAGAAATGAAAGAAGCGCAAAATCCCGCTGCCACGCCCCCCCATTTGGACATGGCATCAAAGCGAGAAAATACTTTGCCACTGAGTTTGCGATCCAGATTGCTCGCAAGATGCTGATGCAATCCGTGATAACAACACACCATCGCGATGCCGAAGATAATTCTCGCAGCAATGAGTGCGGTTTCGGATGCAATCAAATGCAAGGCAGAGCTCACGGCAAGCAATGCAAACCCAAGCCACAACGTGCGCAGCGGTTGATGGCGATTCAGCCCATCTGACAACACGTGGATTTTGCCTGCCAGCAACAGATAGACACCATGCGGCAGTGCGTACAAAAAACCGATCCATGCGTGGTTAGTGATGCCATATTGCTGCACAAACGGCGAGAAATAAGGAAAGGTCACCACCATAGAAAACGCAAACCCGAACTGAGCAAAGAAGATCCAACGAATGGCATGCATTGCGTTTTTCTGTGCAATGGGTTGTTCTTGCTGAGATTCTGAGTTTGGCTTTTCGAGGTTTTGTTCGGCGGGTTTATCCGCTGGCAGTGCTAGCGTGATGCCCATAGCAATTAAAGGCAAAACGCATAACCAAAGGTACGCGTTGAGTGGGTTGGTTTCGGACAAGCTCCAGCCGAGCCCAATGGGCGCAACGATCAGCGCCAAGCGAGCAGATAGTTGGGTTTTATTGAGTGACTTGCCGAGTGTTTTGGCTTCTTTAATTTGACTAGATAAGTAGCTGTTCGAGGCGGCCATGGTGCCGCCAAAGGTTCCTTGAACAATAAGACCAAACACAAACATGGCGAGGTTGTCTGCCAAGCCGCATAGCGCAAACCCTGCTGCAAGGCCAAGTTGCGCACGCAAGAGTGAGCGGCGGCGACCGTAGCGATCGGCAAAGTTGCCCCAAAATCGCGCCGCCAACGCAGTACAAAACGTAGGTAGGATAAACAATACCCCTGCCCAGTCCGCATCAATGCTTGCGCCTAATGTTGGCAACACGACGGGTAGAAATAGCGGCATACCTAACGCGGCAAACGCAGCGATAAAGTGGCACAACAACACACTGTAGATGAGTTTGGTCATAATCGTTTAACGTACGCTTTTTTTGATGGCTTCTAAGTAGGCGCGTTGCGCTTCTTCGCTAGAAAGCAGCAAGAAGTTCGGAGCCGACAAACCATAGAACTTATTGATGTCACTCGCGCCGGAGGCTTCTTTCGAGAGCAAACTGCCAGAGCTCAACAAGTATTTGGCGTGCAAATCAGGTGCTTCTTGCAGTAACTCGCGTGCCAGTTTTGTCTCTAACCCTTCGCCTTCCAATCGGTTGAGTTGCTCTGCAATGCTTTTGGCCACGATGGCATAAAGCGATGCTGAAGAGGCAATGCCCTTCGCTGCCATGGCTTCTACAATCGCTGCGATATCCAATTGTAATGTGATGGTGGTAAACATCTGACCGAGCGCCAATTCATTGTCGACTTTGATGCGTTGATCGAGCAGTTCATCGCAATCCACTGGAAGTAGTTTTGCGCCGTGTTTTTGGGCTGCATGCTCTGTTGCAAAGTGGAAGCGCTCTGGCCAAATCCGCGCCGCGTCGTTGTCTTTCATCGCGAGCGTCATTTTGCCCTGTTGATCAAATGCAACGATGGCGTTTTGTTGGTTGGACTCCAATGCGATGCCATAACGCAGCCACAAGGTAAGGTGTACTTGGCATAATAGGTCGACGTAATCTTTGAACCACGCCAGCGTATCTTGTTGATAGTACTGCTCCGCCAAATGTTCTAAGAACAAGCGACCATCAGGCATTGGGCTAGCCAGTGCTGCAACCGGAACTAACGCTTTGTCTTCGCAATGAGTAAGTGGGTACTCACGTACGATGTACGCGAAGGTTTTATCCTCGCCGACGTGTCCACCGTGCTTTTCGTTGCAATGGAACAAGCGACTGTTTAAGTCGGCGTCCGTTTGTTCAAGGTGGCTGAGTAGGCGTTCAAACCAGTGGCCGTCATACAGTGTTGAAGGCTTGATTAAGCGAATGTTTTTCGTGCCTAGCGATCGCATGATCAGCGGAACTTTGATGTGAATATGCGGCGCGTCGTTGACTACCACAGTACGAACGGAAAGCGTTGGCGTCACGTCTAGGTACGTAAACGGCGCTTCTATCACACCTTCGGGTAAGGCTTCTAAAGATCGCAGGGTGAGCGGATGTGCAGGGAACAAAACGTGGCTCAGTGCAAAATCAGCAGGAAGCCCAACTTGCTCCATGGTCGGCCAGCAATCAGGTTGTTCGCTGGTTAATGTCACCAGTGATTTTTCAATCGCAATCCAATGCAGAGCAAAGCTTGGTGCAAACTCGGGCGCGTACTTAGCAAGGTCTTCATCGCTCAGACCAAACTTCGCCCGCGCAGTTGGATAGTACGGATGGTCAAGGTAAGAAGCGATCTGGTCGGCTAGCAGCAGCTTTTTATGCCAAGAACCAAGCTCGGATATTGGTTGAGAAATGTGGTCTGCGTGATGATAAAACGCTTGGTCACACAGCGCTTTGTGTTTCTCTGCACATTCCAGTTCTTGAAGGTATCCCGCCAGCAACTCGTGAGAGCTCTCATGCGCCAGTGTCGTTAGTAGCGCAATCCACTCTTTGTAATGCTGTTGATGCTCGACTTGGCCATTTTTCTCCACCCACCAACCTTGTGGTGTTTCGTCATTGGCGTGACCGTAGCGCCAGTGCTGCATGTAATACGTTGGCGCAACGGGTAAATACAACGTGAAATCAGAGTTGGCAAATATCAGCCAGACTTGCTCGTCTTGAGGAACAATTACCCCTTTTGGCGCGTCGCTACTGAACTTGGCCTTCGACAAAATGCCAAACATGTCTTCGCGCAAGCAAGTGTCGATCAATCGTTGCGTTAGATACAAAGCGTTGTCATTCATGCTGCCACCTCACGAGTCGGAGCTAGATTGAAATTGTTAAGCGCGTTCTGCAGTGCTTGGTCGAGGTTTCTCCCCGATGGCGAGACAATCGAAATTCGGGCGAGATAATCCTTGTTGGAATAACTCTGTTGGAAGAGTTCTCCCGCGTTTTTTAGTACTTGCTGCTGGGTGATGACATCGCCATCGTGTTGGATGAAGGAGGTTGAATCTCCATCAATCACACCACTGTGATCCGCAACCACATAGTGCACGTGTGCTGAGCCATGAATTTGGTAATCGCCGTCCAATCTTCGGCCCAAATGCAGACCCAAAATTGTGCTAAACCAACCAAAGTGAGCGAGATTGTTGAGCAAGAATTCGCGGCCATCTCCAATACTGCGGTAGTTAATTTCCACCAGAACTGGGCCGTTTTCCGTAATGATAAATTCGCTGTGGCAAACTCCAAAACCAACGCCGAACGCTTTCAGTTGAGCCAAGCAAGCTTCTCGGTGAGCAATGCCGTTTGGTCCGTTCCAGTCTGCGGCGGTTTCGATGAAGTAAGGCGGCTCAGAGAGCGACACATCAAAACCGCCCACGGCGATAAGTTGGTTACCATCTCCTAAAGTTTCGAGCGTAACCAACGGTCCTTGAAGAAACTGCTCCACCAGAATGGTGGCGTTTGGGTGCTTTTGCCAAAACGTATCGCAGTATGCATCGAGCTCGCTTTGGGAGTCACAGCGCTGTACATCTATACTTGCCACGCCTTCTTTGGGTTTTGCTACGACAGGGAAGGCCATGCCTAATGCCACATTCGAATGGCGATGCAGCAAACAGCTTTGTGTGTTGGGTAAGGATTTTTCATTTAACACTTGTCGAGTTAAGTGTTTGTTTTTGGCCTTTAACGTGACAGACCAATCTTTGGCTGGTAGACCAAAAAATTGCGCGCAGATGGCGGTGGAAGTTTGTAAGTGATCACTATTGCTGAAAACAGCGTCTGGCTTTAGTTCATGCTCCGTGATGGTTTCGATGAGTTCTAATGGGTTGAAGACATCACATTCTAGAATGGTATCCGGATTAAAGTGACTATCACGACTCGCCAACTCTAAATGGCTGAGCTTATGGTCGGTGATAAGAACGACGTGAAGGTCCATCGCTTTAGCTGCAGGCACGAAGCCGTGAGTGACTGCATCGTTAACGACATGACTTACGATAATCATCGTAGATTTCATGAGCTTTCCTAATTTTCTAACATTTTCTTCTAACGTTGATAAAGTCGCTCACGGTCGTCTTCCAATGTGCCTCTCGCGAGACGGAGGGCAGAAGTTTTAGTGTTTATTGTTATTATGTTTGGTTTTTTTTGTTGTTAGTTGTGTTTTTAGGGTAAATAAATATAGAGCATAAAATTAATATTGCAAATAGAAATAATATTTGTTCTTATTTCCATCCGTTGGCTTTATAACAACTAAACGGAATTATGGAATGAATAAATTATTGACCCTGACCCCCTTGGCGGTCGCGATTGGTTCTTCACTAGTAGCACCAAGCGCAGTGGCTTCAGAAGAGACGAACTCAACCTCATCAGCAACTGAAACGATTCAAGTCTTCGGTCATCAGTACGAAGGTTATGCTGAACACATGCCTCAATCAGGCACCAAAACCGATGTGGAATGGCTTGATGTGCCACAAGCGGTATCTGTAGTAACGAAAACAGAAATGCAAGACCGAGGCGCGGTGCGTTTAGTGGATGCGCTAGATGGGGTAGCCGGGGTCAATAACACCTTGGGCGAAGGCAGCCGTGACCAGTTCATGATTCGCGGTTTTGATTCACTCAACGATATGTATCGTGATGGCTTGCGAGATGACGGTACGTTGCAGTCTTACCGCAGCTTAGCGAACGTTGAACGCGTTGAAATTGTGAAAGGCCCTGCGGGCGCATTGTATGGCCGTGGCTCGGCTGGGGGCATCATCAACTTGGTGACGAAACGCGCTAACGGTGAGAATTTTACTCACGTAAACGGTAGTGTAGGCAGCAACAACCAGTATGTTGGTCAGGTCGACAGCTCAATGGCGTTTACAGATAAGGTCAACGGGCGTATTAACTTGGAATACCGTCAAGCCGACTCGTACGTTGATCATGTTGATTCAAACGATTTCTTCATTGCACCGACCATTCGTGTGTTACCAGCGGAAGGTCACACCATTGATATTGACGTGGAATACGCCCATCAAGAACTAGTGCCGTATCGTGGTGTGCCATCAAAAAATGGCAAGCCAGTTGATTTGCCAGTAAGCACTTACTTTGGCGGCACAAACGACTATCAGGAGTCAGACAGTCTCCGTATTGCGGTGGATTACGAATGGCGTCTGAATGATCAATGGGTATGGAACAACCGAGCGGCGTTCAACCATATCGAACTTGAGCAAAAAGGCACGCGTCAGGGCAAAGTGACGGGTAATGAAGTGTCTCAAACCGTTAACAACTTTGGTTACGATCCACGTACTACGACCACTTTACAATCTGAGTTGGTTTGGGAAACCAGGGACAATCAATTGATGGTGGGTGCAGATTTCAACCAGATCGATATCGACCTAACGTTGGCAAGTGACAAAACGCTTCCTCCGCAAAATATCTACGACCCAGTCGTTGGTCCAACGCCTGATCCGGGCTTTAAGCCATTTCGTGACAATACCACCACCACGACAGGTTTGTATGTGCAAGACGTCTATACGTGGGGTGACCTTTCTTTGATCGGTAACGTGCGTTACGACTCGATGGAGCTAGAACAACAAAAAGCGGGCTCAGATAAGGAAAAATTGGATGATGACAAAGTCAGCTACCGTGCTGGTTTGGTATACCGCATCAATTCCGACACATCCGTATACGCCAGTTTAGCGCGCTCTTGGCAGTTACCGTACGCTGGTATCTACATCAATCCAAAATTGGCGGAATTCTTCCACACCGACTTAAAAGAGGTGGGTGCGAAAGCGTACCTTTTGGATAACGCATTAATGTTGAATGCGGCACTGTTCCAGATTGATCAAGAGCAACCACAAACTAACGTGGACGGCGATGTGATCGATAAAATTGAAGTGCGTCACCAAGGCATTGAATTAGAGGCTCGCGGCCAAATCACCAAACAGTGGGACATCTCTGTGGGTTACAGCTACTTAGATGCGGAAGACAAAGCCACAGGCAAAAAGCCTAACGATGTATCAGACCACTTGTTCTCTCTTTGGAGCACTTACCAATTGGATGACAACTGGCGTTTAGGCGGTGGTGTGAAGTACGTGGGCGACCGTTACGCAGGTAACGACGAAGCCGTCGCACTTGGCGATTACACAACGGTGGATTTGATGGCGGCGTACACCACTGGTCGTCACAAAATCCAAGCGAACGCTTACAACATTTTGGATGAGAAATACATTCTTGGCGCAACAAACGGCACGTCTGGCTTAAACCAGATTGGCTACGGCGCACCAGCCGAGTTCATGCTCAGCTACGGATATCAGTTCTAGGCTTTTTGTGCGTAGTTAGCGCCTGTTAGCCGATTTTTTCCTCATATTGAGGATGTTTAGCCCCGAGAGCCTACGGGATGTATTCTGCCCGAGGCTCAATTTCTCGCAAAGGAGATCTTAATGTCTTACCAGAATTTGGATGGTAAAGTGCGTGTACGTGCTGGTTTGTCTACCACTTACAGTGTGCTTGCGATTGCAATCGCTTCTGCCACATCCATGAGCGCGGTTGCCGCTCCTGCTAAAAAAGAACAAACTACCGCGATGGAAACTGTCGTTGTCACTGGTAGTGTGATTGGTAACTCTGAAATTGAAGACGTCAAAGAGTACCCTGGTGCTCGTACCGTCATTACCCGTGATCAAATTGAGAAAACCGCCGCAGGTTCGATTGATAACGCGCTGCAGCGCGTGCCGGGTATTAAAGTTCAGGATGAAAGCGGAACGGGCGTATTGCCTAACATTTCCGTACGTGGTTTGAAAGCAAGCCGTAGTGGTCATGCTCAGTTTTTGATGGATGGTGTACCGCTAACACTTGCGCCATATGGTCACACTGGTCAGTCTATCTTCCCAGCAACACTGTCGATGCTTGATCGTATTGACATTGTACGCGGTGGTGCCGCAGTACAGTACGGCCCAAACAACGTCGGTGGTGTGATCAACTTAGTGACCAAACCGATTCCACACACGTGGCAAACTGAAATCAGTAACCGCTTTACCGTGTTTGATGGCGGTGATGCGCCACTGAATGATTTTTACCTGCGCACGGGCGGCTGGTTAAGCGACACATTCGCGCTGCAGTTGGAGGGTAACTTCCTAAAAGGCGAAAGCTTCCGTGAACATTCCGATACGGACGTGAAGAACTTTCAAGCTAAAGCACAGTGGCTATTGAGTGACACTCAAGAGATTCAAGCATTCCTGCAACGTTACGATGCTGAAACGCAAATGCCGGGCGCACTTTCGCCACAAGATTACGAGCAAGATCGTCACCAATCGAAACGTCCTTACGATGATTATGAAGGTAAGTCGACGCGCTGGAGTGTTAAGTACATCCACGATTTGCCATTTGCCGACAGTGCTGAGCTAGAAGTGCTAACGTTTGGCCATAAGTCAGAGCGTCTTTTCAAGTGGGGCTTTAACAGCGCGGGTGGCCATTGGGCTGATCCGGCTTTGCCTTCTACGAAAGTAAGTACTTCACCACGAGAGTTCCGTGTTTATGGTATCGAACCAAAGCTTGCTGTTTTTGTTGATGGAGGTGCCATTACGCAAAACTGGATTATAGGGACTCGTTACATTAATGAAGACATTCAATATAAAGTGACACAAACACCAGTGTCAGGCGGAGCCACAAATGTACCGCGAAATTGGCACCTTGATACCGATGCGTACGCAGGCTATGTGAGCAACGAAGTCGGGTTGTTTAATGGTGCGTTAAAAGTCACGCCCGGACTTCGTTATGAATTTGTTGATATGTCCTATAAAGATTTGGGCAGCGGGCAAGAATCTGGAAATAAGGTGACTGAATTATTGCCTGGTGTGACGATCGCATATAACTGGAATGAACAATGGCTGAGCTATGCCAATGCCCAGAAATCTCTTCGCGTTCCTCAGCTTGTTAATGTTCGAGGGGTCGGTGAGGAAAGCAGTGAGTTGGCTTGGAACTACGAATTGGGCGTTCGGTATGTTCAAGATTCAACAAGCTTCAATGCAGCTTTGTATCGCATTGACTTTAAGGATCAGTTGCAATGGCGGAGTGCGACAAATACGTCTGAAAATATAGGTAGAACCCTTCACCAAGGTTTAGAGCTTTCTGCTCGTTACGTGCCTGAAGTTCTACCTGCTCTGAGCTTGGGCGCAAGTTACAACTACCTCGACGCTACGCTTGAAGATGAGGGCGAGAATAAAGGTAATCAACTGCCTTACACCTCTAAGCATCAGCTTGGTTGGGATGCAACCTACGCATTTTACGGCATGGACACCACGCTATCGGGCTTCTACTTCAGTGATTCGTATACTGATAACGCCAACACTAGTGACGAAGACGCAACAGGTGCAACGGGCAAAGTGCCGTCTTACATGGTGTGGAACTTCAACTTAGGCACGGATTTATACAAAGACGACAAAGGCAAGTTACGCATGAATGTTGCGGTGAACAACTTGTTTGACGAGGAGTATTACTTCCGCGGGATTGATACAAGCCCAGTTGGTCGGTACCCAGCTCCGGGACGCTCTTACACACTGGATCTGAATTATCAGTTTTAAGAGTTTCGTTCACCGAGTTTGAAAAGAAAAGTCGCCAATTTACCTTGGCGACTTTGCCGATCTTAGGTACTGGAAAACTCTTAGCACTGGAAAAAAGCAAGATGAAAAATAAAAAACAATTTACGATCAAACACTTTTCAACCGTTTTGCTGATGCTACTGAGCTCAGCTTTGATGTCATTTAGCGCATTTTCTCAGGTGCGCAGCGTGCAAGATGAGCAAGGCACTTTTGAGCTAGAAGCGATACCTCAACGTATTGTGGTTTTAGAATTTTCGTTTGTCGATGCATTAGCGGCAGTCGATGTCTCACCGGTAGGCGTCGCCGATGACAACGATGCCACACGAGTCATTTCTGCTGTTCGTGCCAAGGTTGAGCCTTGGCAATCGGTCGGCATGCGCTCGCAACCGAGTTTAGAGGCGATTGCGGTGCTCAAGCCGGATTTGATCATTGCTGATGCAGAACGTCATCGCGCGATTTATCAAGATTTGCAGCGAATTGCGCCAATTTTGCTGTTAAAAAGCCGTGGTGAGACATATCAAGAAAATCTCGAATCCGCACACAAAATCGGCGTGGCAATTGGCAAACAAGCGAAAATGACACAACGCATTGAGCAGCACAAACAGACAATGGCGGAGTTCAAACAGCATTTTGCAACACAAGAAACCATTCAGTTTGGTGTGGTCTCTGACAAAGGGATGTGGCTGCATAGCCCGGTTTCTTACGCTGGTGGCGTTTTGAGTACGCTGGGCATTCAAAGCCCGCTGGCTCCATCTGAGCAAAAAGCGTATATCCCAACCAGTTTCGAACTTTTACTAAAAACCAACCCTGATTGGTTGTTAGTTGGACTTTACTCTCAACCAAATATTGTGGATGAGTGGCGCAAAAATCCATTGTTTAAGTTGCTAACTGCTGCAAAAAAACAGCAACTTGTTGAGGTTTCTCCTGAACTGTGGTCGTTAAATCGCGGCATGTTGGCTGCGGAAGAAATTGCCCGCAATCTTGAAGCGTTATTGGAGCGCTCATGAGTGCGGCGATAAGCTCGGAAAGCGCGTCTTCGGTTAGCAAATCGCATTGGAAAGCGAGCTTGTTTGTCTGTGCTATGGCGTTGTGTACGCTCTCAGGCTATGCAGCCTCAATGATTGGCTGGTCCAACTTTTCTTTGAGCGTTAATGATCTGACAAGCTATTGGTTTGCGTTTGATGAGGGCAATATGCTGCATCAAATCCTCGCGACGCTGCGTGCGCCTCGTACCTATGCTGGGTTATTAATTGGCGCTTCGCTTGCGGTATCCGGAGTGCTGATGCAAGGATTGACTCGTAACCCTTTGGCGTCGCCATCCATTCTCGGCATTAATGCTGGTGCGGCTTGTTTTATGGCCTTGGCGTCCATCGGCGTACCATTCTTTAGTCAATTGAACCCAATCATCAACGCAGTACTCGGCGCGCTACTAAGTGGTGGTGCGGTCATGTTGTTGGGTGGTTTTTTCTCCGCGCGTTCTCACCCATTGCGTTTAGTGCTAGCGGGCATTGCCATCAGTGCACTGCTGATAGGGTTAACTCGTGCGTCGGTAATTTTGGCGGATGACATGGCTTACAGCGTGTTGCATTGGTTAACGGGCTCACTCTCTGCGGTAGATTCTGAGCAGTGGCAGCAACTGTGGCCTTTTGCGACTTTAGGTTTGGTGCTCGCCATGGGCTTAGCGCGAAACTTAAATTTACTCGCGTTGGGGGACGAAGTTGCTGTCGGGTTGGGTGGTAACATTCGTCTTACGCGATTAATCAGTGGTTTAGCGGTTGTGCTGTTGGCAGGAACTAGCGTAGCGATTGCTGGACCAATTGGCTTTGTCGGGTTGTTAGTGCCGCACTTGGTACGCCCGATTGTTGGTCACAACTATCACATTCTCATTCCGGTTTCCGCCTTGTGTGGCGCGGCATTGGTGACGTGGTCAGATGCTTTATCACGCGCGATTGCCTTTCCGGCTGAAACGCCAGTGGGCGTGATTACCGCGCTGTTGGGCACACCTTGCTTTATCGCGATTGCAATGAGGAAATCATCATGATGAATCAAACCAAACTGTTTGCATTAGTTGGATTGTTGCTGATTGCGTCTTCTCTCACGCTGTTTGTTGGTGCGGCGAACATGTCGGCTCAACAGGTTTTTGCATTACTGTTTTCTTTCTCTGACTCGGACTTTGTGATTCACCAATATCGATTACCGAGAATGTTGCTCGCCATTGGCGTGGGCGCTGGGTTGGGGCTGTCAGGCGTTTTAGTTCAAGGCGTCATCCGTAATCCACTTGCCTCACCAGATTTAATGGGGATAAGCGCCGGAGCAGGACTGGCGGCTACCGCTTGTTTGGTGCTGTATCCGAATGCGCCAGTGGCAATGTTGCCGATGGTCGCCATGGCGGGAGGCTTGCTTGCTGCTGGCTTTATTGCTGTGCTGGCTTACTGGTCGAAACCAACACCAGCACGTTTGGCGCTGATTGGTGTTGCTGTCAGCGCATTTTTAGCCAGCGGTATCGATTTTCTTCTGATTGTGCACCCTATTGAAATCAACACGGCGATGGTATGGCTAACCGGCAGTTTGTGGGGACGAAACTGGCAACAAGTGCCGTTTATTTGGAGTGCTTTATTGCTGCTACTGCCATTGGCGTTTTGGCTGGCTTGGCGGCTAGATGTTATGGGACTGGGAGAAGAAAGCGCCACTACACTTGGCACGAAACCAAGACAGATCCAAATTCTTGCGCTGATTGCTGCCGTGCTATTGGCGAGCATCAGTGTGTCTGTGGCAGGCACGATCAGCTTTGTTGGCCTGCTTGCGCCGCATCTTGCGCGTTTGCTGTTTGGCCACAACCACAAGTTGTTGATTCCAGCCGCTGCAACCCTTGGCGCTTTGTTGGTGATTTGCGCCGATGGTTTAGCGAGAGGCTTACAGCCGCCAATTGAGCTACCAGCGGGAGTGCTAACATCTGTTATTGGCGCACCATATTTCATTTTTCTTTTGTATCGTTACAGAGGTTGGTAAGCATGTTACGAACGCAGAACTTATCCGTCGCGTACGGCAAACAGACCATCATTCCAGATCTCTCTTTGTCGATTCCTCAAGGTAAAATTACCGCACTAGTTGGTCCAAATGGTTGCGGTAAATCGACACTATTAAAAACCTTGGTACGCATCAATAAACCTGCTTCTGGCCAAGTGTTGTATGACGACAAACCACTAAGCAGCTACGGTGATAAACGCTTGGCGCGTTCGTTGTCTTTGCTGCCGCAGATTCTTGTCAGTCCTGAAGGTATTACCGTCAGAAAACTGGTCGAATATGGCCGCTCGCCTTATCTCTCTCATTGGGGCAGGTTAAGTCAACAAGACAAAGCCTTGGTCGAGCAAGCAATGCAAGATACTGGCGTGATTGAGTTTGCTGACAAGCCAGTTGAATCGTTGTCTGGCGGTCAAAGGCAAAGAGCGTGGATTGCGATGGTAATGGCGCAAGATACCGACGTAGTGATGCTTGATGAGCCAACCACTTACTTGGATCTCTCTCACCAAGTTGAGCTGATGAAACTCATGAGGCAGATGAACGACAAAGGCAAAACAGTGGTCGTAGTGCTGCACGATCTAAACCAAGCGTGCCGTTACTGCGATCATTTGGTGGTGTTGGAAAAAGGTCAGTTAGTCACGCAGGGAACACCGCAAGAGGTAATGACAGAAGGCATGTTGTCATCGGTGTTTGATTTACAAGCGAGAGTATTTAATGACCCAATCTCAGGCACGCCGATGTGTGTGGCGGTGTAGGTTTACGTCTTTGGAAAGCTATCTGCAATAAAAACGTCGATCCATAAAAACAAACCCCGCTAGTAACAAAGTTGCTAGCGGGGTTTGTTGTTTTTAAGAGCGTCCTTAATGTGGCGTTTAAGCCAGTTTAAACGTCGCCACTTTCGAGTTGAGATCCTCAGCTTGCGATTTCAGCTCAGCAGATTGATTCATCGATTCTTCGGCACCAACTACCAAGTGATCGGTCACATCTTTAATGGACGTGACATTTTGCGTGATTTCATTGGTTACGTGCGTTTGCTCTTCGGCGGCGGTCGCGATTTGCGTTGCCATATCGCTGATCAGCGCAACGGCCGCGTTGATTTCATCCAGAGCCAGTGCTGCGCGATCTGCATCTTCCACCGAACCTTGCGCGAGCTGAGAGCTTGTATCCATGATGGTCACAGCGCGTTGTGTGGTTTGCTGCAAGGTCTCGATCGTCGAGCGAATCTCTTCGGTTGAGGTGTGTGTGCGTTGTGATAGCACGCGAACCTCGTCTGCAACAACGGCAAAACCGCGACCTTGTTCACCTGCACGCGCCGCTTCAATCGCCGCATTCAGAGCCAGTAAGTTGGTTTGTTCTGCGATGTCTCGAATCGTTGATAGTACGGTTGAGATGTCTTGCGCGTGCTGGTTGAGCTCGCCGATGACAACGCTCGCTTGGTTGACTTCAGAAGACAAATTGTTGATGGATGACTTGGAGTTGACCACTAACTCATGACCATTTTGTGTGCTCGCTGAAGAGTCTTGAGCGGCTTTAGCCGTCTGCTCTGCATGTGCTGCAATCTCTTGCGTTGCCGATGCCATTTCAGTCACAGCGGTCGCCACCATCGTGATTTCTTGTTGCTGATGGTTCAGATCGGAAACCGATTGATTCGCGCGATTCGTGCTCAGCTCCGATTGTTGGCTCAGTTCTTCCGCTTGGTGACGAATGTGACCAATAAGTTGCTGCAAACTTTCAACGAACTGGTTGAAGTTTTCAGCCAGCTCACCAACTTCGTCACGGTTTTCTACTTTGATGCGTTGAGTTAGGTCGCCGCTACCGTTTGCGATTTGTGCAAGCGCATTCGAAACGTTGTAGAGCGGACGGAACAAGATGTTACATAGCAGATTAAACAAAGCTACGCAGATAACGACGACGATGGTGGTTGCGATGATCTGATCCCAAACAGCATCGTAAAGTGGGGCAACCAACGAGTTTTGATCTAACACCGTCACTGTTGTGAGCTTGGTACCCTCTATGTGGCGCGCGTAAATCACATATTCGGTGCCGTTAATAGAGACGCGACGCTCTGTACCTGAACGTGCGGCAGACGTAATGTCGTTGTTGTTGAGGCCTAGCTTGCTAACCGGTTGATTCAGCAGTTTACCGTTGTTATGAGTGAAAATATTGCCCTGTTCATTGGCAATAAACATATAACCTTCACCCGGTAGGATCACTTGGTTCAGACTGTTCAGGATATCACCGATCTCTACGTCAGCACCCAGAACGACGGTTTGACCATGCAATTGCAGGGCTTTACCGAGCGACACCACATTCGCACCAGTTGCAGCAGCAACGGTCGGGTTATCCATAAAGACTTTCGATGGATTGGCAATGGCGTTGGTGTACCAGCCCCACTTGCGAGGATCGTTATTACCTGGTGGCAAAACCACCCCATTAGCGTTGTCTTGTGACCCGTCCGGGTAAGCGAGGAAAACGTTATCGAACGCGCCAGAGTCTCGGACTTGTTTCAAATGCGTAACCAGAGAACGTTTCTCTGAATCAGAAGAGAGTGAAGTTAGTGCGCGCTCTTTAGAGAGTAGCCAGTCCTTTACGTATTGATTGTAAGATGCGCTAGTGCTTTCTAGTCGCTGTGCGACTTCGACATCGAGCCTGTTTAATGAATCTCGAAAAGACAGCCCCTCTACCAGCACTCCCCCTAGAATGATGGCGGCACTGGCAGAGATTGCCAGTTTGTTTTTTAGTGATAGATTTTTGAACATAAAGCGAATAGTAGATCTTTGAATAATAGTTGTTGTGTTTTTATTCTCATCAGTACTCTCTGTGCTGTTGAATATGCAGCAGAAAGTCAGATTCGAATCTGTTCAATAATTATATTTTATTGCTCAAAATAAATACTGACTCCATGTCGCGAATTTGAGTTTTACATCAAATAAGCAAAAGGATTTGGAACGATATTTTTTATGTATTTGTAAAGTAAGGATTTGTCGATTTTTGTAAATGAGAATTGATTTCAATAAATGGTGATCTTTATCACATTTGCGTGTCTGACAATCCATTAAAAATGTGAAGGTTATAGCACCGGATATATATTGATTAGCTTAATCATTGTTATGGGCAATCGTTATGCGCAGTATATTGTTAGTCCCCGCGTTATTAGTGTCAGGGTGTGCTCTGATACAACAGTCGACGCCGATTCAACCTGACGCCAACTGGCACGTGGACCAGTTATCGAACGGTATGAAATACCATCTTTATCCAACAGAAGACCAAGAAGTCTCGGTCCGTTTGGTGATGAATATCGGCTCATTCCAAGAAACATCTTCTCAAAAGGGTTACGCTCACTTTGTTGAGCATATGGCGTTTAATGGTAGTGAGCATTTTACCGGTAACGACGTTGTCAAACTTTTCGAGCAATCTGGTGGTAGCTTTGGCGCTGATATCAACGCTTTTACCAGTTATCAGCAAACGTCTTACCAACTTGACCTTGCGAATAATACGAAGCTAGAAGATGCCCTGAAGTGGATGAGAGATATCGGTAACGGACTTGAGTTTGCTCCTGAGCAAGTAGAGAAAGAAAAAGGGGTGATTCTCGGGGAATGGCGACGTGCTAATCCGGATGATAAGTCCTTTTCTATGCATGCTTACCAAGCCTCGATTGAAGGCACTATGTATGGTGAGCATGACCCAATTGGTACTCGCGAAGCGATTCAAAACGCTTCCTCGAGTAAGTTAAAGGCGTTTTACGACAAGTGGTACCAGCCACAAAATGCCGAGTTGATTGTGACCGGTAATATCGACATAGATTCACTGTCCAAGATTATCAAAAGCAAGTTCTCGAACTGGGAAAGTACCTCGGATACGGTAATAGAGAAGCGCCGTGATATTCGAGTGAACAACGAAAACAGAATCTTGCCAAGTAACACGATGGAATCACCAAGTCTTCATTTAGTGATTGAGCGTGGTCTAAGTGGCGGTACGACGATTGAGCAACAACATGAAGTGTGGCGTGATGAAGTCGCAACACAACTCATTCAACAGCGTTTGATCCGTGTACTCAGTGATGCCGCTGAACCTTTTCAATACGCTTATGCAGAGCCCTATTACTCTAACTATCAGCGTATGATGTCGGCAGGGATTTCGTTTGCACCAGATCGCCGCGAACAAATGCACCAGACTTTCATTCGTACCTTGGCGTCGTTGAGAGATTATGGTGCGACTCAATCCGAGTTAGATAGCGTTATGTCAAATTGGCAAGGTGAACTTGCAAATATTGATTCAGATTGGAGTCAGCGTAAGCCAAACAGTTACGCAGAAGCACGTGTTTTTCAAATTGGACAAGACAGTGTCAGCCAATCAAAAGAGAATTATGCCCAGAGTTTGGCAGAATTCATCAACAACGAGAATTTAGAGAGCATTAACACACAATTGGATGCCTTGTTATCTCAGCAGCCAAGCTTTTTTATTGGTTTGGGGAAAAGCGAAACGTCAGAACAGTTCAATGGTGTATTTGCCGCTCTAAACAGTGCCTATCTTCAAACTGGCGAAAAACCGTTAGAGATGTATGACAAAGTGGATGGATTCTTAAAGCCTACCCAGGAAGGCAGCATCACGAGCATGCGTCAGGAAGCGGGTGGTTTTCAAGTCTATACGCTATCAAACGGTGTCGAAGTGTGGTTCCAAAAAGATACTAAAGCGGGTGGTCGAGCGTATATTTATTATGCGAGTCAAGGTGGTAAAGCCGCTGTTGATCCGACGTTGTATGCCGCTTATGAAATCGCAGCAACAACGGCAATACGCAGTGGGTTAGGGGCATTTTCTGGTTCAGAGCTAGATAGCTACTTACGCAAAAACAACATTGCGCTTGGCGCGATGCTTGATGCGACCAGTCACGGAGCGCAAATTACGGCGCCAAATACGCACCTAACTGATGCTTTGAATGGACTATACAACCTAGCGACGGAGATTAAAGTCGACGAGCGCCAGATGGCGGCAGCGAAGCAAGAGTTTAAACAGCAGAGCGGCGCTTTTTTTGAATCACCGATGGGAAAACTGATTCAAAAAGCAAACGGCAATTCTTATTTGCCGGGTAGTCGTCATCGTATAGTGTCCAGTGATGATGTTGAACAAGTGACTTCCGAGCAGATACTAGCGGTGCATGAGCAACTTTTCAAAACCAATGATGGTTTTAAGATGGTTATTGTTGCAAACGTAGAGCCGGAAGAAATTACACCACTTTTGCGTAAATATGTGGCCTCTATCGAAATGAAACCGAGTCGTTCGATTGATTATCACGTTGCGTTTAACCCGGAAGTGCCGGAGCGAACTGTGGTTTCGGATGGGCATGAACCTTCATCGTTGTATGTAATGCGTTTGACTAATACGAGCGATTACCAACGTACGGCAAGAGACACGGTTATCGAAGATATTTTGCAACGTATTAGTAATGCACGTGTTTTGGATATTGTGCGAGAAGAGTCTAGCCTTGATTACAGCCCGAGCATTTACACCATGACACAAGATCGCGAACCCATCTCTGATTGGCTCTTGGAGTCTCAAGTTGAGCCCGAAGACGTGGCACTTTTAGAGAGTAAACTGGGCAAAGTGTTTGATGGTTTAGCGTCAAATATTACCCAAAAAGAAGTGGATACGGCCGCGAAACAACTGGCAGTCGCGATGCAAGGATTGGATGACAACCCAGCACAGAGATCATGGGCATATACTCGTTATTTGGTGCATGATTACGGCGTCGATGTGTTGCTTGACGTTGAGAAAGTGGCTAAGAGTGTGACGTTAGATGAAGTGAAAGCGCATGCAAAATCAGCTTTTGGTCCACAAGCAAAACGCTCGGTGATGGTTTTAAATCCGGCCGAATAATCACGTAGTTTCTGACGAAAATCGTGGCAATAGTAATAAAAAAGACGGCGTGAAAGCCGTCTTTTTAAGCACTTTAATCAGAGCGTTTTATGCTGATTTACGCGCAAGTCGCTTTTCATTGTTGGTGTTGTTTTCTTTTGTGTTCGCACTGTCTTGAGCCTTACCCTTTAACGTTACCACTTCCTTTTCAGGTAATTCGGCTGCTTCACCAAAGAATTTGCCACCAGGTTCAATGCTGAGGTTATTGCTCCAGATCCTACCGCTTACGCGTCCCTTGGCAAGCACTTGAATGTGTTCTGCGTGACAGTTTCCGTCCATCATGCCGTTAATGATCAGCTGTTTAGCGTAAATTTCACCGTTTACTCGCCCGCTTTCTGCGACAACGAGAGTGCCTTCCACGTTAATTTGACCATCGACGATGCCATCAATCTGGACATCGTTTTCTACTTTGAGTTCTCCGCTAAGAGAACAGCCTTTGGCGATGAGAGTTGAAGCTGCTGAGCTACTCGTTGTTCCACTGTTTTGATTAAAGATTCCCATCGTATTCTTCGCTCCTTAGTAAAAATGTCTTCGAAATCATTAAGGCTCCAATCGACAAATGGTTTCGGATTCAGTGCTCGCCCAACAAATCGCACCTCGTAATGCAGGTGAGGGCCAGAAGAGAGCCCACTGTTGCCGGAAATTGCAATCAGCTGCCCTTTTTTGACGAACTGACCACTTTTTACTTTGAACGCTTTCAAGTGCGAATAAGAACTCGAAAAACCGAAAGAATGTTGTAGCCTGAGGAAGTTACCAGAGCCTTTATTACTGCGGCGGGTGACTTCCACTACCCCATCGGCAGGGGCATAAATTTTGGTGCCGATATTTACGGCAAAATCGAGCCCACGATGCATCTTGGCAACTTTTGTCACCGGATGGATACGCTTACCGAATCCGGAAGATAGTCGTACGTTGCCGACTGGAGAGCCACTTGGTATTTGGTTTAATAACACCATGCGAACGTTTGAGGTTATCGCTGCTGCATCGAGCCTAGCATCCAAGTTATTTGTCGAGGTATGTTCCCCAACCCCAAGCACTTTCTCTAATTCCCCCAAACGTTCCGAAACAAGTTGTACCCGTTCTTCCCGTTCTGAAAGGTCATTTTCTAGCTCTGATTTAAGTGTTTTCAGTGTGCTGAGCTCTTCACCCATGGTGCGTGAATGCTCTGTCAATTCAGCTTGTTTTAACGCTGCATTATCAACGCGAGTGTACAAGTGATGAATTAAGATTACGGTCGCGGCCAGAGCAACAACAAAAAAAACGAAAAACGTTTTTATGTTGCGTTGCATCCTTTTACTGAAGTACCAATGTCTTGAGCCATTGATAGTTGATATAGAGATCGTCAACTGGTCTTTCATCGTCTTCTATTGCTCGTATTTGGTATACGTCTCGTCACTGAGTTAGTAGGAATGTAAGGAAAACGAGTAGGGACTGCCAGAGGCAAATTGGAAAGAAGTGTCAGGTCGTGAGGCGTTTTCAGATATTAGATAAAAGACTCAATAAAGATTTAATATTCTGCTGATTTTGGTCGTAATTACTCCAAATCGCTTCATTTAACTGAATATTATGATTTTTAAGGCGGTTATCCGAGAAATTGGATTGTGAATATTGCCAATAGCATCCGCACGCAATTCAACTTACTTCACGGTTTGCCTTATAAATGTTGGATAATTTATCAAACCGACATTCATTACATCGATAACTTGTTTATGATAGCGGTTGATATAAAGCACTATTCATTGGCTTTAAACCTAAGCGTTACATTTCGTTTAGGAACACATAACTATGACAACGGAGTTGGTCGTGAAAAAACTACTATTGGCTACAGCAGTGGTCGCAGCTGCAGGGGGCGCTGGCTACCTGTACCAAAACAATACTACCACAAGTGATGCAGGCTCACTGTTAACGCAAGTTCCTGCAGATTCACTTATGGTGACGTATCAGACTGAACCTTTTAACCATTATAAATACATGAACGCATTCGGTACGGCGAATCAAGGCTCGATTGCAGAACTTTTTGCCGATGAACCACTGTCTCCACAACAGCAGTTTGCAGTTAACTTATTCGATGGGTACCTAGAGAGTGCTGCGTCGCCAGAAACATTAAAAGCTTATTTGGGCACCGGGGAAAACATTAATCCTGTGTTGTACACAATTGGTATGGTACCGGTGTACAAAGTGGATATTGAAGACCCTGCCGCGTTATGGAAAACACTGGATCATGAAGAGCAGATGAGCGGCGCTAAGCATGAGTTGGTTAAGCTTGGTGACGTCGAGTATCGTCGTTACGAGATGACTGATTCAATTGACCCGCAGGAAGGTATTGGCTTGGTTGTAGCCGTGGTTGATAACGTGCTTACGTTAACGGTTGATGTTCCGCAACTGGGCGTTCAAAACCCGATTAAAATGGCATTAGGGCTTGAAGCACCAAGTCAAAATATTGCTGACAGTGGACGCCTTGAGGCGTTGCAAGCCAAATACGGTGAAAACAACAACTCTTTTGGTTACTTTGATCATCGCGAAGTGATTAAAGGTTTGACGACGAAAGATGGCAATATGTTTGCTCGTCAAATCAGCACGTTGGATGCAATAGATCCTGAACCAACTATTGAGGAAATGCGTTCACCAGCCTGCCATACTGAGCTTACTCAAGTTGCAGAAAACTGGCCTCAGTCCGTCGCGTTTGCAGAATACAAGATGAAAGGCGATCAGGCGTTCATTAAAGGTTCTTTTGTTGTTGAGTCCAACAATAAAGTGATTCTAGATGCGCTCAAGTCGATTCGTGGTGTATTGGCAGAGTCTAAAAGTGATAAGAGTTTCTTTAGTATGGCGCTTGGCTTAGACATTAATACGCTAGCGCCATCGATTGGTCAGATTTGGGCTGACTTGACTCAGCCTCAATACCAATGCTCTTTATTGACACAAATGCAGCAAGAGATAGGCGGCCAGAATCCAGCAGCCGCTGTAAGCATGGGGTCAGGCATGGTTAACGGCCTGAAAGGGTTAAGCCTGCAAATGTTTGATATCAAAGTAGATACTAATGCTCAGCATGGTGAAGTATTTAGCCAGCTAGATGGTATGTTGTCTCTTTCTGCCAATGATCCAATGATGCTTATTCAAACTGCGCAAATGTTCGTTCCTGAACTTGCTCAATTGCAAATTCAACCGGATAACCAACCTGTTAATGTCAGTGAGCTATTAGAAATGCATACTGGCATGAAGGTGGACGTGTTTGCTCGTCTAAACGAAAACCATTTCACCCTTTACAGTGGTGATAGTGCTGCGGAAGCAAGCAAAGAAGTGATGGCGCAATCACTTTCTCCAAATGGCTTGTTCAGCTTTGATTTTGATTCAGAGCGTATTTTGGAAGTGCTAGAGAGTGCGTCGTCAATCACTGGGGAGCCGGTTCCGGATGATGTTGTCAAAAGCTTACAAGGCGAGCTTGTTGGTGGTATGACGATGGACGTGACAGACCAAGGTATTGGTTTTGAGTTTGATTACCGTGGTGCAACTAAACCTGTAACGGTTGCACAACAGTAACACATTGAGTAGAAAAAGGCGGCATATGCCGCCTTTTGTTATTATGTACCGTATTAAAAAGCGAGTGGGAAGAGCGACGCTTACTCATCTATTTGAGGATGAGAGTATTGCTGATATTCAGGTAACTCTTTTCTTAAATTACTAAATGTCGCCCATGCACTTTCTTTTGAGAGTTTGTTGATCAGCCAGTTTGGCAATAGACCTCCGGGGTCAGCAAACGCCTTGTATTCCACGAGTGTTGTATCGTTCGTGAGTTTTTGTAACTCCCAAGTCGCATCAACCGAGCGAATTCGAACATAACCATTTTGTTCAGCAAGATATGAGTCAGGTGCGCTTTTGATTTCTATGGTGAATCCCAGCTCATCGACCCAGTACTTTGAGTAGGTGACCATATCCCGATTTTTGGCAGGCCATGGTGCTTTAAACTGGGTGTAAACGATGTTCTCGGTGGCCGATATCTGATTTAAAACCCGGCTATGACTGGCATTGTCAATCCAGTTCGGGATATTGTCACTGTCTTCCAGTAGCGTTAAAAATGCACCATAGCTGGTGGGTGTGAACATCCGGGCACGGATCTCAACTAAACCGTCACTATGTTCTCGGGAGTAAATTGTGATTCCATCCTTGTCACTCTCGAACTGCCAGTTCTCGTTGGCGCTCGCATCAGTGCCAGCGGATATCAATGTGGAGAGTGTTAAGGCGCCAATTCTTAAATGCAACATCATGTTAGTATCCGCCAACTTTTCCTAAATTTAAGTTTATACGATTTGTTGTAGCTATAAGGACAATAGTATGTTTTTTGTTATTGTTCTGAAGGTTGCTCTGTACTGAAGCCACGTTGAATGTTGGTGAAGGTAAGCGATGCAAATATTACGATAACGATCGCTAGATGCCATGCTTGACTCAATCCAAGCTGCACCAGAGTTAAGCTGACCAATGAGGAGACGACCATTTGTCCACCACCAGACATTGCCGCTGCGGCACCTGCTTGCTTTTTATAAGGTTGCATTACCATCGCTTGTGCACAAGGTAGGGCAATACCATTACCCAAGATCATTAATAGCTGTCCTAGCATCAGAAATAGAGGCTCAACAGGGCAGAAAAATAACCATATTGCGGCAGCGAGGTGAAGAAATGGGGTGCAAAGCAGCATTTTTTTATTGCCAATAATTGGCCTTACTCGGTTACAAATCGTGGTACCACATAACATACCCAAAGCGGGAATGAGCGCCCACATCGCGTATTGAGCGGAGGTCATGCCAATTTGATCTTGCATGATAAATGGCATCACAGAGACTGTCGTAATCATTAAGCTGAAGTTTAACCAACTGATACTGGCGAAACTCATAAAGTAACGAGACGTAAGTAAGCTCTTGTATTGGAGTGACATTTTTCGGGGTGACGGAATGACAGAACGTTTTGTGATGGTTTCTGTGAACTTAAAGGCGATGATTACCCAGGCCAGCGAGACATAGCCCAATAGAGAAATAAACACCATACTCCAACCGAAGTGGAAGTTGATAAAGCCGCCAATCACAGGTGCAATAAGTGGCGTGATTGAAGCCGCCATGGCGATGTAAGACATTGCCACTGGGAGTTCATCCCCGCTAAATCTATCTCGAGTCGACGCCCTCGCGAGTACCGCGCAGCATCCTGTACCTAACCCTTGTAAAAAGCGCCCCATCACCATCCCTGTAAATGTGTCACTGAAGAAAATAATCATCAGCAGACCAGACATCGCGATGAGTAAACCGGTAAGTAATACTCTTTTTCGTCCTAAAGCATCTGACACTGGCCCGTAGATAAATTGAGAGGGGCCAAAGCCGAGCAAATAAATACTCACAAGTAGTTGAGCTTGGTCGAGGGAGATGGAAAAGTCTTTTGCTATCCATGGCAAAGAGGGCATGACTAGCCCCATGCTCAACTGGCCAACGCTAATAATAAGACAGGCTAGTAGTATAGTATGAAAGTTGATTGGGCGACTCATGACTGGTCTCCATTCAAACAACCTTTTTGGCGTCGTGATCTTAAGCCGCCTTCGTCATCCACTTCATTTAGCTTTGCTTTGACCCGCTTCACAGTCGATAGACTGACTTCGCATTGCTCTGCTACGTTTTGCAATGTGTAGCCTTCTAGCAGCAACGTTGCGATCTGTTGGTGTTTGGTTTTGTTTGCGGGGCGGCCGCGAAACTTCTGTTTCCATAATTCTGGCTGCTCTTTAATGGCCTGTCGCCCTTGCTCTGCGGCAAACAGGCGATGTTCAGTCTGCACTTTCCCATATCCAGATAACACTGTGAGTAGTGTTTGAGTTTGAACAGAACCTGGCTCAAAAGTTATTGATTCACATACGGTTTTCAATGTTACCCCTTTATCGAGTAGCATTTTTATTGTGTTCAATGCTTGACTAAAGTCGCGACCAAATGCGGTCAGCCACCAGAGCACAATCGTATCCCCAGTTCTGACGGAATCGAGCAGTTGTAAGAATGCCTCTCTCTCGGTTGGAGGCATGCAACCACGAACCTTATCCTCAAAATGCTGAGCTTCGGGCGCAAAAGCTTTTAGAGTATTGAGGTGCTCTTGGTAAACTCGATTTTTTGGCGAATAACGAGTGTAAAGATACGTGGTCATAAGGATTATGAGCCTTTTTTTGTTTGGTTCATATAGTGTAATGGCTCATAAATATACATGAGTTCATTAATGCTGACAACACTAAATGAGCCGTTTGGGAGTCAGAGGCAAATAAAAAAGCCAACCGAATGGCTGGCTATAGCTATTTAAGCTTTTGTTGTCTGTCGCTCGATTAACTTCACTGGCACCATCATTTTTACTAGGCTTCCGTTTTTCGTATTAATTTGATCAACAATGATCTTCACGCACTCGCGAGCGAGGCGACGGAAATCCTGGCGGAATGTGGTTAATTGATAGCTTAACCATTCTGTCTGAGGAATATTATCAAAGCCAATGACTTGTAAGTCTTGAGGAATGCTCAACCCGCATTCTATACGGGCGATATCCATGACCGCCATAGCAAGGTTATCGGTTGCACAGAACACCGCTTCAGGCCGATTTTTGTCTGCCAGTATGGCACGGACTTTATCAAGTGAGCTCGCGTAGTCATAGCTGGCTTCAATGATGCGTGGCGTCTTGCCGGTTAGGTCTTCAAATTCAGAGCAGAAGCCGCTTTGACGTTCGTCATTCGTAAAGGTTGGCACTTCTCCCGTCAAATAAACCGCGTTCTTCACGCCACTTTTGTGCAGAAGTTGCGCGGCTTGTTGGCCTGCTTCGTAGTTGTCACTGATAACGTAGCTACTCCTAGTACCTTCAACAACTCGTGCGTATTGAACAATTGGGATATTAAACTCTTCACATTCTTCATAAAGGGACTTATTGAAGGTTGCAGAAGCGGCAATGACACCATCGACGCGATACTGGAAGATATTTGGGATTGAGTGACCCTCTTCTTCATCCACTTGCCATGGAATCAATACGGCAGAATAACCTTTTTTCTGTAACTCACTGGAAATTAATTGCAGTGTTTTCATATGGATAGGGTAATCCGCATCAGGAAACACCAAACCTATCAATTTCGATTCGTTTGTGGTCAGGCTACGTGCAAAGGCGTTAGGGCGGTAGTTAAGGGCTTTAGCCGCTTCAAAGACTTTTTGCTTGGTCTTTTCGGATACTGAGCTACCCGGAACAAACACGCGCGATACAGTAGATTGAGAGACGCCTGCCATCTTTGCCACATCTTTTGATGTGACTACGTGTTTAATTGATTTCATGAATAAAACTTAGTTGCCAGTAATTGAGGTCATAAGACTAGCATAAATAGGTACGTATTCATAAATGTTCTAACGGGTATCCTAAGTAGAATAATGGCTTTGGAGTATTAAAAAGCAAAATGTGGGTTAACCCATTCGATTTGCTTTGAGCTAGCACTAGAGCTAGTGCGTAGATACTGTCCGTTTGTTGGACGTACAGTATCTACGTAAAGAAGATTAATTTGCTTGTTTGACTGCAACTTTACGTTTCGGGGAGAGGAGTGAATACCCCATGTATCCGATGCAAGCGGTAGCGACAAGAATAGAGCAGCCACGCATAAAGTTAATCAGCATAGGAGCGTTGTCGGTAAACGCGTTGATCCCCCAAAGCATCACGAGAGAGAATACAAACATCACTAGTAAACCATAACATGGAGCATCGATTTTGCCGGGAACGACATACCAACCATCTTCCTTGATTGGTTTATTTAGACGAGCATATTCCGCTTGCTGGCCTTTCACTGTGTAAAGATGCATTTCATCTTGTTTACCCGTCAGGAGAAGGCTAGCAATGTAAGCGACAACGGCATTCACAAGGACGCCAATCACGCAATACCAAGGCCACGCAATATCGGTCGCAACGGCTACATACCAAATCACCAAGAAGCTAGCAGCAACGCCAATTAACAAGCCTTTTTCCGTAATGTGTTTTGAGTAGAAACCAAGGACGAACATACAGAAGCTCGCACCGACAAAGTAAGAGCCTGCCTTACTCAGCACTTCCAGTACCGAGCCTGTGCTGGTGGCAAACATGATCGCTGGAATGATGACCAAAATCGCCCACGCCACCGTGAAGAAACGCGATACCTTTAAGTAATGCTCTTCCGACTCGTTTTGCTTGTAGAAGCGTTTGTAAAAGTCAGCCACAGAAACGGTCGCCATTGAGTTAAATGCGGAATCGAGACTCGACATACTTGCCGCCAGAATCGCAGCGGCAATGATGCCCATCAAGCCTGGCATTCCATATTCACTCGCATAATGAAGAATGATGGTGTTGCCGTTTTCGAACTCTTTACCGTCGTAATAAGCGTTGAACAGGACGCCAAGCAAGATAAAGACAAAGTAAATAAAGAAGGCCACGTAGCCCATCATCAGCATTGCCTTTTTCGCATCGCCCATGTTTTTCGCGGCCATACATCGTTGTACCATCATCTGGTTACCGCCATACACGGTGGTGTGGAACATCGTCATTGCGATAACACCAGCCCATACCGTCGTTACTTGGCTTAGGTCAAAACTTGTCTGTAGGGCATCGGTCATTCCTTTCGCTTTGAGTTCTGCCATGACCTCCGTCATTGGAGCAGGCATGCCATTCCAAACGGCTTCAATGATGATGAATGCGCCAATAAATAAGATTACTGCTTGAATCACATCGGTCCAAATGACAGCCGCGATACCGCCCATTACGGTGTAGATAAGGGCAATTGCAGTGACGATCATGATGCAGTACATCACGTCGATACCAGTAATGAACTCTAAAATCATTGCTGTCGCATAGAGTACGGCTGCCGAGCTCAATGCTTGTTTGATAAGGAAGATAAACGACAAAGTCAGTCGTGAAGCCTTACCGAAGCGTCGTTCTTGATACTCGTAGATAGAGGTTAAACCGTTGTTGTAGAAAAACGGCATAAACACAGCCACGATGAAGAAGATCACCAGCGGATAATTGAGGTGAATCGCGATAACCGACAGGCCTTCTTTGTAAGACCAAGCTGGCCCGCCAAGGAACGACATGGCACTCACGTAAGTACAAACGACAGAAATACCGATCGCCCACCAAGGGATGCTCTTATCACCCAAAGCGAATTGGCTAGCTGAAGTTACTCGCTTACCAATCACCGCACCCAATACTAGCGTTAGGGCTATGTATCCACCAAGGATGCTCCAGTTAAGTGCGCCAAACTCATGCATAATTAGGTCCTTCTAACTGTTCTTTCATTTGTGCAAACACGTCATAGCCAAGTTGCAGCAGGATATGAACGATGTCGATCGCCACCCAGTTTTCCTTCAGTAAATCGCCTTCGCGTCGCCAAATGTCCATAACGCGAAGTTCGATGTGTTTTCCGGTTGGGGCAAGACCGAGCCAGCCACTGTGACCAGTGTGAGTACCATGCATATGTGGCCAACCACCTGTGGATACGTAGTCATTTTGGGCCAAAAAATTGACCTCAATATCGACACTTCGGTCAGGGAAGGCAAACACAAATGGCGCTTGATGGTGGTTACGGAAACCTTTGATACCGCGCGTAGTACCAATACCAGCAGGGCCGTACCACATGAAGTCATTGTGCCAGTAGTTTTCAAGATCCATCGAGAAAAGATCTTTGCCATCAAAACGACCCAAGCAAGACAGCATATCTTCAACCAGCTGGGCGCTCTTTTCACTTTCTTCCAAAGACACAACAGAATGTTGGATACCATTAGAAGTCGCAGGAGAAGGGACCAAGCCATCGTGACCTAAGCTTTTACGAAGAGGGTTGCAGCCTGCTTGATTCATCGCGTCGATGAAGTCTGGGATCATGTAAGATTCGGTGATTTGGTCGTTCTCCACACACACCATTTCGGTGTAACGCAAGTAGAGTGTTTTCCCTGTTGCTGGGATGCCAAACAGTGGTTGTTCAAATGTACCGATAAAATAGCCGGTAGAGTTGTACCAAGTGCGACCTTCGTATTCGCCGTGCATCACAATTATTGGTCGGCGCTCGGCGTCAGGCAAAGCATTAACAAGTGGTGAGAGGAAAGATTCGTGGGTTGCATCTGGGCCATTAAGATCGTTCACAGGGTGCGCCACGCACCATTTTACGTCAGGGTTCAAAGTTTGCAGAGCGGCCTGTTTTTGCTCGATGTCTGCGGCTTTGAAGTAGTTCTGGTAGAACTGTTCGATGATGTTGAGTGACATGTTGCTTCCTTACTGTCTGTGATTTTAATAAATAGTGTTTAGTCAGCCGTTAGCCTTGCTGAAGCAGGATTTGCTTCCAGATTGCGGTCTCGTCAAACAAAGTGAATTCGCGACGAAGACCCCAAGGGCCAAACTCAGCGTGGCTGATCCCCATGATGTAAACCTCTTTTCCTGAAGGTTTACCAAACATCCCATATCCCTCATGCTTACCGTGCAAAGACCATCGAATTGCAGCGCGTGGTGACATCATGTCGTCATCTCGGCCAATACGATGGTGAACGGTAAATTGAGCATTTGGGAAAGACGCACGAAGTGCCATCCAAAAATGATCGACTTCCGAGTGTGATAGGGCAGTTTGACCGCCAGTGTATTCGCCGATGCAAGCGCGGTCGTACTCTTTCGGTACTATAGAGAACTCGGCATTCATAAGGCTTCTGAGAATTGCTTCGTAGCGCTGACCATATTCGTTGTCGTTGCCTACGCCCAAATAAGGTCCAGGAATGTCGACTTCAGGAGTGAACGGAAATGGGCTTGATTCCACGCCACCTTCAAATTCGATTTGTTGGCGTGCAAACTCTTCTGACGTCATGCCCAGTTGTTTCGCGATATCGGCTTGATCGCGAACCAACCATTCGTCATTGATTTGGTTATTGATAGCATGGCAATCTGCGATAATACGGAAACGAAGCTTGCGGTTCGAAGCTTGCCCATAGAAGCCGTTGCCACTGTGTGTTGCAGTAGAGATGATTCGATGAGAAGAAAGCATGCCTTGTTCCGGGGTGCCTGACCAAATGACGTCTTCGCCATATAGCGTGCGATCGGGAAACTCGGCCAGTGTCGCCATTGTTGCACTGATCACCCCTTCGTTTCCTTGAACGATAGAGAGTGGAGTACGCACAACAATGTCGGGAGAGTAGTAGTGTTCTAAGGTGTTTAAACCTCGGTCTTCCCAAATCTCTTTTGTGATACCAAGAATGTAGTCGGGAAAGTCACGCCACTTTTCATCGAAGCCAACCATGGCCATAAATCACCTCCGTAATTGAATAATTATGTTTTGATTACGTATTCAAAATATATCATGTTGCCATTTTGTCAACGGATTGTTTTTCGATTGTTTAAATAGCGTGCTGATGATCGGATTTTTAACAATTGAGCGGAAAATAAACTAAAAAAGTACAGGAGAGATGGAAGCTATCTCTTATCGAGACGTGTTAATAAGAAAGGAGGTCAAAGTTTTTTGTATGAATTTTCTAATATCTTATTGTTTTTAATCGCTTAATTTATTTTTATCTGTTTGAATGGAAACAAATGATTAAGCCAAAACTGATAATCATGCAGATCAAGGCACCCAAATAGACTTTATCGCTAATATTCAGTTATTTTGGTGTCAATTATACTTATATCTTTCAAATTTTCCTTTTGCATACGAATGCTTAAAGGCTTTTTTATTAAATCGGAAGTAGATAACGAATAAGCCACTAGAAAGGTATTTATCTAGTGGCTATAACAGTCATAAGCGCTCTATGAGTGCAACGATCAGGATAAAAGCGCAGGTAACGATAGCGAGATGGCAGGGATGAAGGTAATCAACATCAACGCCACTATCATTGCACCAATCCAACCCATGATGGCTTTAGAGAGCGACTCTATCGGTACTTTGCCTACCTGACTTGCCATAAACAGGTTGGCACCCAGAGGAGGCGTAACAAAGCCAATGGCCAAGTTCACGATCATCACGATACCAAAATGAACGGGGTCCATGCCGAGTGCTGACGTAATGGGTAGCAGAATTGGTGTGAGAATAACAATGGCCGCCAGCGTTTCCATGAAGGTACCGACAAGCAACAACAGAACATTGATGCAAAGCAGTATCAGCAGTTTGTTTTCGGTAATCGATAGAATGAACTGAGCGATCTCGGTCGGTAGACGTTCTAGGGTCAATATGCGGCCAAACGTCACGGACGCACCCACAATAACGAGCACTGCGCCAACTAACAGTGACGACTCTAGAATGATTTTCACCACTTGCGCTGGTTTGAGCTCTTTATAAACAAACATGCCAAAGAATAAGCCATAGAGCACACCAATGGCGGCTGATTCGGTAGGTGTGAAGATACCGGAATAGATACCGCCGAGAATGATCACGGGGAGTAGCATTGCCCAGCTGGCTTCTTTTAGCGCAGCAAGACGCTCTGCCCAAGTCGCTTTGCGTTCGTTACCTGTGTAGCCCCGCATTTTTGAGACAATTAGACAGTAGCCGATCAATACCATACCGACGACCAAGCCAGGAATGATGCCCGCCATGAACATCTTAGTGACGGAGACTTCAGCAGTGATCGCGTAGACGATCATCACCACAGAGGGTGGAATAATGACGCCAATTCCGCCGGAGGAAGCGATTAAAGCACCTGCAAAGCTGCGGTCGTAGCCTTTCTTCACCATCGAGGGAATCATCGTCAGGCCGATAGCGGCAACAGTGGCAGACCCTGTACCAGAGATGGAAGCGAAGAACATACACGCCACAATGGCCACGATGCCAAGCCCGCCAGTAAAGTGGCCAAAGAAGACCTCCGCCACATGCAATAATCGTTTTGAGATCCCTCCTTGGCTCATAAGGTTACCTGCTAAGGTAAAAAGAACGACGGCGAGGAGAGGGAAAGAGTCGAGCCCTGTTACCATTCCTTGGACTAAAAACTCGATGTTAAGAAACGGCAGACTGAGTATCGCGACCATACTGGCTGCCGCCAGAGCAATACCGACCGGAACGCCAATGAGCAGAAGCAGACCAAAGCTGCCAAACAAAAGTGCAGACGTCATGCGTTAAACTCCAATAGTCGGTTAGAAGTACGGTACTTTGCTTTGATATGGCGATAGCGTTGGCGAGAAAAGCGAACTCGTTCATTGCTGGTGGAGCACGCGTTCACACGTTGATAAATGCTGGTTACCAAGCGCACGCAGCTTAAGATTGCGCAAACTAAAACAGAGGCATACAAACATGCAATAGGAATTTCCATTGCGGGTGCAATCTGACCGAGTTGCAGGCTGCGGTTTATAACCTTAAATCCAAACCAGGCGACAGTTGCACTAAAGGCAAGGTAGATAAGATCAGAGACAATCAAACTGAATTGCGTCCAATTGCCCGGAAGTTTATCGATGAACACACGAATGCGGATGTGTCGATCATCTCGGATACAGTAGCTGATGCTCAGGTACATCGCCCATACGAATAAATAACGAGCCAGCTCTTCAGCCCACGCGATCGTTGCATCGAACAGGCGTAGGGCGATTTGCAAGCACAGTAAAGTTGTCATCGTCGAGATCGCGATAACGATAAGGGTAGGTTCTAGGTATTTGTCTAGTAAGCGAAACCACTTCATATTCACCTCCAAAACGGAAAGTACGACCTGTTTCCAGATCGTACAAAAGAGTGGGAGTTATAGGCGTTCTATCCCGGCAATCACGTTGTCAAACAAGTCTTCACCTGTCTTGCTACGCAGATCTTGGTACACGGCTGCATTCATTTTTTCTTTCATGATGCTGCGTACCTCGTCTGGGACGATGTTAACCGTCATGCCTTTTGCTTCGAGCTCTTTGATTACTTCTTGGTTTTGCTTAGCGGCGAGCTCACGCTGTTTTGCGATGGTTTCTTTGCTTACTTCACTGATCAGCGCTTGTTGTTCGGCCGGCAGTGAATCCCAAAACGATTTGTTCATGAACAACACGTAGTTGGTGTATATATGGTTAGTTAAAGAGAGGTACTTTTGTGCCTCGTAAAAACGTTCGGCATAAATAGAGTAGATAGCACTTTCTTGAGCGTTAATCAGGCCTTGTTGTAACGAGGTGAAAATTTCTCCCCAAGACAGAGGTGTTGGCGCAGTACCAATAGATTTCCACGCGCTTATTTGAGTGGGGTTAGATGCCGAGCGAATCTTTAGCCCTTTCAGGTCCTCAATACTATCAATTGGCTGTTTGTTGTTGGTCACGCTACGAAAGCCGACCTCCATAAAGCCAAGACCATGGAAGCCTTTTGACTCCATAGCGCTTAGCAATGGCTGTCCGATCTTCTCACTGTCGAGTGCTTTGTGGGCTTGTTCTTCACTATCAAAAAGGTAGAACACGTCCAGCACGTTAAACTCTGGGACATAGGGAGAGAGTAAAACTGACGCACCAAACGTCATTTGTAAGTTGCCTTGCTGTACGAGTTCAGTCGTCTCACGCACATCGCCTAGTTGTCTTGCCGGATAGATTTCAACTTCTATCTCACCGTTTGAGCGAGCTTCCACTTGTTGTTCGAAATAGAGCATTGCTTTGTGTACGGGAGAGGTTTCTTGACTGTCATGAGCAAGACGAATAACACTGGTTGCAAACGTATTCATACTGCTAAATGCAAGCCCCAGTGCGGTAAGTGAAGTAAGGATTGCTTTCTTCATCGTTCTTCCTTGTTTCTAGTATGACCTGCCATTGGCATTCGTCGGCAAGTCACACAACTTTTTATGTTTTTATAAATTAGTTGAGCAATTCATATCCATTTTGCATACGAATCCAAAATAAAACATTAAAGTAACAAGTCAATAACAAGATTGATGAATTGATGAGGAATTAAATAACGATTGGTGAAAATTTAATCGCGATCACAGAAAATGCCTTACTCGAAAGCAAGGCATTTTGTTTATGAAGAATGAATAAAAATGGATTTATTAAATGGTGCTACTACGTTCGATCAAGGTGCCTTGCTCGAAAAGGTATTCGCCAGTTGCATCCAGGTTGCCGTTGATTCGATTCATCAAGTCTTCAACCGCTCGTTTAACAATTTTGTCGACTGGTTGAGCAATGGTGGTCAAATCATAGCTCGGCCATGCAGACATCGGAATGTTATCTACACCCATCACAGAGAAGTCTTGGGGGATCTTTGTTCCGGCTTGTCGCAAGCCATCCATCACACCCATGGCGAGGATGTCGTTTGCACAAAAAATTGCATCGGGTTTGCTAGTGTGCGACAAGATCGCTTTCGCTGCTTCTAAGCCTGCTTCAAAGCTGTACTTGGCTTGGATAAAGGTTGGTGATGGGGAGCCGAGTTCTTGCAACTTTGAAGAGAAACCAAGCCAACGCTCTTCACTGGTCATGGAGCCAGCATCGCCACTGATATAAGCACACTGTTTTGCGCCTTTCTGCGTTAAATACTCGGCTGCTTGTTGGCCCGCCAAGCGGTTATCAATACCAGAGCTGTTGGCATTAATACCCTCGGCGTAGCGGTTAATCAAGCTTAAATGAACGCCAAACTTTTCGCATTGGGCAAACGCGCGTGAGGTTAAACGGCTGGTGGCGATAACGAGTCCGTCCACTTGGTATTCAATGGCGCGTGAAATGGCGAGATCGAGGTCGTCCTTGTCGATAGGGCAAAGCACAACTTGTCCGCCTCGCTTTTGAATTTCGACAGCCAAAGCACGAGATTGCATGTCGTACATTGGGTTTGATTCGCTATCTAACGCAATCGCCACTAAGCCTGAACGATTCGAAATCAGACCTCGGGCGATGGCATTCGGTGTGTATCCGAGCTTAGCTGCGGCATCCATCACCATTTTGCGTTTCTTCTCGCTAATACTCGCAGTCGGGCTGAATGCTCTAGATACCGTCGATTGAGAGACGCCGAGCATCTTCGCGACGTCGATCGAAGTTACTTTCGCTTTAATGGTGATACTCCTTATTTAAGGCCATTGAACCTTCTCATACGTGCTGAGTGTATGGGCTAGGGGATTTCTGTGTCTAGAGCATTACATTGATAAGGCGTAAATATCAGAGAAAACTCAAGAATTCATCACATTTCTCTCTTGCTTGAAGCCATCAATGATCATTTTGTGTTCAGAGCCAACACAAAAGAAGCTAACGCCGAGTTCACGCCATTCCCGAGCTTGTTGAGCCGTCGCGACAAACATGCCAACAGGTTTATTGGCGGCTCTGGCCGCTTCGATTACTCGCATACTTGCTTGTGCGACTTTCTCATCATGAACGCTATCAGCACCATAAGCGACAGTGAGATCAACTTGGCCAATGAAGAGCGCATCAATTCCTTCAACATTGGCAATCGCTTCAACATTTTCAACCCCTTGAGGGTCTTCAATTTGTGCAATGACAATCGTATTCGCACGGCTGTCTTTTAAGTGTTCAACCATGGGCTTAGTGGCGTATTGCGCTGCTCGACTGGAACCAGCATACCCTCGGCCACCTTCTCCGTAATGGCAGATTTTCGCCAGTTGCGTCGCTTGCTCAGCAGTACAAACATGGGGAATTTGTACACCCGCCGCGCCAAAGTCAAGCGCGTTCAAAATGGTTGAAGGAGCGCTGTCTTGTACTCGTACCACGCACGCGAGGTCATTCGCTCTGGCCGCCATGATGCACAGATCAAGCGAGGAACGATCGAAAGGTGCGTGCTCTGCATCCAGTACCACAAAAGGCAACTCTGCCAGTGCCAATACCTCGATAATGTGAGGATGAGGGGTTTTAACAAATGTACCTAATAGCGTTTCTTTAGTCAGACGTTGCTTAAAATTGCTCATAATTCTCTCCTTTGCAAAGGTATGCAAAAACTAACATGTAGAAATATAAATGATGAGTAAAAATGATGTGATCTAAAACTCATTTTTGATTAAAAATTAAACTCAATCAAGGTGCTTATTACTTGATTTTATTTGTTTAAATTAATCAATACAAAGGCTTAAGGATTATTTTTGTGGTTTGTTGACTTAACTTGTCAAATGTTAATTAAGTGTTTAATCTGATTTTGCATTCGTATCCAAACGCATAAAAATAACCGTTCGTCAGCCTCAATGTTCAAGGAGAAACCCAATGGCACGCATTTTAAAAAACGGAATCACTGAAGAAGCATCAGCATCAAACGACGCAAAAGTGCGTCAGATTGTTGAAAACATTCTTGCTGATATTGAATCGAAAGGTGATAGCGCTGTACGTGAGTTGTCTGAAAAGTTTGATAACTGGTCGCCGGAGCAATTCCGCCTGTCAGAAGAGCAAATCCAAGCCTGTGTGGATGCGCTTGATGAATCGACTCGTCATGATATCGAGTTCGCTCAGCAACAAGTTCGAAACTTTGCTCAAATTCAACGTGACTCAATGAAAGACGTCGAAGTAGAAACCATGCCTGGTGTGGTACTGGGGCATAAAAATATTCCAGTCAACAGCGTGGGTTGTTACATCCCTGGCGGTAAATACCCATTGGTTGCATCCGCTCACATGAGTGTACTGACGGCGAAAGTCGCGGGCGTAAAACGTGTTATTGCTTGTGCACCACCGTTTAATGGCCAGCCGAATGTGGCGATTGTCGCTGCGATGGCAATGGCGGGTGCGGATGAAATCTATTGCTTCGGTGGTGTTCAGGCGGTAGGTGCAATGGCTCTGGGGACGGAGACTATTGCACCGGTCGATATGATTGTAGGGCCGGGTAACGCATTTGTAGCAGAGGCAAAACGTCAGTTGTTTGGTCGCGTCGGTATCGACTTGTTTGCAGGCCCAACGGAAACCTTAGTCATTGCTGATGAGAAAGGCTGTGACCCAGAATTGGCAGCGGCGGACTTGCTTGGGCAGGCCGAGCACGGTTACAACTCTCCAGCTGTCTTGTTGACCAACAGCGAGACATTTGCACAAGAGACCATCAAAGAGATTGAACGTCAGTTAACCATTCTCCCAACGGCGGAAGTTGCGGGTAAAGCGTGGGCAGATTACGGACAGGTGATCGTATGTGATAGTTACGAAGAAATGGTGGAAGTAGCAGACGATATCGCTTCTGAACACGTTCAAGTGATGACGGAAGATCCTAAATACTTCCTAGCTAACATGACCAACTACGGTGCCTTGTTCCTAGGTCGTGAAACCAACGTTTCTTACGGCGATAAATGTATTGGTACCAACCATACACTGCCAACGAAGAAAGCGGCGCGATACACCGGTGGTCTTTGGGTAGGTAAGTTCATCAAGACTTGTACTTACCAGCGAGTAACGGAAGCAGCATCCTTAAAAGTGGGTGAATACTGCTCTCGCTTGTGTGCACTAGAAGGCTTTGCAGGTCACAAAGAGCAAGCAGATATTCGTGTACGCCGTTACAAAGGCAAAGTGGAAGAGGCGTAATATGTCGAAACTTGCCTTAGTCACAGGCGGCAGTGGCGGACTG
Source organism: Vibrio sp. 1641 (assembly GCF_033339995.1). Lineage (NCBI taxonomy): Bacteria > Pseudomonadati > Pseudomonadota > Gammaproteobacteria > Vibrionales > Vibrionaceae > Vibrio > Vibrio sp. 1641. The sequence continues at coordinate 220,038 of NZ_JAWOVP010000001.1, forward strand.
GGTGCCGCCATTTGTCGCAAGCTAGCTCAATCTGGATATCGCGTAATTCTGACTTACAACAGTAATCAGAAAGCAGCCGACGACGTGCTTTCTTCGTTACCACGTAACGAGCATTTGGCATTCAAACTGAACGTGGCAGATTCTAGTGCGATTGAGCAGCTTAAACATCAAGTCAGTGAGATGAGCGACAAGCTAGATTTGTTGGTCAATTGTGCGGGGATGACGAAGTTCGTCGCGCATGCCGATCTGCAAAGTTTGGATGACCAATTATTTGATCAAATTTTCCAAGTGAACGTCCGTGCGCCTTTTGCCATGGTTCGAGCGTTTGAGCCTTTGCTCCAGCAAGCCAATGGTTGTGTGGTGAACATTACTTCTATCGCGGCACAGACTGCGATGGGCAGCAACATTGCTTATTGCGCGAGTAAATCTGCCGCAGAAAACATGACCCGTTCTTTAGCTCGCGCATTGTCCCCTGAGATTCGCGTTTTGGCTGTAGCGCCTGGGCTTGTCGACACCGAATTTGTCAAAGGCTTGGACGATGCTTGGCGTAACCAACAAGAACAATCCACACCGCTCAAGCGTTTAGCCAATGATGAAGAGGTTGCTCAAGCCGTGTACGCCGCGGCAGAGGTTCTGACCTTCTCGACAGGCAATACCATCGCGGTTGATGGTGGGCGACCTTTAGGTCTGTAACACACTTTCGGTCTGTAACTAACTTTAGGCTTGTAACTAACAATTCAAAGGCTAGGTCCAAACAAGGACAACAAGGATTTACAATGACTCTACAATCTAAAATGAATAATAACCTGGTCCGCTACATGGAACTGATTCCGGGTACGAGTGCGTTTATTGATGCGCGCACGCCAGGCAGTGATCTGAAAGATAACTTCTGCATTATCGGTGCTGGGGTGGCAGAGAGCAGTCGTCAGCATGTTCATATTCGCGATACGGCGGGCTTTAATATTGGTGCCGCAGGCCAACCGCCGGGCATCAAAAATTCGTTGCACTCTCATCGTACCGCCGAGCTTTTCTTGGTGTTCAAAGGTCAGTTCCGTTTTTATTGGGGGAACGATGGCGAACACGAGGCGGTGTTGTCTCACGGTGACGTCATCTCGATTCCAACCAATCTCTTCCGTGGATTTGAAGTGGTTGGCCGCGATTACGGCTTTATGTTCTCGGTACTTGGCGGCGACGATTCAGGTGGCGGCGTTATTTGGCATCCAAACGTTATTAAAGACAGTCAAGGTTATGGTTTATACCTCAAAGCCGATGGCACACTCGTGGACACCATTAATGGCGACCCGGTGCCACAAGAATCAGAATTGATGCCGCTGCTTACCGAAGAAGAGCTCGCGACCTTCGATACCTACACCGCAGAAGAGATGATGCCATTTGTCGCTCTGCAAAAAGATTATCGTGAAATCAAAGGCGATTTCAGCGGAAGCAACGTGAAACAATACGCCTTAACGGGTCACCCTTTGGCGAGCTATGACTTCCAAGTAAAGAGTGAAGATGAAGTGAGCATCATGGCTTATGAGCTTTCTGAAGGTGGCTCGATTCCTCAACACTGCCGAGAAGAAAAACAAGTGCTTATCAACTTTGATGGGGATACAGAGGTGGTGCTCACACATCAAGGCGAACAAGCTAACGTTGTTTTAACGCGCGGTGATGTGCTGAATGTTCCAGAAGGTGCGTCATACTCACTGACGAACTTGCGTGGTAATAGTTTGACGTATTGCATTCTTGGGTCTGATCAACCAAAGCCGCTTGCAGGAGAATAAAATGACACAACCCACCTCGTTAGTTTGGCTACCCGGACTACTTTGTGATGGCACATTGTTTGAGGAAGTCAACCGAGCGTTGCCAAGTTGGGTTGAGCCTTCATGCCCGACGCTGGCTTCATTGCCGTCAATGGAACAGCTGGCGCAGAGAGTGTTGCAAGACGCACCGCAGGAGTTTGTCTTGGGTGGCTTATCAATGGGTGGGATTCTTGCCTTTGAGGTGTACCGTCAAGCGCCAAACAGAGTCAAAGGCTTGATCCTCATGGATACCAATGCAGCAGATGAAAAGCCAGAGGTGACACAAAAGCGTGATGCACTGGTTAGCCGTGCGTTAAGTGGTGAGTTTGAACGCATTACACCTGATACTCTGATGCCTGTGCTGATTCATCCAAGCCGTTTGCAAGACAAAGCGTTAACTGAGCGTATAGAAGGCATGGCGGTCAATGTAGGTTTGGAGGCATTTGAAGCGCATGCTAAAGCGTTAGCAACTCGCCCGGATGCTCGACCTTTATTGGCGGACATTCAAGCTCCTACGTTGGTGATAACAGGTAAAGAAGATAAGCTTTGTCCGCTAGACAATCATCTGCTCATGGAGAGATGCATCCCAAACGTCACGCTTCATGTTATCCCGGAGTGTGGGCATCTATCTACGCTTGAGCAGCCTTTAATTGTTAGTGAAGTGATGACTACTTGGCTTCAAGATAACTTTGCTTAGTGTTGATAAGAACTTCATCACTCACCACCTTAAGGTTACTTGGGTATAGGTGGTGAGCGATGAGTATTATCAGAAGTAGTAGCGAATACCTGCCGCGAATTGATCATCACGGTTTTCGAATTTGCTGCCATCGTACTGATCTTTACCTAGGTCGAACTGGTATTCAGTCCAAACTAGGAATTTGTTCTTCTGGAAGTGGTATTCAAGACCAGGAATCAGCAAGTTACGCTCGTAACCTTGTGTCTCGTCACCACGATCTTCCATGTAGTTGTAGTTCAACGTTGGGCGTAGGCCGTTGTCGAAGTGGTAGTAAGTGTAGACTTCGCCACCTAGGGTATCGAACATTACGTCCGTACCGCCTTGGCTCACTGCTTCCCAGTTTTCGCCAACGTGGAAAGTCGCACCCGCGTAGAAGCCACCGTTGCTGTAGTTTGCGCCCAATAGCATGATGCGCATGTTGTCGCCGTTTTCTGCGCCAACGACGCTTGCGTCTAGATCCGCAACTTCATTTTGATGGTAAGCCGCACCCAGTGTTACGCCATCAACCGGTTTGTAAGTGATCGACGCACCCATGCCGTTTTTCAGTGAGGCTGTCGCATTGCTTGCTAGAGCAACATCTTCACGCGTGGTTTGGTAAGTAAAGCCGTAGCTCACTTTTTCATTGATTGAATTACGGTACGTGATTGAGTTTTCCGCACGACCAGCACCGGATGCGATACCCCAGTCAGCTAGGTTGTAAACACCTGAGCCACGAGTACCGAATACACGACCTAAATCGGTGTACCATGCTACGTCGTAGAAGGTAGACCACTGCTTAGTACCTGCAGCAATCTTGCCATATTTTTCGTGATCAACACCTGCGTATAGCAAGCGGTCGTAAATGTTTTCGCCGTTCGCGCCAGAGTTGTAGCCCCATTCCGCGTGACCGAAACCAGTCCAGCCGTTATCCAGACCCATTTGGCCTTTCAAACCGAAACGTGAGCTGCCGCTGTTCCATTCGCCGTTGTCATCACCGCCACGGTCTTGGTAGCGAAGATCGAAACGGCCATCGATGGTTAGGCTGTCGCCAGCGTCATTAACAAAAGTGTGTGCAGCAAAGGCTGAGCTAGAAGTAAGCGCTGCTAAAATCACTGCAGAAAGGGTCGACTTTTTCATCATCAATCTCATTATTCAGGGCGCAGAAAGCCACCGTGCGTTCATGCCCGTTTTGAATAAGGGTTCTATCTTGAGGTTGTGCCCCATCCTTGAGGCACGAGTTGGGAGCATGTCGCCTGAACCGAGAGGGTATTCAGGCAACATAAAGGCGGGTTGACAATCCGCCCCTAGGACTTCTTATAGAGAAGGGTTTAGGATCTGTTGAGTACGTTCGAACACGTCTAGACCTTGCTGTTTTAGCCAGTAAGGAAGGTCGATCAGTACCCAGTTCTCAGATAGCTTGTCGCCGTCACGGTAGTAAACATCAACCACTTGCATGTCTGCACGTACTTCACCACCTGTCATACCTAGGAAACCACCGATTGGTGTGTTAGATAGGTTTGGCCAGCCGAAGAAACAAGAGAAGTTACCTTCTGCGAAACGACATACGTGGCCATTAAACTTCTTGTCTTTCAGGTTGTTACGGAACGGCAATTGGTGCTGCTGTTGGTAACGAGGGATTGTGTAAGACGCACCGATACCACATGGACCGTACCAGATCATGTCTTTAGACCAGCTCTTTTCAAGAACTTCTGGTGGGCAACCCATAGCGCCGCTGTCGTTTAGTGCAGATAGGTCATCAACCATCTTGTTCACTAGTGCTAGTGTTGCTACGCCTTCTTCTGGTGCTGCGTCTTCGAACAGTAGGCCGTCGTGGTTACGAGGACCAGGGTATACGAAGTGCTTACCTGTTGATGGTGGTAGTGGGTAACAACCCGCTTGGTCCATCGCTCCTAGAAGGTCTAGGAATAGGCCAGTCTTAGTGATCTTGCCGTTTTCAACACAGTTAAATTCTGCGTAACGGATGTTCATGATCTTGCCAGTTGGGCGCATGCCTAGGTATTCAGCGTCGAATAGACCCATGAAGTGACCCATGCTCATTACCCAGATTTCACCTGATGTTACTTCGTTCTCACCACCGATGAAGATGTCTTGACGACGCTGCATGCGAGTCATTGATTTCATCAAAGGAGCCCAGAAAACGTCAGCCGCTGCTTGAGCGCCTTGTTGCTCACGGAATGGGTAAACACCACGCCATAGGTAATCTTCTGAAGTGTGTGCTTTTAGTACTTCTGCCACGTTCTCGTGAGTTGCGTTTTCCATTGCGCTGAAGTATTCACGTACAACGCGTTTCGCTTCTTGATATTTAGACATAATAAACTCTCTTATTTGCTGTCGAGTCGGCTTTGGGAACAGGACTCGAAATTAAGTTTTTTCATCCGGCCGGGGAGCCAGCCGGAGTTTTTGAAATTCAGTTACGCTTTTGCTGCTTCGGCTTTTTTGCTCTTATCGAACACGCCGCCTTTTAGTGTCTCTGGCAGTGATAGCCATAGAAGACCAGCAAGGATCCATACGATTGGTGAACCCCACATTGCGGTTTGTAGGTCGGTACGTTCTTGGATGAAGATAAGTACCATTGGTGCCCACATACCGAGGATACGACCGCCGTGGAATAGCGCTGCGCCGTAGCTACGTAGGTGTGCTGGGAACAGTTCTGAGAAGTAACCACCCCATACCGCTGAAGAAGACAGGCCGAAGTTGTAAATCAGGCCGAGTAGAGCCAGCATGTTTAGGCCGCCAATCACCATGTCGCCAGGTGCAACAAAGAAGATTGAAACCATGATGCCCGCGAGGATGAAGCCAAATGCGTTCACCTTACGACCGAATTTGTCAGCCGCCCAACCCCAGAACCACGCACCAAAAAGTGAGCCAAACGCTGAGATAGAGAAGATGAGACCGATGGTTGCACCGTCGAACATACGTACATCACGTAGGTAAGTGGTTACGAAGCCACCAAAGAACTGGAAACCGTAGAAGTTAAGGCCAGCCAGCAATAGACACGTTAGTGTGATCTTACGGTAAGGCTTGCTTAGCATTTCGCCCCAAGAGCCTGTTTTCGCTGGTGCGTCTGATTCTTCCGCTTTTGCTTGTTCTTCTTCACCGTAAGCGATCACTTTGCTGTCGTTAGGTAGTACAAAGATCATGACCACAGCGGCTGCCAATGGTGGGATACCACCTACAAGCATTAGGCTTTCCCATGGTGCATCGATGCTTGCAATAAACGCTGCATACGCACCCATTACCATCAGTGCTACAGAGAACATAGAAGACGCGAATGCCGTCAACTTACCACGTACCGTTGGCGTAAATAGGCCGATCATTAGGCTTACTGCCACGGTGAAGTAACCACCCAGTGACAAACCAATGATGAAACGCATTGCTGCCCATGTTGTGTAGTCGGTGAACATCATATTGATGATCGTTGCGCCACCGTTTAGGGCTGTGATGGTAATAAGAGTGGATTTCTTACCAAATTTTGTTGCGAACCAAGCACAGCTCAATGCACCGATAAGTGCACCAACCGACTGCCATGTATAGAACTGGGCAGTGTCTGACAGGCTAATACCATCATACGCTTCAACGATGTATGGGCGTACGTAGTCAATAATTACAAAGTTATAACAATAGAAAAAGTAACCAACCAGTATCGCTAGATAGGCAGCTACCCTTTGAATCATAGGAACTTCGCTCATGTGTCTTTTGGCATTCATGACCGATAAACCTCTATTTCACTTAGGATTTGTTGCTATTCAAACTTAAAGAACACGATCTTATTGGGATCATCTTCGATTTCGTGTCGTGGTGAATCATAGTTTTTTTAAGGTCATTAGATCCGTGATCAATATCAATTTTAAAATGAATGCGTACCCAATTAGTGGTTTTTAGTGATAGGAGTCTCATTAAATCGGTCTTTTTGGCATTTTTGAATATATAACCGTCTATATTGGTGACTATAGTCACAGTTATGGCGGGATTATCGTTTAGATATGCTTTTTTAAAGTAATATCCAAGCACAAATAATTAGCACCCAGAATTATGGAAACCCTTAAATGGTTACGTACTCAAGTTTTGTGGTGATTGCGTTATACGTGTTAATCACCATATTAATCAGCTATTTAGTGAATAATCGCTACAGCAATGGTGGCGACTTTTCTACGGGTGGAAAGCAATTTGGCTGGTTTACGGCAGGTGTTTCGATACTTGCGACTTACATTAGTGCGATGACGTTTGTAGGGATGCCAGGTTGGGTTTATAGCTCTGGCATGGAAGCGATGAGTATTCACCTTAACTATCCCATCGTTATTTTTTTCACTGTCATTTTCTTTGTACCTGTCTTCTATAAGCTGGGCCTGACTTCGATTTATGAATATCTTGAGCACCGCTTTGGGGTGTATGCAAGAACCATCAACTCGATTGTGTTCATTGTGGTTCAATGTATATCTGCGGGTGTGATTCTGTATGCCGTGGCGCTGATCTTAGTGCAAGTTCTGCCTATCAGTATTTCTGAAGCCATTATCTACATTAGTATTTTCACCGCTTGCTATACCTATGCGGGCGGAATTTCCACGGTGATCTGGACCGATATGTTGCAATCTGCAGTATTGGTAGCAGGCAGCATCGCTATCTTTGCCATTCTAATGACAGAGATTAATGCGGCAGATTACCTTTCTCGTGATCACTTGAATATCATCAACTTAGACTTTGATTTAGGCGTAGATACCACACTCTGGGCAGGCGTGGTTGCCGTGAGCTTTTTGCATTTGAGTGTGTACGGCACCAACCAATTGATCATCCAACGCACGTTAGCGACGAGATGTGAAAAGACGGCGCAGAAGTCGATGCTGTTGTGTGGTTACGGTGCATTTTTTGTGTACTTATTCTTCGCGGTACTCGGTGTTCTTTTGAGTGTTTTCTATCAAGATCAATCGTTTGAAAACAGCAACGAAGTGATTTTGGATTTCGTCTTCAACCACACTAACCCAATCGTCGTTGGTTTGATCATTTCCGCATTGGCGGCGGCCGCAATGTCGACCTTGGATTCTACCTACAACTCAATGGCGACCGTCGCAACGTTTGATATCTACAAGCGTTTCGTTCGCAAGAGTGCCGATGATGAGCACTACGAAAAAGTCGCAAGAAAGATGAGTTTGCTCGCTGCGGCTATGGTGGTAGTGCCAGCTCTTCTGGCTGTATCGAATGAATCGGTACTCAAAACCATCGCTAGCCTGACTTCCATCTTTGTTGGTATCCGTCTTGGGTCATTCGTGCTTGGCTTATTCTGGGCAAAAGCCAATGAGAAAGGCGTGATCGTTGGCAGTATCATGAGTGTGATTGCGGTGTTTACTGCGATGTATCTCGACGTGGCTTGGCCGTGGTTCGCGCCAATTGGTACATTCGTCTTCCTTTTGTTTGGTGTGTTAGTGAGCCGTCGTTGGGGCGCTGTGACTGCCGAGCAACAAATCTTTATCAATAATCAAAAACATCTTTTTGCAAAGCCAACCGCAAGCCATTACGGGCTATTGGTGTTCGCTGTGGCGACCATCGCCGCTTGTATGGTTCTCCCTGATTGGCTTTATGCTGCATTGTCGTAATAGGTAAGTTTATGCTGTCCATCTTTGATATTTACAAGATTGGTGTGGGCCCTTCTAGCTCTCACACCAATGGTCCCATGATCGCGGGTTACCACTTTACTCGTTTGATTGAATCTAACTTGGCAAAAGTAGTTCGTATTCAAGTCGATTTATACGGCTCACTCTCGTTAACGGGGATTGGTCACCATACTGACCGTGCAACCATTTTGGGTCTGTTGGGTAACAAACCAGATACCATCAAAATCGCTTCTGCGAACAAAGCGATGCGCAAGGCGATTGAAGAGGGCATGATGTCTGTCGATGGCCGTCATGAAATCGAATTCAACTACAAAACGGACATGTTGTTCCATGAAGAGAACCTTCCTCTGCATGAGAATGGAATGACGATTACTGCGTTAGATGCGCACGGCAATCAGGTTGGGTTTGAAACTTACTACTCTATCGGTGGTGGTTTCATCGCAACGGCGGATGAACTGCAAAATGGCAGTGCGACTGCTCCCGTAGAAGTTGAGTTCCCATTCTCCAGTGCAGACGAAATGTTGGCACAGGCAGAGAAGAATGGCATGAGCCTTGGCGGCATGATTCTGAAAAACGAACAAGCGCTTCAGGATATGGAAGCCATCAATCAACGTGTAGAACAGATCTGGCGTGTGATGACGCGTTGCATGGAGCGTGGTTTCGAAACAGAAGGCATCTTGGATGGCGGCTTGAATGTGACCCGCCGTGCGCCTAACTTGCTGAAGAAGCTTGAAGCAAATGCAGCAATCGAAAACGATCCAATGGAAATCATGGATTGGATTAACCTGTTTGCTTTTGCTGTAAGTGAAGAAAACGCCGCTGGTGGACAAGTCGTAACGTCTCCAACTAATGGTGCAGCAGGTGTGATTCCGGCGGTATTGATGTACTACCATCGCTTCATCAAAGAGCTGGATACCAAACAACTTAAAGACTTCCTTGCTGTATCCGGTGCGATTGGCATTTTGTACAAAACCAATGCGTCTATCTCGGGTGCTGAAGTAGGCTGTCAGGGCGAAGTTGGCGTGTCTTCCTCTATGGCGGCAGCTGGCCTGACCGCGCTACGTGGTGGCAGCAATGAGCAGATTTGTATTGCGGCCGAGATTGCCATGGAGCACTCACTAGGCATGACTTGTGACCCAATCGGTGGCTTAGTGCAAGTACCGTGTATTGAGCGTAATGCAATGGGCGCAATGAAAGCGATCAATGCTTCTCGCATGGCATTAAAGCGTAATAGTAAATGTTTGATCTCATTGGATAAGGTGATTGAAACCATGTATCAAACGGGCAAAGACATGAACAAGAAATACCGCGAGACGTCACTGGGGGGATTGGCTTTGATTCACCTAGCGCCGCCTTGCGAATAATGAGTTAAGCAAGTCTAACCAACAAAAAAGCCGATGCACTGAGAAGCATCGGCTTTGTTTTTTCGGAGCGTTTATAACTTAGCTATGCGTTTGCTCACCTTTTGGTGTGCTTTGGTTTGGTTGATAGTGCAAAATCACCATCGAGGTGGGTGACAGCAAGACTTCGCCTTCAGCATGTCCTGGGTTGAGATTACGTACGTTTGTATCACAGATCGTCACCCATTCTTGCTTTCGCTCATTGGGGAGCTTAAAGCGCGCTGTGGCGTTAGTTTGGTTGATGAGGTAGACCAGCTCTTGCCCTTCTTTACCGATACCAAGGTGAAGTGCGACAGAGCTTAAACGGTTCCAATCATCGTGCTCCATTAAGCGACCGTCTGTACGGCGCCAGAAAATACGGTTGTTATTGCGGTTTTCGCCACTGAAAGCTCGGATAAATGGCACCATGTATTGATTTCGGTTGGCGACCATTTGTGACATCCATGCTTTGAAATGTTGCTTGCGTTCTGTCTCTTCCCAGTTCAGCCAACTGGTTTCGTTATCTTGGCAATAGGCATTATTGTTACCGCCTTGGGTGTGAGACAGAACATCAGCAGTGAGAATGTGTGGGATACCGAAGGCAAACAGCAAGCTAGCAATAAGGTTGCGTTTTTGCTTCTCACGCGTGGCGATGATCATCAGATTTTCGGTCTCGCCTTCAACACCGTAGTTTTCTGAACGATTGTCACCGTGACCGTCGCGATTTTCTTCGCCATTGGCTTCGTTATGTTTGTGCTTGTAAGACACTAAATCTTGCAGTGTGAAGCCATCGTGATACGTGATGTAATTTACGGTGAGTTTGTATGGCCAGTTCGCTGCACTGTAAATGTCACGAGAGCCCATTAATCTAGTGGCAAACTCTTTTAAATAGCCTTGATCACCGCGCCAAAAACTGCGGGAAATATCACGCAGTTTGTCATTACATTCGTTCCAACCAAATGGAAAGTTACCCACTTGGTAGCCATTTGGACCAATATCCCAAGGTTCGGCAATCAATTTGGTTTCACGCAAAATTGGGTCTTGCGCAACGGCTTTAAAGAAAGCTGCTTCTGGGTTGTAATCATCGCCCTGTCGACCTAACGTTGCAGCCAAGTCAAAACGGAAGCCATCGACTTTAAATTCGCTAACCCAGTAGCGCAATGTATCCATCACAAGGTTTAAGGCTGGTTGGTAGGTGAGATCCACTGTATTTCCGCAGCCAGTGTAATTGGCGAAGTGGTTGCCATGTTTGATGTAAAAACAGGAATCGAGGGCCTTCAGGTTGAAGATTGTAGGGCCTTCACCACCTTCAGCAGTGTGGTTGTAAACCACGTCGAGAATCACTTCGATGCCGTTTTTATGCAATTCGCGAATCGTTGTTTTTAATTCCGTAACGGCGTCTTGTTCTGCGTAGCGCGGATCGGGCACCATAAAGAGATAAGGGTTGTATCCCCAATAATTGACCTTTTCCATCTCTAGTAGGTGAGGCTCATGCATGCATGCTGCGACAGGTAGCAATTGCAGCGTGTTGATGTTTTGCTGTTTGTAAAAGGCCAGCATTTCAGGTGATGCAAGACCTAAATAGCGCCCCTTCAGCTTGTCCTCAACCTCTGGGTGGCGTTGGGTAAGCCCTTTGACGTGCGTCTCAAACAACACCATCTCTTCTCTGGGTATACGCGGGTGATCCGTGTTTTGCCAGTCAAAATCATCTTCGATAACGACGCACTTCGGCATATCGAAACTTTTGGCTGGAGAGTAGGGAGGATGATAGTGGAGGGCTTTATCTATTGATTTTGCGTACGGATCAGAAATTAACAGTGGCTCGTCCTTGTGGGAGACAAGGTAACCGTATTTTTGCCCCGGCTTAATATCTGGAATAAAAGTATGACGTATGCCAGCGTATTCATTCGGTAAACCGTGAAGCTCGTAGCTGCCATCGTCTGCAAACAATGCCAGTTGAATGTCTTTTACGCCCGGAGCATGAATAGAGAAGTTACAGCCTTCTTTATTCAATGTTGCGCCCAGGGGGTAGGGGCGAGAGAGAAGTCGTGTCATCGGAGATACTTTATTTAATATTTATTGCTACCTTTAGGAAACTATAAGTTAAAAACTTTGTCTTACTAAGGTCAACCACCCTAAATATAAAAATATTCGTGTAATTTAATTACTTTATGTGACGGCTTAGAGTCAAAAATATGAAATGGCTATCACTTTGTAGCGGCTCAAAACCGAACAAACTTACTAATTCCTCCCTAGATTGGTGATCTGACTCGAAAAAACACCATTCGGTAAATTTTCTACTCCCTTCTCATCCCCCTTAAATTAGTTTAGGGCGGAGGAAGTCATCCTTGTACGCCTCGGGTAATCTCACAACTGTTGAAACAAACGGGGATTCGTTCCCATCTTACCTCTCTTTCTTTAGGTGTGTTTTTACTGCCTATATTCACCTAAAAGAGTGAGCAGGGAAGACAGAATTATAAATACCCTTAATGGAGTTAAGAATGAAAAAAGTAAGTGCAATTGCTGCTGCTGTAGCTGCAACTTTAGCTGCTGGTTCTGCATTCGCAGTGGATTTCCACGGTTACATGCGTGCTGGCGTTGGCGTGAACGCTGACGGTGGTCAACAATTAACATTCGAAAAGAACAAGATCGGTCGTCTAGGTAATGAAAGCGATATCTACGGCGAGATTCAACTAGGTAAAGAAGTTTACAACAACAACGGCAAAACGTTCTACGTAGACTCTATGGTTGCAATGACTTCTAACGGTTCAAACGACTGGGAAAGCACTTCTGCTAACTGTGGTTTGGATAACGGCGAAGTGAAATGTGTAGACGATGCACAATTCGCACTACGTCAGTTCAACGTTCAAGCTAAAGGCCTACTAAACTTTGCTCCTGAAGCAACGCTTTGGGCAGGTAAACGCTACTACCAACGTCACGACATTCATATCTCTGACTTCTACTACTGGAACATCTCTGGCGCGGGCGCTGGTGTTGAAGGTATCGAAGCAGGTCCTGGTAAAGTTTCTTTCGCTTGGGTTCGTAACGACCGCGGCGATATCGCAGACCCAGGCAACGATGGTGGCGCAACAAACGTAAACACTCTAGACGTACGTTACGCAGGTCTTCCTCTATGGGACAACGGTTCTCTAGAAATGGGCTTGAACTACGCAATTCTTAACGAAACTGACGCTGCGCCAAACGGCACTAAAGATGCGAAAAACGGTGTAATGTTCACAGCAGAATTGACTCAAGGTCTAGACGCTGGTTTCAACAAAACAGTGCTTCAGTACGGTACTGAAGGTTACTCAAAAACAATGGCATTCTACGGCGACGGTAGCTGGTACGGCGCAGAAGCTGACAACGGTGCATCTGGTTACCGCCTAATCAACTGGGGTGTAATCGGCATGGGCGACAGCTGGGAAATGGGTCACCAGTTAGTGTACGGTGTTGGTGAAGACATGTGGGCTGGCCAAGACAAGTGGGAAACAATGTCTGTTGTTGTTCGTCCAATGTACAAATGGGATGACAACCACAAAACTATCTTCGAAGCTGGTTACGCTATCGACGATAACGACGGCGAAGAAAACAAATACGGTAAGCTAACTGTTGCACAAGCATGGTCTGCTGGTTCTAGCTTCTGGGCTCGTCCTGAAATCCGTGTTTACGCTTCTTACCTAACGGCTGACAAAGAAGACAACTCAAACACATTTGACAACGGTCGTTCAGACGATACGTTCCAATTCGGTGTACAAGCTGAAGCTTGGTGGTAATCATCTAACCACTAAGTCCTAAATTGTCCTAGAATGATACAGCCAGAACTTATCTGGCTGTATTTATTTAAAAAACAATAAAGAGTCGAGGTAGACAGTAATGAAAAAATGGCTTGCTCCCGTACTGCTGGGCATGTTGGCTACTGGTTGTGCGTCTGTAGAACAAGTAGAGATGAGTCCAAAAGGTCAGCAACAAGTGATCACGCAATCGGGTGATATTCAATGGGTACCGCTTAACGTGCCTGTGGTTACTGAATTCGCTTTGACTGATAAAAGCCAAATGTTGTTGGATGGTAACAGTGCTGGCGCTATTGCAGCGTTTGCTCTTCCAGGTAACCGTGGCAGTCTCGATATCAAATTAGAGACATTCGTAAGTAAAGAACTTCAATTTTATGCTCCTAATGTCGCAGTGATGAACTCGGCAGGAGAAACCATTTACCAAGCAGATTTTTCAAAGTTTAAGTACGAACCAGCAAAACTGTTGGACAATGATAAATTCGTACTTGATCTCAATGTGATTCCAGACATGACAGGTAACGATCTGCATGTGTTGGTTTACACGACTTCCGCCGATCTAAAAGGAAGTACACAAGTTTTACACCCTGCAAAAGCCTTCGCCATGGCGCGCCACACTCAGCCGCCAGATATTGCAGACCCTCTAGCGAAACATAGCCCACTTGGTCAGTTCCGCTTTTCGGTATCCGCGAATGATATTGTGAATACTAAGATTGTTGCGAAAAACGACAACATTCCCCAAGGTACGGACCTTACTAGCTACTACTACAGCTCCATTGAAGCGGCAGTCGCAGCGAATGATATTCCGAAAGCGCTCACTTTGCTTGATGAAGCAAAAGAGCTGGGTATCGAAGGTGCACAACAAGTGTTTGTGAAAGCCGTAAATAGAAAATAATCAGATAAAAAAGGTCAGCGAAATGCTGACCTTTTTCATAGAAAATAAACCAATAAAAATACCCCTACATAGAGTTACCTTATTCACATAATTATTTTTATTACTTTGTTTTTTATATAGGTTGGATCAATAATTAATGGCAGTTCCTAACTTATTTTTTGTACTTAGGAAATAAACAAACTTCTCGAAGTGATTTAAATTCGCAATCTGACGATATTTATTTGGCGTTTGATATCTCCATTTTAATAACGATTAATATTTCTTTTAACCGTTGAGTTTATTTTGCTTTGGATATACTAAAAAGGAATTACGTGAAATGAACATGATGAAGACCTCTCTTGCTGCTGCCCTACTTGTTGCCTTAGTAGGTTGTCAATCGACGGCAGAACCTGAAGCGGCCACAGAGCCAGTTGTTAATATGTCTCAAGACGAAGTGGTTGCTTTCATGAAAGCGTGTGACAACCCAGATAGCACAGCGAAAGGACCTATTTCTAAACCACTATTTGTGGTGGGTACGTTTGCGGATTCCGATTGGAAACACGTGCCTCAGCGTCAATACACCTACAAAGGGAATAATTTCTACCAAGCCGTGGTTCAAGAAAAAGTAGGCTCCTACAAAATGCAGTACGCGACCGAGTTGTGGTTCCCACAATTTACCGCAAAAGGTAATAGAATGAACGTTGGTGAATTAACACCATTAACATTTGGTGGTTACGGTACGGATACTTCGGTTGATATTAAAGAAGATGGTAAATATGTATGGAGTCTTCAGTTTGAAGGAAAAGGCAAACCTGTTCATGTCATGGTAAATAAGTGCCAATAATATTCAATTAAATTATTTAAAATCTATTTTTATTTATTAACCCCTGCATGAAACACATGTCGGGGTTAATTTTATTACTCAAATTTCCGTAGTTTATTTGAGTAAGTTAGGGAGAATAAAATGCGTAATATCCTACGTAACCATCGCCTGTCTCGATCGTTGCTTGCGTTAAGTGTGATTGGTGCTTTATCTGCGTGTAATTCTTCTGGTGGTGGCGACACTAATAGCAGCACTCCGCTACCGGATACCAGTTATGCTTGCCAAGCCAATGTCATGGCGCAAAGTAACCAACTTCGTACTTATCAAATCATGGTAGAGAGTTTTGTGGATGGTGATGCGAGCATTGGTCACGGTACAGGTTATGGCACCAGCCATCATAACGGCGATTTGCAAGGAGTGATTGATTCACTCGATTACATCCAAGATTTAGGGATGAACGCGATTTGGTTGACGCCAGTTTTTGAATCGGAAGCGATAGCGGGCCAAGAACACTGGGCCGATCGTCTGGATGCCACGGGCTACTTTGCAACGGATTACTTCACCATTGATCCACGTTTTGGTGATTTAGAAACGGCGAGAACCTTGGTCGAGGAAGCACACAAACGCGGCTTATACGTGTTTTTTGATGGTGTATTTGGTCATCACAAAGATGGTTTGATCAAACCATCTCCCTCCGGTTTGTTGCCATCGGGATCGAGCAATCCCGTTGATTACCCGGCCAGTCTCGATTTCTACAAAGAAGTGGCAACGTATTGGATCAAAGAACTGAAGATTGACGGCTGGCGTTTAGATCAAGCCTATCAAGTTCCGACAGACGCTTGGACACAACTTCGTAAAGCCGTCGATGAAGCCTCACAAAGTGTGACGTACACCAATAGCAAAGGCGAACAAGTGAATCCGTTGGGCTATATGGTGGCAGAGATTTGGAAAGGGGAGTCTGAGATCGCGAATGAGGCGTATGGATCGAACAGCGATCCAGCACTGTGCTCTGCATTTGATTTTCCTATGCGCTATCGCATCGTTGAAACTTTGGCCGTGAATGAGAGTGGCGTGGGTGGTCGCGGTGTGGATTGGCTAGACAACGGTTACAGCACACACAACCAATATCCAACACATGCGCAGCCGAATTTGATGATCGGCAACCATGATTTAGTGCGCTTTGGTGACTTGTTACAGCGTGGAAACTTGGCGGATGTGAATGATGCAGAATATTGGTTACGCCATAAAGCCGCGTTTGCTTTCCAAGCGGCGTACACCGGGCCAATCACGTTGTACTACGGTGATGAAATCGGGGATCAAGTGGATGGTTTTGCCGCAAAAGAAGACAACAGCACCTGTGCCATTCAAGGTTTGTGCGATGATCACGTTGCGCGCAGCAGTGCGAAAATTGAAGGCGTGACGGCGACGCTTGATGCAAACCAAGCCGATCTCAAAGCTTATGTGACATCGTTGATGACAATGCGCGATGCGCATCCTGCACTTTATCAGGGGTCACGCACGAATTTAGTTGCGAGTAACGGCAGTTATGTGGACTTGAAACAATCTGGTTCGGACAAAGTCTTGTTTGCGCTAAATACCTTAGAGAGCGCTAGAAGCGTCACTCTTACTCAGGAGAGTGTTGGTACTGGTGAGTTGGTGGATTTGCTCACGAATGAAAAAATTACTCCGAGTAATGGTCAATATCAGATTCTGATGTCGCCACTACAAGGACGATTCTTTGCGGTAAAACCTTAAGGAATTATCCTGAATTGATGCTCACCAGTTGAGCTGACCACAAGCTTTCTTATAAACAAGCCAAGTGTTGTTGCTGACCCCCATAGGCGCACACTTGGCTTTTTTCTGTCTGTTTTACTTTTCCCTTAATGGTTTTACGACGATGTAGCCAACAAGTTGCTTCGCTTTTTGTATTGGCGTTTGTTTTCAACAGATGGATATTTGTGAGATAAGCTGCACATTAAAAAGTAAATTAACACTTGTGCAACGTAAAAATGTGACTGAAGGATTATTTATGCCCCACTAATATGTTTATCGTGTCTGGGATTTATATAACTAATGGAAAAGTATAATGAAATCCATAACGAACTCCCTCTGTCTCCTTGCTGCTGTTAGCTCTCCGTTTGCATATAGCCAAATTATCAACGGTGACTTTGAACAGTGGAATGGCAATGTACCTACGCAGTGGTCAGTGATTGACGCTGGCATCGCGGTGTCGCCAAGCAGCGAACAAATCAAATCGGGCGGCCTGGCTGCTCAAGTCGTCGTGAATACAGGTACCCAAAGCAACACTGACCTTTTGCAAACCATTAATGTGGAGCAAGGGAAAACCTATCCGTTTTCTGTCTCGGTTTATCACACCGAAGGAAATGTAAAAGCACGTCTGGTGGTTGATGGTTATCACAATTACTCAGATCCGCAGCAGGTAAACCAGTGGCAAGAGCTGGCGCATAACTATACTGCGAGTTCGAACAAGACCATCAATGTCGGGTTGCGTTTTTATGACGAGGCCGGGTTTGATGGCTCAGAAGTTGTCTACGTCGATAATTTTCAACCGACCGAGACAAGTACACAACCTCCTGTAGAAAGCTGTAGTGATCATGAAGTGCTTCTTACACTCACGACGGACAACTATGGCTCAGAAACTAGCTGGGAGTTGAAAAATAGCCAAGCGCAAGTGCTTTTCTCTGGTCAGGGGTATGAGTCGTCAACCACTGTTGAAAAGACCATGTGTTTGGCCGATGGTAACTACCAATTTACGATTCAAGACAGCTATGGCGACGGCATTTGCTGTAGCAATGGTTCGGGGTCTTACGCGTTGAAGGTGGGGGATAATACGCTTGCCTCTGGCGCTGAATTTGCGAAAAGCGAAGCCACCGACTTTACGTTAGGTGGCTCAACCACGACCCCACCAGTGGTTGATGGTTACTACCAAGCGGCGTCTGGCAAGACG
The DNA here is from genome assembly GCF_033339995.1 of Vibrio sp. 1641. Lineage (NCBI taxonomy): Bacteria > Pseudomonadati > Pseudomonadota > Gammaproteobacteria > Vibrionales > Vibrionaceae > Vibrio > Vibrio sp. 1641. Next base: position 238,011 of record NZ_JAWOVP010000001.1, read on the forward strand.
GGCTACGCTCTAAAAACGGCGCTGTTTAACATCATCAACAACCACACTAGCCGAGGTTATTCTGCGGTGTGGACCTTGGTAAAAGATGCTGATATTGATCGCTATTACGAAAATGATGGCTCTATTCTCGATATGTATTCAGAGAAACCTGCGGGCAGTGATGCTATCAGCTTCACGAAAGTGACAGACCAATGTGGTCAATATAGCCAAGAAGGGGATTGCTACAACCGTGAACACTCGTTCCCGAAAAGCTGGTTTGGCGGTAAAGTTGAACCGATGAACTCAGATGGTCACCATTTGTTTGCGACCGATGGCTATGTGAATGCGAAGCGCAGTAACTGGCCATTTGGTGAAGTGGGCACCGCGACGTACGTGTCTAGTAATGGTTCTAAACTTGGTCAAGCAAGCACAGGCCTAGGTTATTCCGGTACGGTGTTTGAGCCGATCGATGAGTTTAAAGGCGACTTTGCTCGTGCTTATTTCTACATGGCAACCCGCTATGAAAATGTTGTAGGTAACTGGGAAGGCAATTCAAGCAATGCGGATGCTGTCCTTGATGGTTCAAGTTCAACGGTTTTTGAACCTTGGATGTTAAACATGCTGAAACGTTGGCACAAAAATGATCCTGTTAGTGAAAAAGAACAAAACCGCAATCAACAAGTGTTTGATTTTCAGGGCAATCGTAATCCATTCATTGATCATCCTGAGTTTGTTGAACAGATTTGGGGAAACTAATACCTTCTTGATTTTGGTATCCACCATTTAGTGACGCCAACAAAACAAAGGGGAAGCGTGATGCTTCCCCTTTTTTATTACGGATGTTTTTAAATGAAACTAGTTTTTCGTTACCGTCACGATTGGCGCCGACTTGTCAGCCGCGTTGAAGTGGAAGTTGTAATTTCCTGCTTCTGCAATCGCAATTTTCAGGTTTGCACTACCGCCACCGACTTCCATCGTTAGCGCTTTACCAAGCTCAACACTGCCTTCGCCACCGAAGTTGGTGTCTGCTGCCCAGTCTGCGCTCGCAACTTTCATCTCGTAGTTGCCCGCCGCTAGGTCAATGTCTAGCGAGTAAACGTCATTTGCTACATAGCTGAACTTCGCAGTTGAGTCTTGCGCTGGAGTGTCCCATGTGGTGATAGTGCCACGTAGGTAAAGTGCTGTTTCACCGAACGTCGGTGCATCTGCTGACTTCGTCACTGAAACGACAGGTTTTTCTACGCTTTCATCTTGAGCATGTAACGCGTTCAGAGTGAAGTTGTACTTACCAGTTTCAGCGACAGACAACGTACAGTTCCCCGCAGAGCCTAAGTCTAGTGAGCCAGAAGCCAAATCCGCAGCATCACAACCGATGTTTGGATTTGCCCATCCTGAGTCCGCAAATTTGAACTCGTGTTCACCTGCTTCAAGAACGCCAGTTACAGAGTACATGCCGTTGCCAATAAAGGTCATCGCCCAGTCACTGCTATCTGACCACTCGTTCATGGTGCCTTTGACGTAAACCACAGTTTCGCCGTAAGGAGGAATGCTCGATACGTCTTTATTGTCCGTGTTTACTGGTAGGCCTGCACCTTGCGCGCCGTCTTGTGGCTGTACGAATACCGCTGTTGTCAGTGCTGGTACTGTGAACGTTTCATTGGCGAAGCTTGCACCTTTCACGATGTCATCCGCAGAGTTTTGTTGAACTTCATGTAACTCGAAACCAGTTGCGCCAGCAACTTTGAAAGACTTCTCAGTTGATGTTGAGTTCACAACGGCCACGACAGCATCGTAGTTCGAATCTAAATCGGCACCTGCTGATGTACCATCGTCGATAGACATCACAATCAAGCCTTCCACTTGGTCTTTCCCTACGTTGTGGAAGTCCACACGGTTCATCACTTCTTGCGCGGTATCTAGGCGGAACAGTTCGCTTGTGCTACGGATTTTTAGTAGCTCTAGGAATTGTTGCTTAGTCAGCTCGATGTCGGTTGAATCTGGTTTCGCCGTGCTGTCACCAACGATGGTTTTTATCAGCTCCCAGTTTGCACCGTCTTTGTCTTCACGTGGTAGACCAACGTTCCAGTTATTGTCGCTTCCGTCGAAGAATACACGGTTGAACCAGTCACCAGAATCGTACGAGTCGCGCTGCATGGATTTAGAGCGCAATAGCTCAGAACCCATGTGGATGAATGGAATGCCTTGACCAAGCATCACCGTTGATAGGGACACAGCCTGCATACGTGCACGCTCGGCAGATGAAGTGCCTGTCGCAATCTTGTAGGCGTTGTTATCCCACAATGTTTGGTTGTCGTGCTTAGACACGTAAGAGATGTTCTCTGATGGCACTTTTGTGTAGCCTGCAGGCGCACCATTGTAATCAACGTTCTTACCCAGTTTGGTTTCGCCTTTGTAATCAAGAAGGATGTAGTCAGCCAAGTTACCAGCCATACCTAGACGAACCAGATCTTGGTTGTGTAAACGACCATTCACCGATTCTGCGTCAGTTTTGGTTTCTTCGTTAGGGTAAGCAGCATTACCAAAGCCTTGGTTAAAGCGAAGTGGGTGCTTACCTTCAGAATCTACACCGCCATCAAACGGGCTTCCGCCACGAACTGCGTCACGCAGACGATCAGAGAAAGTACCGATTTCTGTCCCTGCCATGTTGACTTGTGTCGCCTGATCGAAGCGAGCGTTTTGCGCGACTTCACCAAAGTCCCAACCTTCGCCGTAGAACAAGGTATTCGGGTCAATTTCACGGACTTTTTCAAGTGCGTAAACCATCACATCTTTCGGCTGGTGGCCCATAAGGTCAAAACGGAAACCATCGACTTTATAGTCATCCGCCCATACCATCAATGAGTCAACCATTAGTTTACCCATCATCAAGTTCTCGGTTGCGGTGTTATCACAACAGGTTGAGTTTTCGACGCCGCCAGTGTTGACGTTTAGGCGGTGGTAGTACCCAGGGACAATCTTATCCAGTACTGATTTTTCGTTCACACCAGATGCATTTGTGTGGTTGTACACGACGTCCATGACCAGTTTCAGATCCATTTTATGCGTCGCTTGAACCATTTCGCGGAACTCAAGAATACGCTTAGACCCGTTAGGATCGGTCGCATAACTGCCTTCCGGCACGGTGTAGTGGTAAGGGTCGTAACCCCAGTTGAAGCTGTCTAGCATGCGAAGATCGTTCATCAACGCTTGTGCTTTGCCCGTTGTTGGGTCGTAGCTATTTAATACCTCTTCAATTACTTTGCCGTCATCTTCGGTCTCACAAATGGAGGCTTCTGGCTTGATGCCACAAAGTTTACCCACGGTGTCGGTGATATCGACTCGCTTGTCAGCGTCTTCATCCACGGTTGCAATATCAAATGCTGGCAAGATATGTAGCGTTGTTAGGCCAGCATCTTTTAAAGCTTGTAAGTGAGATACAGACTCACGCTCAGGTTCTGTAAGCGCCAGATATTTGCCATCAAGACTTGGTGTGCCTTTGCTGTCGTTAAAGCTGAAATCACGAATGTGTGACTCGTAAAGGACGTGGTCTTCGTCTTTTTTAACCGTTGGGCGTGCGTAGTTTTTCCAATCTTGAGGCATTAAGCTTGGATCATCTAAATCAACCACTTGCGAGTATCGTGAGTTCTTAGACAAGCTCATTGAATATGGGTCTGTTACCAAACGCGTTTCAACGACGCCAGTTGTTGGGTGGTATACCTTAACTTGGTAGCGATAATATTTGTTGACAACGTTGCTTTGTGCCTCAGAAACCCAGATACCTGTTGCTGGGTCTTCCGTCATGGCAACGGTCGCTTCTTCTGCTAAGTTTTCATCGTAGATTATCAGATCAACATCTTGGGCAGTTGGTGCCCATAGTTTGAAGGTTGCGGCACCGCCTTCCACAATCGCACCGAGTTCTTGACCGATCGCGTTACCTGCCTTGGAATCGGCAAACACTGCATCCAAAACGCCCGGTTTTTGCACTTCAGTTGCAGAAATGACGTCACTATTTGCGTTGTAAGCCACCATAACGATTTGTGACTTCAGGATCGTACGCAAGGTCGCGTCATCGACATCGATACCCGCAGCTTGAAGGCTAGCAAGGTGACGGAAGCGTGATTTCAGACCATCAGACAACTCACCAGCTTTTGTCAGCTCAACTGCTGTACCGCCAGAGATTTGCTTATCTTCATCCATTTTGATGTCATTGCTAATGCTGTAGAACAGCTTCATGGAATCCGCACTGGTCGCCGCTTCCCATGCAATGGTGTTGGCGTCTAACCAATGGGCTTTTTGACCATCAATATCAACAGGGCGCTCTTCTATTGGCTCGTAGTAAAGTTCACTGCTGCCGTGGAAGCCAAACAAACCTTTCGATTCGCCGATTTTCGTCAACTCTACTTTTGAGTTTGCGCTGCCGAACGCTTTCTCATCACCTTTGTGCAGAATGAAGTTCATGCATTCGTGTGGGTCAGAGGCGTCAGGGTTTATTTTCAGTACGTAGTAAGCACCGTAGGTGTCGTTGATGCCATCGAATGGGTGTGGCGCAGACCAATCCGTTCCTGTTCCCGGAATGCCCATTGCGTCTAAATCTGTGCTGGTACAGCCCTCACCGTTCCATAGGTGCAAGCCCCAACCTTCGTAGTCGCTTGCTGTTGAAGCTGATGCTACGTCACGTTTGTAATAAATGACGACTTCGTTCTCTCCCGCAGGGTACAAGCCTGAGCCAGGGTTCGTCGTATCTTCGTTCGTGCTATCACTACCACAACCGCTGATTACCGCGACGGAAATCAAAGGCAGTACGGTTTTGGCAATTGTTGATAATTTAAATGTCTTATTGTCCACGTTTACAAATCCATTGTTATTGAATTGATATTGAGCTGCGCGCTGCCTTCGCTGACTCAATCATCAAGAAGGTTTTGCACACGCTAGAAAGGCAGATGCCAAAAAAGGAAATGTTCAATTAGATGCTAATACACTGAATCATCAGCAAAATGTGAGAGCAGGCTGTTAAGTTTTTTACAGGTGCAAATTTTCTGTCACAGTCGATTTTGTTCACAAATTAAATAATAAAACAGGCGCATAGTGAGAGATTCTGCACATCATTAAAATGTAAATTTTTATGGGATGAGTAAGGGGGGATGATAGGGGATGAGAATGTCTCAGCCCCAAAACCGTGATTAAGTTCTATAAAAATGAGGGCTATATTTTTCTTTTAAAAATAAGTTGCAGTGATGTTGAATAAAATACCGCCATTAAGTCTTCGCAAGCTTCAGATTTTCGCTAAGTGGTCGTTATATAATGAAGGTAGTCGGCGTTACGTCGGCGCGTAATCATAAGATTTCCCTGAAAGGGAGTTGAATTGGGCCCTGAAACCAAAAGAGGCTATTTATGAGTAGTATGGGCATTGCCATTGCGGCAACTGGCCTTTCACTCGTCCTGATATTTGTGTGGATGATCTCGTTGTCGATGCGGAAACAGAGACTCGAGGCAGAGAGGAAAGCTCGCGAAGCCGCTTATCGAAAGGCGATGCATAAAGCGCGAGAGCAAGAGCGTAAAGAGCGAGAGTTCAAAGCCGAAACTGGGCATATCCCCACCATTTTATTTCTAGCGAAAGAAGCCGAAAAGGACAACATTCGTCAAGCGCTGTATTGGTATGATAAAGCCGCTAAACTGGACAATGTGACGGGGATGTACGGCATTGTTCGCTTAAGTGAACGCATGCGCGAAGATGTGATTTTAAAAGAGCAGGCAAACTTCTGGCGTACCGCAATTGCGGGAATGGAAGGGGATACCGAAGCGAAATTTTCGACGGGCAAGGCCTTGGTCTTTGGTCGAGGAACTGAAAAAAATATCCCAAAAGGTAACCAACTGATTGAAACTGCCGCCGAAGAAGGCTGCATTGATGCCATGATTTATATGGGGGAATGGCAGCTTTCACCAGACAATAGTGCAGGACGCAGTGCAGATGCGCTTTACTGGTTTATGAAAGCGGCGGAAAAAGACAGTGCAGAAGGCAAGATCCAAGTCGGCTTATGTTACCTAAATGGCATTGGTACAGAAAAAAGCATGGTTAAAGGTTGCTACTGGCTGGAACGGGCCGCGGAAGGTGGCAGTGCTAAAGCGATGTATCATGCTGGCGAAGCGTGGAAGGATAAAGGTAAAACGGGTAATGCAATTGCTTATGTTTGGCTGTTTCTTGCTGCCAATATGGGCTACCAACCTGCACGTACGTTGCGTGATGAAGTGGCAACCAATATTGGTGTTGATGTTGTCGTTGGATTGCAGTCCATAGCGAAGCCGTTGCAAAGAAAGCTGGCCTCAGGAATGGTGAGAAAGCACTCTATTATTCGAGCCCTTAACAAAGTGTACAAACGCGAAGCGTATTTTCCTGCGGAAGAGGAGCTCAATGCGGTGTTGAATGACGAGAGTAAAGAAGCCTCCGAGGCTTGGGAGGAGGCATCAACACTAGATTTTCAGCCTAACATGACAACGGTAACAGCAGAAGGTCAGGCAAGCACATCGCCCAACGAAAAAAAACTTTCTAAAGAGGCGCTCGATTTCACTCAAAACTTCCTTCAACCATAACCTATCTTATCCAGAAGCCTCAAGATTGAGGCTTTTCTTTTGCTCTTTTGCCAGTATCTCTATCAGTCACGACAACAGAATGTAAACTTACTTAAGCAGTCATTTTACTGATGTGCATACTATTTATGCGATTTTTCAACATATTTTTAGTACTTAACTAAGATGGGATCTGTGTACCTTAAAAAAGAGGTTTTTCCCTCTTTATTTACTTCCGCTATTGGGCTTAGATCAAGCCTTTTCAATTGATAGTAATAATGATTGAAGAGCAATTGCTTGATGCCCCGATTTATAGATGAATAGTACTCATTACTTTATCTAATAATGTAAATTAAAAAATGTATTATAAATCTTAAATTGTTCTTTTATATTTAGGTGTTGATTATTGATTTTATGATTAATTAGGCGCAAGATAACGTAAAAATAAAATAGCATAGTTAATATGCAGAATTACACTAGGAAGTAACTTTTTCATTACATGTTTCATAATAAATAGAGATAATTTTTTATCTCTGTTTTTATTTATATTAGAGATTTGTGTATGTTGAGAATCATTAGTGCAGATAAATTTATCTCTTCAAGGTTTATCTTAGAGTACAGTAAGGCTGAGTTCGCTTCTTTATTAGGTGTTTCCGTCGCTAAAATAAGTAATATTGAAAGTGGAAAATCTTCAATCCCCCCGGTGTATGATTACGCCATTAATTACTTGTTGAGTGAACATCCATTTAAAGATAGTGCTGTTGATGCTTTATGCTCTCATGAAACGTTAAACTTTGCTCGTCGTATTGACGTCAATACCAAAGTAAAACGCTTGTCCTGTAAGCGTTGCGATAGCCGTAGACTGCACGTTATGGCTGGCATGAGTGGCTTGTATTTTGTCGAGTGCATGGATTGTAAACACACTATGTACTCGTCAGGCATGTCTGTAAAACGTTATCAGCAATGGTCGAATGATGGAGTCAAACTAGATAGTCATTTATTTAATTGAATTGTGTTTCCTTTGCACCTAAAGTAAAAAGCCATCAATACATGTGTTGATGGCTTTTTTATTATGTGTTTAAATTTAGTTAAAATTAAAATATTTATCATTCCTAATAATATAGTCCTAATAATTATATAGTGATGGAAATCTCAAAAAATTATTTTCTTGATATTTTATTTCTAACAACAATGGCTGTGGTCACACAATTTTTAATTATTTTTCCTTTTAAGCCTGGTTTCAATATCATTGGGCTATCAATTGGAAAGTGATGAAGATCGCGAAATTTTAATTCGAGAAAATAAGACTTTTAAATATGAAAATTTAATCACGAAATTTGTTTTTTGAATTTTAAATATCGTTTTCGTTTGTAATATCTGTACCTGTCAATTTTAAAGAACAAAAAAGAGATATTCCAAATGAAACGTTTAATTATAGGTGTTAGTAATTACATGCCAGAAGACTTCAGTTTATTAGCTGAATCTTTAGATGAACAATTTAATCGTCATTTACAACCTTTAGAGCAAGTTGAATTAACCGACGTTGGTGCGGCTATTATTACTTCAGCAGACATTAAAGCAGGTCTGCATAAAATGATTTCTGAAACGGGTTACGGTATTCCAGTTTTCTTAGTAACGGATGAAAACCCAGTTTCGGCAGAAGATTACGTTTGGCTAACTGGCGTTATCGATTTAGAAAGACAATCTATTGAGTACTACTGTCGTCAAATCAACGAAGCGGTAACCAAGTACGAATGTCGTCTGCTTCCTCCTTTCTTCAAGCAATTAACGCACTATGTTGAGATGGGTAACTCAGCGTTTGACTGTCCGGGACACCAAGGTGGTCAGTTCTTCAAAAAACACCCAGCGGGTAAACAATTCTACGATTTCTTCGGCGAAAACCTGTTCCGTAGTGACTTGTGTAATGCGGACGTGGATTTAGGTGACTTGCTGATCCACGAAGGTTCTGCACACCAAGCGCAAGCGCACGCTGCAAAAGTATTTAACGCGGACAAAACTTACTTCGTACTTAACGGCACTTCTGCTTCAAACAAAGTAGTGTGTAACGCGCTGGTAACTGAAGGTGATTTGGTACTGTTCGACCGTAACAACCACAAATCGAACCACCACGGTGCGTTAATCCAAGCGGGTGGTATGCCAGTTTACTTAGAAACGGCGCGTAACCCTTGGGGCTTTATCGGTGGCATGGATGAACACTGTTTCGATGAAGAATACATTCGTGCTCAAATCGCGAAAGTGGACCCAGAACGTGCACGCGATGAACGTCCTTTCCGTCTTGCTATTATCCAACTTGGTACTTATGACGGTACTATCTACAACGCTCGCTACGTAATGGATAAGATAGGTCACCTTTGTGACTACATCCTGTTTGACTCTGCATGGGTTGGTTATGAGCAGTTCATCCCGATGATGAAAGACTGTTCACCACTGCTGCTGGATTTGAAACCAGAAGACGCAGGTGTGATCGTGACTCAGTCTGTTCACAAACAACAAGCTGGCTTCTCTCAAACATCGCAAATCCACAAAAAAGACCGCCATATCAAAGGTCAAGCTCGTTACTGTAACCACAAACGCTTTAACAACGCGTTTATGATGCACGCATCGACTTCACCATTCTACGCACTGTTCTCTGCGCTTGATGTGAACGCGAAGATCCACGACGGCGAAGCAGGTCTGCGTTTATGGCGCGATGCGGTTAAGACAGGTATCGAAGCGCGTAAAGAAATCCTTAAGAGTTGTGAATTGATTCGTCCGTTCATTCCAGATGAAGTCGAAGGCCAACCTTGGGGCAGCTACGACACTGACGTGATCGCAACGAACAAGAAATTCTTCATGTTTGAGCCAAACGCAAGCTGGCACAAATTCGAGGGGTACGGTGAAGGTCAATACTTCGTTGACCCATGTAAATTGCTACTAACCACAGCAGGTATTGCTGAAGATGGCAGCTACGCAGATTTCGGTATTCCTGCAACGCTTTTAGCGAACTTCCTTCGTGAAAATGGCATCATCCCTGAAAAGTGCGACTTGAACTCTATCTTGTTCCTACTCACTCCTGCGGAAGATATGGGTAAGATCCGTCACCTTGTGGCTCAAATTAACCGATTCGAAAAATTCATCCGTGATGATGCCCCTTTAAGTATCGTACTTCCAAGCGTCTACGAAGCGAATAAAGAACGCTACCGTGGCTACACCATCCGTCAGCTATGTCAGGAAATGCATGACATGTACAAAGAGCTGAACGTGAAACAGTTACAAAAAGCGATGTTCCGCAGCGAGTACTTCCCACAAATGGTTCACAAACCTGACGTAGCAACACGCAAATACTTCCGTGGTGAATGCAATTACCTACCACTTAAAGAGGCCGTGGGCTGCGTAGCCGCTGAAGGTGCACTTCCTTACCCTCCAGGTATTATCTGTGTGATCACTGGTGAAGTCTGGACTCAACAGGTGGTGGATTACTTCCTATCTCTAGAAGAAGGCATTAACCGCTTCCCAGGCTTCGCGCCAGAAATTCAAGGTGTGTACCTTGAAGATGTTAACGGTCGCACTACCGCACATTGTTATGTCCTAAAAGATTAATCTACCCGTTCGCACCACGCTCCGGCGTCGGTGCGAACCGCTTATTCGTGGAGAATAATTTATGAGTACTGAAACTAAAAAAATGTCGGTGGTGCAGTTAACCATTCTGACATTCATCAACATGGCTGGCTCCGGTATCATCATGCTGCCAAGTAAACTGGCGCAAGTGGGCACCATTTCTGTGTTGTCTTGGCTGATCACGGCGGCGGGCTCTTTGGCGTTGGCTTACGTGTTCGCAAAATGTGGTCGCTTTAGTAAACGTGACGGTGGTATGAACGGTTACGCGTCTTATGCATTCGGTAAATCGGGTGCATTTATGGCGGGCTGGACTTACGGTTTGTCGCTCCTTATTGCGAATATTGCGATCGCGATTACTTGTGTGGGTTACGGCTCCGCATTCTTTGAAGTGACCCTATCTCCGGTCGAAACCTGTTTATACACCATCGCCATTCTTTGGATTTGTACTTTCGCTAACTTCGGTGGTGCGAAAATCACAGGTCAAATTGGTACATTCACCGTGTGGGGCGTAATCCTACCAGTGTGTTCATTGGGTATTGTTGGTTGGTTCTGGTTTAACCCAACCATGTACATTGAAGCTTGGAACCCACACAGCTTGCCATTTGGTGAAGCGGTGAGTGCTTCTATTGCGATGACTCTATGGGCATTCCTTGGTCTTGAATCAGCTTGTGCGAACTCTGAAGCGGTAGAAAACCCAGAGAAGAACGTACCAATCGCAGTGCTAGGTGGTACGCTAATCGCGGCTGTGGTTTACATTGTATCGACAAACATCTGTTCTGGTATCGTTGCAAACTCTGAGCTTGCCGCTTCTACAGCGCCATTCTCAACCGTATGGACAGTGATGCTAGGTTCTGCCGCTGGTAAAGTGGTTGCGGGTATGGCGGTATTGGCTTGTGCGGGCTCTCTATTGGGTTGGCAATTCACTATCGCGTCAGTGTTCAAATCGTCTGCTGATGCGGGCTTCTTCCCTAAATTGTTCTCTCAAGTGGACAAACGCGGCACACCGATCAAAGGTATGATCGCGATTACTATCATCCAATCAGTATTGTCTCTAATGACGATTTCTCCAACGCTGAACGAGCAGTTCGAAGCACTGGTTAACCTAGCGGTAGTAACAAACGTTATTCCTTACATCTTATGTATGGGCGCAATCTTTATTATGCAGCAAGTGGCGCACGTGCCAGAGCGCGAGATGAAAACCACCAACGTTATCGCTCTGATTGGCTCTCTGTACAGCTTCTATGCGCTTTACGGCTCCGGCTACGAAGCGATGATGTGGGGCTCTATCGTAACCTTCCTAGGCTGGAGTGCTTACGGTCTGATTGCTGCGAAGCATGAGCCTTTAGCAAATTAAAAAATAATACAGAAAGAGCCTTCCCAAACGCGGTGTGGAAGGCTCTTTGTTTTTAGGCATTTACGCCAAATCCAAGTCAGCTCGATGTATTTGAGGCTAGACATCCAATGACGTGAAAACTCATTTTCGACATTTGGAGGACGAAAGATGATAAGTCAACCTGTTAAAATCGGTGACGACACCGCCGTAGTCATTCCAAGCGTAATCCTGGCTCAGCTCGGGATAAGGGAAGGAGATACCCTAGAAATCGCACTGAATAAAGACAAAATGGAAATTAAGAAGATGGTGTTGAAAACCAACGCTCCAACTTACTCTGAAGATATTGAGGAGAATTGAGTTAGAGAATCTTGGTTTGTCGGATACACTACTGGTTTCGCAAAACTGGCGCTTGCCGCTGTCTTTGAACTATCGATAACTACAATAAGAGGTAAGGTACTATGCAAGGTATCCTCTCTATACAATCTCATGTTTCTTTTGGTCATGCTGGTAACAGCAGTGCCGTTTTCCCAATGCAACGCATGGGTTTCGAAGTATGGCCGATTCATACCGTTCAATTTTCTAACCACACGCAGTATCAAGAAGGCTGGACTGGGCGAGCGTTTGCGGCTGAAGACATCAGCGAGTTAGTTCGTGGCCTTGGTAACATCGGTGCATTGGAAAAATGCCAAGCGGTGTTGACCGGCTACCAAGGTAGCGCAGAGCAGTGCCTTGCTGTTGAAGATACCGTGACGAAAGTGAAGCAAGCGAACCCGAACGCACTTTATGTTTGCGACCCTGTGATGGGCGCGCCAGACAAAGGCTGCATTGTGGCTCCGGGCATTGCTGAAAATCTTCTAACGCGTTTGATGCCAATGGCGGACGTGATCGTTCCGAACCAATTCGAGCTAAGTCAATTTGCTGAGATGGAAATCCACTCACTAGACGATGCGATCACCGCATGCCAACGTGCGCTAGAAAAAGGTCCAAAAGTGGTGCTAGTTAAGCACCTTTACTGCCTAGAAAATGGCAGCTTCAACATGCTATTGGCTACGCAAGAAGGCATTTACCTTGCGAAGCGTCCTCAATTTGAGTTTGCTAAACAACCTGTTGGCGTGGGCGATCTTATTTCAGCTATCTTTACCGCGGGACTCTTAAAAGGCTGGTCTCCCAAGCAAGCTTTCCAACATTGTCATGACGCATGCTACGGGGTGTTAAGTGCAACGTACCATGCAGGCGAATGGGAGCTGCAAACTATTGCTGCGCAGCAAGAGTTTGTTGAGCCAAGTAAGCATTTCTCAATTGAAGAGGTGGCTTTGGTCACCGCGTAATCGAGCGCAATTAAACAAAAAAGGGGAGCCATCATCGGCTCCCCTTTCTATTTGTTCTGTCAGTCTTACTGAGCTTTTTGCTGCTCTGATTTACAAACTGCTGCCGTAAAGACAACGTCTGTTGAGCTGTTTAGCGCAGTTTCTGCAGAGTCTTGAATCACACCGATAATGAAGCCAACCGCTACAACCTGCATTGCTACGTCGTTTGAGATACCAAACAGGCCACACGCAAGTGGGATAAGTAGTAGAGAGCCACCTGCAACACCTGATGCGCCGCATGCAGAAACCGCAGCTACAATACTGAGCAGTAGCGCAGTCAGTAGATCAACTTCGATACCCATAGTGTGCACAGCTGCAAGCGTTAGCGTTGTGATAGTGATTGCAGCACCAGCCATGTTGATGGTCGCACCTAGAGGGATAGATACTGAGTATGTATCCTCGTCCAGTTTTAGCTTCTCACATAGTGCCATGTTTACTGGAATATTCGCCGCACTTGAACGAGTGAAGAACGCAGTTACACCACTTTCACGTAGACAACGGAATACAAGTGGGTAAGGGTTTTGTTTGGTTTTAACGAACACGATCGCCGGGTTTACAACGAGTGCGATGATCATCATTGCGCCAAGAAGAACCGCCAGAAGGTGTGCGTAGCTTGCTAGTGCGCTAAAGCCCGTTGTCGCAAACGTTGAAGCAACCAAGCCAAAGATACCAAATGGTGCAAGACGAATGATAAAGCGCACAATGTGAGACACGCTGTGGCTTAGATCTTCAAATACGGCCTTCGTTGTTGCCGATGCGTGGTGTAGTGCAAGACCCAGACCCACACCCCAAGCAAGAATGCCGATGTAGTTTGCTTCTACTAGTGCATTTACTGGGTTGTCGACCAGTTTAAACAACAATGTGCGTAGAATTTCAGCAATACCTTGAGGAGGCGTTGCACCTTCAGCGCCGGTGACAAGCGTTAAATTGGTCGGGAAAAGGAAGCTTAGAACCACTGCTGATAGCGCCGCGAAGAATGTACCCATCAGGTACAGTACAACGATTGGGCGCATGTAAGTGTGTTGGTTTTTCTTTTGGTTTGCAATTGAAGCGGCAACCAAAATAAACACAAGAATTGGCGCGATCGCTTTAAGCGCACCGACAAAAAGGCTACCAATTAATCCCGCGCTTTCGGCATGGCTTGGAGAAATTGTCGCGAGCAAAATACCAAAGACGATACCGACAAGGATCTGGACGACGAGGTTACCACGAGCATATCGGGCAACGAGGCTGTTGTGTTGCATACATCATTCCTGCAATTTTATGCCAGAGTGGCAGGGCAATAGTCCATCATTACACGGCGATAATGCCCTTGTATTGCAAGGGGTGGGCATTGCTTCTGGTCACTAAGACACATGATTATCAATTATCCTGTTTTTATAAATTCAGCCATTTTCTTGCTGAATATCACATATCTTAGCTTGGTAATATTTTGTGTCTAGTTTTAGTTTGTTTTTGGATTAAATGTTTGCTCAATGTTATTTAAATAAGATTTTTATGTTGAAAATTATCATTAGTTATGAGTAATGGTTTTTAATAAAGTTGTTAAAAAGGAGACTTTCGTCTCCTTTGATTTTATTGACAACTCAAACGCAACAAATTAATAACTTTGTTGGCGCCTGCGCTTATCACTCATGGCATTTCGAGTGAGTTTCCCGAACTGTCGACTTTGAGCTCGTTGCTCTGCCAAAGTCGCACCGTTAAAGGCTTGTTCTCGCGTTAGTTTTTGATAGTTATTGAAACGACGAACTTCCAGTTTGCCATTTTCAATCGCAGTTTGAATTGCGCAACCCGGCTCAGTTTGATGTTGGCAATCACCAAAGCGACAACGCTGAGCGAGAGCCTCAATGTCAGAAAACGCCTCGCTGACCCCCGATTCACAATCTGCTAGTTGAAGCTCGCGCATTCCCGGAGTATCAATCAAGATGCCGCCATCAGGTAATAGATGGATAGAGCGCGATGTAGTTGTATGTCGACCTTTGCTATCGTCTTCACGAATATGCCCAGTTGCCTGTTCTTGTTGCCCGAGTAATGCATTAACAAGAGTTGATTTGCCAACGCCTGAAGAACCGATAAAAGCGAGGGTTTGTCCTTCTTTGCACCAGGTCATGAGTTTAGAAGCACTCTCTATTTCTAAGCCGTTGACTGTCTCTATAGCTAATAGAGGGTCGAGCTTCTGTACTTGGCTTTTTAGTTCATCAGTATTGTCACACAAATCGGCTTTGGAAAGCACGATGACGGGTTCGACTTCGGCTTCATGAGCCAAGGCAAGATAGCGTTCAATACGACTTAAATTGAAGTCGTCGTTAAGGGAACAGACGATAAACACTGTATCCACATTGGCTGCGATGAGTTGCTCTGCCACTTTGCTGCCAGCGGCTTTGCGGCTAAAGAGGCTCAAGCGATCCAGTAAGCGAACAAATTGCTGATCTTCATTTAAGATTACCCAGTCTCCGACGGTCATGTTGGGTAAAGAATGGTGGGCATTAAGATGAACTTGCCCAGTTTCTGTTGCCAATAAATAACCACTTCGGTGATGCGCAATTACACGAGCAAAGATAGTGTTGTCGTAATCGTCTAATGTCAGTTGTTGCTGAAAAAATGGTTTCCAACCCAATTGTTTTAGAGGGTTTGAAGTTGAAACTAATGTGTCACAAAAAGTATGTGTTTGATTCATTATTGAATTATCCCAGACGCAACAAAGCGCCTTAATACAAATCGCATTAGGGTCTAATTCGGATAGAGTTGACCCCGGTGAAGACCGGGCAGAGAAGGGGAGTTGTGGTTATGCCACAGAGTTGGTGCTGTTAGGATTACCCTTGCGATGCCCAGTTAGTGTTATTCAATACAATCATCTTGTGTCCTCTTCGTTGGTTAATAAATAAGTGAGTTAATTAAGCCAAAAGAGTATAGCTGCCCTTTTTTAAAGAGGGTAGCTATACTGCAAAAATATTAACTTTGTTTTGTGATGCGCTCTTCCATAATCTGCGAATACGTGTTGGCTTTTAAGCCGTATATGATTTGGACATGACGATCATCCAATATCACGACGCCATGCGCGCCATGATTTTTGAGTGCGTTCTTATCGATGACGGACGTCGCTCTGAGGGTAAGACGCAGCCGAGTCGCACATGCACCAGTTTCTAGCAGGTTCTCTATGCCCCCAATGGCGTCAATGATCGTATCGACGTCTTGTTCGACATTGGGGTTGGTATGAGTTAGGAAATTGAAAAATTGCTTCAGCACTGACTTAACCGTCATTTGAAGAGCCTTCGGTCGTTAGTTTTGAAATGGCTTCAACAATCGGTGCCGGCGAGAGCGTATGCGGTACTTTAGTGATTAACGTGCCATCCGGCTTCAAGAAGTAAAAGTAAGAGCTATGATCCAGCGTGTACTTTAGTTCCGAGCCTTCCAATTCTGTCTTGCGGAAAATGACACCATAGTTGTGTGCCAAAGGTGTCGTTACATCAAGTGGTGCCGATAGGCCTTCAATCATTGGATGGAAGTAATGGGCATATTTTGCTGATGCATCGGCCTCATCACGCTCTGGGTCTAAAGAAATGAACATCGGGCGTAGTTGTGCTTTTTGCGCGTCATCAATTTGATTCAGTGCTCCTGCCAACATTGCAAGAGAAGTTGGGCAAACGTCTGGGCAGCGAGTAAAGCCAAAATAGACGACTCGGATGCGAGGGTCATTCACATCGAAGATATTGACGGCTTGGCTATTTTCCCCAAACAATACCGTTTGTTGAGAGGTGGAACTGTCCACTAGCTCTGGCTTCGTGTTCTGATTATCTAAATAGCTCTTTACGCCAAACCCGAGTGCGAAAGCAGCTACGAGAAATAGGGACCAATTGCGGCTCATAACGATTCCTTATCTTTGCATTTTTATAGCAGGGTAAACGGTATTCTCTCCATCACTGAGTTCACCAACCCAAGTCATTGCATCCTCCGTGCAAACCGGGAGAATGATGTCACCTTGATATTGGCCAGGAGCGATTTGCTTCAGCAAAAACTTAGGCTCACCCATCTCCATTTCTCTTCCTGAAAGACTTAGGATGAGTTGCTTAGCATCGCTTGTATGCCACTCAACATTTAGAGTGGTAGGAACCAAGGGTTGAGCAGTTTCTGAGTTTAGCGTCATCGTAACATTTTCTTGGACGCAAGAGGTTGTAGAGAGAAAGCAGTATTCATCTATTGACTTGCTTTGAGTGGAAGAAGAAAAGCTTTTTATTAGAGTCGGGGCATAAAATCCCGCAACTAATGCGGCTGAAACAGCGGCGATTTGTAACAGTTTCATTAAGGTTCAGCATTTATCACTTAACATTACGAGCATCGTAGCACAGATGCGCCGCTCGCCAACTCGTGACCTCGGTAAATTGTGCGTTATACCTCGGTGACCAGCTTCTTAGTAATGCGACGGACTTTATTGCATCAAATACAGCAGAGTTTTCAATTGAGATGTTTTTGCCCTTAGCCAATAGATAAAAACGGAGCCAATTGGCTCCGTTTTTATTTGGTTCAGTATGTGTTTGATACCAAAGTTATTTATCTGAATCTGCGAATTTCTCTAGACCCAAAACCAGAGCAATGGCTGCAAGCATCATTACGACAGCAAGTACTAACTGAGAAGGTTGTGATGTCACGTGTTCAAATTCAAATGGTGATAGGTTGTGCTGTAGCAATGGCACTTGTTCGCCCTTCGAATTGGTGCGCCAAGTGATGGTTTCTTTCCATGGCCAAATCTTTGGCAACGTACCAATCATTAATCCAGTCAAAAACATCAGGGTGAAATCACGGAACTTGCGTAGTAACCACGACAATAAGTGAGAGAAGGACAGTAAACCGATCACGCAGCCAGACAAAAATAGCGCTAATGTATCGACTTGAAAACCTTTCACTGCGGCTAATACAGGAGCATACATGCCAATCAGCAGCAAAATAAAACTGCCAGAGATACCCGGCAAGATCATCGCACAAATCGCGATAGCTCCAGCGAATAAGGTGTTAATGGCCGTTGGTTCCATGTGTAAAGGTTTGAGCACAGTAATACTATAAGCAAACCCGACACCAACGAGCAGAATGACAAAGCGGACAAGATCGCGTTGCTCAACCTGACGAATAATGTGATACACAGAGACCAAAATTAGACCAAAGAAAAATGACCAAAGTGGGATCGGGTGTGTGTCAAGAAGCCAAGTAATCAACTTTGCTAGCGTTGCAATACTGGTGAAAATGCCGGCAAACAGAGCGATTAGGAAGAATCCGTTGATGTGATTAAACGCGGCTTTAAACCCTTCTTTTCGCCAGATAGAGAAAAGTGAGGGGTTAATGCGTCGAATGCTTTCAAGCAGCGTATCGTAAATACCAGTGATAAACGCGATGGTGCCGCCAGATACACCAGGTACAACATCTGCTGCACCCATGGCGATTCCCTTGAAGAAAGTAATTAAGTAGTTCATTGCTCTAATGCTAAGTCGTTTCGATGGCAGAGAGTATACAAACATTGCGATGAAAAAAGTATGAAATAGTGCTGTAACTACTTGGTTTTATATCCAATCTATTGCCTATCTTTATTACCCGCCAAGAGACAATGCCGCCGTAACGAGCTTTTAATGCTTGGTTTACATTTTTGAGATGATTAACTCTACTATCAATTATCAATCTTGGTTGCATTATGCAATTGCAATTTGCATTATAAAATTGCATTTTGATAATTTGCGCATGAATAAATCCAGCTTATATGAGATCTTGTGCCCAAAAATAAGTCTTTGCATTTTGGCATGATTAATGCATAATACTGCTCGACCCTTCTTAAGCCGAGGGTCACCTAGCCAACTGACGTTGTTAGTGAATACAATTTGTTCACACTAAATATAAGCCAATCGCGATTATTGCGGTTGGCTATTTTTTTATATGAACAACGTTACTTACGTGCTTTGCAAATTGCACTTCTCTTTCTGTCAGTCATAAAAAAGGGCTGACGTGTTACGTCAACCCTTGTGTTTTACTTTACGTTTTAACCCGTTTATCTAGCAGTTCAGTATCCCATTAACTGTAGCAAATTTTCAGCTGTCACAATGGCTTCTTTACGATTAGCAATATTAAGCTTTTGGTACAGGTTGCGAATGTGGGTTTTAATTGTCGTACCTGCCACATCCAGCTCTTGTGCGATTTGCTCGTTACTAAAGCCTGAATAAATCAGCCCCAGAACCTGCCATTCGCGTTGTGTTAATGGGCTAGTACGTACTAGCTCTGGCACATTAGGGTGATTCACCAACTTTTCAATAAAGTCTTCATCAAAGTGAATCGACCGGCTACGTTGATTCGATGAAATGTCCTTCATTAACTGTTGAGCACGGTGACGCTCAAGATCGCCCAGTTCATGGCGGAGGCTCAACTTCTCCAGCAGACCGCCAATGGTTGCACCATCAATCAGGAAGTTTCCGACCATGCCAGTTTGGTTCGTCATTACTAATGCTTCTTTTAACAGAGCCTTGGCTTGCTCCTCATCTTTTTGGCGAGCAGAAAGGACCGCTTCAACCACTAAGTTGCGATTAGTATCTGTGATTAGGTTAGTGCGACGAGCTTCACCTTGGAGAAAATCTAACGCAGTACGAGCGTCGGTATATTGGCCTAAGTTAATGTGGGCGCGAGCAATGTTACGCCATTGCAATTGAGAAAAGTGGTTGCATGCCGATTCAGGACGAACCGCAGTGTTGAGCCATTCTTGCATTGCATCGGTATTCCCGCGCGCTTGCCAAAATAGAATCAACGATAGTGAAGCGTTTGCAGTCCAATCTACGTGATAAGTCGACTGTTTCATCAAGTGCTGTATATGCTCAATGAATTTACCTGCTTTGTCTAATTCACCGCGTCCAATCGCAATACGCGCCAACATCGAATAGCTATGTAAATGCTTGCTTGGTGAATGGTTTTCGAGAATTTGCAGACCTTTGTACGCGCATTCTTCCGCTTCATCAAGTCGGTTCCAGCACCAAAGTACTTGCGCGCGAATACGCAGCAAAAATTCATGAAGAGGAACATGCTGAAGCTGCTGATCTTCAATCAGACGGAATGCGGAATCTTGTAGTTCAAAGGCAGCTTGCACGTAACCTTGTGCAATTAAAATCTCGCTTTGCTGCAATATTGCCCATAACGCTTGGTGATATACCTGATACTGACGAGCTAGCTTTTCAGTTTGTTGCATCATCGGCAAAGCACGGTCTAGTTTACCTAGCACGTGGTTAACTTCACCAACAACCGAAGTCGCCACAATTCGGCTACGGTAAATTGTGTTATCAAGTTGGCTAAGCGCTAACTCCGCTAATTCGAGAGCTTTTTCTGGTTGGTTACTGTTGATAGCCACTTGAGCAAGCAACGCGTTTGCTTGACCTTGATAATGAATATCTAACGCAATGTTACGCTTTTTGTGTTCCTCTTCCGCTTCTTCAAGCAGGTGGCCCACTTGGTTATAACGATGCTGACTTTGAGCCAACCATGCTCGGAGCATCGTAAGTTTTGGGTGGCTGAACAACAGATCATCGTCCAACTTGTTAATTGAGCTTTCCAGTGTGCTGAGTTCGCCTTGGTTAAACATCTTCCAGCCGAATTCGTTTAGGATCTCTACCACTAAGTCCTTATCATTCGATTTTTGTGCATGATGAATCGCTTGGTGTGGTGCTTTTTGTTGTAACCAAGCGATAGCAGCATTGCGGTGGAGATCTTTTTCTTGCTGAGGAATGCGAGCTTGGCGCTCATGAGATAAAAACTCGCCAAATAAGTTATGGAACCGGAACCAGTTCTGTTCCCCTTCGAGCGGGTAAATGAATAAGCCGTAACGGTTAAGCGATTCAATCATTCCCAGTGCATCTTCGCGTTGGGTAAGGGCAAACACTAACTCATCATTGAAGTGGTCAAGCACGGATACTTGCATTAAAAAGTGACGAGTTTCGTGATCGAGTAAGTCAAACACTTCTTCGACCAAGTAATCCCACAAGTGCGCGTGATTGAACTGCGATACCGACTCTACAGTTTGTGCCAATGTGCGGTTTTGATGTTGGGCTTGTAATGCGATCAACTGCATCGCCGATGGCCAACCTTCAACATAGGTTCTTAGGCTGTTCGCCATGTCTTCATCAATACCATCGGCGATACGCTGGTTAAAGAAGCGAGTGGTTTCTTCGGTATCAAACGCCAACATCTCGTTGCCGATTTCGATCATTAAATCACGAACACGTAAGTTTGCAGTGCCCAGAGGCGGCGCTGCACGACTGGTTACCACAACGGTGAGGTTGTCTGGCATGTGCTTTAAGAAGAAACGCATGGATTCATGGATTTCATCATTCGTGATTAAATGGTAGTCATCAAGTACCACGTAGCACTCTTGATGAAAGTCAGCCATTTCAGCGAATACTTCGCTAAATAGGGAGCGTAAAGACGAGATCTGACGTTTTTCCGCCAGTTTTTGTGCGTTAGCGCAACTGACGTTGGTGGCTTTGTTTAATGCTTGAAGCAGATAGTTTACAAAGCGAAAGCCGTCGTTATCGCTGTCATCAATGCTGTACCAACCGACGTTTGGCTTATCGGATAGCCACTGCGCTGCCATTGTCGTTTTTCCGTAACCTGCTGGGGATCGGAATAAAACCAATTTGTAGTAAGGCGCTTGCTGTAGTAAGTCCAACACTCGTGGGCGCACGATGGCATTGTGCAGGCGTCCTGGTCGAGTAAGCTTAGATGGAATCCACATTAGTAGTTATGTCCTTATTTATGTATACCCAAATGACTGCAACGTGATCATTCTAGTAAAGCCCCCTTGAAAGCCGTCTTACTGAATGATGTCATCAGCATCAAAAACACTGTTTGAATGCCGGATAATGTCGCTACTGTTGGGGCTTGCGTCCGTCTGAAAAACCATTCCATACGGTCACTTAGATATAAAAGCTAGCGAAAACTAGAAATAACTCACATCGCCTAATTCTAGTTTGTATAAAAAGCGTACAATCCTGTGAGCTGAGTGGGATGTTACGACATCAGAAATGTTCGTTACTTTGATCCACTTCCTAATTCTCAAGGGTTGATGGATTTACCATCAACTACGCCCTTTATTTGTGATTGTCGTCACTTAAATATCATTTGTTTCGTTAGCGTTAAGATCGCGTTGCACATAGATTACGAAAAGTTCTTCTACGCTGACCGAGTTAATGTGACCGATATTACAATTTTCACATCATCAGATGAGTGGACTATAAAAAGCGTCATGAACGGGTTTTAACCTTTCTCACATTCCATTGTGATCAAAATCACTAAGAACTGGTGCAAAGTTCACTTTGTTGAGATTTGGATCACTAACCTAGCAATGGTACCCCCTCTACGCCCTCAGCCCTCCTCCTTCAAAGGATGAGAATTAGGAGGATGTTTATTCACAGAGGTAAATGCACGATGTATGGCAGATGAATTACCAAAAGACGTGAGAATTTCGTAATGAAACCTACTCAACAAAAACAATTTGACAAGAAGTCGTTCCAAGAAAGCGTAAAGAAACACCTATCTGTAACTTACGCTCATACGATTGAAAACGCAGACAGCCGCGCATGGTACCTAGCAATGGGGCATGCTCTGGCTGAATTTACTACTCTAGATTTGCTTGCGACAGAAGAAGATCCACGCATTAAAAGTGCGAAGAGCGTTAACTACCTTTCGCTAGAATTCCTTATCGGTCGTTTGACTGGTAACAACCTAATCAGCATGGGTCTGTATGAACAAGTAACAGAAGCAATGGCTGAACTGGGTTACAACCTAACTGATCTGCTAGAAGAAGAGCGCGACCCATCATTGGGTAATGGTGGCCTTGGTCGTCTGGCTGCGTGTTTCATGGATTCATGTGCGGCACAAGAATTCCCAACTGTCGGCTATGGTTTACATTACGAATACGGTCTATTTAAACAGTCATTCAAAGATGGTCGCCAGCAAGAAGCACCTGACGCTTGGCGCGGTGTAGAAGGCTACCCTTGGGAAATTGCGCGTCCAGAACTTGCGCAAGAGATCGGTTTCTACGGTCACGTTGAAGTGATTAACGAGAACGGTAAAGAAGTTCGCAAATGGGTACCAGGCATGACAGTAAGAGCAATGCCTTGGGATCTTCCAATTGTGGGTTACGAATCAGACACGGTTTACCCGCTACGTCTTTGGGAATGTCAGGCGATTGCACCATTCTCACTAGCAAGCTTTAACAATGGTGATTACTTCGAAGCTCAGCACGCACTGATCGACGCAGGTAACATCACTAAAGTGCTTTACCCGAACGACAACCACGAGAAAGGTAAAACACTGCGTCTAATGCAGCAGTACTTCCACTCAGCTGCGTCTGTACGTGACATCCTACGTCGCCACGAAGCTGCGGGCTACTCGCTAGCGGATCTACCTAAGCAAGAGACTATCCAGCTTAACGATACGCACCCAACGATTGCGATTCCTGAACTAATGCGCATCCTGATGGATGAAAAAGGTTTAGCTTGGGAAGCGGCTTGGGAAATCAGCTCTAAGACATTTGCGTACACCAACCACACGCTACTTCCAGAAGCACTAGAGACATGGCCAGAGTCGCTAATCCAGCACCTGCTACCACGTCATATGGAGATCATTTACGAGATCAACCACCGCTTTCTACAAGACGTACGTGCAATGTGGCCGGGTGATGTCGCGAAGCAACAGAAGCTTTCTATCATCGAAGAAGGTTTCCACCGCATGGTTCGCATGGCAAACCTATGTGTAATCGGCTCTTACGCAGTAAACGGTGTAGCAGCACTTCACTCTGAATTGGTTAAGAAAGACCTATTCCCAGAGTTCCACGAAATGTACCCGACACGTCTACACAACGTAACGAACGGTATTACGCCACGTCGCTGGTTGAAGTTCTGTAACCCAGGTCTGTCTCAGCTTATCACTGAGAAAGTCGGCCCAGAATGGCCAGCGAAACTAGAGCAACTTGAAGGTATTGCGAAGTACGCTACTGACGCGACATTCCAAAAAGAATTCATGGCAGTGAAGAAAGAGAACAAAGAACGCCTAGCAACTTGGGTGAAAGAGAACATGGGTATCGAGCTCGATACTAATGCAATCTTCGATGTTCAAATCAAGCGTCTGCACGAGTACAAACGTCAGCATCTAGACTTGCTACACGTACTGTCTCTGTACCACCGTATTCTTAATGAACCAGGTTTTGAGTGTACGCCACGCGTTGTGTTCTTCGCAGCAAAAGCAGCACCGGGTTACCACCTAGCGAAAGAAATCATCTTCGCAATCAACAAGATTGCAGACAAGGTGAACAACGATCCTCGCATCGGTAACAAGCTGAAAGTGGTATTCATCCCTGACTACCGCGTGAGCATGGCTGAAATCATTATCCCTGCGGCTGACGTTTCTCAACAAATCTCGCTAGCGGGTAAAGAAGCATCAGGTACAGGTAACATGAAGATGGCGCTAAACGGTGCGCTAACTATCGGTACAATGGATGGTGCAAACGTTGAGATTCGTGAGGAAGTAGGCGATGAGAACATCTATATCTTCGGTCTAGATGTTGAAGGTGTGAAAGCGCTGAAAGCTCAAGGTTACAACCCATTTGATTACTACAATGCGGATCACTTACTCAAAGCGTCAATGGACTTGCTATTGGGTGAAGAGTTCACACCAGGTCAACCAGGCTTACTGCGTGCAACGTATGACAGCCTACTAGACGGCGGTGACCCGTACTTATGTCTTGCGGACTTTGCATCTTACGTGAAAGCGCACGAAGACATGAGCGAACAATATAAAGATCAAGCTGGCTGGGCGAAGAAGGCCATTCTTAATACCGCCCTTGTTGGCAAGTTCACGTCAGACCGCTCAATCCGCGACTACGTGAACAATATCTGGAAACTTGAAGCGGTGAAACGCTAATAGAACCTAGTTAAGACCAAGGTAGCCAAGCGCTACCTTTGGTCATTTTCCAAAAGAAGTTATTGATAACAATAAAACCCTACATGGAAGGTGTTGGTATTACCTTCGGAGAAAGCGATGAAAGAACAAACAGCATTAAAGAAAGTCGCGGAAATGGCGAGATTGGCTGATAGCTATGTCAGTGCTTGGGGAGATGAGGCTAAAGTGTCTGAGGAGACGCTACGCCGCTTGCTCGCTTCGCTTGGCTACGATACTAGCAGTGATGAAAAACTACTGGCTTCTGCTGAAAAGAAACATAAAAAAGACGTACTAGCCCCTGTTCTTGTTTTACGCGACGGCGAACCAGTCGAAGTGGAACTAAACCTAGGTACGAGTGCTCGTGAGAGTGAATTCAGCTGGCGTTTAGAAACAGAACAAGGAGAGGTACTTGAAGGCTATCTTCAGTCCCAAATTGTTCGTGATGAGCGTGCTGAGGGTGGCCCTCTAGTGTTTGCATTGCCAAAGAACTTGGCTTGGGGTTATCACAAACTGATCATCAGTCGTAAGCGTCGTAAAACACCTTACGAGATGTCATTGATCATTACGCCGAAAGCGTGTTTCAAACAAGACGATCTAAACCAACACAAAAAGCTATGGGGTCCTAGTATCCAGCTTTACACACTGCGTACTCAGCATAACTGGGGCATCGGTGATTTTGGCGACCTAAAACAACTGGTGAGTGATATTGCCTCTCGTGGCGGTGACTTCATTGGCTTGAACCCTATTCACTCGCTGTTCCCTGCGAATCCAGAAGGGGCAAGCCCATACAGCCCGTCTTCTCGTCGTTGGTTGAACATCATGTACATCGACGTAAGCTCTGTACCTGAATTCGCGCTAAGTGCAGAAGCACAACAGCGAGTGGGTAGTGCAGAGTTCCAACAACGTCTACAAAAAGCGCGAGACTCTCATTGGGTGAATTACACCGAAGTTTCGCAACTAAAAATGAGCGTTCTTCCGCTGCTATTCAGTGAGTTTAAAGCTCGCCATTTAGACAAGAACACCGATCGCGCTCGTGCCTTCTTGGACTTTGTTGAAAAAGGCGGCGACAGCTTGCTACACCAAGCTGCATTCGATGCACTTCATGCTGATTTACATGCAGAAGATGCAAACATGTGGGGCTGGCCAGTATTCCCTGAGAAATACCGCACATTCGACGCAGCTGGTACTCAGAAGTACATTAAGGACAACCAAGATCGTGTTCACTTGTACATGTACCTGCAATGGATCGCAGACGATCAAATCAAAGAAGCGCAAGCGCTAGCCGAAGAAAAAGGCATGGCTGTGGGTTTGTACCGTGACCTTGCGGTTGGTGTTGCAGATTCAGGCAGCGAAACATGGGCTGACGAAGGCGCGCTAGTATTGGATGCAAGCATCGGTGCGCCACCAGATGTACTTGGTCCACTAGGCCAAAACTGGGGTCTGCCTCCGCTTAACCCTCAGGTTTTAGAAGCGACTGGCTACGACGCTTACATCAAATTGCTACGTGCTAACATGAAGCATTGTGGTGCATTGCGTATCGACCACGTACTTGGCCTGCTTCGCC
This sequence comes from Vibrio sp. 1641, assembly GCF_033339995.1. Taxonomy (NCBI): domain Bacteria; kingdom Pseudomonadati; phylum Pseudomonadota; class Gammaproteobacteria; order Vibrionales; family Vibrionaceae; genus Vibrio; species Vibrio sp. 1641. The sequence goes on from NZ_JAWOVP010000001.1 coordinate 264,391, forward strand.
TTTGGTGGATTCCAAAAGGCGAGAAAGCGACAGAAGGCGCATACCTGTACTACCCAGTTGAAGACATGCTAGCAATCCTAGCGTTGGAATCTCACCGCCATCAGTGTTCTGTAATCGGTGAAGACTTGGGTACTGTACCTGATGAAATCGTTGATATCCTTCGTGACGCCGGTGTTCACTCGTACAAAGTATTCTTCTTCGAAACATCAAAAGACGATGGTGGCTTTATTTCTCCGAAGCACTACGCTGAGCAATCTATGGCTGCGCTGTGTACGCACGATATGCCAACACTACGCGGTTTCTGGCACTGTGATGACTTGAAGATGGGGCGTGAGATTGGTCTGTACCCTGATGAACAGCAATTGGAAGGCCTATTCGCTGACCGCTTGAAGTGCAAACAAGGCATTCTAGACAGCGTTCGCTGGCATGGCTATTTGCCAGAAGGCATTGGTCATGATGCTCAGTACGTGCCAATGGATTCATACCTAAGCGAAGCGCTGCAACTGCACGTAGCCGCGGGTGACTCTGCACTGCTTAGCGTTCAGCTTGAAGACTGGCTAGAAATGGATCAACCGGTCAATATTCCTGGTACGGTGGATGAGTATCCAAACTGGCGTCGTAAATTGTCGATGAACCTAGATGAAATCTTCAGCCGTGAAGATGTGAATCGTATTTCTAAACGCCTTACTGAAGTTCGTGCACAGGCGAGTAAGTAAGATGCCTAGAGTGGCGTAGATGGACGAGCTGATTACCAATTTTGTTAGCTCAGAGGTACGAAAGTTCCGTCTAGGTCACTCATTCCTAAAACACAATCCGTTAGGATGAAGTACCGTTATTATGCCCGCGACAATAGCGGGCATTTTTGTATTTTGACGCCGTTTACGCAACGAATGTGAGAAGCGGAGTCTTTTTGTGAGTTCACAACGTTGGCTGTGGAGAAACCGATGTTTGATTCAGATCTCTGGTCTTGAAAAGGATGTTGGCTCTAGGGAGAAAGATTTGAAAACCACCAAAACCAAGAAAATAAAGAAACAACACGAACGCGCATACGAACTGCTTGCTGAGGCGGCTTACTCAGATCCATTTGCGGCGCTGGGTCCTTTCATTGACGACGAAGCTTCGCTGAGAGTTTGGATGCCGGGCGCAAACAAGGTTGAACTGCTTGTTAATGGTGAACCTCGCGTGGCGCTTGAGCGTGATGGCGACAGCGGTTTCATCTTAAAAGAGCAACGCGATTTACACCTGACTCACTACCGTTTGGCAGTTGATTGGAATGGTGTTGAACAAATTATTGATGATCCGTATCAGTACCACAATATTTACCAAGAATACGAGCATCTGCATACGCCAAAAGATATGTATCACTACATGGGCGCGCACTTTGTCACGCTAGAACGTGGCGGTGAAAACATCTCTGGTGTGCGTTTCCTTGTTTATGCACCACATGCATCTGCTGTTAGCCTTGTGGGTTGCTTCAACCAATGGGATGGCCGTCGTCATCCAATGCAACGCCTAGACTACGGTATCTGGGGCCTATTCATTCCTGGCTTAGAAGAAGGCGTTCAGTACAAATTTGAGCTCAAAGGGCCAAATGGGGAAGGGCTGCCACACAAACAAGACCCTTGGGGTTTCTACTCTGAGCAATACCCATCGTTCGCATCCATTACTTACGATCACAAGCGTTACCAATGGCAAGATGCGAAATGGCAAAATCGCGCAGTGACACAAAAGCGTGATGAAGCGTTATCGTTTTACGAGCTGCATGCTGGATCATGGAAGCGCGACGAGAAAGGTGATTTCCTGAACTACCGTGAACTCGCGGAGCAGTTGGTGCCATACCTTGTGGATATGGGCTACACCCACGTTGAGCTGATGCCTGTGTCTGAGCATCCATTCTATGGTTCATGGGGCTATCAACCTGTTGGCTTGTTTGCACCAACTAGCCGTTTTGGCTCACCTGATGATTTCAAATTCTTCGTGGATACGTGTCACCAAGCTGGTATCGGTGTAGTGCTGGATTGGGTTCCTGCGCACTTCCCATCGGATGATCATGGTTTAGCGAACTTTGATGGTACGCCTCTGTTCCATGATCCAGATCCTCGTCGCGGTTGGCACCAAGATTGGAACTCCTACATTTACGATTTAGGCCGTGAACATGTACGTCGCTTCCTTGTCTCGAATGCGCTGTACTGGTTTGAACAATTCCATATTGATGGCATTCGCGTGGACGCCGTCGCGTCGATGCTCTATCTCGATTATTCACGTAGCCACGATCAGTGGGTCCCGAACGTTGATGGTGGCAACGAAAACTACGACGCAATCGCAACCTTAAAATGGATGAACGAAGAAGTGTACAAGCACTTCCCGAATGCGATGACGATTGCGGAAGAGTCAACGGCGTTTCCGGGGGTGTCTGCGCCAACCTTTATGGGTGGTTTAGGTTTTGGCTTCAAGTGGAATATGGGGTGGATGCACGACAGTCTTTCATACATCAAAGAAGATCCTGTTCACCGCAAATACCACCACAATACCATCACCTTCCCGCTGGTTTATGCGCACAGCGAAAACTACGTCTTGTCTCTCTCTCACGATGAGGTGGTGTACGGAAAAGGCTCTATCCATAACAAGATGCCAGGTGATGAATGGCAGCAAACCGCAAACCTACGAGCATACTACGGTTATATGTATGGTCAACCGGGCAAAAAGCTGAACTTTATGGGCGCGGAAATTGGCCAAACGGCGGAGTGGAACCACGATGATCAGTTGCAATGGTTCTTACTGGAATATGAGCGTCATCAAGGTGTCCAAAAGCTGATGCGAGATTTGAACCACTTGTACCGAAATGAAGCGGCGATGCACGATCAAGATTGTGTTCCTGCTGGTTTTGAGTGGCGTCTACAAGACGAAGCGGATGCGAGTATCCTAGCGCACGAGCGTATCAGTAAAGAAAGTGAGCGTATTCTCATCATCACCAACTTTACGCCCGTACCACACGAGCGTTTCCGTTTAGGCGTTCCAAATGCAGGTCAATACGAACTACTGCTGAACACGGACGACAGCAAATACGGCGGCAGCGATTTTAAAGTGCTAACCAGTGTGAAAACGGAAAAAGTCGAAAGTGAATCACTGCCTCAATCACTTGAGCTTCGTTTACCACCACTTTCAACCGTGTTCTACAAGCTGAATAAATAATTCAGTCTAATCAAATTCTAAGCCCGTTTTACAATGTAAATCGGGCTTTTTTTGACCTATTTTTTACCTCGAAAACTTGTTGTTCCTGATTGAATCAGGCAAGCTCGCTGGTTTGTTTATCATCAATCGCTAATGCATTGGGGAACCACACATGTTGAAAAGGCTTAAGTCATTTCTGTTTAAAATGGTGTTGATATTACTGATCGCCCCAGTTCTTTTGGTTGGTGTGGTGAAATATGTCGATCCACCAATATGGGGATGGAAGTTAAGCCGCATTGTTGCGCCACCAAAGAACTATCCAGACAGCAGCCAACACGAATGGGTATCCTTGTCGCGTATCTCAAAAAATATGCAGTTAGCGGTGATTGCGACCGAAGACCAAAAATTCCCTCATCATTATGGTGTCGATTTCGAGTCGCTATTCGACGTGATTTCCGAGGCTGGTGATAATGGTCCGTCGAGAGGCGCGAGCACTATTACCCAACAAGCCGCGAAAAATGTGTTTTTGTTTCCTTCTCACTCCTACGTTCGCAAGGCTTATGAGCTTTACTTTGCCTTGCTGATGGAGCTGATGTGGAGTAAAGAGCGCATTCTCGAAGTGTATCTAAATGTGGTTGAATTTGGTCCCGGTATTTACGGCGCTGAAGCGGCGGCGCAGAATTATTTTGGTGTCAGTGCAAAGCAACTCTCGAAGTGGCAAGCAGCGCGTTTAGCCGTTGTGTTGCCAAACCCATATCGAATCAAAGTCTACCCACAAAGTGAGTACACTGCTCGCCGCACAAGATGGGCGATGAATCAAATGAGCAATCTTGGCAGCGTGCAACTTTAACTCCCTCAATCTATTGCACTTAAATAGAACTACGCCCCTATATCAATAAAATGTGAAGCGTCACAAGCTTTAGGGCGTAGCCTTTCAGAATGATGTGCTCAGTTTTTCATCCATTTACTATTAGTGTGAATAAAAATACAACACGAATATTGCGCCTATGCGCAACCAATGGACTGAACGATGAAACTGAATCTGATTACGACTACCTTATTGCTTGCATCGGCAAGTGCCATCGCCGAGCCAAACATCACCATTTCGACCACGACCAACAGCCGTGGCTTCCCGCTAAGTGCAGAGCAGCCTTTGGTTGTGCCTCTAACCAAAGACGGATACACGCTTAAAATCACGGGCGTTGAAGGCGACTGCGTTGCACCCGATGGTCAGAAAGTGAAGTTCAATAAACCTATCGCGCTAAATTGTGGCAAGCCGACCGAACTGCCACTCAAAGTTCGCTTTACTGGCGACTATTCCTTCGCTTATGACGACGCGGCTAAGACGTTGCTGTTTAAGCGAGAGCCGAAAAAAGCAGCAAAAACCGAATTTAAACGCCCGATCCCGCAAGTGCAATGTGAAGTCTACCAAGGCGGTGAAGTGACGATCGCTCTGGGGGATAGCTTTCCTGAAGGCACCAAGCTACGCGATGCTTATTCAGGTCAAATGGTTGAAGTGAAAGAGCAGAAAGTATCACTGACGCCAAGTAAAGACTCTGGCGGCCTAGTGCTGCTAGAGCCTGTGCAGAAAACCAAAGAAGCGGTGCCATTTGATTACCGAAATGCAAACATTTACTTCGTGATGGTTGACCGTTTCAACAACGCAGACGCAAGTAACGACAACAGTTATGGTCGCAAAAAAGACGGCAAAGATGAAGTTGGCACGTTCCACGGCGGTGACCTTAAAGGCGTAATTGAGAAATTGGATTACATCAAGAGCCTAGGTACAGACGCGATTTGGTTGTCGCCAATCGTTGAACAAGTGCACGGCTTTGTCGGTGGTGGCGATAGTGGCTCATTCCCGTTTTATGCTTACCACGGCTACTGGACGCGCGATTTCACCAAGATTGATGAGAACTTCGGTAACGAAGAAGATTTAAAAACGCTGGTGGAAGAGGCGCACAAGCGTGGCCTCAAAGTCTTGATGGATGCGGTTATCAACCATTCTGGTTACTCAACATTGGCAGATCTACAGTTCGACGGTATCGATGTGTTAAAGCCTAATGCCGAACTGCCCAAGAAATGGGGCGACTGGCAACCAAAAGCAGGCGAAAATTGGCATAGCTACCACCAGAATATTGATTATCAGAGTCCGAACTGGGCGAAGTGGTGGGGCGGCGATTGGGTAAGAACCGGTTTGCCGGGTTACCCAGCTCCTGGCAGTAGCGACATTACGATGACTCTTGCTGGCTTGCCAGATTTCATCACTGAATCCAATAAAACCGTCACGCCGCCGCAATGGTTGTTGAATAACCCTGGTACTCGCGTTGAGGCGCGTGACAATTACACCGTATCGGACTACCTAATTGAGTGGCAAACTGATTGGGTGAAACGCTTTGGCATTGATGGTTATCGCGTCGACACGGTTAAGCACGTCGAAGGTGAAGTTTGGCAGCGTCTAAAAGAGGAAGCATCGAACAGCCTAGAACAGTGGCGTAAAGAAAATGGCAAATCAGGCCAGCCGTTCTGGATGATGGGCGAAGTCTGGGGACACACCGCGTATCGCAGCCCTTATTTCGATGATGGTTTTGACGCGTTGATCAACTTCGATATGCAGAAGAAGCTAGACAAAGGCGCGGCTTGCTTTAGCCAAATGGCAGACACTTACCAAAGCTATGCGGACACTATCGCGAACGAGAAAGACTTCAACCCAGTCAGTTACATGTCTTCTCACGATACGGAGTTGTTCTTCTCACGTTTTAAAGATTACGGCATGCAGCGTAACGCCGCGAATGCACTGCTTCTGAGTCCTGGTGCTGTTCAGGTTTATTATGGTGATGAAGTTGGTCGTAACATTGGTCCTTACGCGGACGATTTCCACCAAGGCACTCGTTCTGACATGGTATGGAAGCTATCTGATGAGAAGCAAGCGCTGCTCAAACACTGGCAAACTCTTGGTCAGTTCCGTAAAGCGCACCCAGCGATTGGTGCGGGTCAGCATCAAGTAATTGAACAAGAAGGCGCGTACGTGTTCTCTCGCTCGCTTGGCAATGACAAAGTCGTTGTGGCGTTTGTGGGTCGCGACAAGTAGTTAGAACTTCGTTTTAAGCCTAGATAGAAAAAGCCCTTCCTTGAGTTATCAGGGAAGGGCTTTGTTGTATTAGTTCGCCAGTTCTTGGTCGATGACTTTTTCTAGCTCGTCAAACGGCACATAGCCAGGAATGACTTGATCATTAATGATCAACGCGGGCGTGCCGCGTAAACCAAGTTGCGTGAAATACTGATAGTTTTTATCAAGCAACGCCTTGGTCTCTTTGTCGTCGACAAGCTGTGCTTCTGTCCCCGTTTTTTTCGCGATTTGATTTAAGGAACGTGCGTCATGTGCGCCCGGTTTTTTCACCAATAACTCATGCACTTGTTCGTACTTATCTCGCTGGTTTTGCCAAACATTTAATGCGTAACTTGCCGAGTTGTAGCCGTTTTTCTCGTATTGTTCTTTAAAAGAGACATTGAGGTTAAGCACTTTTACCTGCGGATATTCCTTACCAACTTTGACCAGCTCTCCTTCTAAACGTTTACAAAAAGGGCAGCTGTAGTCTGTTACGTTAATAATGGTTAACTCAGGGTTTTCAGCACCAAAAGAGGAATGTTTGCCATCACTTAGATATTGACGAACCTCCTTCAAGGTGTCGCCAAATGACTGTTGATACGCAATGTACTCTTGAAGGTTTTGGTGCAATGAATCAAGAATTTGAGGGTTATCTTTTAGTATCTGATTAACTTCCTCTAGCTTTTGTTCTGCGGTCTTTTCTGATGCGAAAGATACGGCAGATACGATAGCCATCGTTAACGCCAAAAGTGTACGAGTGAATGTCATAATATTTCCTAAAACTTTTAAATTTCGTTGTTTGTTATGTGAAGTGAATAAAATATGTACAAAAGTCAGGCAGAAAGGTCTCTCGCCTTGCTGGCTTTATTCTCTAAACACGCAAAGTTTTAGGTGAACCCGATACTTTTCCGGTATCGGTTCTGTGTATTCCAGATAACGAATTGCTGTGGTTGTCATCGGCAGCGCCACAATCAAAGCAAACAGAAAAAATGGAATAAGAATATGATCAAACTGATGTTGGTACGCTTGAACCAGCTTTTCTGAAAGGTCGCAAGATGGTGATAAATTCACACTCTCATCTTGCTGACTCTGTATTTGGTGAGCCTTCGGGCAGCTTTTCGAGAAACCAGAATTTTGGCTTAAGCATATCATCACCACCCAAAGCACGAGGGCGAGTGTCCATTTGGCTATTTTATATTGTGAGCGTAACAATGGGTCGTATAGTCCTGTTAATTCTGGTTTATACCGTTTACATATGACCGGGCCATCCTAACCTAAATTTCGTGGCTGAATGTTACTTTCGAGTTAATCGATATTGCCTCAATGCCAAAGTATGAAGTACGTCATGAATGTTGTAGAAAGCAATATTCGTCAGAATCATTTGTTGAGTTGATGAAGAAGTCGTGAGCTATCGACATAGATTAATATACCTAATTGTTAGCACAAATTTTTATTATCTTTCAATTGTGATTGGAATCATAAAACAAAACTTCATAACTGAGTCGCGATAATGTTCGGCAGGCGGATTGATTTTGATCATCTCTCTAGCACATTATTCAGGTGAACATATGTGTTAAGTTCCACATGTGTAGGTAATGTTATGAAAATTCCTGTTCAAACTGAGCGTAAAGTTACACTGGGGTGCTACGTTGCTCTGGCGTTTGCGGTTGTGTTCTTTTCTGGCCTGATGCAATCTAGCGAATGGTACGGTGTATTCGATTTTACAACGCTCAATGGCTCTTTCGGCAAGGTGGCGTATGGTGTCACCGAAACGGCTGACGGTGTGCAAGTTGCAACAACGTCGCTTCGCGGTACTGGTGGTAGCGGTGCTCGCGACGGTTTCATTTTCGCACTTACTTTGATTCCAACTGTTATGTTCGCCTTAGGTATGATCAACGTACTTGAGCACTACGGTGCACTTGAAGCAGCTCGTAAGCTTCTTACTCCTCTTCTACGTCCTCTAATGGGCATCCCTGGTAACTCTGGTCTGGCTTTAATTGCTTCTCTACAAAGTACCGATGCAGGTGCGGCAATGACGCGTCAGCTAAAAGATGAAGGTCACCTAACTAAGCGTGAAACGGACGTATTTACCATGTTCCAGTTCACTGCAGGTGCAACCATCGTGAACTTCTTCTCATCGGGTGCTGTGCTGTTCACACTGACGATGGCTGACGGCTCTCTAGCAGTAACGTCTTCTATTGGTTTAGCAGTTGTGGTGATGTTCGCATTTAAGATCATCGGCGCGAACCTGTTCCGTATCTACCTGAACATGACGGAAGGTAAAGAAGACAAGCAAGACCAAAACAAATCAGAGAACTTAAAAGAGGAGACGGCATAATGGGTGACGTTAAAGCGAAAAAACCAATGGTGACGGATATCTTCGTCGAAGGTGCTAAGAAAGGTTGGGTGATTGCGACTACCTCTACGGTGCCTAACGTATTGATGGCGTTCGTAATCATCAAAGCGCTGCAAATCACTGGCGCGTTGGATCTGATGGGCACTGTGTTTTCTCCAATCATGGCGGTGTTTGGTCTTCCGGGTGAAGCTGCAGCGGTATTGATCGGTGCTTGGATGTCGATGGGTGGCGCAGTGGGTGTGGTTATCACGCTGTTTGACCAAGGTATCCTTAACGGCACGCACATTGCGATTCTAGCGCCTGCCATCTACCTTATGGGCTCTCAAGTTCAGTACATGGGTCGTATCATGGGCCCAATTGGTACTGAAGGTCGTTACATCCCAGTTATGATTGCAATCTCAGTATTGAACGCGTTTGGCGCAATGCTGGTGATGAATCTGTTTGTCTAGGAGTGAGTCATGCAATTCTCTCTAAATGAATATCTAGAAGAGCTACGTCCGCTAATCAATGTGGATTGTGGCACTTACACGACTGATGGTATCGAGTTCATCGCTTCTCAATTTGAAGATAAGTACCAAGCGATGTCAGGTTGGAGCGTAAAACGCATCGACTGTGGCAGAGCGGGTGTTGGTCTTGAAGTTCGAAACAAGCCGGAAGCTGAGCAAATCGACGTGATGCTAATTGGTCATATGGATACGGTGTTCCCTGTCGGCACCGCTGGATTACGTCCTATGTCTCAAGACGCTGACAAAGCGTACGGTCCGGGTGTCTCGGATATGAAATCTGGCTTGCTGAATATTGTGTACGCGATGCGTAACCTCGACCAAGCGGTGTTGGATAAACTGTCGATTTGTATCTGCATGAACCCAGACGAAGAAACTGGATCGTTAGATTCGGTCGACTGGATTCAATCTGTTGCAAAAAACGCGAAAAACGTATTGGTGGCAGAAGCAGCACGCGCAGACGGAGGTTTAGTCAAAGCGCGCAAAGGCATGGCGCGTTACAAAATCACGTTTAATGGCATTGCAGCCCACGCTGGCAACGAGCCAGAAAATGGCCGCAGTGCAATTACCGAGATGGCGAACTGGATTCTCGCAATCAATGCCATGACGAACTTCGAATCTGGCACCACATTAAACGTGGGTATTGTGTCTGGCGGTAACGGCGCAAACATCGTCCCTGAGCACGCTGAAGCGATCGTGGATGTGCGTTTCTGGAGTAATGAAGAATACGATGATGTCGATAGCAAGCTAAACGGCATGCTGGAAACACCGTTCGTTGATGGCGTTAGCATCGAGTTGGTTCGTGAAGCTTACAAACCCTCTATGGTGCCAAGCACGCAAACTGAAAGCTTGATGGCATTAGTTGAAGAAGCAGCAAGTGAACTGTCTATTGACATCAACTGGAAAGAAGTGGGTGGCGGCTCTGATGCAAACAATACGGCAATTCTTGGCGTTCCAACTTTGGATGGTCTAGGACCTATCGGTGCAGGTTTCCACAGTGACCAAGAGTACTTGTTGCTTGAGTCTATCGAACCACGTATCAAAATGCTGATGCGTGTATTGGAGAAGATTGCTCAATAGGGCATTCTGCTTTTAAAGCTTGGTTCCCAAAGCTTTTGGCTTCAACCTTTTGGTTTGCAAGACTTTTTGTTTCCAAGGCAATAATCCCCGGACTTCGGTTTGGGGATTTTTCTATCTGTGTTTCACTTTACTATCATTTCTTGTTATTAATCTTGCGTTCAGGTTCGATTTATTAATATGTTGGACATAGTCATAAATTTCGGAGGCAACGATGACCACAACAATGTCTGTAAAATCGGCGCCGAAAGACGCCAAAGATCAAACGATGCAAGCGCCAGATGAGAAAACATTCTGGCGAAAAATGAAAGGGTCGGTTAAGAAAGCGGGTGAAGAAATTGCCGTAATGGGCATAAAATCATGGCTCGCGATGACAGATTCTAACACCTCTGTTCGCCATAAGGCGATTTTAGGTGGAGCATTGGCTTACTTCGTATTACCAACCGATATGGTGCCAGACTTACTAGCTGGCGTCGGTTTTACCGATGATATGGCAGCACTGACGCTAGCGGCGAACTCGGTCGGCAATGCCATCACCGACGAGCATGAAGAACGAGCGAGAGAAAAGCTGAGTTCGATGGTGGATTAGAAAGAGCATTTCTAGACGCGGAGAAAACAAAAGCCCCGATATTTCCATCGGGGCTTTCTTTTAGACAGGACTATATAATTTCAGGATGGTAATCGTAGAACGATTTAGGCGTCAGCGCGTTTAAGATGCACTTCTTCTTCGGCTACGCCTGCCATTGGGTCGTTGAAGCGAGCTTCATCCAATGCACCCTCTGATTTTGCAACGATGACGGTTACAGCACTGTCACCAGTGATATTTACCGCGGTACGAATCATATCAAGAAGACGGTCAACACCCATGATGAGCGCGATACCTTCAAGCGGCAGACCAACTTGGTTCAATACCATAGCAAGCATTACAAGACCCACACCAGGAACACCTGCGGTGCCGATAGACGCCAGAGTTGCCGTCATGATAACCATTAGGTAATCGCCCATAGTTAAATCAATATTGAAAGCTTGAGCAATAAACGCAGTTGCTACGCCTTGCATGATCGCCGTACCGTCCATGTTCACGGTTGCACCAAGTGGTACTGTGAACGATGATACACGGTTCTCAACACCCATGCGGTGCTTTGCTGTTTCCATTGTAACTGGAATCGTCGCGTTCGATGATGCTGTAGAAAAAGCAAACATGATCGCGTCTTCCATCTTACGTAGGAACGTAATTGGGTTTAGACCTGTGAAACCTTTTAACATTAAGCTGTAAGTAACTAGACCGTGTAGGACAAGCGTACCAGCCAGTACTAAGAAGTACTCTGCCAGATTGACGATCGCGCCCAGACCAAGACCAGTAAATAGCTTCGCCATTAAGAAGAACACCCCATAAGGCGCCAAGTTCATCAAAATCGCGACCAGTTTCATGATCACTTCATTCAGATCAGAGAAGAATGCTGCGATGCGTTCGCCTGGTTTACCCGCTGCACTGATCGCGATACCGAATAGCACGGCGAACACGATAACTTGCAGAGTTTTACCTTCTGCCATTGCGCTGATTGGGTTGGTCGGGAACATATCGATGATCACTTGACCTAAAGATGGCGCTTCGGCTGATTTGAATGAACTTGCTGCCGTTAGATCTGCCCCTGCTCCTGGCTGGAATAGAGTACCCATAGTTAGAGCAAGCGTAATCGCGATAGCCGTTGTCGTAACGTAGAAAGCGAGGGTTTTACCGCCCATGCGACCCAGTGTAGAGAGGTCTTTGAGAGAGCTAGTACCACAAACTAACGAAACAAATACTAGCGGTACAACAAGCATTTTTAAGCTGGCAACGAAGATCTGTCCACCAACTTCGAATAATCCATTAACAATGTATGCGTCGACAAATCCGTTGTCGGCAAAAAGTGTGCGAATTGCAAATCCTGTCAAGATACCCGCAACCATACCTAAAATTACGCGGCTGGTAAGCGACATCGGTTTCTTGGTATTCATGAGAACACTCCTTATAGTTATGCACCTTGAGTTCACTTCAAAGCGGCGAGCAGATTAGCAGCGGAGTGAGAAAATACGAAAGAATAATCCTCTAAATGGTTAATAGATGTGAACTTTATCACTAATAAAAATGGGATTTTAACCAAATATTAACGAATTGCCTGGATAAAAAGTTTGTATTTTAACACTTTTATCGAATATACAACCGATAACAAAGAGGATTTACAATAAATTCTAATAAGAGATAGAGTGCATACTCTCTTTGAGTGGATGCATTTCTGCATAACTATTTAAGTTATATTCAGGCTAGCGGTCGCTTCTTTAGCGATACTCTAGTATTGAGTGTTCATCAGAGCCAACGAACCCTTTATGCTTTCATATTTGTCAACTCAATGATGGTTGGCAAGTGTAGTTAGTTGGAGGTGATCCCAGCTCCAATAACTTTGACGGGTATTCTTAATCCCTCCAACCCAATAGCATTGTTTCGCTCGTATTAAGCCTTCCAAACACTGCTTGCCAGCCTCAGTGATACGGACGCTTTGTTCCCACCAGTGCCTTTCACGTGATTCAATCGTGATCAACGGTGTTTGACACTGTGCTAGAGGGAGGAGTAACGCGTAAAACATCACGTCTCCTAGGTAAGGAAGAGGTTCTAGTTGTTGATATTGCTCAAACCAATCTTTGATGGGAATTGAACGATTTTGTGAGCTCAAGACCTTTAGTGCGAGGTGTTGTGTCAAGCTCAATCCAGTTTGTGAATTAGGTAACTCTTGCAAATGGCGTTTAAGCACGTTGAATATATTGGGCAAGCAATCCAGGTTATGCTGCTGAATCAAATTAACTATGGAAATAGGTGTCGGTGATGTAATAGCGTGCCAACACCGTTTAGCCTGACTGAATAATTTTGCTGTCACAGGTTTACGGTATCGCCAACAAGAACGAATAGCTTCTTCAGGCAACTGCCCAAAGCCGATGAATCGTTCAGTGCCCGGGAACTGGTTCAACTCAATGATCTCTATCACTTTATTCTCTACATTCTCTAACTGTGTTAGAGCACGAATTAGCATCAATTGATCATAACTGTCATGTTCGACCCAAAAGACGATTCGTTCAAATACATCACTTTGCAACAGATCGAGGTTTGATTGTTCCAATGTGACTATATCTTGAACCGAGTCTTCACGCTTCATCACAGGCAGCAGAGTCTCTACGACATATTGGGCACGAATGGCAAAGAAGTTCTGCGGTGTTGCTGGTATGGGGCCAATACAAAGCGGATCGATCAGGGCTAAAAATGTCCCTTCAAATCCACTGGTTTTAAGCTGTTGTTGTATATCGTGACCGCAACGAACGTGTAGCGTTTTTACTTTCGCATCTAGGGGCGGTTTTTGTTGTTTGATGGCTAGTTTGTGCGCTTCTAGCTCTTCGACATGAGCTTTTAGTTTACTCCAACTGGAAAAGCCCAGTTCTCTTGCGAGTGCATGTTGAACGTCAGCCAATTGAATTGTATTGGGAGCCAAAGATTCTGGTTTGGAGTGAAATCGCTTAACTAACTCCAACATGGCGTCATCGTATAGGCGGATAGCTTTGAGCCTTTTTTTAGCAATGGATTTTTGCTGATTGATATTGATCGAGAAGCTATTTGTAGAGTTCATATTTCACCTTTCTTATTTCTTCCACACTCGCCTATATAGAAGCAAAAAAGAAGGTAAAAACAGATTGTGCCTGCTAAACCAAGCAGGTGAGGATATTGCCATGAACCGAGTTCTTTCCGCGAGTGTTGGGTGCTTTAGGCATGAGCAGAGTGATAGTAGGTGGTCGCTATCCTTCGTGCAACCTTTTGTGAGAGTGTAGCGTCACAAAATGGCCGTTTCTCTATATTTAGGGAGAATCAATAGGCGATAACACTAGCGATTCAACTCAATACCACTGTCGCTAGGCTCGAGTTTCTACACTTTTGAGTAAAGTACGATAAAGCGCTTGAGTCGCAGGACCACTTTTGGCTCCTTTGGGCAAAGTGAGGTGCAGCGCAACTTGATATTGATGGGAGTGTTCGATCTCCAATACTTTAATTTTATCGCTCTTGCGGGCTGCGACTAAGTGCGCTGGTAGCCGACAAAATCCAGCGCCTTGCTCTACGGCGTGAAAAGCGTGGTCGAAGTTATCGACGGTAATACGCTGACGTGCGCGTAACCAACCCACATCTCTTTTCGTTTTGTCTGAATTGCCTAAGTCACGGATGACAATTTGGCTGGTGGTTGCAAAATCGTCGATGGAAACATGCGGCTTTTTAGCGAGTGGATGGTGTGCTGCGATTACAGGCAGCATGGTTGTTACGCCAAATGCTTCGGCAGGGTAGTTGGTTATCGGTAAGTTGATGATTGCGATGTCAGCGAGCTCATTTACGACCATTTCGGTTGTTTTGCTCAGTGACGTTTCAACCACTTGAACGGAGGTCGTGTTGTTGTCCTCCAAAAATTGACTGAGTGGTGCATAAAGCCAACAAGGGTCACAAAGATGATCTATTGCGACCGTGATTTGAGATTCCACCCCACTTTTTAACTGCTCGCTGATGACTTCCAGTTCCCGCGCTTGTTCAAGCATGGATTGTGCACGACGCAGTATGGTTTTACCGTGCTCAGTCAAACCTGCTTTGCGCCCTCGTACTTCGATAAGTTGAATACCAAGTTGGTCTTCTAACTTCCTCACCGAGTAGATCAATGTGGTATGGCTCTTGTTGAGCAGTAAAGCTGCGGATTGAATGCTGCCTTCTTGATTAATCGCTTGTAGCGTTTGCCATTGTTCTAAGGTCGTTTTTAGTCTCATGAGTCAATTTTTTAGACAGTTAATGGCGAAATTATGAACTTTTCTGTCAGTTTTATAAAGGTAATAATCTTGTCATCGAAAACGAGTCAATAAGAAGAGGAGACTCAAGATGGCGAAATTATTGCAAGTTGATTTTGAATTTCATGGTCCGTTTGGTGACGAGATGTCGAATGCTCTGGTCGACTTAGCTAAGTCGATTAACCAAGAGCCGGGCATGATTTGGAAAATCTGGACTGAAAGCGAAAAAGACAAACTCGGTGGTGGTATCTATCTTTTTGAAGATGAAGCCACGGCGCAAGCTTATCTCGAAATGCATGCCGCACGCTTACGAAAAATGGGCGTAGTCGAAGTACGAGGTCAAATTTTCGATATCAATGTGCCGTTAACGACGCTCAATCAAGGGCCTATTAGAGGATAAGGAGATGATGACCAACCGCACTTTTCTAACCGTTCATGGTGTCGTATATACGGTATTCGCTTTTGCGTTGTTTTTTGTACCAACCATAATGTGGCCGATGTATGGAGTACAAATTAACGACCAGTACGCGCTGTTTTTATCGCAGCATACTTCGATCTTTTTAGGTGGAATCGCAGCGGTGAGTTTGATGTTACGTAATGTGGAATCAGGGCATACTGCGAAACAGCTGTTTAAAGCATTATTGATTACTAATGGCTTAGGGGCAGTGATTACTACCTATGCCGGCATTATCGGAGTATTTGTCGGTTTTGGTTGGAGTGACCCAATATTCTTTGTCTTGCTTAGTTTGATTACGTACAAGCAATTAAGAGTGCAATAGAAAAAGCCCTGCTGTTTCTAGCAGGGCTTTGTCATATTTGGTTTAATTAGCGATCTAAATTCAACTTATGATTCGCTTTTGTACGCGTAGTTATAGTAGCCGTATCCATAGCCGTATGAGTTAGATGCCTTTTTCTCAACTGCATTGAGAATCACACCTTTAACTTCAACGCCTGATTGCTCGAAGCGACCTTGCGCGACTTCAATCTCCTTCAAAGTCGTTTGATCAAAACGAGCGACCATCAGAGTTGTTCCTGCAAGCGCGCCAACAATGCTTGGGTCGGTAACTGCGAGTACAGGCGGTGTATCGATGATGACTAGATCGTATTGTGCAGACATCTCGTCAACAAAGCTCTTGAAGCGAGGGTGCATAAGAAGTTCTGACGGATTTGGTGGTACTTGGCCGCGAGTCACAACATCTAAATTATCAATGGATGTAGATTTAATGATGTTGCTAAGGGATGTCTTACCGCTCAAGTAATCAGAAAGACCGTTGTCCCAACGTAGACCGAAGCATTGCTGCAAATAACCTTTACGCATATCCGCATCAATAAGCAGCACTTTCTGACCGGTTTTCGCAGCGACGGCCGCAAAGTTGGTCGATACAAATGTTTTGCCGATAGATGGTGCAGGACCTGAAATCATAAGAACGTTATTCTTCGCTTCCATCATTGCAAAGTGCAAGCTAGTGCGAAGACTACGTAGAGCCTCAATGGAAAGATCGGCTGGGTTAGCTTCCGCTAGAAGGACTAGCTCATTGTTGCTGCCTTTGTTGCGCTTAAGCTTGTTTGCAAATTCCAGTTGTTGAATAGATTTTGGAACGCTTGCGTAAACTGGCATGCCAATCTGTTCAATTTGATCTGGTGTTTCCACACCACGGTGGAATGCTGCACGAATTAATACGAAAGCAACGCCTGCCATACCGCCAAGCAGTGTTGCTAGCACAACGATAAGCGCTTTTTTCGGCTTAATTGGCTTAGAGAAAGATTGAGCGTTATCTAAGATTCGAACGTTGCCAACTGTTCCGGCTTTAATAATGTTGAGCTCTTGAACCTTGTTCAATAGTTGGATGTAGATTTGTTGGTTTACTTCTACATCGCGTGTCATACGTAGAACTTCACGCTGTGTTTTCGGTAACTTTTGAACTTGTTTATTAAGACGTTCTTTCTCTTTTAATAGTGTTTCACGTTTATCAAGTAGCGACTTATAAGCTGGGTGATCCTGTGTGAAGCGTTGGCTGATCTCACTTTCTTTGAATGTAAGCTCATTTAGCTGTGCTTCTAACTCAACCATTACTTTCAGCGTTGACTGAGCTTCAAGGCCTAAGTCGATAGATTCATTTTCTTGACGGAACCGATTTAAAACGTCTTCAGAAGCGGTCAGTTTTGTTTTGATGTCTGGGAGGTGACCTTTCAAGAACTCGAGGCTTTGCTCTGCCTCTGCAGAATTTCTTTGAACGTTTTGTAAGAAGTAGTTTTGGCTAATGTCGTTCAAGATATCTTGAATCTTAGCGCGGTCTTCACCAGAGAAGCTTAAAGATATAATCCCGGTTTGCTTACCACGTTCGCTAATCGATAAGTTTTCTTGAAGTTTATTAATTGCATCTAATTTACTGATTTTGCTGACCGTGAATGAGTCACCAGTTTGAGCCACAAGTTCAGTCGCCAAAAACTGGTATCCATTCTTCTCAAGCAGTTCACCAACTTTACCTTCTAGAATGACGTTATTGTCATCTTCTAAGAGCCTGAACGTCTGTTTTTCAGAATCAATAACTTCAAGAGTTAAAGGAACGCCAACTGCG
Source organism: Vibrio sp. 1641 (assembly GCF_033339995.1). Taxonomy (NCBI): domain Bacteria; kingdom Pseudomonadati; phylum Pseudomonadota; class Gammaproteobacteria; order Vibrionales; family Vibrionaceae; genus Vibrio; species Vibrio sp. 1641. The sequence goes on from NZ_JAWOVP010000001.1 coordinate 282,028, forward strand.
TAAGAAGGAGCATTAAATCGTGAAACGCTCAGACTGATTTGCTCACCTTGTAGTCGACCTAGGCCTTTACCAATAATTGGCATGTAGTTTGGAGAAACGACAGTCGTTAAGTTGAACTTATCAACAGTACCGCCCAAGATCATACGAGATTTGATGATCTCTATTTCTGTTGTCGCTGATGATTCTGCTGAAAACAGCTCTCCCATATCACCAACCATCGCTGAAATACCACCTGAACTCTTACTTTCGATTTGGATAAGAGCGTCAGCTTTATAGATAGGTGTTGATAGAATGGCAACGCCGACGCCTATAATCGAAAATAGGACTACGGTACATAGAATGAGCCATTTGGCATCGAGAATGATCCCAAATAACTTTCCCAAATCGATCTCATCGTCGGCTTGACGTGATTGCTTAATAGTTTGTGTTGTCATTACTTTAACTTCTTAAATACCTTGCCATTGGCGTTTATTTAGCCTTGCGGCTTATAGTTTTTGAGACCACGCTTTTGCTGCTTTTTCTATAAGCGTATATGCATGTTCGAAAGCTTCTCTACTTTGTCTGTATGGATCAGGGATGTTTTGTTCATTTATCCACTGTCCAAACAGCATCGTTTTACCTCGTGCCTCAGGAGCGATTTTGGTTAAGGCTTCTAAATGACCTTTTTCCATAACCAATATCAGATCGTATTGAGCGCAAAGCTCAGGTGTTAATTGTCGTGCTTCGTGTCCATCTAAGCTTACGCTATGTTCGTTCGCGATAGTGGTTGCCATCTCGTCAGCAGCTTTTCCCGTTAGATGGCTCTTATCTACTGCGATTCCTGCTGATGCGACATGTTTGTTTGGTAGTAAAGACTGCAAAAGCCGCTCTCCTGTTGGAGAGCGGCAAATATTACCGACACAGACGACAAGAATATTAGAAAACAAATGCTTACCCTACTTTAAGTTGTATGCTTATGATCTCAACTGAATTGCTGGCTTCTTTATATTGCGCAATTGAGCTGAGTAGCTATCGATTACGTGCCGCAAGAGATAATTTTCTTGCGGCACGTTGTTTTACGGCCAAGTGCGTACTCGTAGTACACCTTCGGTTAGTTCATTAAAGCCGGAAATGGTTGGAACGAGCTGAGCAATCACACGATTCCAACGACTAACAGGTGCAGCCGTCACATAGACTATGTCGTAAGGGTTGAGATCAAACTCAGTACCAATCACCAAAGCAGAAGCGTCAGAAACATCTAGCTGATAAATGTCCGCCATTTTAGCTTCTTCTTTTGAACGTCTGATGACAAACACACCGGTAGCATCTGCGGAGATTTCACTGATACCACCAACGCTGCTAAGAGCCTCAGTAAGGCTCATGCCGCTACGATCAATTTTGAGTAATTTCGGATCGTTAACCTCGCCCATAACAAATACTTTTTGCGCATCGTTTCGAGGAATATGAACAATATCGCCAGGCTTTAGAAGGCGGTTTTGAGTTAAATCGCCTTGTTGCATCAGAGCATACAAAGAGACGTTTTCAACAACGCCATTGCGTGTCAGTGTCGCATTACGCCAGTCAGCCTCGGCAGCCAGTCCGCCAGCTCTATTCACAGCATCTAGAAGTGTAAGGGGGATGTTTGTAATTGGTTGTTGTCCTGGCTTGTTAACTTCGCCAGTTACATAAGTCTTTTTAGAGCGAAATGCCGCAACGCTTACATCGACCTGTGGGCTCTCAATGTATTTTGCAAGGCGGCTTGCAATGTCTGCACGAATCTGACGTACGTTTTTGCCTTCAACATGTACGACACCTATGTAAGGGTAGAAGATCGTGCCATCCGAATGCACCCAGTTACCCGCTTCGGCTGAGCTTCGGTATGAGCCCGCTGGGATCGTTAGCTCTGGGTGATCCCAAATAGTGATATTTAGGATATCGCCAGGTCCTACTTCGTATTCATATTTTGCGATTTCAATATCTAACTCTGGGTTTGGTTTTGAAAAAGGGTCCACTGAATTTAAAGACGTTACGCGCTCCAAAGTTAAGGGATAAACGGTAACCTGAGACTCTATATCACTCGATTCAGTGCTCATGACTGTTTTGTCACTGACCGAAAGGTGGCTACCAGGCAAAGTACACCCTGTAAGAAGGATAGGAAGTACTGATATCCCCAAAAATTTATTAAATGTGTTCATTGGTTTATAACTACCGAAAGAAAGTTTGCCGACTGAAATTGATTCATTCTAATTGAACTGCATTTCATCAATATTGATGATTTACTGCAGTTTTAAGCCTTTAGAAAGCGAGTCCATTCAGAATTATTTGTGTAATAAACACTCCAAATGGCTGCTAGCGACTTAGAGCTCTTAGTTTCATTAATGAAGGTGTGAAAATCCGACCCACAAAAAATAGTCAACTATTATCCATCTGGTTGCAATAAAGGCAACAAGTTACTTGAAAAAATACTGACGAATACATGACAAAATTGTGTCTATTTAACGTTATTGAGATGAATGCATGATTTTGCACAAGCAAACAGGCAAGAATGTGAAAAAACTCATGCCAAAGTTGTATGCATCCTATTTACACTATATGCAACTGCCGTTATGCTTCCTGTTGCGGTCGGATATAACAACAAATATTGGAGCTAATTTTGAAAATCAAACTTTTAACGGCAAGTGTGGCAGCAGTCCTACTAGCAGGTTGTGGTAGTGACAGCGACCCTGAGGTAAAAAGATACTCAGTTCAGGCTTATGACCCAGCTGTTATCGGCATGAAAGTTCAAGCAGTATGTGGTGGTGAGACATACGACGCGATTGAAAATACAACAAACTATGAAGGTATGGTTGGTAAAGCGCGTTTTGAAAATATCAACGTTGTAAATGCGCCAGGTGATTGTGCTTTCGTATTAACGCACACAGAAGATAGTAAAGACGCGTCAAATGGCAAACCTATTACATCTGACTACAAAATCCCTCAAGGCCTAGCCCAGGCGGATTCATTGGTAACAGGCTCTCCATTTACGACTTTGGTTGCTAACTCTTTAAAAGATGGTGAAGTATACTCTTCTGATATCGCTGAAAAAGTATTCGAGAATTTGGGTATCGATATCAATGCAAGTGGTAAAACAGTTGACGAAATCCTTCGTGATACAGAATCTGTAGTAGCAGGACTTGGCAGTGAGGGTGGTAACAGCGCACTTGCTACTCAGCTAGTTGCAACAGCAAACGTTGTATCAGATATCATCAAAGCGAACCCAACAGCTTCGCCTGAAGCTGTAGCTGTTGCTGCAAAAGCAATCACAGAAGATGTAATCGCGGCGAACCCAAATTATCCTGAGAATGATTCAGGTGACGTTATCTACGTAACGATTCCAGCTGAAGATACTCAGAAAGTTGTTGCTGATGTACAAGAGGCTATCGATAACGACATTCCATTAGAAGATATCGAACCTGACGTACCACAAATTCCAGATGCGGAAGTCGGTGAGCCAATTGAACCTGAAGATCCACCGGGTCCAGGCACTGGCGCGACAGGCGGTAACTAAGCAAGTTTTTGCTGATAAATTCTAAAGGCCTCTTCAGAGGCCTTTTTTGATCCTATCGTATATTGTAGTCATCACCTTTTAGTGAGCCCTTTTCTGTTTAAGTAAGGCAGGATGTGCGGACGTGATTCGCCAGCCAGTTTACTGGTGACTTCTTGCGACCAAGTACTCTGTTTTTGATTGCTCGAACGGTTTGCATAGTAGTTTTGCATAGTTTGGTCATACGTCTGAATATCATCCAAGTTTAGGTCTTGATACTGATTTTCATGCACCACGACATGCTTAGGTAGGCGAGGTTTTACTTCAGGGGCTTGATCTGGATGACCAAGACACATACCAAATAAAATGGCGGTATTTTTAGGTAAACCTAATAATTCGTCTACTTTTTGGGCATTGTTTCGTAAACCACCAATATACACACCTCCTAGTCCCATCGACTCCGCCGCTAGCAAGCAATTTTGTGCCATGATGCCCGAGTCTACAGCGCCTATTAGCGTTAACTCGGTAAAGTCAGCTTGAACATCTGGGTTGATACTGGCGTGGCGTTGGTAATCAATGCAAAACACCAAAAACTCAGCCGCGCTTTCAACGTACCCTTGATTTCCGGCATATTGAGCTAATAGTGTACGTTTTTCTTTGTCGGTCACGCGGATAATTGAAACGACTTGCAACATGCTTGATGAGGACGCCGCAAGGCCGGCTTGAAGAATGGCATCTAATTGTTCGCTCTCAATCGGTTGTGAGGTGAATTTTCGAATTGAGCGGTGATTGAGAATTGTTTGAATCGTGCTGTTCATGGTGACTTAACATCCCCTGTTACGTGTAAAGGCTGAAGACTCACCTTAGCGACATTTGATGAGTCGGTAAACTATCTCAAAAGAAAAACAATGCTTGGTGCATAAGTGTGAAGACGAATCGAGAATACACCACTCGTTCTGTTTGAGAGCGTATATACTGTTTTTAGAATCAATAATTTAAATGCAGTGGAAAATATGAAAGAACTCATTGTTCATACAGTTACGGTGTTTATGGGCTTCTTTGCCATCATGAACCCTATCGCCAATATTCCCATCTTTTTGAGTTTAACTGCTGATGAAGATAAAGAAACCATCCGTTCCATTGCGCTCCGCTCGGTTTTTATTGCATTTATTATCATCGCGATATTTTCTATTGCCGGTAAGTTAATTTTTGATTTGTTTGGTATCACGCTTTATGCATTGCGAATAACAGGCGGTATTTTGGTGTTTTTGATAGGTTTTAACATGCTTCAAGGTGATTCGACGCATCAGAAAACCAAAGAGAAGGCGTATTCACCAGCTCAGCAACGGGCGGCATTGAGTATTGCAGTGTCTCCACTGGCGATGCCAATATTAGCTGGGCCTGGAACGATTGCTACCGCGATGAACTTTGCGACAGCGGGTGGTTTCGATCAAACCATTATTACTATCGTTTCTTTCGCTGTCCTCTGTGTGATCACCTATGTACTGTTTTTATTTGGAGACAAATTGGTCAAAGCGGTTGGACCAAGTGCTCTAAATGTTGTGACTAAAATGATGGGCTTAATTCTAGCGGTTATTGGTACTCAAATGTTCATTGATGGCGCGGGCGAAGCCTATAAAACGGTTTTCTCCTAGATTTCTCTTAGACCTTGCCACCTTGGTTAAGCCCGCAATTACATTTCTAACGGGTACGGATTTTTTGAACTTTAGTTTTCATTTTCTAAGAGAGAAATAAATAGACTTCACCTATTTCAATAATAAGAATATTCAATTGTTGTGATTGCACGAATTTCATTACTCTTTTGGCAAGGAGAATGGGGGAAATATGGCAACAAAAGCAATTGTAGTAGAAGGTGGCGCGATGCGAGGTGTCTTCGCAAGCGGAGTGTTAGATGCGTTTTTAGAGCAGAGTTATAAACCGTTTGATTTTGCAATCGGTGTATCTGCTGGTGCATCAAATTTGATTGGGTATTTGACCGACTATCCGCATCGCAGTATTAACGTCATTACTAAGCTGGCCACAAGCAAACGCTTTTTTGACCCAACTCGCTTCGTTAAAGGTGGGGACCTCATCGATGTGAAGTGGCTGTTTGAAGAATCTAATCGCTTGTATCCCGTCGATGAAAATAAACTGTTTAATGGCGTTCCTTTTCTCGCAGCGACAACAAATGTAGATACAGGGCAGGCAGATTATTACCGCGTGACACGTGATAATTTTCACCATGCGATTGAAGCGACAACAGCATTACCGATTGCCTACAAGCATACCCCTTGTTTTTCTGGCGGTTGTTATACCGATGGTGGGGTCGCTGATTCTATCCCAGTGCGTGAGGCTTATCGTCGAGGGGCTCGCGACATAACCGTAGTACTCTCTCACCCACTGAATTATGCCAAAAAGCCAGTTAAGACCACATGGCTGATGAAGAAACTTTTTGCGGAGCACCCCAAAATGGCGGATGCGATGTTAAGACGTGCAGATAACTATAATCAATCATTAGAGTTTATTCGTAACCCTCCACCAGGAACACATGTTAGGGTGATTGCCCCACCAGATAATTTTCATGTTCAGCGCTTATCAATGCGACAATCCGTTTTACTAGAAGGGTATGAAATGGGACTGATTGAGGGGCGAGCGCATCTCACTAGTTTATCTGGTGTTCATGGTTTAGACCGGGAAAATTGTCATTTTTGCATTTGATTATAAAAGAGCCTCATAGTGAGGCTCTTTTGCGTAACGTTCAAAGGGTGATTTAGTTGACTTTATCCCAAGCCATCTCCCAGTGTGAACCTATTCCAGGCTCGTAATGATTTGCGCTTTCTTTCCACTGCATACAGTAACCAGAATATGGGAAAGGTTTACATTGATAAATGCCCCCGTCGCTGGCAAGCACTTTTGTGCCCGCCGTGTAGCTAGATAGTCCTTCAGGGAAGACAAAATCGTACTCATCAGATGGTGGTGGAGTAACTGACTCTTCTTTTAAGTGAAAGTCGAGTGTTTGCTGATCCACCAAGTTGCCATCTTTATCCTTAATACGTGTTACGAGCATATGGTGACCCGGCTCCGATTTACTTAAAGCGAGCGATATCGCCTCTACCGAGCCGTCTTTCATTTCGTTTGCCCAACTTGCAAGTGGTTCGCGATGGTGATTGTAAACGGTGAGTTCTGCATTTAAATCGCCTTCAGCAGTTAGTGTCAGATCCAACGTTGTCGGTGTTGACTCAATGATATATTCGTCTGCTAAGCCATCTACTGTGAGTGAGTATTCTGGAACAGGAGTTTCAATGTTATAGCCGATCTCTACTCGCTCAAGGCCGCTATTTGCTTGCAGATACACCGGATTAGTACCATAAACAGGAGTGAATTTGTCCTCTGCATACTGCCCGGCTTGCAGTTTTGCTTGTTCTTGGTTTAGCTTAGTCGCGAGTGCGTAAGACCAGTTTTTCGCTTGGCCCATTGCTGCATCGGTAATTTCTAGTTCAGTTCTATACGCCACGTTTTCACCTGCTTGATCAAATACGCGCGTATAAACTGAATCCCCAATATTTAAATCCATTGTAGGAATAATTTGACCGCCTTGCTTCCAATCTGGAATAACGGGACTGTCACCATCAAATTTCACATCGATCACGTTATAAAATGAGGCTGCAGTGTCGCCAACATCCCATACTGCCAGGATGACATGGTATCCCTCGCGAGTAGGCACATTACATTGATGGCTTACCTGTTTCGGGGGTTGAACCATATTGCCGTCGACGACACAGAAAGGAGTTAGATCAAAAGAGTCTCGTGATAGTGAAGCGTTTGGGTTCCAATCAGGCTTGGTGATGTAATATTTCCAGTCGCGCGTCACGTGGTTAGCGGTAAATGTCCATTCAAAAGTTTGTGTACCTGCTTGAATAGTGCGTTTTACCCAACGGTCGGCAGTTTGCTCATCAAGGGCAGCTGCTAAAGCGGTTTCGGCACTCGCTATTTTACCATCGCGAGGCCCTGTTTCGGGAAAGCCATCAGGGCCTTCAACGCTTTGCGGTTCATATTGAATCGCACCGCAGTTATTATTTTTTTCGTTAGTATCTGGCGTTGGATACTTACATAGTGCCGAGCGACTTGCAGCGACACCACCATTGGTTTCTGATACATAACCGTGAGCCGCAGCACCTGAGCTAATGCTTGCAAGTGCTAACGCGAGTACGGATTTGGTTGGAAATGATTTCATCACATGTCCTCTGTTATGGCTGACAAACTAGTGTCACACCCCGGCGCATGCTGAGCATAAAGCAACGCTACAGAAATTGGACTTCTGTAACACTGCGTCATGGTAACCCCGCTATCATGAGCATTCTTTTAGATTTTTAAATGCAGACAGACCGGAAGCTTTGCGTCCCACCCTTTCGAATGGTTTGCCGAAATGTGATTGAGCAGCCAAAATTTAGCTTAAGAATTTACATGTGGAAAAGTAAACGTCACTGACATGGAATCCTGTTCTCAAATTGAAAGATAACGATATCTTAACCTCGTCAATATTGTGCAGTGTCGTCTTGCAAGGCATTGATTTTAATTTTGTTTTTATCTTTTTTATAGTCATGGTGAATGGGTGGAGGTTTGTTGGGGATAAGTGGAGAGGAATCGTGCTAAGGGTGGAAGAAGTTCTGTCTAAAGGGCGGAGTGTACCGCCCTTTGAATGGTGTTATTTCGGCATGATGACAGTATCAATCACGTGAATGACACCGTTTTTAGCTTTCACATCGGTTGCAATGACATTTGCATCGTTAACCATGACTTTATCGCCCATGGTTTTAATCATCACATCTTGCCCCTGAACCGTAGTCGCTTTGTCTAGCTTAACAACATCGGCAGCCATCACTTTCCCTGGGACGACGTGATAAGTCAAAACAGATACTAACTTGTCTTTGTTTTCCGGCATTAAGAGCATGTCGACTGTGCCGTCTGGCAGTTTTGCAAAAGCGTCATCCGTTGGTGCAAAAACAGTAAATGGGCCTTCCCCTTTGAGAGTGTCAACCAGGCCCGCTGCTTTCACCGCAGCAACAAGCGTATTGAAAGAGCCATTTTCAGCGGCAACGTCGACAATATCGGCTTTCATCATGCCATGCTCATGAGCCTGAACGGGAAGCATAAAAGATAATGTCGCCATCAGTGTAGCCGCGATAACTAAGATACGTTTGAACATAGTGTGTTCCTTACTAGTTGAGGGTACAACGGGTTCCCTGGAGTGTGTTTGCATTTGTACGCATTGTGATTGAAAGATGATCATCGCGTCCTACTTTCTTTTGAGGGTCTAACATGTCGCGCAAGAATTCGTCTGCCTTCTTGTTTCACATCGGCTCGTTTCCGCCACGCCCATAAGCGCTCTCTTGCTGCCTTAGCTGCGTTGTCTGGTGCGATAATAGGTGCAAGGTAACGGCTATCTGGCTGCAACTGATACATGACAGCTTCCATCTGGGTCATTGTCCAGGGCTCGAATAAAAGAGGGGGAGGAACCATTTGTAACTCAGGCACCCACTTGTAGATGAACGTACCGTTAGGATCATGTTCTTGGGCTTGCTTGATCGGATTATAAATACGTATTGTGTTAGTCCCGGTTACTCCTGCTTGCATTTGGAATTGTGGGTAATGAATTCCAGGCTCAAAGTCGAGAAACAGTTGCGCTAAATGCGTTACACCTACTCGCCAATCCATGTTCATGTGGTGAGTAAGAAAGCTAACCAGCATGGCACGCATGCGAAAGTTAATGTAACCAGTGTGGTGCAAACAGCGCATGCAGGCATCAATCAAAGGTACGCCAGTATGCCCGGATTTCCATGCTGCTAACTTTTCTTCATCGAAAGTACTACTTTGTCTAATCAATGGTTCGTAAGCCCGATTAACGCAGTAAAACTCCATGTCGTATTCCGATTCGAATTTTTGGATGAAGTGACAGTGCCAATGAAGCCGTGAAGACAATGCAATTAAGCTGCGACGAAACCCAGCGACTTGCCAGTGTTTCAAAAGGTATTGATAAACTTCACGCAAGGATATGTTACCCCAAGCGAGATATGGAGAAAGTCGAGTACAGGCTGTGCGTGAGGCTGTGGGACTAGAAATGCTTCGATAGTAATCACGACCTCGACGATGAAAAAAATCCTCTAGTGTTTTCCAAGCGAGCCGGCTTCCTCCCGTTTGCATTCCTTTGCATTTTGATAGCCAGGATGATGGTGGCGAAAACGAACAGCCGAGAGCTTCTGCATCCAATGAATGCAATAAGTCGGTTTGGAGCTCAATAGGGCTTATTGAGGCTCTCATGACAGAGTCCCAATGTTTGTCCCAACCTTGCCGGTTTTTTGCACCTCTGATAACAGCACCGTGTTCGAACTCAAACCAGTCGATGTTCTGCTTATATAGCCAAGCGGCAACTTGTTTGTCGCGCTCAAAGGTGCAGTTGAGTCCTATTTCTTGGTGAGAAAAAACAGCGTTGATTTGATATTGCGTTTGAATTGATTGAAAACATGCTAAGGCATCGTCAAACAGCACCGTGATTCGATGCCCATATGCTTTGAGCGTCTCATCCATGTCTTGCAGTGATTGCCAAACAAATCGCCAGTGGCGCTCAGAATAGTGTGGGTTGTTCAATAGCAATGGTTCAACAATATATAAAAGCACAGTTGGGTGCTTTGTTGATAATGCTTGAGTTAGTGGTTGATGGTCAGTCAGCCTTAAATCTCGTTTTAACCACACGACATTGATTGTTTGCATCGGAATCCTCTTTAGTTTCCGATGTTGTACGCAAGTAAACCGAAGAAATCTCATCCAATGATCGGTTTTATTCTACAAAACGTAGAGGTAACTTTTAGGGAGGTGACACATGGCAATACCATTGAGTAAGTTACAAAAATACTTCTATGTAGATAAATTGGTCATTCATTCGCTTGATCTCGCATTGTATCAGGCATCTGTTGTGATTGATGGAGAAGCGCAATTTATCACTGATGACAACGGCATCTTTTTGAGGGCTCATTCCCTGATCGAGATGCAAAAGAAGTGCAGGAATATCAAAGCAAATAAGCAGGTTCTAGTGCATCAAAGTGCTTATGATGAAATGGTGGGGCTACCCGAAGGCAAAAGAGGCAATCAACTAGAGGTATTGGTGAGGGATACAAAATTGTATTGAAAGAGTATTGGTGCGTAGTAAAAGCGAGCCACCTTACGGCAGCTCGCTAAATATAAGGAGAGTTGGGCTTAGTCTTGTTTACGCTGCGCTTCTTTTTGCGCGTACTTAGCGGCACGTCGGGCTTCTCTTTGCTTGGCACTTTCACCACCAACATGCTGCTCGCCTCGCTGCTCTGCAAGAACAACTTGTTTTTCACGCTCGCGGAATCGAGCAATTTGTTCTTCTGAGTGTGTGCCGTGACATTTTGGACAGCTCACGCCTTGCTCGAACAATTCTGACTGTTTGTCTTCTTCAGTGATCGGTAGACGACAAGCGTTACATAAATCGTAATCTGCTTTTTCTAGCTGGTGGTTCACGGCAACACGACCGTCAAATACGTAACAATCGCCTTCCCACATGCTCTCTTCTTGAGGAACTTCTTCAAGATATTTAAGAATGCCGCCTTCTAGGTGGTAGACCTCATCAAAGCCCTGTTCTTTCATGTAAGCCGTTGATTTTTCGCAGCGGATACCACCGGTACAGAACATCGCAACTTTCTTGTGTTTTGCCGGGTCCATGTTTTCTTTTACATAGTCTGGGAATTCACGAAAGGTTTCAGTATTTGGGTTTACAGCGCCTTTGAATGTCCCGATCTCGATTTCGTAATCATTACGTGTATCGACAACAAACACTTCAGGATCAGCAATAAGATCGTTCCACTCTTGAGGTTTCACGTAAGTCCCCACTACGTGGCGAGGGTCTATACCTTCAACACCTAATGTTACGATCTCTTTTTTCAATTTCACTTTGGTGCGATTGAATGGCTGGGTCTCAGAATACGACTCTTTGTATACGGTGCCAGTCAAACGAGGTTCGTTGTTTAGCCACTCCAGTAGCGTATCAATACCTGCACGATCAGATGCAACTGTGCCGTTGATACCTTCACTTGCCAGTAGTAATGTCCCGCGAATATGGTGTTTTTCCATCAACGCAAGTAATGGCTCGCGTAGCTCTTGATAGTTATTCAGCTCAACAAACTTGTACAGCGCACAAACTACATACTGACTCATGAGGTTTCCTTTAAAAATACAGGTGGTCAACGACCTTAAAATTTTAGCGGCACGAAGTATACCTGACTAAACTAGTCGGAAATACGGACAAATTATACGGATATTATGAGTAGGCGGGGCCTGGCGGTCTTTGATAGGGGGAGCATGTCCGCAGGTGAAGCCGCTATGTGTTCAAATTATAAGCATTAATTATAGTGGGTTAGGTAGGTTGGAGCCGATACTTTTGGTTTAAATTTATGCTGTTTTGGGCCCTTCAAAAAAGTTAGGCGCAAGAAGCACCAAGTAATCACCGGAGTCATTGACAAGGAAAGGACATGTCGCAGTTTTATACATGAGGTGGTGAGGGATAAAGGTTTAGGGACAAAGAGTGAATGACTGATCGCCATTGTTCATAAACCGCTATAAACGCCTTTTCATCAAATACTAAAAAGGCGTATTTCTAACGTCTGTCCTGCTTATTTCAACGCAGCTGCGGTCTGTTTACCCATGGCAATGAGCCTGTCGAGAATGCGTTCACCGTCGGCACGCAAACCGTTGTGCTCGTACTCGTTTGTGATCCACGCTTTTGAATTTGGGATTAACGCGAGCGTCTCTCGGCTGATATCCATTTCAACAAACATATCATCGGCGTAAACGGCGCAACTGACAGGCACTTTATTTTGAGCCAGTTGAGTTTGATCGTACAGCGCAGCCCAATCGTCTTTCGCGGCCAATATTTCTGCGGCGTCTTTTAGTGGTTTGAGGTTGACGTATTGGTCGAACATCCACGGGAAGACCATTTCCCCCGTAAAGTAAAATGGCTGGCCAGGTTCATAATTAAACTCTGGTCGGGTTTGGCGAACACGGTGCGCACTCCAATTCGACGCAAAGCCTTGGCAGTAAATCGATTCATGCAAAATGGCGTAGATCGGGTTGGTTTGGAAGTTTTGCTGCGCCAACATATCGTTTAAGAACTCATAGCGAAGTTGTGGTTTGCCGTCCACTTCAATCAACGCGCTTTCTAGCCAATAGTAAGTTGGTAAGAAAGTATCACTCACACCAAAGTTGATGCCGATTTGTTGAAATTGTTCCACCGTGAAGCGTTGACCATTTGGTAGGTACTCTTCATTTTCTAGCAAGTGATTCGCAATGTTTTGGCAAAGTTGCTGTGCATTGGGAAATTGTTGGAAGAACGCTTGGTTTTTCTCCATAGTGCGTTTGAAAGTGGCTTCATACACATCGTCGGCATGACGCGAGACTGATGGCACGCCACCTGTGATGTAGCTTTGTAGCAAGCTGTCTGGGAACAAAGACAAATAGGTGAGGGAGCAAAACCCACCAAAGCTTTGACCTAAGATCGCCCATTTTTCGACGCCAAATTGCTTACGAATGTACTCCGCGTCGCGCACGATGTTATCCGCTCGGAAGTGGCTCAAGTAGTCTGCTTGTTGCTCTGGCGTGAGGTGAGCAAGCGTCTGGTGATTAATCACTGAACTATTGCCCGTACCGCGCTGGTCGAGAAGCAAAACTCGGTACTCTTGCAGCGCGCGTTTTACCCAGCCGCTATTGCCGTTTTGACGCGGAGAGGGAAAGCCAGGCCCGCCCTGAAAGTAAACCAACCAAGGTTTGGTCGATTCTTCATCGCCAACTAGGCAAACCGCACGGGCGAAGACTTCAATGGTGCCTTTGCTCGCGTCTTGGTAATCCAGAGGAACGGTAAAACTGTGGGGAGTGTAAAGCAATCCTGCGTCGATAAATGATTGAGCGTTCATTGTTATCTTTATTTCCTTATTGAGGGGTAGCGCTACTTTACTGCGAATGGCATGAAGAACCAATGCTATTTCCCAATCGCCTCTTCAGTTCTATACCTTGGTCAAATCAATGTAAGTTCAAGAAAATGAAACGATTAGCGACTGGTGCAACTGGTTGAGTGAGCTATGCTCAATAGAGTTGCGACAAAGTAAGAGCATGGAGGAAGTCGGATGAAAGTGTCACTGGCTCGATGGACAATTGTGACTTGTTTAATAAGCGTACCTACTTTTGCCGTTGTTACGCCCAACCCACCTCAGTTACAGGCAAAAGGCTACGTATTAATGGACTTTCAATCCGGTGCCATTATTGCCGAGTATAACGGGCGAGCAGGCCTTGCTCCGGCGAGTTTAACCAAGTTGATGACCGCTTATGTAGTTGGACAAGAAATCAAAGCGGGGCGTTTGAAATGGGATGATGTTGTCACCGTGAGCGAAAACGCGTGGTCGGCCAAGTTTCCCGGTTCTTCTAAAATGTTCATCAAACCGAAAGATGAAATTAGTGTTGCGAACTTAATGCGCGGCGTGATCATCCAATCAGGAAATGACGCGTGCGTTGCACTGGCTGAGCATGTTGCAGGCAGTGAACGCGGCTTTGTTGCCTTGATGAATGGTTGGGCGGAGAAATTAGGACTGCAAGACACCTATTTTGTGAACTCCCATGGTCTTGATAGTGATGGCATCCAAACCTCACCAACCGATATGGCAAGACTCATGCAGTCGATCATCAGCGATGTTCCTGATGTGTACGCGCTATACAGTGAGAAAGTCTTCAAGTGGAACGACATTACGCAGTACAACCGCAATAAGTTGTTGTGGGACAATTCCATTGATGTCGACGGGGGAAAAACCGGCTACACCAGCAATGCCGGATACAGCTTGGTGAGCTCGGCCAAAGAAGGAAGAATGCGCCTTATCTCGGTGGTGATGGGTACGCCAAGTAAACAGGCTCGGATCAGCCAATCGAAGAATCTACTCAGCTATGGTTTTCGTTTTTATGACACCAAGCAAGTTGCTAAGCAAGGCCAAGTTGAGTCTAAAGTTCGCGTTTGGAAGGGAAATACCAATCAAGTTGAGGCGATCTTTGCTAAAGATGCCTATCTCACTCTGCCTCGTTCAATGACGGCTGGGCTTGATAAGAGTGTGGTGCTAAATGAACCGTTGATTGCGCCGATCGCGCAAGGAGATGAGATTGGTAAGGTCGTTTGGAAAAGCGATGACAGTACCGTGGCGAGTTATCCCTTGGTCAGCAGCCAAGCGGTAGAAGAGGGCTCGTGGTTTGGTCAGCTTTGGGACAGTTTGGTGCTGTGGGTGAAATCATTCTTTAGCTAGAATAAAAACGAGCAGAAGTTTCTTTCTGCATTCTTTTGTTGATGACCGCCCAGTCATAACGCTGGGCGGTGTCTTATTTAACGGTTTATTCCGACAAGGTGATGATTGGTAAATCGTCCCAAATCTTACTTTCATCCGATGCGCCACCGGAGAAGTTCCAAGGGCCTTTGTTTTGTTCTAGCGGACGGTAAGTTGCTGAAAGACCGTCTAAGTCCCAAGTCGTGACATAGAAACGGATACCATCGAGCGAATCTGGGCGGCCTAGTGCATCGCTAGCAAAGTCCATTGAAATGGTGTTGTTGGCTTTGTCTACTGTCACTGTTGGTGCTGGCGTTACGGCTTCTCCCCATGTCGTCGCATTTGCTCCTTTGGTGTTGTAAATAGAGCTTTGCCAGCCAAAAACAACCGCATTGCGACTCCAGGTTCCGCTTGGCATAGAAGCGTTGATCTTCGGTAGCTCAGACAAGTTGGTTGCGGCTTCTTCAGGTAAATCAATGAAGATGGTGAAACCTACGTGGTCGAAGCCGTTTGGTGGTAACCAAGTGTCGGTGATTTTGTCCATAGTGAAGGTCAAACGTACGTTACTGCCAACGGTAAACACTTCTGCTTTATTGATTGCGAGTTGGCTGTTGTCTTTGTCGAACGTTGGATCAGTTGGTAGCGAGTAGTTACCATTAGGGCCGCCCATGCCGTCTTGTGCATCGCCTGCATCATCAATGGTGTCATCCGGTGTGTTTGACCAGCTTAGGTTAGAGACAAAATTCACGTCCTCGATGCCTGCTTTTTTCTCGGTGGAGTAAATCGCGAAGCGGTGTTGCTGTTCGCCAATTGCAAAGTGACGAGTCGACAGCGTGACGCTAAACTGACCATCAGCGCCTACAGTAATGGTTTGTGCTGTTTCCAAGTTACCATCGACGACAAGGTTCAACTTCTCGTTGGCGTTCGCACTACCCGCGATAACAATATCACCAGTGATGGTTTTTCCTTCCCAATCTTGCGCTAGTTGGATGTTGAGGTCTGGCGTATCTACAGATTGATTGCTGCTTGTTTTTGAGTAAATCACTGCAGACTTGGCTGGTAGCTCTAGGGTTACATGACCGTTTTCATCGGCGACTAACTGCTCTGGAGCGTCTGCCCAGTTCGACATGATTTGCTGTTTGAAGACGGTACCGCCCGCTTGCTCTACATCGAGTTGGTTCATCAACATCGGCGAGTTGGATGTGTTCATGACCACCAAGACTTCGTCGGTATCCAACGTTCGGGTAAAGGCGAACACGCCCGCGCCCGCTTTGTCGCTGCCAATCACCTTCATTTCGCCACGTGTCATGACTTTGTTTTCAGTGCGTAGCTTGGCAAGTTCTTGAATAAACAAGTACATCTCACTGTTTTGGTCGAACGAGTCTACGTAGTTGCCATCTTCACGGTACCCTCCGGCGAACATAGCATCGCGCGCCGCTGACATCGCCTGTTCTGTACCTTGGTAAATCACAGGAATACCCGGTACGCTCATCATGGTGATCAATGCTTGTTTCATGTCATTCACGCTACCTTGCGACAGAAAGCGCGGCATGTCGTGGTTATCAATGAAGTTCGGCATGATGTATGGATTCGGGAACATCTCCATCATTTTCTCAAGACGGAAACGTAAATAGTCGGTCGGTTGCCCTGCTGCAAATACGCGCGTCATGGTCGCTTGCAATGGGAAGTTCAGTACCGAGGTTAGCTGTTTCGGTGAGCCATTTTCACCGATGTAAGTCAGCATCTTCTCTTCGCCTTCGGTGTGGTATGGCGTCGATGTTTCGAATACTTCACCAAAAGTGAGGAAGTTGTCACGACCGGTATCAACCGCTTGCGTCATCACACCATCGTCGGCGTGTAGGAAGTCATTCCAGAAATCATGTTCAACAAACTTCACCGTATCGATACGGAATCCGTCGACGCCGACTTCGCGAATCCATTTTCGGTCGCTCTCTTTTAGATAAGCGCGTACTTCAGGATCGGACGTATTAAGGTCATCCAAATCAGAGAGCTGCCAGGTTTTTTCTTGTACTGGATCGTTGTGGTCGGTGATGGTCGGCGTCCAGTGGTAGCTGCCTGTGCCGTCTGTTTTACACTCGTTCATGTTGAGTGGGTACGGCAGTTCTTGCCCGGCGGGTAGTGCATTTTTAATCAAACGGAAGCCTTGGCAAGGTAGGCTTGGATCATAACTGTAAGGATCATCGTAGGTGAAGAAGTTGCCTACATGGTTGGTCACGATGTCCTGAATTAAGAACATGTTACGCGCATGCACTTCGCGTGCTAACGCTTGGTAGCTTTCCATGTCACCAAAGTGCTCATCCACTTTTTGGAAATCGCGCGCCCAGTACCCGTGGTAGCCGCCGTAGTTTTGCTCTGCATCCCACCATTGGTTAGCAACTGGCGGAGTAATCCAGATCGATGTGGCACCGAGATCTTCGATGTAGCTTAACTTATCACTCACACCAACGAGGTCGCCGCCGCTAAATTTTTTATCCGAAGTCGGATCGAATTCGTTTTGCCCTTGATCATTAAGAGCGCTGTCGCCGTCGTTAAAACGGTCGATCATCAGGAAGTAAATGATTTGATCTTGCCAATCAGGAGATGCCACGTGGCTGCCTGTATCGACTGGTGTGGTTTCGTCGCTTCCACAGCCAGAAAGAGCAAGAGCGATCGCTAAAGGAAGTATTTTTATTTTATTCATTGGGTTAGGTAGAGTTTCAAACACAGTTTTTGCCTCCGTTATGCAGCAATGCAGAAACGATAAAGCAAAGGTTTGAAATTGAGAGTGTCATCTCACGCCAAAAAAGACGTGAAATGATGTCACGAAGTGATGGTTTTGATCTGACCGACAGTTTTAATTGAGCGGTTGCACAATAGGATATTGTATCGGGTAATGCTCTTTCGCGAGCTCGTTGTCGGATTCATCATAAAGGCGGAAACGGCACTGCTTTGCAGTTTGAGTGAGCGATAATTGCAGCACCCAACAAGCATAATGTTGCGAGTGTTGGGTCAAGCGCATTGCGTGAGGTGTGGGGTCATCATCGGCGTAACAGTCAATCCTCACAACGTTTTCAAGTCGGCATGCCAGTTCGATAAAGAGCGTGTATTGCGCCCCAATATTAATAAGCTGCCGAGTCGGGACAATATATTCCGTTGCGCCAATTAAAAGCCCCTTAGAAACCACATAATCACGCTGGTGGTTATTCTCAATGTAACGTTCTCCATCGACTTCATAACACAGGCGAAAGGTAAGGGGATGCGCTACCGGAAGTTCGGTCGTTGCCCATAGCTCGGTACCATGACTTAAAAAACGCTCGAAGAAGGCGGGGTAGCGCCGCCATGCGCCATCACGGTCACGGCATTCTACCGAGACCACTTTTTCAAACGCAATATTGTCCACTTCCATCCAGATTTTGCCGACAGGTTGGTCGATGTGGTTATCGTCGAAGGTATTGGCTTTGGCGTAGTATAAGCGGATCGGTTGTTGATTTAGTTGAGTTCGGTTATCCAAACATTGTTGGCGATATTGCATGGGTGAAAACGGATACCAACGACGAAAAGTGCGGTGAAAGTTCGAAGGTTCTTCATAACCAAGTTGATAGGCGATTTGCTGCGTTGTGAGTTGGGTGTCGGCAAGCAAAGTGAGTGCTTGCTTTCTTTTAGCGAAATCAACGCATTGAGAGTAGCTCATTTGCTTTTCTTGCAGTCGACGTTGCAAGGTGCGTTTGGAGACGCCCAGTTGCCTTGCCGCTTGCTCTAACTTGAGCGCGTAATTACTGTTTTTGATGAACAAGGCGTTCAAAACACTCAGCAATTCTGGCTGTTCAATTGGTTGGTGAGAAAGCAGCAAATAAACATGTTTCACCAGTTCAAACACGCTTGAACTCGTTTTAGAATCTCGCGTTTCCTCTAGAAAAATATTGGCCGCGAGTGGATTGTTGGCGTGAACTTGTACCTGTATTGATTCGCTTAACTCAAGCATTTCCAACTGCATTTTGAGCAAGCCAAACACCGACTCCGCCCAATTTGGCATATCGCCCGTTCTACATTCGACTTGAAGATGGATTTGGGCATCACCATGTTGCAATGTGACGTACAAACGGCGGTCGAATAATGAGACACTTTTACTCCACCAAAGCAGCCCTTCTTGGAGGTTAGGCGCTTCTTTCAACATCATGCATTGCAAGGCCACCAACTTCTCAATGTGCCAATATTCGCCGGCAATTCGAAGGTGATTGTGACCGAGCTTTTTGCACAGAAAGGATGTAATAACGTTATCTTGAGGCAGCATGAGTTGAGTTTGGTTGCGAGCAAACATGCATTATTGCCGAAAAGATGAAGAAGTTCAGTGAGAACGCTCAAAGCCTTTCTTATCGTTTTATTTTCAAATTTATTTTGAAAATGTTTTTAATCGAAATCGGTTTTTCCCTTTATCTCATGAGGTTATGCTGTTACTCAGCTTAAACTCATTAATTGGAGAGCCTCATGGATATCGTACAAGCTGCAAAATCTCGTTACTCAACGAAAGTGTTTGACCCAACGCGCAAGCTATCTCAAGAAAAAATCGATGCAGTTAAAGAGCTGATTCGTTTTAGTCCATCGAGTGTGAACTCTCAACCTTGGCATTTCATTCTGGCAAGCACAGAAGAAGGCAAACAGCGCATCGCTAAAGCGGCGCAAGAGAACTACGCATTTAACGCGGCGAAGATTCTCAACGCTTCTCACGTATTGGTGTTTTGTGCGAAAACAGGCATTGATAACGACTACATTGAAGCGCTAATGGTGCAAGAAGAAAAAGATGGTCGATTCCCAACTGAAGAAGCGAAAGCGGCTGTACGCGGTGGTCGTAGCTACTTTGTGAACATGCACCGTTTTGATCTGAAAGATGCAAACCATTGGATGGAGAAACAAGTTTACCTCAACGTGGGTACGTTGCTGTTGGGTGCTTCGACGTTAGAAATCGATGCAGTACCAATTGAAGGGTTTGATCCAAAAGTGCTGGATGAAGAATTTGGCTTGCGTGAAAAAGGTTATACCAGTGTTGTGATCGTGCCGCTTGGCTACCACGCGGAAGATGACTTCAACGCGAAAACGCCAAAGTCTCGCTGGGACGCAGAAACCGTATTCACCGAGATCTAATTCGAGCTTACTTGCAGGTGACGTAGAACCTTGTAATCAATATATAAATCGCAAAAGAGTGATAAAACGATGATCCACTTAGTCGCAGAAGTGAAAGCCTATCCAGATAGTAAGGATCAGGTGGTGAATTTGCTTGCTGGTTTACTAGAGCCAACTCGCAAAGAAGAAGGCTGTTGCCAATACGAGTTGTATCTCGACGAAAAAGTTGATGGCCTATTTATGTTCCAAGAAATCTGGGCATCGCAAGAGGCCTTGGATAAGCATTTGCAAAGCCCGCATATGGCGACGTTTCTTGAAACATTGGAAGAGAATGATTGGGTTGAATATACCCAGATTCGTCCTCTTCGATTTATCGCCTAATGACAGAAGGTTGCCAGCACGTTGGCGCGTTGCTGGCAGCATTTTTGTTGGATAAAGTCGCGGAAAGTCCGAATCGTTGGCGTCAATAATCGACGATCGGCACATACCATGTAGAGCGGCACTGGGCCGCAATCCCACTCTGGTAACACTCGTACCAATCTTCCCTCGATTAAGTCTCGGCTAATGTCCATCAATGATTTATTCGCAATGCCTTTGCCTTTGATCGCTAACCGGTGTGGCAAGTCACTATCGTTGCTCAACAAGTTACCGCTGACCACGATTTGTTCTTTCTCGCTGCCACGAGTGAGCGTCCATTTGTTGTAGACCGAATCCGCGACCATGTAGCACAAGCAGTTGTGTTGCGTTAAATCGGCAGGAGAGGCGAGTTCTGGATGTGTAGCTACGTACTCTGGCGATGCACATAATATCCGTTCGTTTGACCCACACAATGCCAATACGACCAGATTGGAGTCGGCCGGTTCGCCGTAGCGAATCGCAATATCGACAGGCTTGGTATACATATCCGTCAAGCTATCGGACAGCTCTAGTTTAATGGAAACATTTGGGTAGAGATCGATGAACTCATCCACCCAATCGAGCAACATATTGCGACCAAAATCGGAGGGTGCAGTAATGTGCAGCTGACCAGATAACTCGCCACGCGCGCTTGAGATCTGATCCAACCCCTCTTGCAATGTTGCCAACGCTTGCATGGTTTTGTCTAAAAACAGTTCGCCATCTGAGGTTAAACGCAGGCTTCGGGTTGAACGCACAAACAACGGGAAACCGATTTGCCCTTCAAGACGCTTAATCGATGCGCTAATGGCGGCAGGTGTCATGTCCATGCTGTTAGCGGCTTTTGAAAAGCTGCCTTGGCGCGCGGTTTCGACAAAAATATTGAGGTCGTTGAGGGCTTTCATAATGAAAAAGGCTTTTAAGAAGTTTGGGCTACTATAGGGGAGAGTCGTAGGCCAATTCAAGGTTAAAACATTAGGTTGCACGGCGAGTTTGAGTTAGATTAGCGCGCAACTTCACTTTACCGGATCAATAGCATGAGCCAACAGCAGCCGAATAACCCACTTCACGGGTTGAGTTTAGAGAAAATCGTCACCCGACTAGTTGAACACTTTGGTTGGAATGGCATGTATGAGCGCGTTCGTGTGAACTGTTTCAAGAAAGATCCTTCAATCAAATCGTCGCTGAAGTTCCTGCGCAAAACGCAATGGGCCAGAGATAAGGTGGAAGCGCTGTACATCGAGACATTCTGCTAACCGCTCTATGGTCTGCAGCAAGCGGTAAGTAGATTCTTAGTCTCGCTTTGGCTCGCTAGAATGACGCCACTTTTCTTATCGCGTAGGCTAGAAGAGTCGCTCTGCTGTTATGTTTAAAGCGTGATTCAGAATCTACCCTCAGATTGTATTGAGTTTATTCATAGCTCTATGGCCTGCAGAAGCGGTAAGTAGATTCTTAGTCTCGCTATGGCTCGCTAGAATGACGAAGTTTTTCTTATCGCGTAGGCTGGAAGAGTCGCTCTACTGATACGTCTAAAGCGAGATTCCGGATGGTCACATAGGCTTGTCTGGAATCGCTTTTTTAGATGGTTTTGTAGAGGTCAGAGTCAAACTCGAACCGTCATTCTGAACCGCGAGGAACGAGCGTGAATCAGAATCTACCTTCAGATTGTATTGAGTTTATTTATGGCTTTATGGTCTGCAGCAAGCGGTAAGTAGATTCTTAGTCTCGCTATGGCTCGCTAGAATAACGCAGCTTTTCTTATCGCGTCGGCTGGAAGAGTCGCTCTGCTGATACGTCTAAAGCGAGATTCCGAGTGACTCACTTAGGTTCTTCTGGAATCGCTTTTTTGGATGGTTTTGTAGAGATCAGAGTCAAACTCGAACCGTCATTCTGAACCGGGAGGAACGAGCGTGATTCAGAATCTACTCTCAGATTGTATTGAGTTTATTCATGGCTTTATGGTCTGCTGCAAGCGGCAAGTAGATTCTTAGTCTCGCTATTGCTCGCTAGAATGACGAAGTTTTTCTTATCGCGTAGGCTGGAAGAGTAGCTATGTTGTTACATTTAAGGCGAGATTCCGGATGGTCACTTAGGCTTGTCTGGAATAGCTTTTTAGATGGTTTTATAGAGGTCAGAGCTAAACTCGAACCGTCATTCTGAACAGCGAGGAACGAGCGTGATTCAGAATCTACCCTCAGGATTTTATTGAGTTTATTCATATCTCTATAGGCCTGCAGCAAGCGGTAAGTAGATTCTTAGTCTCGCCTTGGCTCGCTAGAATGACGCTAGTTCTCTTATCGCGTAGGTTGGAAAATTAGCCATACGTTATTCCCGACAGCGATGAAGAATCGCTGTCGGGAACCTCGCCTTTAATCTCTCGTTTCTTGCTACTCCAAATGATGCGTACTACCCACGGTTCCTTCCAATTCTAAAATCGACTGGCGAACGTGATCTGGAATCGCAGCTTTAACGTTGTTCTTAAAATCAAACATCACACCAGTGGCGGTCGCGATGGTCGCAATTTTACCCCACTTCTTACTCAGCACTTGGTACTCCATCGTGATGCGATCTTCTTGCATGTCGATTACGCGAGAACCGACTAATAGCGTGTCTGGGTAAGTAACAGGCAATTTGTAGCGGCATTGAGTCTCGCTCAGTACTGGTCCAATTTGCGAGGTCTGCAGGTCGACCAGCAGGTTAATTTTGTTGAAGTAATCTAAACGTGCGGTCTCGAAGTAGCGAAAATAGACCACGTTATTTACGTGTTGCAGAGCATCCATTTCACCCCATGCGACTTTTATCTCTGTGATAACGGGAAAGTCCTTTAACAGTGTGTCCATTTTTATTGCTCCTTTTTCATCTGCTTTGCCACAAATTGCGACGCGACTTATCACTTTGAGCATTTATTCTAGATGTAATCATTTAATATGTAATAAAATTGTTTTTAAAATGTGAAATGAAATAGTGGTTTGATTATGTAAACTAGAAACTTTACATAATCGAGTTGAAGGCGTAAGTTTAACTAAGAGTAACCAGATAGGAGGTGTCTCATGATTGAACTCAAAGGTTTCAACCTCGCAAGAGTTGAGAAACGCATTGATTGGACAGGTGAGCTGTTCAGTTTGAGAATATCTGGCGCGCCTCTTTCCTTTAAAGCTGGCCAATTCACCAAGCTTGCTTTGCTTGATGATGAAGGTAAGCCGATCAGCCGTGCTTACTCTGTGGTTAATGCACCAAGCGAGCAATTCGATTGGTTGGAATTTCTAATAGTAGCCGACCCTCAAGGACAACTTTCTCCACGGCTCCAAAAGCTTAAATCTGGTGATAGCATTTATGTCGGTGCCACCGCACATGGCGATTTAATCCATGACTCTATTCCTAAACAGGCTCATGACCTGTGGCTGCTATCTACAGGTACGGGGATTGGACCGTTTTTGTCGCTGCTGGATGATATAAACCTACCGCCTCACAATGAGCGCATTGTGCTGGTTCATGCCGTTCGTTTCGAAAAAGATCTGGTTTATAAATACCTTATTGAACAGCTTCAGCAACGATATGAAGGCAGATTAAAGTATATACCGATAGTCAGCAGGGAAGTGGTTGACGGTAAATTACAAGGCCGAATTCCTGAACTCATCGAATCGGGTTTACTGTCCAACGCCGCTGATGCGCCATTCTCAGCTCAGCGTAGCTTTGTCATGATGTGTGGGAATCCACAAATGATCAAAGATACCGTGCCCGTCTTACAAGAGCTAGGCTTGGAAAAGTATCGCCATCAAACCGGGGGAAATATCATTTACGAACGTTACTGGTAGCGTTTTGTTAAATTGATACGGTTATGCTCAAGATGTAATGATTACTTTTGAGATACGACCGCGATTTAGTATGTTCTTAGTTGAATATTATGTTGGCAATACCTAAACTGCGCTCACCATTGCGCGTCTGTACACTCAGTCATTCTCGCTTAACCAATTACATTGAGGTGACTGAAGTCCATGTATGCTTTTATCGCGAGCAAGCAACAGAGAATCATTGCTGGTTTTATCGACCTGCTCTTTACGATGGTGGTCGTGTTAATCATCGCATTGAGTATTAACTCTTTTCTTAACGACTTTCAGCTCTCTTTAGCAGATAACCTCACGCTTGTTCGTGAAACTCAGGCGTTTTACTTGCTTTCTTTACCAACGGTTTTAATGATCAACTGGAATGCATTGAGTCATGGGCAAACCATTGGTATGCGCATGATTGGTATTAAAGTTGTAATGAAAAATGATAGTAAGGCAACGAAAGTTACAGCAGGGTTAAGGCTTGTTATTAGCTACTTGCTGGAGATGCTCATTCCGGGGATCCCGTTGGTAAATTTGGCATTGTTGTTCTTTCATCCGGAGCGACGTTTGTTGCATGACTTGATCGCCAATACTAAAGTTGTCCAAGCTTCCTAATTTTTGATCAAAAAAGCCACGTGAAGTGGCTTTTTTAATATCGATAAAGTTAACCAGATTTACTGTTGATTAACATATTTCTTAAAGCGAGCTTTGGTTTCTGCGTCTGCTTTTTGGTACCAGAAGTGCAGCATCTCTTCAGCTGTCGAATCCGCTTTAACCGCAGTTGCTCTCACTTGCTTCATATCCGCAGGAACCTTTGCAGGAAGCGTGACTGGCTGCATGGTTGCTGCGCCAGCAAAAGCCACGGCTGCTGCACCGCCAGCTTGGTTATAATCTTCGATTTCACGTACGTAATCACGACCGATTTGCATACCCGGTTTGAGCAACTTGTCCTGGTCAACCGCGATTGCGTTGCCAGAATCATCAACCAGTTTCCAATCTAAGTCTTTGATCTTCTCTTCCGCATCACGTAGGTTGCGGTATTCTGGCATTTGTAGAGTGAGTTCGGCATTGGTCGCGTCAAATCGTGTAACGATAACATCGCTTTCAACACTTAAACGGTCATTACCTTGGTTGAAGTAAGGGGCGAAACGAAATACGACTTGGTTAAGGCCATCAGGTAACGTCAGTGTTCTTTCAGAGGCGAAAAAACCACCCGAAAGATCTGCTTTTTCACCGTTAGCCGCTAATACTGAAACGTTGTCAGGAACACTCACGGTTACATCTGCGAATGCCATGCCACTCATTGCGAGAGCAAGCGCACAAGTTAAAGGCTTGATCAATTTCATTGTTTTTATCCTAAGCAAATTAGTGGTCATCGAGAGTGCATCGTTCATTGCCCGATTGCAACTCCCAAGTGTAATAAGTATGAAAATTTAACAAGAACGTCATTTTTATCGCATTTATTACGACGAAACTGTGATCCAAATAGAATCAAACCGCTGAAATGCAGCGGTTTGATATCATAAGTTATAGATTAAATTTCTTTCTAACTTATTGATTTATTAAATGCCAGCACCGTGTCCAGGTTCTGATTGGTCATCAGAAGCGTCTTGTTGTTCTGCCATTTCTTCTTGCTGTTGTGCTTTCTCAATGCTCAACCACCAAACAAATAACTCATACCAAATTGCTAGGATAACGGCACCTAAGAACAGACCAACGATACCGTAGAAAAGCATACCACCGATGGCACCGAGCAGAATCACAGGCATTGGCACGTCGACGCCACGTCCCATTAACATTGGTTTGAACAGGTTTTCAGAAAGAGCCGCAACTACGACCCAAACAGTAAACATGGTTGCTGTTGAGGTGTCTTGGGTCATGTACATGAAGCCAATCACAGGTAGCACTGCGAGCAACGCCGGGAGCTGAGCGATACATAAAATCATTAGAAGCAGTGTGAGTAAACCTGCTGCCGGAACGCCAAATACGAAGAAACCAGCACCGATCAACAGTGCTTGAATCGCTGCTACACCGACTACGCCAAGCAGTACGCTTTTAATTGTCGCAGCGATAAGCGTGGTCCAGCTTTTTGCGTTTTCACCAGCGGTTCGAATCGCGATGGTTCTTAAGCCTGATGCTGCAGATTCAGAGTACGTCATGAAACCTGCTGCAATCGCAAGTGACAAGATTGAAAGCAGTAAACTTCCCAATACGCCCCCCAGTGTACCCAGTAAAGATGTGAGTCCTGCCTTTATTTGTGGCATAAAGGTTTGAATAGCTTGTTCAAGATTAGTAGCGAATAGGGTCCACACTTCGTAGAGCTTATCACCCACGATAGGCCATTCCGCTACGGAAGGTTTTGGCCCTGGTATTTTCACTTGTCCATTTTGTAGTACTTCAAGCGCGTGCGTTGCACCATCCACAATGGAGCCTGATACCATAACAAGTGGCGTGACAAGGAGGGCAATACCAAGTAAAGCAATGGTTGTGGCTGCCAAGCCTCTACGACCACCATATACACGCTGCAATTTTTGGGTAAGCGGCATTAAAGCGACGGCTATAATAGCGCCCCAAATAACCGGAAGTATGAAGGGTTTGATGATGTCGTACGTAAACATCAGCAAGACAAAGATCAAGCCAATGCGTATTGCCGATTCCACCATATTACTGATGAAAAGCTTACTGTCGATTTTTACCGATTGTTTATCCATTTTTGTTTACCTGATGATCAATGTTAGAACTGACGAGACTTGAAACAACAATCGCCATATAAAAAACACCTGTGATGGCCTCTAAATACACCACGACTTGAGCCAGTGGTGTTAGAGGACTAATGTCGCCATAACCGAGCGTGGTTAAGGTAACGAAACTGAAATACGCTGCATTGGAGAAGTTCTGCCCCCAAGAAATCGCTTCCATACCGGTAAAGGCTTCAGGCGAAAACTCAAGCAGAATGAGGTAGGCAATCGCCCACATCAGACCAAGCAGCAAGAAAAGCGCTACCGAGCCAATGACTTTGTTGCTGTTGACATGGCCGGTGAAAAGAATCTGTCTTGCGATGGATTTGAAAGTGCCGAAAAAGAACGCAAAGGTGAGGGCAAGCATCACCACATTCATCTCTCTGATGTCGAAAACGGTCTTGATCACAATCACAAGAACCCAAACACCAAACAGGCTGTAGAGGAAACGAGACCAGGTTTTGTCAAAGCGAAGGCTCGCAAAACAGACGATAAACGTCAGAACCGTGAAAGCCTGAAGTATGTGTTCAATCGTCCCTTCACCTACTACTTGTGCCATCGCACTCCCTAGCAACAAAATCACTAGCGCTAAGGTTAGATAGAAGAAGTTGTTTTCTTCATTAATGTTTTTGAGGTTTTTACCAATGACCATGGCTCTTCTCACTTAGTTATTGTTCACTGTCTGCGGATGACTCTTTCATCACCATGATGGACGCAGAAAGCCCGAATCGAAGATCAACATCTTCAGGAAGTTCTTGTAGGGAGATTCGCACCGGAATACGTTGTGCTAGGCGAATCCACTGAAAAACAGGGTTTACGTTTGGAAGAAGGTTGTAGCCGACCGTGCCGTCTTTGGGCGCAATACCCCAACCAATCGAGTCAACCGTCGCGTCAATTGGCGTGTCTGGGTGAGACATCAAAGTGACACGCGCTTGGCTGCCAGGTTCGATTTGCGCAAGTTGGTTTTCACGGAAGAAACCAAATACCCAAAAGCTGTTTTTGTCGATCAGTGCGAGCAGTGGTTGGTTTGCGACCGCTTGCGTACCGTTTCTAATATCGAGGTTAGATACAAAACCATCGACGGTCGCATAAACTTTGGTAAAGCTGAGGTTAAGGCGTGCTGATTTTAGTTGTTCTTCTGCAGATTTGATTTGCAGTAGCGATTCTTCGTAAGCGATTTCACGACGAATCAGATCCTTATGAGAAACTGCGCCACGGTCTTTGGCACGAATGTCTTTTAAGCGGTCATATTCGATTTTTTTACCGCGAGAGCTAACAATGGAGCGCTCCAGTGCTACTTCGGCTTGAGATAACGCAACCTGGTAAGTCGCAGGGTCGATTTCAAACAGTAAATCCCCCGTTTTTACTTCTTGGTTGTCTTGCACTGCGACATTTACAATTGGGCCTGATACGCGAGGAGCCACTTTGATGACGTTAGCACGCACTTGCCCATCTCGTGTCCATGGGTTATTAAAGTATTCCTCAAACTTTTGATAGCCGAGCCAAGCTGCGCCACCAAGAATGACAAGATTGAGTGCGATTACGAATAGTTTTTTCATCTTGTTTGGCACCTAAAATTGAATATAAAAGCTGTCGATGGCCACCACATAACCGACCATGATGGCAATAAACGTCAGAGACGGAAAAGCGATGAAGCGAGACAAACGTGTCTTGTTCAATATCATCACCGTTATCCACGTGGCCGTGACGGCGAGAAAGAGCACCAGTAGCGTAGGAGAAAAGTAAACGTCTCCCCAAGAGAGTTCATGAGGCATTACCGATCCTCCGTTTTGTTTTCATCACTGGTCTCAGCCGGAGTTTCGAGTCGCAAAGGCGGCAATACGCGGTTTTCTTCATTTAAATAACTTCCCCAGTCAGTGCGCTCTGTCATCTGCGTGGCAATCGATTCACTGATGAAAGGTTTGCCTGTTTGGGTTTGCCAGCCTCCACCGAGGGCTTTGTAGAGCGCGACAACTTGGTTCGCAACATTACCTTTGATCGTTGCGTAGCTGTCTTCTGCGCGGGTCATTTTTTCTACCGAGTTAAGCAGACGTTCGAATGAAATTTGTCCGTTTTCGTACTGTGTCATGGATATGTTGAACGCACGAATGGAAGAGTTGACCGATTGCAAGCGTAAATCTTTTTGTTGCAAATACAGGTCATACGCTTCGATTGCATTGGTGACTTCATTAACGGCTTGCAGTACCTTTTTGTTGTAGTTCGTCAGCGTTTCTTGGAAGCGAGCATCTTCGAAACGAATGTTATTTTTCACGCGTCCGTATTGGAAAATGTTCCAACTGAACGTTGGGCCAACCACCATGGTGAGCGAATCGCTAAAACTGAAACTGCTGCCATCGGGAACCGTACTGTCGATACCGATGGAACCGAACAACGAAAAGCTTGGGTACAGAGCGGTTTCTGCCACGCCAATCTGCGCACTTTGCGCGCGAGCTTGCATCTCAGAGACTTGCAAATCCGGACGTCGCATCACTAAGTTAGCATCCACTTGCGTATCCAAAAGCGGTGGACGTGGCACAATGGAACGCTCGTCGGTGCCCGATAGCGCCGATTTTCTGCCCGTCGATTTGAACTGGGCTTCGTACTCAGCGATTTGCTTGTGCATCCCATCTGACTGTAGCAGTCGATCTACTTCTTCTGGTAACAGACCCAGTAGCAAAGCCAACACAGTACGTGATTGCTTCATTGCCACTTCGAGGCTCGGTAACGCTGCTTTGGTGGTGTAGAGTTGGTTTTTAGCTTGTTGAACGTCCAATTCTGTAACGTTGCCAGAGTCGAACTGCACCTGAGTAATACGTACGACACGCTCTTGAATCTCTATGTTGCGGCGAGACAGCAAAATACGTT
This sequence comes from Vibrio sp. 1641, assembly GCF_033339995.1. Lineage (NCBI taxonomy): Bacteria > Pseudomonadati > Pseudomonadota > Gammaproteobacteria > Vibrionales > Vibrionaceae > Vibrio > Vibrio sp. 1641. The sequence continues at coordinate 311,843 of NZ_JAWOVP010000001.1, forward strand.
CTTGGAATGTGCGATAGTTGATGTAATTGCGCGCCACTTCGGCGGTTATGGTGACCATGATGTCGTGATACGATGCGATGGATGCGTAGTAACCCGCTTCTGCCGACTCAATTCCGCGAGCATACTTGCCCCAAACATCCATTTCCCAAGCAGCATCAAACGACAAAGTGGCGTTATTCACGCCCTGATCATTTACGTAGGCACGCGCTAGGTTTCCTGACACGGTTTGAACTTGTGGGTATTGCAAGCCAGTCGAAATACCAAGCAATGAACGTGCTTGAACAATTCGTAGCCCTGCGGCTTCTAAATCGAGGTTTTGTTTGCTCGCCAACTCAACCAGCTGATTAAGAGTTGAGTCATTAAATTGCTGCCACCATTGTTGTAGCTGTTGCTCTGATTGCTGCGTATCTTTGGCTGCTTTTTGCACCGACCAGTCACTTGGCAGTGGCGCCTGCTTTGGATGAACATAATCTGGTCCTACCGTGGTACACGCACTGAGTCCGAGCAAAGAAAGTATGGCGAGGCTTGGTTTGGTTAGTTTTGGAAGCATCATATCCCCACCTTTAAAAACGCTTCTGTTGTAAGTTCACCCAATCGATATCCTCGTAGGTTTGCTTGCAATGCTTGATTGCTTCGAACACGTTCCGTTTTAAATTCAGCAAGATATAAAAACCGGCTATCTCTGAATAAGCGTAGTCAGATAAATCCAACTCACTAAAAAAATCTTCCAGTTTATCTTCGAATGTTTGGTAATCCTGACTGTATTGGTCGAATACGGAGTCGAGTTCTTGTGTTGCTTGATGGCTGGCTAAAGCGCCCGCCATCAAAGGAATGATGGAATCGCGGTGCTGTTGGCGAAGCTGAGTAATTAGTGGATTGGTCATCAACTTTTTCTCGGCGGCCATTAAGATGTTGATGTGATTACTGAGTACATCACACGCTTTGCTAAACGCGCCAATCGCTTCTGGCGTGGTTTTATCAAAGTGTTTGTGGTTGATTTTCGAACCCCAGACTTTGAGCTTTTTCGATGAGACATTGAGCGTCACCAAGTGCAAGGCCCGTTTGAGCGGCGTAATAACCGAGCTGGACTGCTGTTGATAGGTAGTGAACAGCTCTCGGGTATGTCGGAAGTAGCGTTCTTTTATGGTCAAAAAGAGGTGTTCTGGTCGTGAGCTAAACGGGAAGTAGTGCGCGAAAATAATCATGAACACCACCATGTAGAACAACAGCATGATCGTCATGAGGATCCCGAAGTGATAAAACATGTTGTTGTCTAAACCAAGAACAAACAAGCCAATCATATAGAAAATCGTCACTGGCCCGTTAAACAGATAAAAGCCGATAAAGGTGTAGATAAAGATGAACAGGCCAAGTTCTAACCCGAGATCCAATTGCGGAAGAATGAAGACGTAAGAAGGCACCGCGAACAAGAAGCCGAAAGTGAACAGCACAAGCAACAAAATTGGGTGCACAGGCACGAACGACAGCAAAGACATAAACATGGTCGAGAAGACCACGAATGAATAGCCGCCTGGTGGATTGAAATAAATCCAAATCAGTCCAGCAACCCAATAAGTGACAAAGGTTTTGACCGCGGTTTTAAAGTTTTCTGCGTCCCACCATAGAAACTTGCCTTTCGGTTTCGGCAGTGGCACGTCAAAGGAGACATTGTTCGTCACAGAGTCAATACAGCTAATGCTCTCCGCTAAACGCGACAAGTTTTGATGCATCAGTTCCAACAGGTGACCAAGCGTAAGCGCAGAGCCTTTCTCTAGGTGAGCTGCGTCTTCTAGCAACGCTTGGTTGTATTTGACTTTGAATTCCTGGGCACGATAAGCGGGTTCTTTTTCGTCCCAGACTTGTTGGCAGGTATCAAATAGCGCGTCAATTTCCGCCACGGCTTGATCAAAGTTGCTGATGCTTTCACGGTCTTGCTGGTGGCTAAAGTGGCTGTGCGCCGCGACGGTCAATTGTTGCGTTACCTGCTTGTTCAAATGAACTGCCAAGCGCCACTCTTTCATGTAGGCCGACACGTCACTGCATTCCACACTGACCGTGGCAAAACGCTGTTCGAGCGCATTTTGAGCGGCAAACATCTGTTCGATGAGAGTGTCCACGCTAGGAGGTTGTGGCTCTTCCGCTTCTGGATTTTCTTCTCCGCCTTCTTGAGGAGAGATTTGCCCTGCCGATTTTTGCTCGAAATTTTGCAAGATAGAGGTGAACAACGCGCGTTGTGCTTGGTTGAGTTGTTCGATGAGCTGTCTTAGGTTTTGTTCTGTTTTGGTCGGGAATAAGAAAGTCCCCACGAGTGTGTAAACCACCACCCCAAACACCGTCATGTAGGCGCGGTCAACGCCATAAAGAAACGCACCTTCTGCGTCACCGCCATTGGACATCATCAGTGTCATCACGCCGGTCAGCATGAGTAGCGTTGGATCTTTTTGATAGGCATTACGGAAGTAAAAAATGAATGAGACCACAACCGACACGCTCAGCATGTACAGCAAGCGGTCTTGAGCAAACAACCCCACCAGTAACAAGCCAACCACGGCACCAACCAATGTACCTAACACGCGTAAGGTACCTTTGGCGAGTGATTCACGACGACTGCCTGTCGATGCAATCAGCATTACAGTAGTTGCGGCCGTCGATGCTTGCGGCCAACCCATGGCAAACGGGATCAGATAAGCCAGAGTCAGGCTAAGCGATACTTTAATAGCGAATTTTATTTTGTCGTTCATAGTGTCAAAGTTTGCTCAGGCTTATCGTTATAAGTTGATGAATTTCTTATATGAATAATCAGAATCTTGTTCTGAATAAATTCGGGGGGCGGAATATAGCGGGTGAAAAAGTGTGCTTTGTAAACCCTTTGTCAAAACAAAAAGTGCGTATTTGGCTTGATCTCGTGCTAGCCCTTGGCGTTATTGGTGAAACGCCTAAAACGAGCAAATTCGCGATCTGTGATGATTCTCACTTTTGAAACAAAATCGCTGCATTGTGTGAGCCAATTCTCACCTTATATTCTTCGCCTGGTACCAAAGCAGACCACTTGTACCATCTGCAATGAGCTTTACTGCTTTAAAAAGCATAGATGATGAATGGGTATTTGAGAGGGAAAGTTATTACTTTTTATCGGCTTGCCGATTGTTCGTTTGTTTTTTTGGATCGAGATAAAAAAACCAAAGCGATCCCACCAAGAATGATGCCGCTGGTTAAAAGAGTATGCAGTGAAAGAGGCTCGTGGAGTACGATGCTGCCGAGTAGTAAAGCAATGGCTGGCACGGAAAGTTGGCTGACGGCGGCTTGAAGTAAAGAGAGCTTACGTACGACTTGGTACCAAAGTGTATAACCAAGGCCAGAGGCAATGGCACCAGATGCGATAGCGAGCAACACTCCGCTCAAAGAAAGTTGGATTGAGGACAAGATTAATGGCGAAAGGAGCACGCCAATTATTGATGCTGCGATGAATCCCCACGTGATTCCACTACTTGGAGAAGGCGCTTGTTTACCGAGCGCAGTAAACGCAGCCCAACAAACGCCAGAAATCAACATGAGAAGTGCAGAGCTAATATCGGGGCGAGTGGCAGATGGCAACATCAACCAAACAAATCCAACAATTGAAAGGCCGATACCGATGATTTCGAGAAACTGAAAGCGCTCACCTTGCCACCAATAGATTGCCAGTAACGTAAGTTGCACGGCACCAAACAAAAGCAAAGCACCAGTTCCTGTCGCCAGTTGTAAGTACGCGAAAGAGAAAAGGGCTGCGTAACCAAATAACGCCACGCCAGCAAAAAAGCGAAAGCGAGAAGTTGGCCGATCGGTTTTCCACTGACCTCTCACGACAAGCATTGCGATTAAGGTAATCGCGCCAGATATCAATCGAACGAGCGTGAAGCTTCCTGCATCAATTAACCCTTCTGCCAAGGCAAGTCGGCACAATAATGAATTGGCAGCGAACGCCAGCATTGCAATAGCAGTGAGTAAGAAGGTCGACATCCTTGATCCTTAGCGTGTAAATGAACAGCTAGTGTAGATCCAAAAGAACATTTTTATTAGTTGATAAAGTGATTAGTTATAGCTATCAGAGCAAGAAAGTCATTAAAAATAACCAGAGAAAACCTGACCTTAGCCTGAGTCTTACTGTGGTTGGGAAGGTTGTTTGTACAATGACTTAATGGTGTTTTTCAACCATAGCAATTTGGGGTTGTACGCATTGCGTTTATGCCAAATCATGGTGAATGGAATCAGTAACTTGTCTTGTTGAGCTTGGTCTAACGGAATTGGCAAGCACACCAAATCGAGATGCAGCTTTTCTGTGTAACTTTTGCAATAGTGCGGCGCGGTGGTGATCATGCCATGCGTCGGCTGCGCTGCCATAAAAAGGGATTGCTCAAAGTTGGACATCGTCAGCCCGATAGAGCGCTGTAGCCCTAGTTCCGTTAATACTTCATCCAACGCCCAAGTTTCACTTTTTTCCCAAACAATATTGATGTGTTGGTAGCTCAGAAAGGTCTCGAGATTCCACTCTTGCTGTAAAGCCGGATGATCTTTATGCAAATACACCATCGGCAGGTCATAAAATAGAATCTCAAAATCCAAGAAATAAGGCAGAAGATCCAACGACTCTTTCGATCTAGAGTGACTTTCTCGGCCGGTAAAACCGATATCCGTCTCGCCTCGAATGATGGCGTCGAGTGAATCGTAATCCCAGTTACTGGTTTTTACTTTCGCTTCAGGGTATCGCTGGTGGATAGCGACGATGAGTCTGTCCAGCACTGTGAGCACTAATGGCGACTCAATCGTGATATCAAAACGCACTCCTTTAGGCGTAATATCGCTGCGTTTTTCTGCAATTTGGCTGCCAATTTGCAGCCATTCTGCAAGATCTTGCTCCATGCTTTGTGCCAAAGGCGTTGGCGCAAGACCTTTAGGTGTTTTGACAAACAAAGGATCATCGAACCAATGACGAAGTTTGTTGAGCGACTTACTTACGGTAGAGGGCGTAACGTTCAGCTATTTCGAGGCTTTCGAGACGCTTTGCTCTTGCAACAATAATTGCAGAGTGAACAGTAAGTTTAAATCAAGTCGCGCTAGGGATTTCTTCATAATGGGTATCGTGAACAGGCTTTGGAATCAATAGTATTAGAGCAAGGCTGATTACGCTACCTAGCACTAAGATAAACACCAACATATTCAGTGCAGTAACGCCGATGAAACCCATAAACCAAATATAGAACGCGGAACTACAAACTTGAGCAATGCCCAGTAACGAGCTCGCCACGCCAGCTTGTTGAGAGAATGGGCTGAGCGCTTGGCTCATGGCCACGCCAAAGCCACAAGCGAAGCCTGCGCAAATCAGCCCAAGTCCGAACACATAGTAAAAAGGTTGTCCATCATGGAAATGGGCTGCACTGAGCACGATGGCTGAACAAACGAGCAATACTTGAGAGCTCATCATTAAGGTTCGCTGCTTGAAAATCCCCAATGCCAATGGCGCCGAGAACGAAATCAACATACTGATCGTCGCAGTCCCCGCCATGATGGAAGAATAGCCACCGCGATCAAAACCAAGCATACTCATCACAACAATTGGTGAAGCGTTAACAAAGGTCAGGATGGTGGTCACTCCAAGTGCAGTAATGATCAGCCTACTGATAAAAAATCGCTCGAAGAAAGTCTCTTGATGGCTCTCTGGCGTTGTCTGTTCTTCACCTTGTTGGCTGGGTAGTGATTCCTTGAGAACAAAAATGGCCAATACACTGACGAGAATGCCCATTCCTGCCATTGTGGTAAACAAACTCGGCCAAGGAAATTTCAGCATAATCAAGTGACCAATCACGGGTGCGATCACTGGAATGATACAGGTGATGCCATTGAGCATCGACAATACTTTCGCGCGGCGTTCATCGTCTAACGTGTCGCGTAAAATCGCGAATGCGACGACATAGCAAGATCCAGCCCCGATGCCTTGGCAAAAGCGAGCAATCAAGAAAGTGTTTGGTTGCTCAGCCATCCCGCCGAGAAAAGACGCGAGCACGAAGATCATCGCGCCGACGACGGCAATAGGTTTTCGTCCCACAGAGTCTGCAATTTTCCCCGCGAATAACATGGTGGTAGCCATGCCAGCTAAATAGATCGAAAACGCAATATGCAACTGAGATTCACTGGCGTTGAGATCTGACGCAATTTGAGGCAAACCAACAAGGTACAAATCAATGGCAGTAGGGTAGAGTAAAACGAGTGCAAAACTACAAAGTAAAAAACGGGACATGGAAACCTCTCTATCGAATGGCGAGGATAATAGAGTGCTAAACGTTTGCCTGCGAGTGGGAAATACGACACTAGGTATTTCTATTTACGACATACCCTGTATGAATTGAGCATAAAAACAACAAGGAAGATTATGATTACTATTGAAAAGTATTCGCCTGAGCGACATGAACACACTTGCGAACTTAGCGTTCTAGAAGAGCAATCGCAGTTTACGGTCGCGGATGTGGGTGAAATGCTTACACGTCTTGAACCCACAGAGCTTCCGCATCTGATTTTGGCAGACGATGACGTGGTTGGCTTTTTTCTATTTGATGCTGCTTACAGCGAGAAATACGATTTTTGCCCGAAAAACAGTTTAGGCGTACGTGCTTTGCTGGTGGATCACCGTCATCAAGGCAAAGGCATCGCCAAGCAAGCCATTCAACAGTTTGCCGATTTCGCCAAACGCCATTATCCCGAGTTTGATGCGCTTTATCTCACTGTGAATTGCCGCAACATACCCGCTTATCAGTGCTATTTAAAATCAGGGTTTGAAGATACCAATGAGCTTTACCACGGAGGCCCCGTTGGACCGCAACACATTATGAGACAGCCGCTTTAGCTAGGAAAAACCAAGGATGGAAAGATGAGGATTGAAATCGACAATTTAGAACGGCCGCAAGTGATAGCGCTGTTGGAAGGACATTTACAGGACATGTACGCCACGTCACCACCAGAAAGCGTGCATGCGTTAGATTTAGATAAGCTCAAGGCGCCAGAAGTGACATTTTGGACCGGATGGAAAGGTGAGCAACTGCTTGGGTGTGCGGCGATTAAAGAGTTGGATGACCAACACGCGGAGCTGAAATCCATGCGCACCACGCCTACGGCAAGAAACCAAGGTGTGGCATCTCAATTATTGATTCATGTGATTGAGCAAGCGAAGCAAAAAGGTTTGCAGCGCTTGAGTTTAGAAACGGGCTCGATGGAGTTTTTTAAACCAGCGCGCCTGTTGTATGAAAAGCATGGCTTTGTGTACTGCGAGCCGTTCGGGGATTACGAACTCGATCCGAACAGTCAATTCATGACCCTAGAACTGAGCTAGGGCCATGAATTTTTAGAAGCTAAATCCAATCGATTTAGAAATTCAGATTCAAGTTGATGGTTGGCGATAGGAGGCTTGAACGCTCGTCAGCCAATCGCTTTCTCTTCTCTTTCAGTCTCTTGGCATTATCTTTGTCTGGATTGCCATCAAGCTGATTATCGATGACCGAGATTTCAGTATCGATTTGTTGGATGCGTTGCTGGCGTTGATATTCTTGATGACCTAACTGGTAGTTCTCAATAAACTCTTTGCTGCTGCATACACCGTAATATTCTTTGCCTTCGATACCGACAGTGTACCCATTGTCTGGTGAGCAATATTGGATAGTGCCTTTATCAAAGCCTTCTTTCCATTTCGCTCGGTCGGGTGTCACACCCGCTTCACCACAGTCTTCGGTATAGCTATTGATAATGTTTGGATCGTTGCCGTCTCGGCCATCTTGATAACCTACGTTGTACCAGTTTGCCGTTTTGCACTCATCCGGAGACATGCTGGCGCAACCTGAGAGCAAAGTCAGTAAAGCCAGGGGGATTAGCGCTCTTTTCATCAGTGACTGTCCTTTAAATAAAATCGAATTGATAACTTGAGTTTAAAATGAACACTGTTCATATCAATGGTTGAAATCATTGTATTCACAATTGTGGTGACTCATTAATCTAAGTGATAAATTTATTATGCTGAATAGAAGTGTGTTTGATTAGTATTATCCACGAACTGCGCCTTTGCTGCATCAATCCACTAGCCTTGGCCCCAAATTAAGTGATAATACCAACATAAAGATAAACACCGTCAATGAGGCTAAGACATTGAGCGAACAACCCACCGTCCTTATTATCGAGGATGAATCTGCTATCGCAGAGAACCTGATTCATGTATTAGAGATGGATGGCTACCACGCAGAGTGGTTTGCAACAGCAGGAGAGGGCTTAGCTTTTTTGCAGCACAACTCCGCAGCGTTACTTGTCTTAGACGTAGGCTTACCGGATGGCAATGGTTTTGAATTGTGCAAAACCATCCGTGAGTTTTCTGATATCCCCATTATCTTTCTCACCGCAAGAAGCGATGAAATTGACCGCGTCGTGGGCTTGGAGATTGGCGCGGATGATTACGTGACTAAGCCATTTAGCCCGCGCGAAATGTTGGCTCGCATTAAACTTCGAATCAAAGCTAAAGCGCCAATGATGGAGCACAAACCAGAGCCTGTGGCTGTTCCAGATCAACCTCAATTTAGTCAAGATTTGGTTGCGCAGAACTTTGACTACGGTGTTGGCGGGCAAATGCTTGGGTTAACTGCGCTGGAATTTAAGATCCTCGATAAGCTGATTTCCGTCTCTTCCAATGTATTGAGTCGAGAGCAACTTATGATCGCTGCTGACATGGCGCCGGAAGCTGCGTACGAGCGCAATATCGATACCCACATCAAAGCCATTCGCCATAAGTTGAAGCCGTTTGAGATGTCTGAACGCATCTGTACCAAGCGTGGCTTTGGTTACTTTTACTGCATAAAAGGTGAATGATGAATCGCTGGCCGAAGATCCCGCTTGGACTCAGACTGTTTTTTCTCTACTTCATCTTAGTCGGGATGACGGCTTACATGGTGAGCAAAACGGTTGTCCAAGAACTTAAGCCAACCGTGCGCCAAACCACCGAAGAGACGCTAGTGGATATGGCGAACTTGCTTGCGGTATTGGCGGAAGAAGACGTTGCGAACGGAAAGTTGTCTGAGAGTCGCTTCTCCAAACTATTAACGGCTTATGGACAGCGAGAGCCTCAAGCGCGCATTTGGGAAATCGGTAAAAAAGCGATTAACCATCGAATTTACATCACCGATAAACAAGGGATTGTGATTGCGGATTCTTGGCTGCAAGACGTAGGCAAAGACTACTCGCAATGGAACGATGTTTATCTCACGTTGCGTGGTCAATACGGCGCGCGCAGTACTATCGAAGACCCGAAAGATCCGCTCTCAACCGTTATGCACGTGGCTGCGCCCATTTACCACAAAGGTGAAATCATTGGCAGCGTGACGGTGGCAAAATCCAATCGCTCAGTACAACCCTTCATCGATCTTTCTAAACGCAATGTGCTGTTTTGGATGGTGTGGATGAGTGGTTTAGTGCTATTGGCAGGGGCATTGTTTGCTTGGCGAATTCACTCAGCACTGAACAAGCTAGAAGACTACGCGACCAAAATGGGTGAGGGTGAAAAGGTCTCTAAGCCGACATTTCGTATCTTTTATGAGTACGGCACGCTAAGCGACGCATTAGAGAAAATGCGCAATCAGCTCGATGGCAAACAATATGTGGAAGAGTACGTACAAACGCTGACTCATGAGCTGAAAAGCCCGTTATCAGCGATTAAAGGCGCGAGTGAAATATTACAAATGCCGTTGCCTGAAGAAAAGGTCGCGCGCTTTGCTGGTAACATTGAGCGAGAAAGCGACCGCATGCAGTCATTGATTGATAAGTTGCTCGAACTGGCTCGTCTTGAAAAGCGCCCCGAGCTAGAGCAAGTCGAAGCTATCTCGCTAAAACAAATGGTCAATGAAGTGGTTGAATCGGCGGATGCGCGCTTGAGTGCAAAGTCGGTGATTGCCAACATCCAAATTGATGACCATCTCGCCGTGCTTGGTGATGCCTTCTTACTGAAACAAGCCGTTTTTAACTTGATGGACAATGCGCTGGATTTTGTTGATTCGGAGGGATGCATTGAATGGAAAGCTGAGGTCGCGAAAGAGAAAATGTGCCTGTCGATTTTCAATTCAGGTCCTCACATTCCCGACTACGCGATGTCGCGTTTGACGGAACGCTTCTACTCCCTCGCTCGGGAAAATGGCGTTAAGAGCACTGGGCTCGGGCTGAATTTTGTTGAGCAAGTGATCAAGCTGCACAAAGGTCAGTTACAAGTCGAAAACGTCGATTCTGGCGTGAAAGTGACCCTGATTTTACCAACTCCATAGAAACTCCACATTAGCTCCATTCGTTCTCCAAATTGCTGATTTAGATTACTTCCATCAGCAAATGGAGAATGAAACATGAAAAAGATCCTCAATAACCAACTCGGCACGAAGTTCGCCTTCGTGCTGTTTTTGTTTGTCTTACTGCAAATCCCGCTTTCAATGGTCACAGGGCTGATCTCAGAACGCTCATATCGCCAAGATGAAGTCAGAAACGACATCGCACGCAGCAGCAGCGGCGAACAGCGCATCATTGGCCCATTCATCATGGTTAACTACACCGAAACCAGTTACCGAGATGACAAAGTACAGATTAAAGAGCGTCGTAAATTCCTCCTACCTAGCACTTTTGATATGAGCGCAAATCTGGACAGTTTTGAAAAGTACCGAGGTATTTACCGTGCGCGTTTATACAAAGCACAAGTGGCACTGAAAGGCACTTTTGATGCAGACGAACTCGCGGCGTTGCAGGGGCTTGATATTGACAACATGAGCCTAGTCGTTGGCATTGAAGACAGCCGTGGATTGATTCGTTTGGATGACATGACCATGGCGAGCTCTGATATCGAAGTCGCACCGGGAACGGGGTTAAATCAGTTACCACAAGGCTTCCACAGTGATCTGACACTTGCAGACCTAAACCCAGCACAACCTTTGGCATTCGATCTTAACTTCTTGCTACAAGGGATGGGGCAGCTTCAAGTCACACCAATCGGCAGTCAAACAACGGTGGAGCTCTCTTCAACTTGGGCACATCCAAGCTTTATCGGTGATTACTTACCGGTGTCATCAGAAGTTTCTGAGGATGGATTTAATGCACAATGGGCGAGCAATAACTTCTCTACCAATATCGCGCAGCTGTTCCAAAGCTGTTTGTCATCGAATCACGCTTGTCACGAGCTTGAACAGCGACAAATGGGCGTAGATTTGATTGATCCCGTGGACCACTATTTGAAATCCCACCGAGCTGTGAACTATTCACTGTTGGTTATCACATTAGTGTTTGCGAGTTTCTTCTTACTGGAGCTGTTCCAAGCGCGTCCGGTTCACCCAGTGCAATACGGCTTTATTGGTCTGGCTTTAGCACTTTTCTATCTATTGCTGATTTCGATGAGTGAACACCTCGGCTTTAACTGGGCATATGTGGTGTCAGCAGTCGCATCGACGGGGCTTTTAAGTGTTTACGTGAGCGGTATGTTGAGCAACACCAAACACGGCGCGATCTTCGGAGCGTGTTTGCTCACTCTCTACGGATTACTGTTTGGCTTGCTACAAGCAGAAAGCTACGCATTGGTTATGGGGACATTACTGTGTTTTGCGATTTTGAGTTTCACTATGGTTATTACACGCAACATCGACTGGTACGCACGAAATAAGAAAGCAGAAGAAAGTGCAAAGGCGAATCATGAAGACGTTTAAGCGAGCAGTTCTCACTGGGCAGCCAAGCGATATGGTGGAAGAGACGTCTGCTATCCGCCTGCAATTTTCTGCAAAAAATGGACTGAAAAGCTTGGTGTGTTTTATCACATTGGTCGTTATTGCGCTCTATGTTCGAGACAGCTTTATTCGCCCGACATTTGGTGATGTTCTGGTTGTGGTTTGGCTCTACTACTTTCTTGCAAGCTTGTTCTCCATGCCCGTTAACTGGCTGGTTTCACTGGTGGTGTTGATTGCGTTTGCCGTCGAGTTGGGGCAACTGTTACAGGTCGCAGTTTGGCTTGGTATCGAATCTTCATCTCCTCTGGCTGTAATTTTGGGCGCCACATTTGGTTGGAAAGATATGCTGGCTTACTGCATCGGGGGTCTACTGCGTTGGTGGATGGAAAAGAAATGAAAACCGAGATGAAAGCCATTGTGCCACCAAACCGACGTCGACATTCCAAACGAGGTATTCGTAAGAGGTTCAAAATCAGTTTACTCAAGCGCGTGTACCTTTGGTCACTGACCAATAGAGAACTGCTGTAAACATCGCCTCTTTATATGAAAGACACAAGGGAATCTTAAACTCACCGGCGCACAGGGTGAGTTAAGATTCCCTTATTGTTGACTAAAATATTGAGTTCTTACTTTTAATTAGCTTTCAAATGAAAGCTTGTCGCCGAACGTCTCTTTCCAGTCTTTATCGAACTGTTCAACCGCAGGTTTTACTGCTGGGTGAGCGAACATTTGCGCTGCCACATCTGTTGGTAATGTAATGGCTTCGATACCCAGTTTCATCACCTCCATTGCTTGTTGAGTATTCTTGAAACTCGCTGCCAAAATCTTCGCTGGTAGTTGGTTTTGATCGAGCAACAATTGAAGATCCGCGACCACTTCAACACCATTGCTGTTCATCGCATCGATGCGGTTTACGTAAGGCGCTAGGTAGTCTGCGCCGCACAGTGCTGCAAGGAACCCTTGTTGAGCTGAATAGATAGCGGTAGCAAGAACCTGAATTCCCTCTTTTTTCATTAGCTTAATTGCTGCTAAGCCGGTTTCTGTTGCTGGCACTTTTACCACCATATCGTAGGGCAATTCATTCAGTTGGCGCGCTTCTGCCAGCATACCTTCGACGGTTGAACTCACAACTTGAGCATGAAAGCGAGGTGTACCACCAAGTGCTTCTTGCATGCCTGCTAGGGTTTCATTCAGTCCCTGTTTTGACTTTGCCAAAATGCTTGGGTTTGTCGTCACGCCTTTTAGCGGTAGGCACTGGTTAAAGCGTTTTACTTCTGCCACATCAGCAGTATCTAAATAAAGTTCAATCATGGTTTCTACCTTAAACAAAATCTTCGTTTTGATGATGGGATCACTATAGATCTGACAATCGAACGAGATCTTGATTTTGATCAATTGAAATTTCATTTGAAACAATAATAATTTCATTAAATGAAAGTTAAGTGAAACTTGTAAAGGGTCAAATGAAGCTTTCAGTTCGAACAAAGAAAAGCCGCTCGTAAGACTTAACCAGCAAGAAACGGATTAAGTACACAGCGGTAGCACAGACCAAGAGGCAAGCAGAGATGTATTTCAATATCCAACGATTCTCTACCCATGATGGCGATGGCATTCGTTCCATTCTTTTTCTTAAAGGATGCAGCTTGTCTTGCCCTTGGTGTCAAAACCCAGAAAGCCGCAGCGAAAAGCATTCACTGTTGTTTGATCAGCGAAGCTGCATGGAAGATTGCCAGCTGTGCGTTTCTGCGTATCAAGCTACAACTCAAACCACGGCGGGTACTGAAACGGTGAGCGATGGTATTCAACGTATCGACAACCAGATCATCATTAATCGCAAAGCCATCAAAGAAGACCAACTGATCGCGCTGCGAAACGTATGTCCTACGCAAGCACTGACCGTCTGTGGTGAAGATGCAAAATCAGACATGCTGTTCGACACCTTAATGAAAGACAAACCTTTCTACGACCAAAGCCAAGGTGGCGTGACCTTCTCCGGTGGTGAGCCACTCATGCAAGTGGATTTGGTGGCAGAACTCGCGCAGCGTCTGCATGACAACCAAGTCTCGACTGCGATTGAATCGTGCATGCATGTGCCGTGGAAGAACGTCGAAAAAGCCGCGCCGCATATCGATTGTTGGTTGGCGGATTTAAAACACACCGATGAAGAGAAGTTTCTTAGCTGGGCGAAAGGTTCACTAAAACGTATCAAAGACAATTTCCGAAAACTGGCGCCTATCGCGAAACGCATTGTGATTCGCGTTCCCGTGGTGCCGGGGTTCAATGACACCATCGAAGAGTTGAAAGACATCATCGATTTTGCGGCTTCACTAGAGAGCTGCCAAGAACTTCACTTGCTGCCGTACCACACGCTCGGCATCAATAAATACCGTTTGCTCGATATGCCTTACGAGTGTTCTGACAAGCCATTAAACAAACCAGAACTGCTAGAAAGCGCCATGCAATACGCAAGCGAAAACACCCAACTTAACGTGATTGTAAGAGGTTAACTATGGACCTGAATTACCTTCCTGAGCGTATCAAAGCGCACAAATCGGCACTGGTAAATATCGTAACGCCACCTGTCTGTACCGAGCGTGCAGAGGCATACACTCGTGCTTATCAAGCAAACGAAGACAAACCTGTGATTGTCCAACGTGCGCTAGCACTGCAAGAGCACTTACGCACTCGTACTATTTGGATTAAACACGATGAGCTAATCGTCGGTAACCAAGCGAGCAAAGTACGCGCTGCGCCTATTTTCCCAGAATACACAGTGCGTTGGATTGAAGCGGAAATTGATGAGCTAGCCGACCGTCCTGGTGCAGGCTTTGCTGTTACTGAAGAAGATAAGCAAAGCATTCACAGCATCACACCGTACTGGCGCGGTAAAACCGTTCAAGACCGTTGTTATGGCTTGTTCACTGATGAGCAGCAAGAAATCTTAGCCAGCACCATCATTAAAGCTGAAGGCAACATGACTTCGGGTGACGCGCACCTTGCGGTGGATAACGAGAAAATCTTGAAGCTAGGCATGAACGGTTTGTTAGAGGATGTTCGTCAGCACCGTGCTAACAATGATGTTTCGACCTTTGAAGGCTTGAAGAAAGAGCAGTTCTACAAATCGGTCGAAATTGTACTGCTTGCCATTCAAGACCACATGGTGAGCTACGCTGAATTGGCGGCAAAAATGGCGTTAGAAGAGAAACGCCCGCTGCGCAAAGCTGAGTTAGAAAGCATTGCGGCAAACTGTCGTCATGTCGCGAGCCACGCACCAGAAAACTTCTGGCAAGCACTGCAATTGAGCTACTTCGTTCAGTTGATGCTACAAATCGAATCGAATGGTCACTCGGTTTCTTTCGGTCGTATGGACCAATTCCTAAACGAATTTTATGTTCGCGATGTCGAAAACGGCGCGATTGAAAAAGACTTTGCACTAGAGCTTTTACAAAGCTGCTGGTTGAAGCTGCTTGAAGTAAACAAGATTCGCTCTGGCGCGCACTCAAAAGCATCGGCAGGTTCTCCGCTGTACCAAAACGTGTGTATCGGCGGTCAGAAGTTGAATGAAAAGGGTGAGCCTGAAGACGCAGTTAATCCACTTTCTTGGGCGATTCTGGAATCTTGCGGTCAGTTACGTTCAACGCAACCTAACTTGAGTGTGCGTTACCACGAAGGTTTGAACCAAGAATTCTTAATGGGTTGTATCGAAGTGATTAAATGCGGCTTCGGTATGCCAGCGTTCAACAACGATGAGATTGTTATTCCTGAATTCATCAAGCTTGGTGTAGAGAAAGAAGACGCTTACAACTACGCCTCTATCGGCTGTATCGAGACGGCGGTTCCGGGCAAATGGGGTTACCGTTGTACGGGCATGAGCTTCATTAACTTCGCTCGTATCTTGCTTGCCTCATTGAACGAAGGTGTGGATGCAACAACGGGTAAAGCTTTCTTGCCGCACGATAAGTCATTAGCAAAAGGCAACTTTGAGAACTTTGAGCAAGTGACAGCTTCTTGGGCAGAGCAAATCCGCTACTACACCCGTAAATCGATTGAGATTGATACGGTAGTCGACAGCGTACTTGAACAGCAGGCACAAGACATCTTCTGTTCAACGCTGGTGGATGACTGTTTGGCTCGTGGTAAAACTGTGAAAGAAGGCGGTGCGAAATACGACTGGGTATCTGGCTTGCAAGTCGGTATCGCAAACTTGGGCAACAGCCTAGCCGCCATCAAGCACCTTGTTTTCGATGATGCGCAAATCACCCAGCCCCTTATCTCACAACAACAGCTGGCAAAAGCATTGGCAGAAGATTTCGACGGCATGGAGAACGAACAGCTTCGCCAACGTCTTATCAACTTTGCACCAAAATACGGTAACGATGATGACGCGGTAGACCAACTGCTCGCAGACGCGTACCAAGTGTACATTGATGAGCTAGAGCAGTTTGTTAATACGCGTCATGGGCGTGGTCCAATTGGCGGCGGTTACTACGCAGGTACATCAAGTATCTCGGCAAATGTCCCATTCGGTGCTTCAACCATGGCAACGCCAGACGGTCGTAAAGCGAAAACGCCATTGGCAGAAGGTGCAAGCCCGTCATCTGGCTCAGACCGTTTAGGTCCAACGGCTGTGTACAATTCGGTCGGTAAGATCCAAGCAAATAAGATCCTTGGTGGCGTACTGCTTAATCAGAAGTTAAGCCCGGCAGCGGTTGAGTCTGAAGGGGATAAACTCAAGCTTTCTATGTTGATTCGTACCTTCTTCAACCACCACAAAGGTTGGCACGTGCAGTACAACATCGTCTCTCGCGAGACCTTGTTAGCCGCGAAGAAGAACCCAGAGCAATATCGTGATCTCGTTGTGCGAGTTGCAGGCTACTCAGCTTTCTTCACCGCGTTATCACCAGATGCGCAAGACGACATCATCGCACGTACTGAGCACGAGCTGTAAGTACACTCACTAACTAAAACGAAAGGCACCGATTGGTGCCTTTCGTTTGAATACTTAATCCGCAAATGACTATACCTGAACGCATTAAAGCTTGTGCAAAATGGTCACGCATTTCTTCGTGATGTTGTCGTACTCTTTCGTCATGTAAGCGGTAGTGATCGCGCCCTCTTTCATGATGCAAATGGCATCGAGTAATGAAGCGTTTTCTGATTTGAGATAGCGTTGAATTAGCTCTCTGACTTGCTGTTTATGGTAGCGGCAATACGTTGCGATCTCGCCACTGTCGTCACTGAATTCCGCGGACGTATTGATGAAAAAGCAACCGCGAAACTCGCCCAACTTTTCTTCAGAGCCATGAAACCAGCCGTTGAGTGCTGTAAATAACTGATCGATCACCTCCGCGCACGTTTGTGCTGAAGAAAGCTTTTCCTCCAACCATTCCATAAATACTTGGTGGCGTTGTTCTAATGCGGCGATGATAAGCGCTTCTTTGCTCTCAAAATGGTTATATAGCGTGCGTTTAGCCACGCCGGAAACATTGAGGACTTCATTGATGCCAATAGAGTTGATGCCTTGTTTATAAAACAGTGACAAAGCTGTGTCGATCAATAACTGTTTCTTTTTGTTCATAACTATGTCCTCAAAAAGTTCCATAAACACATATTGACAAAGGTAGACAGGTTTGTCTATTTTATTTTGTAGACAATTCGGTCTACTCTGAGGTGTTTATGAATAATTTAATTTTATCGTTGGTTGCCGGGCTTGGCGCTACGTTGGCTATTGGCGTATTGTCCTACGCTGAGGTATCACTGACGGAGGTTGTACTCCTGATGGCACCATTTGGTGCTACCGCAGTACTGGTGTTTGGGGTGCCAGGCAGCCCTCTTGCTCAACCCAAAAACGTGATCATTGGTCACTTCATCACGGCCTCTATCGGTATTGCGTTTAGCCAGTATGTTGACGTCACGCCGGTCACGCTCGCGATTGCGACGGGGCTGGGTGTGTCTGCGATGCTGATTACGAAGACCACTCATCCACCTGCGGGTGCAAATCCAATTTTGATCATGGCGTCTGGGCAGGGATGGAGTTTTCTCTTCACGCCTGTCCTGATTGGCGCGATAGTGATTGTTCTGGTCGGTAAAGGGTTACAGTTGCTACAAAGTCAGTACTTAAACCCTCGACTGAATGGTCAGAAGACCTAGTCGGATTGTAGTTAGAGCCGCGAAAGGGAGTGATCTCTTTTGCGGTTTTATCTTTTGTCGGTTTGCAAAAACAAAATCTGATTCTCTCTTGGTATTCAGTCGTATACATCAACATGGTAGTTAAATTGGTACAATGCGATGAACAGAATCCACCCTAAGAAACTATTGCACAGTAAATGGACGGCAATTTCACCTAAAAACAAAGAGAAGCATTTTGTCGTGACGGAAATGGAACTAGATGAAGATGGTAACGTTGTGAGATGTGTCATCGAGGCAGTCATGAGTAAACGCGACCGAGAGATGAACTGGCAAGACCTAAAAGACTCTGAGCAATGGATGCAAGGGTGGAAGTGAGTGACGCTTCGTTGTTGGGCGAATCAAGCAGAAACGTGCGTTGCGAGTAGGCAAAAGTGGTGCTATCTGATACGTTGATAATTCGTTCTAACGCCCACTCAAAGGATTAATTATGATTGATTTCGACAATTCCTCTGTATTTAAGCTTAAGCCGATTGACGTTGCTAGTGCCAGAGAAGACTTCCTTAAGTTCTTGATTGATGGTGAGACTATTTTCGCTGCTTTTAAAACAGTTCGTGACCAAGTGGTGTTTACGAACAAGCGAGTGATAGCGGCAAATGTGCAAGGGATTACCGGCTCAAAAGTGGATTACACTTCTTTGCCTTACAGTAAGATCAATGCATTTTCTATCGAGACCTCTGGTACTTTTGATTTGGATTGTGAAATCGAGTTCTTCATGAGTGAGGTGGGAAGAGTGCGTTTTGAAATTAAAGGCTCGTTTGATTTGATTTCTTTCAACCGTATGGTTAGTGAGTATGTACTAGGTTAAGGGATTAGAAATGAGAGCTTCGCTGAGAGACAAAATTATAGAGATCTGTGACAAAAAGATCGCGAGTAAAGGTGAATTGGTTGGTCTCTCATTTTATGCGTTTTTCGCTAATAAAAATGACGACCCAGAGCTGTTGATGGAAGCGGCTACGTGGTGGATTCAGACTCATCAGCTCGACCACTTCGAAAAAGCAGTAAAAATAAAATCAATGGTCGAGTCGGGGAGCTAAATTAAAAAAAAGAAGTAAAGAAAGCAGACAAATGCTAATAACGTTGCGGACAAAACAGGGTAGATAATGTAAGAGTCCTGCTTGTTGGTTCGTTGAAAACATAGCGAAACAAGTAAGACGTTATAAACAACAAGTAACAAGCTGATCATGGTTCCGCTGTTTAGTGTCATACTTGATAGCTGAGTTAAGAAAAACGCCAATAAAAGGTAATCGAAGACAATGAGCCATAAAAAGGCTTTCTTTAGTAAGTCGCTTTTTCTTTTTTCGGATGATGTTATGTGCATATAGAACTCAACTAAAAAGTCACAGTAACAGAGGCTTTGGTTAGAGAGGTCACCATCAGAGTGGTGACCTTTTAAGATTATAATTCTTGAATTTTTACTTCGCTGGTGGCGGTATCGCCGGAGTAATTGATGACTTCTTGACGAATGACTGGTTGGTTGAATTCAGCCTTATCTTTCGCTTTTTGCAGTTCGCTTTCTTGGTGGTTGCCAAAAAGGGTCTCAAGCACTTTAGCGGCAGGAGTCGTTAAAACAAACAGCTCAATACGACGGTTTTCGCTAGAATCTGGCTCATCAGGATTAAGCAGCGCTCTATCTGACATACCCGTTACCTGCATTACTCTATCATCCGGCATACCGCCTTCAACTAACGTATTTCTTGCTACGTCTGCTCGAGAGGCTGATAACGCCCAGTTAGATTGACGACCAAAACGCTTTTTAAATGGAATTGCATCTGTGTGTCCGCTGATGATCAGAGGGTTGTTAACACGATGAAATACAGGTGCTAGTGCGAGCAGTAAATCTTCAAAAAAAGGAGTAAGTTCTGCACCACCACGGCTGAACATATGCTGTTTGTAATCATCTTGAAGGACGATACGCAAACCTTGTGGTGTCACCGTGACGTTTACATTTCCCTGCGCATTGATTTGGGCAGTCATTTGCTCAATTACTTTCGCTAGTGCGGCAAGTTGCTCTTGAGTATCGAAGTTACCAGGAATCAAAGAATCAATTTCTGGTCCATCCCCATCACCTTTGAAGTAAGAGCTTACCACATGGTTGGAGTTGTGTTTACTTGGCACAGAAGAGTCCTGTGCCAAGTCGATAGGAGAAATACTTTGTGACGTATCAAATGGGTTGCCGTAACTCTTGTCGAATACGCTTGAACTATGCAAGTGGGCAACAATCGCTTTACGCTCTTCTTTGTCTACCACCTGCATAACCCAAAGTACAAGAAACAGCGCCATTAGGGCGATCATGAAGTCAGCAAACGCGACTTTCCACGCGCCGCCATGAGACGACTCATCATGGCTGTATACTTTGGCACGTTTGAACACTACATGCTCTTGTTTTTGCATTATCCCTCCTGTTCAGCTAACCACTTCTCCATTTGGTTGAATGTTGGTTTGATGTCTAGCTGAATATGTTTACGACCAGCGTCAATGGCGAGCAATGTCGGCTTTTTCGCTACGTAGGCAACCAAGGTTGCACGAACGCACTCAAAAGCAGTCATATTACGTTTTACTCGCTGAGCCATGGCGTTACTTAGTGGATCTAAGCCACAGTAACAACCGAAAATACCAATGAATGTACCAACGAGAGCTGCCGCAACGTGATAACCAATCATAGCGATTGAGCCATCAATAGCTTGCATGGTGATAATGATGCCACCAACTGCTGCAAGAATACCGAAGCCAGGTAGTGCTTCTGCTGTACGCTGTAGTGAGCGTGAAGGTAAAAGCATTTCGTTCTGTATTGCTTCGATTTCTTGCTCTAGCAGTCCCTCTAATTCATGAGGCGACATCTGTCCCATTGCCATTAAACGTAAATTGTCAGTAATGAAAGAAATTAGGCGATGATCTTCTGCGATCGTCGGGTAAGCGAGGAACATAGAGCTTTGCTCCGGAGCCTCAATATGAGAATCCAGAAACTTGTATCCGCGGTTTCTCGCTGTCTCTAGCAAGTTGTTGAGTAGTGCCATTAATTCCATGTAGTACTCATGCTCTTCTGTTGGACCTTTAATGGTCGCTGGCACTTGGCGACGCATTTCTTTCAGTACATGAGGCGGATTACCGATGATCAGAGAACCAGCAGCGGCGCCAATAATGATAAGGAATTCGGCTGGCTGCCAGATAGCACCTAAGCTACCACCGGCCCACATATATCCACCGAAGACGCACACCAGGATAGTGAGCACTCCAAAAAACTTTTGCATCTTGTGACTCCTAAGAGGACATTAATTGGTTGAGTTGTTTCAGCGCTTGTTTGTGAAGCTGACATATACGAGGTGGTGTCAGATCCAATACCAGAGCTATTTCGTGTAAGTTGAGTTCATGTTGATAGAACAAAGTCAGGAGCAGTTGATCGCGCTTAGGTAATTTACCCAAAGCACTGTCTAAACTACGACGAATATGTTCATGTTCCATGCCATCGTATTGCCCGCCAATGTAGCTATCACCGCTGCTCTCCATCAGTTGGTCAAGGCTTTGCATCTCGCCTGCGAGAGCGGCATTTTGGCGGTTGTAATAATCTTGCTCATTCGTCCCTAAAGCCTGGATGATTTCGGCATCCGTTGGCATTCGACCTAACGTTCGAGTGAGATCTCGAGTCACGTCGTTGAGCTCGTGGGCTTGTTGACGAGTCTTACGTGAACGCCAATCTAGTCGGCGTAATTCGTCTAAAATAGCTCCCCGAACTCGACAAACGGCGAAAGCAGGAAAGTGAGGATCGTCAACATCGCCATATCGGCGTCCAGCCTCGACTAGAGCGATAAGGCCTATCTGCTGCATATCTTCAATACTACAGTGAGAAGTGGCATGAACGCGCAGCTGGTTAACTACGCGTTTTACCATGACCTGATGACGTTGTAGCAATGCGTTTTCATCAATTGGTCGTGACGGTGTTGTCACTTCCTCTTCTGTGGTGTAAGTGTCTTGTACATTCATGTCTAACATGGTTGTGCTCCGTTATTGCACAACATATTTAGTCAACAAAACATCGTCGATTTCTCGGACGATGTCTGTTTTAGCAAAAGCGAGTAGAAGCGTTTGCTTCACTTCGTCTTGCAGAATATCGATGGCACCCGCTTGCTGTAACTGATCAAACGTTTTGTCGCTAAACAGTTTTAATAGAGAGTTTTGTACCATAGGCATGTATTCATCGATCTCTTTGATACGCTCTGGGCGGCGTGTCTCAATTGCCAGTTCTAGCATCACAAAGTGAGTCTGTTTCTTGCCTTTAACGGTCAAAACGACTTTGTCCAAAGGATGGAAGCTAGGACCTTTGCTTGTCGGTTGTTCTGTGACCAAAAAAGACAGTGGGGAGTCTTCGATCAGTGAACCAGAGTCAGGTGACTCTTGAGCGTGTTTGTTTAAGTACCAGATTCCGCCCATAATTGTGACGGCCGAAACGAGGGCACTGGTGATGATCATGGCGATAAACAGGGCGATCATTTGTTGTTTGGTCATAACCTTTTTCCTCGAAGATTCACTAAGCTTGAGTGCTTAGCCAGTGTTCTGAATAGTTAGTTGTTGTCGTGGTTTGGAATGCACCAGATTCTCGTGCGGCGAAAATATTGGCGTCTTCTTCGTTTGCATGTGGGTCATTTCGACCTTGGTTTTGATCAGAGCCAACATTGACATCGACATGAACGAAGTTTTGCTCTTGTAACTCAGTACGCAATCGTTCCGAAACTTGCATTAAAGCTTCTCGTGTTGCTGCGGCATTGGCGTTGATGTGGACACTCAATCGGTCACCTTCAACACGTACAAGTAAATCCAGTTTCCCCAAGTCTGGTGGGTCTAGGCGGATTTTTGCTTCTTGTACATTTTGTTGAGCTTGGAGCGTCACGCGATCATGTAAAACTTGCATCATTTGCTCGCCCCACTTTCCGGCAGTGGTATCAACACGCACCGCTGCCCACTCAGAGCCTTGAGCTTGAACATGACTCGTCGCAACCGGTGAATGTGCAGGTTGTGTTGTAGGAGCTTGTGCTTGAAGTAGAGATGCGGTTGGTTGCCCTTGAACAGGTTGATTCAAAAGAGTTTGAAACTCAACACCGGAGATAGGCAAACGCGAGCTCGATGAAGTCGGCAGACTTTGCTTCACATCTTGTTTTGATGATGTGTTTAACATAGCGTTAGACGAATCTTGAGTAACAGACTTAACTTCGCTCGCAGTCATTAAAGATGACGCTTTTCCTAGTTTCTCAGCCTGCTTCTCTGCCATGGTAATCATACCCTGGGTTAAAGCTTGAGCTTGCGCTGCAAGATCAGTCGATTCTGTTAACCCTGGTGTACTGGTCAAGTTGGCATCCGGATCTGAAGCTGAGCGGTCATCAGTATCAAAACCATGACTTTGTACTTTGTTTGCGTTGTTCAAAGTAGAGGCCGTAAGGTGAAAACTCGGTACCGCTGACGCAGAGTTAAAGTCTTGCTCACCATTCTGCTTGTTCCCTGATTTAAAACCATGAGAAAAGCCGTGTACCGAGTTCGCTTGCTTGATGTGACCCTCATTGTTAGCTGGCGAATTAACTGAGTGCTGAGTTGAAGAAGGTATGATCATTGAGTTAGCTCCATGGTCATTGCTAATTGATAGGCCATAGCGCGTTCTTGATGGTCATTGACCATGTTCATCTCTTTTTTCAACTCGTTGGTCGACTTCTCTAATACTGCGAAGGCATTAGCGTGCACTGCTTTCGCTCGCTGGATTTCAGGTGCAAGCTTAGGATCTTTCAAAAAAGGCTTGTGACTGATCAAAAGCTCTCGCAACTGCAAGTCGTACCGCTTGAGCGCATGCCAATCGGCCGTTTTTGCGGCGAACTGGATGAGCTGAGATAAATGACGGAATCGCTCTGGCGATACTTTATGCTTGTTGTCCAAAATTCATCCAACCTTCACGAATGTTACCCATTACACGCTCAACGTTAACCAAGCGATTTGCATCGTTTTGCACGCTAGCGTAATAAAGTTCGACTTGGCAGAAGTCATACAGCTGGCGTAGGTTTTCCGCAATTTCACCGCCGTTTTCATCATCTAAAGCACTTGTTAGTCCAATCAAGATGTTCATGCATTTGTTGATTCCATTCCCTTTCTCGGCCAAACGATTTGCGGCTAGGTGGCCGCGAATACGTTCAACTTCATCGAGTAGGCCATCGATTAACATGATGACCAATTGGTGTGGATTTGCTGCTGCCGCTTGAGCGTCGAGATCGACTTGTTGGTACGAATCGTAACCAGAATCCATAAGCATGAATATTTCTCCTAAATTTGGAACCAAATGTCTTATTTTTGAGCTTTAAACATGGACATGGTTTGGTTCATTTGGGTCATAATTGAATTCATTTGAGTGAATTGTTTGAGGTAGCGGTTGTACGACATTTCGTACTTACGCTCTAAATTGGTTTGTTTATCTTTGATTCGGTCTAAGCTTGACTGTATTGCGTCTTTACGCGTGCTGAAGGTACCTGATGAGAACTTCAAGAAAGGCTCTACCATTGCGTCAAGAGAATCTAGCAAAGCGTCATCCCCATTAAACAACGCCTCTAAGCCTGCGCTGTTTGTTTGTTGAGCTTCTTTGAACTTTTCTTGATCAACTTTCATTTTACCGTTGCGGTCTAGGCTCACGCCGATCTCGCTTAGGCGCATACCATTGTGTTCACCTCGGATTAACCCCGTTAACTGACTCTCAATAGAACGCAATGTCGAGTCGCTAGCGAGCACGCCGCGTTTCTGATCTTCACCGCCAATTTGGGTGTACTGATCGATAGTCGAAACAAGGGCATTGTAGGTTTCCACAAACTTATCTAGTTGTTCTTTAGTGCCTTCGCTATCAGCTCCAATTTTTAAACCGATTGGCGAATCTCCCGCGGCTTGCGGTTTAGATACGGTAATGTCAACACCGTCGATGACACCTTCAAAAGTATTACTTGCGTTGGTTAGTTTCAGGCCTGAGTCTTTTGCACCTAGCCACATAACCGCATCTTGCGGAGCGTTAATTTGCTTGAGGTTGGTGAAGGCGTCTTCAAACCACGCTTGGCCAGTACCCGTTGCAGATACGTTGATCTTATTTTCGACACCAGTCTCAGTGCTCGATAGCATAAAGTGTGTTTGACCATTCGAGCGAACTAGAGTGGCGTTAACGCCAGGGTTATCCGTGTGATTGTTAATCGCACTTGCTAAATCACTGATCGTTGCAGTGCCGTCACCATTAATATCAACGGAGGACAAGTCTAGTGTCATTGTTTCACCGTTGATGGTGAATTCTAAAGATCCAGTTGTTGGTACTTCTGTCGTCGCCTCAAGGTCTGCAGGCATTCCTGTAGATACTTGATGCGCCGTTGCCACTTTTTCTACAAAAATCTGATAGTTACCCGTTAGCGCTTTAGCATCCGCGTTTGCAGTAAAGTTACCTTCTTGAGAGAGTGTCGCACTGTTTTTGATGATGCTGTTTGTGCTGTTATTCATCTCTTTCATTGCAGTACGAAAATCACGTAGTGCGCTTTCAACTTTATTAAAAGCTGACAGTTGTGACTGGTACACATTAGCTTGCGCTTGGTAACGGTTTTTGAATGGGTTTGTGTCCAATTGTGCGAATTGGGTTGCCATTTTTACTGGGTCTAAAGAACTCATGAGGTGTGCTCCTCTCATCTCTTATTGGCTTGAATACTTTGAATGCTACGCCTTAGTTTAATTATCAGTGGCAAGATGCGTGCCGTATATTAAATTCAATTAAAACAAAGGTTTAAAGCTATTTTGTTTTCTTGGGAGGAAGTGGTGTTTCCACCTTGTTTGTTCCGCCTTCCTCCATGGAAAAAGTAATTTCCTTATAAGAAAAGGCGACCTAAACAAAGAAAATATTTAATTGTATTGACGGTTCTAATTAGGAGAGATGTTTTAATTAGACGTTATATTCAGCCTTTACTTCAGCTTGATTCAGATAATTCTTACAGAGTGCATTAATTGCGTTCTGATATTATTTTTGATAGTGCGATGTGCAAGTGTTCTCACTAAAAATTAAATTTTTTACGTTTCAAAGAATGTCAGTTATGAATGAATTTGCGTTACGATTGATGAAATGTGCTCGTGCATATGAAGAGTTCATTAACAAAAAACTATTAAGTAAACAGAGCATCAATTCTGATGAGATAGCTAGTATCTTAAAGGAAGCTAAGTTCAATTTTCCTGAACTTAGAGATAGTAAAATAGGAAGCAAATTAGAGACGATAGAATTAGAACTGTTTAATAAGGTTTTATTTAATATTATGTTGAAATTCGGATTCAGAGTGCCTGAATCTCACAAAGATAATACGAGCTCTATTTATATTCGTAGATAAAAATAAAGCCTTCCATAGGAAGGCTTTATAATTAAGACGATTTAAATTAAGCGCACTATTAACTAAGTAATTAGCGTAGTAGTGACATTGCCATGCTTGGAAGCTGGTTAGTTTGAGACAGAACAGTTGTACCTGCTTGCATCAACATTTGGTTCTTAGTCATGTTTGAAGACTCTACTGCAAAGTCTGTATCCATGATACGACCTTTAGATGCTGTAACGTTTTCTACCATGTTACCAAGGTTAGCCATAGTGTGCTCAAGACGGTTGATGTTCGCACCGAAGTCTGCACGAGAGCTACCAATTTTTTCTACTAGACCGTCAGCGCCGCTGATTTTGTCTAGTGCTGCTTTTGCTTTAGTCGCGTCATCGATACCATCTGTAATTGCTGCATCAGCAAGGATAGTAGTGATTTCACCGATACCTGCGCTTGCGCTTACAGTCAATGTTTCAGCAGAAGATGCACCGATTTGGAATGTTACGTCACCTGCACCGAAGCCGCCGCCTTTAAGAAGGTTTTGACCACCGAACTTAGTGTTGTCTACGATGTTGTTTAGTTCTGCAGTAAGCTGTGTGAACTCTTTGTTAAGAGACGCACGGTCTGTTGCACTGTTTGAACCGTTCAACGATTGTGTAGCAAGGTCGTTCATACGGTAAACGATGTTTGTCATTTCATCCATCGCACCTTCAGCAGTTTGCATCATAGAGATGCCGTCTTGTGCGTTACGCATTGCTACTGACATGCCGCGTGTTTGCGCTTCTAGACGGTTAGCAATTTGAAGACCAGCAGCGTCATCAGCAGCTGAGTTCACACGGTAGCCTGTGCTTAGACGTTCCATTGCTGTGTTTAGAAGTCCGCTTGTTGTGTTCATTGTGTTTTGAGTTACAAGCGAAGCGTAGTTAGTGTGCATTGATAAAGCCATCTTAGTCTCCTTAGTTAGTCACTATATCTTTCAGGCCTCGGGATATTCCCTTGTCACTAACTAGAGGCGGTCGGTCGGCTTTAATGATTAATTTGAAAATTAAAAAATTTCTAAAAAAGATAAAAATTGATGATTTTTAGTGATTTGTATTCCATGAAAACCGGGAAAATCATCATATAAGCCTAAATTTTTTAGTTAAGTTAAAGAAACTATTGCCCAATGATCTTGTGGTTATCCGTTATAAATAAAAAAACAGCACGAATAAATCGTGCTGTTTTAAATATAAATGGTTGAGTTTCAACTATTCCTCATCAAAAGACTGAAAGGAGAGAGAGGTTGGGATATCGCTGAAATAACCAAAATAATAACTGGCACCCAATAAACGATAGCGGTTAAGTTCCGTTTGACTCGCTACACGTCCGGCAACCCAAGTATATTTATGCTTTCTTAAGAACTTAGCAATAGGTAGGAAAGCGTGTCTTTCTTCTTTATCCTCTAGTGTGACTGACAATTTGATCATATCGGGACTAAAGTCTGCGACGCGCTCGAAGTTCACTTGCGATGTCGCGACTTCAAACCAAAGTGAATATGCATTCTCTTTTAACTTTTTGGTGAGTGTGGCGACTTTATCACGATCACATAACGTTTCATCAGCTTGAAGAGAAGGAATCACATGTTGAAAAGCAGAAGAGTGGAATTGAATCGTCTGTTCGAGGAAATAAACCCCAGGCTCCCACAGTAATGCATCCACGCGAATCGGCACGACAACATTACTAATCAAGTCGTGATGAAAGGCTTCTAACTGAAATTGTGTTTGTCTTAGTGCAAGGTAAAGACTGAACAAATCCAGGCAGTACTGCATTTGTTCAGAGAGTTTGAATTGATAGACACTTTGTTCTCCACGCATACCAAATCTCAACGTCAGGTGTTGGAATTCTACTTCTCCTGATTGAGCTTCCCTAATTGCTTGGCATGCGTGTTGGACATCATTGTGTTTTAAAGCATCAAAGACTAATTGATCGTCATCCGTGACGATATGTTGTACTGCGAGACCAACCAAATGTTCGTACATCGCATGTGTTGAAATAAGATTAACCAAGGTTTCCTACCACATTGATTTGTTTGTTTTCTGGGATTTCGTTGTAAGACAATACTGCCAGCCCTTGTGTAAATGTACGAGCGTAACGCGCTAGAAGAGGGCGCAGCTGTGGCATAACGAGAAGGATCGGAGGTAGCCCCTGTTGTTTAAGCTGTTGTCTGATCAATGGCAAGTTTTGTTGGAACTGACCAAGAATGTTTGGCTCAATTGGGAAGCTATCTAGTGTTACCGTACCAGAAGATTGTGCTTGTTGCAGTGAAGTTAGTAGCATTTGTTCTAACTCATCAGACAGTGCGTAGACATTTAATTCGTTCTTTTGTCCTGCAATTAAGTTAACAAGCGTACGCTTTAGTGCACAGCGTACATCAGATGCAAGTAGGATCGGGTCCTTTGTATTTTCCGCGGATTCCAACATTGTGTTGGCAATCGTGCGAATATCTTTTAGTGGCACTTGGTCCAATAAAAGCTGACGATATACTTTCAGCTGCTGTGCTGGATTAAGTGCTGCTGCTAATGCTTCTGCTAGTTTCGGGGCTTGTTGTGTCAAACGCTGGGTTATTGCTTCCACATCGTCGTGCGTAAACAATTCTGCAAGGTTTGTCTTCATGATTTTACTAATATGAGTGGCAATAACAGTGCCATCATCGACAACTTGGTAACCCATATTAAGTGCTTTTGCTTTATCTTGATGCTCAATCCACACAGCTGGCAACTGATAAGCAGGATCGCTACCCAAAATGCCATCTACCTCACCGTAAGTTTCGCCAACCGCTATCGCCATTAAACGCTCTGGTTCAATAAAACCTTGCTCAATGACTTCGCCATTTAGAGAAATTGTGTATTGGTTTGGCTTGAGGCTCAGGTTGTCACGAATACGAACTTCAGGTAATAAAAAGCCAACTTGTTCAGAAAGGTTTCGACGCACACCGCGGATACGTTGTGATAAAGGAGCCCCTTGTTCTTTGTTGACTAGATGGACGAGTCGATAACCAAGCGCAAGTGATAATGTTTGGACGTGAGGAATATCATCCCATGTCAGCGGTGTATCATCGTCTTGCATTGCTTGTGAAAGTGCTTCGACCTCTTCAATCTGGGAGTCTTGCACTGGCTTCTTGGTTTGACGCCACCCTGCGAACGCTAATGCGCCAGCAAACGCAAAAAAGGCTAGGTGTGGCATACCCGGTACCATACCGATTACCGCCATAATACCTGCGACAGTAAATAGCGTTGCAGGAGTTGCCAGTAATTGCTTTTGCATGGTTTCCGACATGCCATTATCGCTATCATTAATTCGCGTAACGATAATCGCGGCAGCCGTTGCCAATAGTAGTGAAGGAATTTGAGCAACTAGACCATCACCGATTGTGAGTAGGGCATAAGTTTTAAAGGCGTCAGACGCAGCGAGTCCATGCTCGAAGACACCAATACTGATACCACCAATGATATTGATAAACAGAATCAACAAACCTGCGATGGCATCGCCACGCACAAACTTTGATGCACCATCCATCGAACCATGAAAATCGGCTTCGTTGGCGACTTCTTTACGGCGTAAGCGAGCCGTTTCCTGATCGATAAGGCCAGCGTTTAAGTCGGCATCAATTGCCATTTGTTTGCCTGGTAAAGCATCCAACGTAAAGCGGGCTGAAACCTCAGAAATACGTTCACCACCTTTGGTGATTACGACGAAGTTGATGATCATCAAGATGACGAACACCACCATACCAACGACGTAGTTACCGCCAATGACGACTTCACCGAATGCTTGAATGACCTTACCCGCTGCGTCACCACCATTATGTCCTTCTAGGAGTACAATTCGCGTAGAAGCCACGTTCAATGTGAGACGTAATAATGTTGCGACCAGCAAAATAGTTGGAAAAACAGAGAAATCTAATGGTCGCTTTGCGGTTGTGCTGACCAGCAATACTAGGATTGCTAAGACGATATTAAAGGTAAACAGCGCATCCAGTAGCAGAGGAGGCAAAGGAAGAATCACCATTGCTAATATCATTAGCAAGACGATTGGAATGCCAACGTAGCCTTTGGTTGATGTTTGAAGTTGTTTTAACCGGTTAAGCATACTTTCGTGTCCTTGGATAAACGCGGGTTAATCAGTGCTGCAAATGTTTTGGAATCGAAAAATGAGGTAAAGGAATTGGCTCTTTTCCCTCACCTTTACGAAAGGCTTTCAATTGCAAAACGTAAGTAAGAATATGTGCCACTGCGATGTACAGTTGGCTTGGGATTGCTTGTTCAATCGCCGTCGTGTGATAAATCGAACGGGTAAGTGGCGGGGAGTTAATGATTTCCACTTTGTTTTCTCGGGCGATACGTTGAATGTGCATAGCAGTTTCGTCTACGCCTTTTGCGACGACAAAGGGCGCGTCAGAAAGCGAAGGCTCGTATTTCAGTGCGACTGCGTAGTGCGTTGGGTTTGTGATGATCACGTCAGCCGTCGGCACCATTTTATCGATCTTACGGCGCGCAAACTGTTGCTGTATTTGACGAATACGTTGTTTTACTTCCGGACGACCTTCATTATTTTTAAATTCCTCTTTCAATTCTTGTTTCGTCATGCGGAGTTCTTTTAGGTGTTCCCAACGCTGATAAGGAATGTCGATAACCCCAAATAACAACAAGGCGAAGCCCATTAAGAGTAAGCCTTCAAACAGAATTGACATTACTAGAGAAAAACCTTGGCTGAGTGGGAGGTTTTGCATGCCAAGTAATGGCTGTAAGTGGTTGTCTAAATAGCCATATAAGATGCCGAAGATCACGGCTACTTTGAACGTCGACTTTAAGAGCTCAACCACTGAGCGGGTCGAAAAAATGCGCTTTATCCCGCTCAAAGGATTAATTTTGCTGAGCTTTGGCATCACGTTCGCGGGACGGAACATCCAGCCGCCTAGCACAAGGCTACTACCACAGGTCACGATAATAATGACGGTAAACAATGGTAATAGCATGTCGATGATGACTGCTAAACTTTGTCCCAATTGCTCGACAAGTTGTTTAGGATTTTCTAGGTCGGCTCGCGTCAGCATCATGTTGTAGCGAAAGATCCCCGACATGCTTTCCCAAATACTATTAAGCTGAGAGTAAAAGTAGAGCGCCACCGCTAGAAATATAACCGCAGTAGTAAACTCTTTCGCGCGAGGAATTTGTCCTTCCTGACGGGCTTTCTTTACCTTCTGCGGTGAGGCTTTTTCAGTTTTGTCTTGAGAAGATTGATCGCTCATGCTCCCCCCAACATAAAGTTACTCAAGTGTCTAATGGTGTCGTGAACGAGCGCCGTGTAGCGACCAGGAACACCAGAAACTGAGATTAATACGCTGAATAGACCCAGCAGCATCGTCATAGGAAAACCTAACGCATAGACATTAAGTGATGGTGCGGCTCGGTTCATTACACCAAAACTGATGTTGGCTAGAAGCATGGAAACAATAGCGGGCAAAGCCAAAGCGAGTGAAGAGGCAAACATCCAACCGAAAATATTGACAACACCTTGCAGAGAAAGCGATGTGATACCAGATCCGACTGGCCAAACAACAAAGCTTTGAATCACGATATCTATGACGAGTAAGTGTCCTTCTAGCGCAAGAAACAACAAGGTTGAGAAAATCAGAAATATGCGTCCCAAAATGGCGACAGAAAGCCCGTTAATAGGATCATTCATCATCGCCATACCTAAGCCCATTTGCAGAGAAATCACCTGACCAAGCATGGTGAAAACGTTAAAGAGCATGTGCAAAATTAACCCAAACATTACTCCCCAAATAGCTTGCTCAAAAGCAAGGAACAGAGAAGTCATAGAGAATAACTCGACTTGTGGCATGGGTGGCATTAACGGTCCAGTAATGACAACGATCGAGAGGGCCAGTAAAGTACGAACCCAAACAGGAATAATCGCATCACCAAAGAAAGGCATTGAAATAAATACGGCTCCCACACGAAAAAACGGCCACCAGAGTTGACCGAGTATCGCCGAGAGCTCTGCAAATGTGATGGCCATTAGCCAATCATCCCTGGTATGTTGTGGAACAAGAAATCAAACAGTTCCATGATCTTACGGAGCATCCAGTGACCTGCAAAAATCACCATTAATAAGGTAACGAGCAAACGTGGCAAAAAGCTGAGTGTTTGCTCGTTGATTTGTGTGGCAGCCTGAAATACGGCGATACACAAACCGACAATTAAGCCTGGAACAACCAATACGGCAACCATCAAAATGATCAGCCATACTGCATCGGAAAATAACGTTACGGTTAGTTCTGGGGTCATAACTGCTCCTAGTTAACCGAAGCTGGCAGATAAGGTGCCAACTGTCATTGCCCAACCATCCACGAGTACAAATACCACCAACTTAAAGGGAAGTGAGACAATTAAAGGTGATAGCATCATCATACCCATTGCCATCAGGACACTGGCGACAACCAAGTCGATGACCAAAAACGGGATGAAAAGCATAAAACCAATTTGGAAGGCGGTTTTTAGTTCACTAATGACAAATGCAGGCAAGACAACGGCAAATGAAATATCCTCAACGTTTTGGTCGAGAGGCTCATTGGCAATACGTAACATTTGTTCAAGAGAGCTTTGGTGCGTCTGTGCCAGCATGAACTCTCTCACTGGTTTCTCTGCAACAGAAAAAGCCTGTATTAGCGTGATTTCGCCGTTGTCGTATGGCTGAAACGCATTTTCATAAATATCGCTCCAGACAGGGCGCATAATCAGTAACGTCAATGCGAGAGCGATCCCGACCAACACTCTGTTAGGTGGGCTTTGTTGAAGACCAAGAGCTTGGCGCAAAATCGCAAGGACAACGACAATTCGAGTAAAGCTCGTCGCCATCAAAATAAATGCTGGAAGAAAACTGAGCGCCGTCATCAACAACAGAATTTGCAGTTTAACGCTGTATTCTTGTTGTGTGTCGCCATCAGAAACGGACAAGATAGTTAAGCCGTTGTCAGCCGCCATTGTTGGGAAAGCAAACAAAAGTGACACCAATACCAAAAGAGGTAACCAACGGTGCCAAGCGCTCAGATTTTTCATTGTGATGCCTACCTAAGATTATTGACCAACGCCACTCAATGCAGAGTCATGTACATCGATCAGACGAAGTCCATACTTATCATTGACAACGACAACTTCAGCGTGGCCCATAAGAGAACCGTTTACTTTCACGTCTAAAGGCTCGCCATTGAGCTTTTCCAACTCGATAACCGTGCCTTCACCCGCTTTCATTAAGTCCCCAAGTGGGATCTCCTTACTCGCAACTTCCAGCGTGACTGTGACAGGAATGCTTTTGAAAAAGCTAAGGTCACGTTCCGCAGTGGCTGGTTCTTGTTGGAGCGTATCTTCGGCTTCAAAGTCTTCTAATTGAAAATCATCAAAGTTCAGTTCTTCTGCGTCGAATGCATTAGTTTCTAGCGCTTCGCTCATCGCTGCGGTTCCTTATCAGGGTTAAAGATCAAAACAAGTTGGCCGTCTTGCTCGGCAATACGACCTGTAAATAGAGATTGGTTGCCAATGCTTACTGGAACCGTGTTAAGAAGCTCAATAGGTAAAATATCGTTGGGTTGTAAGCCAACCACATCACTTAAAGGCATCTTCTTTTTACTTAGAACAACGTTCAGTCGAACGGGGGTCGTCTCTAAAGAACGACAGAAAGGTTGAAATAAATCGGTATCAGGTTGTAGTTCAAGCTGCTCGATCAGCGTTTGAATAAGATGACCATCTAGCTTGAGATGAATTGAGCCTTGATGATCGTCAAACGCAATGTTTAATTGAACGTTAATGCCAATTCCTCTAGGGGTCTCATACTCACCCGTGTCCCACATTTCACCAGGAGCAAGCCAACCGATGATGATTCGACTGATGCGCTCTTGTAAACGTAAGTCACTGGCCGTCAGAGTAGCGGCTGAACGCTCTGCACTTGCACCATAAAATCTATCAGCCAACTTTATTAGCGTGTGAGGGTTACCATGGATGAATACCATGCCGCCTTCCTGATGTTGATAGGTCGACGTTTGCTCTTTGTCCATCTCAACCGATGTAAAGCGGTGCAAGTCTACTGAGGTTAAGCTAGCTTCCACTTTTCCTGTGCTGAGCCAATTTTGTAATTCAGTCGTAAGGTTTGAGCAAGATTCTGAAATTAAATTATCGAGCTTCTCACGAATGATATGAATAGGTTTGCCTAATAATTCTACATCAAGTAGTTGACTATCAGAAATAGGCTCGCTAACTCTATTTTCCATTTATATTTTACCGTGCGTTAACAATCGAAAGTGTTTTAACTTAATGGCGTGTAGTCTACACAGAAATTTTAATGATCTTTTAGCTCCAAACTCTAAGATTGTGACTTTAGTTCACATGTTGCTTTGTTCATATAGTCATAATCTTTTAATGAAATTTAAAAAGAGTTAGTTTTCTTTATAAATCGCTTAATAAATAAAATAACAATGTTGAGCGTTTTAGTTGTTATAGATTTTTTAAATTGCCTTTATGGCGTAACAACAACTTCAAATAAATAAATTATAAGATACTGTTTTTTATGCTTAAAGCTTCCATTGGAGGCTAAGCGTGCTCTCTTGAGCGTTTTGTAACCAATTTTAATATTCAGAATAGGTAATTAAAATGATTAGCTATGCCAGTTCTCTCGGCTTGGTGGCATATTTAATTAAACGGTTTAAGTCATGGGAATGTAAGATATACATGAATCATGTCCGTTTGATAATTTGTAACACAATTATTGTTATCAGTTTTATTTTTTCAAAAGTGTCATATTCAGAAGAAGTCTTAACAATCCCTATGGACCTCTCTAAATGGACATATGAGGGAAATAAATTCAAATGCAACTTGTTGCAATCAAATAATGACTATGGGAAGTTTTATTTCCTAGCGGAACCTAATAATAAATTCTATTTTATTTCCGATATAGAATATGAAAACAATAAATGGAAAACGATTGCTTTAACAACTCAAAATGCTCCTTGGAGTAATGAGCTTTATAGAAAAGAATTTGGCTCCCTTGAATTTACTAAGCCGTCTCAGCGCTTCATCTTTAATAAAGGCGCTGAAGAATTCATGGATTCAATTGCTTCGGGCAGTTGGGTGACGCTGTCACTTAAAGGAAGTAATGCTTCCTCTGTTTCAGAGATTGTGATTCCTACTCTTCAAATTCAAAACGCATTGAAATCATTTAATGCGTGTCGCGCGCGATTGCCTAAATTGTCTTTTTCAGAGGCAAGGGATATGGCGCTCTCATTTGAGTTTGGTCAGAAGACGTTAAGTCGTGGACAGAAAGCAACACTAGAAGCGCTGTATAGCTATGTATCTGTGGATGATCGAGTGACCAAAATCCTCATCGACGGTCACACCGATAACGTTGGTTCAAGTTTAACGAACCTTTCTGTGTCACGTACTCGAGCAGAGCAAGTCACCAATACTTTGATTGAGCTTGGGGTCGACGAGTCGATGATCGAAACACGAGCTCATGGTTCACGTTACCCAATTGCCAGCAATAACTCGGTTAATGGCCAAGCAAAAAACCGACGTGTCACCCTGCGTTTAGTGAGGGACAACGAGTATACGGCTGCGAAACACTACCCAGATCTACAATCACAAAATCAACAAACGAAAGTTAAGGTTCAATGATGACGAAAACGAAAATTTTGTTGGTTGAGCCAAATGAAGCTCTTGCTCAACCAGTATTGGATGTGTTGCAAAATGCAGGTTACACCGCGAAACACACTCGTACTGGTCGAGGCGCTTTGCTTGAAGAGCGAGCAGAAATCACTTTAGTGAGCTCTACGCTGCCGGATATGTGTGTTCGTGAGTTTGTCGCGTGTCACCAAAAGCAGCGAAATTCGGGTGTTGTTATTGCGATTGTCGACCAAGAACAAGGCATCTTGGCTGCTGAGACGATGAAAGCGGGCGCTACTGATTATCTATTACGCCCATTTGAATCTAATCAGTTGGTTAATCTGCTTAAACGTGTTGAAGCGTTAGGTAAGCCAATGGCCAACATTGTTGCGGAGTCTTGGAGAAGCAAACAAGTTCTGCAATTAGCGCATCGTGCAGCATGTACTAACGCGAGTGTGCTTATTACAGGTGAATCGGGAACGGGTAAAGAAGTGCTGGCGCGATATGTGCATGAGCACTCTCCGCGTATCAATGGTCCATTTGTGGCAGTTAACTGTGCCGCCATTCCAGAGTCAATGTTAGAGGCTGTGCTATTCGGTCATGTAAAAGGCGCGTTCACCGGAGCGACAAATTCTCAAAGCGGTAAGTTTGAAGAAGCAAATGGCGGGACGATTCTGCTTGACGAGATTGGTGAAATGTCACCTGCGGTTCAAGCGAAATTGTTGCGCGTCCTTCAAGAGCGTGAAGTAGAACGTGTTGGTAGCCATAAAGCCGTTCAGCTCGATATTCGTGTTATTGCGGCAACCAACAAAGACTTACGTGAGGAAGTTCAAAAAGGCACGTTCCGTGAAGATCTTTATTATCGATTAGATGTGCTGCCTCTGCACTGGCCGCCTTTGCGTGAAAGAAAAGAGGACATTCTACCGATTAGCCAATTCTTTATTGAAAAGTATCAAGATAGCAGCCGCTGTCACCTATCCCAAGATGCGATTAGTGCGCTGAGTCAGTATCACTGGCCGGGCAATATTCGTGAGTTGGAAAATGTCATTCAACGCGCTTTGGTCATGCGTCATGGTGATTACATTACAGCCCATGACCTGATGCTGCCTATTGAGCTTGTCGCGTCAGTTCCTACAGCAGAGCCAACTTCAAGTTTTGGTCATGTAGAAGCGAAGAAGCAAGCTGAATATCAGTTTATTTTGGAAAAGTTACGTCAGTTTGGTGGAAACCGAACGAAAACCGCAAACGCGCTTGGAGTCTCTACTCGAGCGCTACGCTACAAGCTCGCAGCAATGCGAGAACATGGTATTGATTTACAGTCGGCACTAGGCTCGGCTGCCTAATAGGAGAAAAAATAGATGGCAAGTCAACCTACTCATGCGGTCTCGGCAGAGCAACTTATGTTGTCAAAAATGCAGGCGATGCAGGCACAAGTGCAGCCGCCAGAGTTTATCGTGAGTGCAAATCCTTTAGATCAACAATCACTAAACGCACCTTTATCGTTCTCACAAGCGATGACAAATGTGTTGGATACAGTGAATCAACATCAATCAGTGGCTAGTCAAAAAATGACGGCCGTAGAAACAGGAAAAAGTGATGACCTAGTTGGTGCAATGGTCGCGAGCCAAAAAGCCAGCTTGTCCTTTAATGCTTTGATGCAAGTGCGCAACAAAGTCGTGACCTCATTTGAAGATATTATGAAGATGCCGGTGTAATTCATGTCAGAACTAACCCCCCAAGTCGCCGGAAACACAGCTATGGCTACCGGCACAGCACAGACATTTTCTACTGCCAATGGCATGGACGATGTGACAACGAAGCTGAAGCAAATCTGGTCTAGCAGTCAGAGAAACTTAGTGCTATCTGCGGTGTTAGCTGCGATTGTTGCAGCGATTATTGTGGTTGCACTATGGAGTTCCTCGCAGAGCTTTCGTCCGCTTTATAGCCAACAAGAGCGTTTTGATATCGGCGAAATTGTGTCGGTATTAGAAAGCGAAGGCGTAAGCTACCGCATGCAAGAGCAAAATGGACAAGTTCTTGTACCAGAAGGTGAGGTTGCGAAGGTACGCATGTTGCTTGCATCAAAAGGTGTTAAAGCTAAGCTGCCGACAGGTTTGGATTCGCTCAAGGAAGATAGCTCTCTTGGTACGAGCCAATTTATGGAAACGGCGCGTTATCGTCATGGTTTAGAAGGTGAGTTAGTACGTACTATCATGTCTTTGAACTCAGTAGCGAACGCGCGTGTTCATTTAGCAATACCTCGTCAAACTCTATTCGTCCGCCAAAACAGTGAGAATCCTTCAGCATCTGTCATGCTTGAGCTCAAACCTGGTGAAGACTTAAAGCCTGAACAAGTTGAAGCGATCATTAACCTAGTGGTCGGCAGTGTCACGGCAATGAAGCCAGAATTTGTTTCTGTCATTGACCAGTATGGCCGTCTTCTTAGTGCGGATGTCGCTTCTGCGGAAGCTGGTAAAGTAAATGCGAAATATCTTGAATACCAGAAGAATGTTGAAAAACAGATCATCCAACGCGCAGCAGATATGCTTACGCCGATTGTGGGGCCGAGTAACTTCCGAGTACAAGTCGCTGCCGATCTGGACTTTAGCCAAGTTGAAGAAACACAAGAAATTTTGGATAACGCACCGGTTGTGCGTAATGAGCACACCATTCATAACAACTCGGTTGATCAAATTGCGTTGGGTGTTCCTGGTTCTCTAAGTAACCAACCGCCAGTGACAGGATCTGGTGAAGTGGAAACGAACGATAGCCAAAACACGAATGCGCGATCTGAAGTGAATCGTCAATATGCTGTAGGGAGCAGTGTTCGTCGTACTCAATACCAACAAGGCCAAATAGAAAAGCTTAGTGTATCGGTTCTGTTGAACTCCAAAGCTTCGCCAGATGGTGTGGCGTGGAGTGAAGCCGATAAAGAGCAAATCTCAAACATGATCATGGATGCTGTTGGTATCTCTGCCACACGTGGTGACAGCTTAAGTTTAATGAGTTTCAACTTCACCCCAATTGAAATTGATGCTCCTCCTGCACTGCCGTGGTGGCAAGACCCTACAGTACAGCAGCCAATACGCTACGTTATTGGTGGCTTGTTAGGCTTGGCGATGATCTTCTTCGTACTGCGTCCATTAATCATGCACCTAACTGGCGTTGATAAACCTGTGCCTGAGCTAAATTTTGCTGAGCCTCAGGAAGAACCTGACTACGAAAACTTGCAAACGCGTGAAGAGCGCGAGCATGAAGAAGTACTTGATCGCCGCCTATCTGAAAAAGGCATCTCAGCCTCTTCAGGTTTAGATGTAAACAGCGACATGCTACCACCAGCAGGTTCGCCATTAGAAATTCAATTGAAACACCTACAGCTTATTGCTAATGAAGAGCCAGAGCGCGTAGCCGAAATACTGAAACAATGGGTAAACATCAATGAACACAGTTCTATCAAAGCAGACGCTTAGTTATGTTGAACAAACCGCGCTCGTGCTATTAGGCATGGGCGAGGATGCCGCAGCAAAGGTTTTGCAACACTTTAGCCGTGATGAAACCCAGCGTGTGACTCGTGCAATGGCGAAGTTAAATGGCATTAAGAGCGATTCTGCTCGTGGTGTTATTCAAACTTTCTTTGAAGATTTCCGTGAGCACAGCGGTATTCGAGGAGCCTCGAAGGAATACCTATCTAATACATTGCGTAAAGCATTGGGTAACGATTTGGCAAAAGGGTTATTAAATACCTTATATGGCGATGAAATTCGCAACAATATGCAGCGCTTACAGTGGGTGGAAGCAGAAACTCTCGCTCGTTTCATTGTGAACGAGCACCCACAAATGCAAGCAATTTTTCTAGCGTATTTGCCAGCAGACAGCTCTTCAGCGGTATTGAAGCACTTGCCACAAGATTACCATGACGAAATCTTGTTCCGTATTGCTCAATTGCAAGATATCGATCATCAAGTTGCTGTTGATTTGCATGAACTCGTTGAGCGTTGCATCGAAAAAGTATCCGCAAGTCAAAGCACGCCGTTATCAGGTGTTAAGCAAGCTGCAGATATCATTAACCGCTTTGAAGGTGACCGTGGTTCATTGATGGAAATGCTGAAGTTGCATGATGAAGATGTTGTTAATGCAATCGAAGAAAACATGTTCGACTTTATGGTTCTTGGCCGACAACGCGAAGAAACTATGGACATGTTGGTGCAGCAAATCCCGCTAGAGTTGTGGGCAGTCGCGCTAAAAGGTTCCGATATTACCTTACAGCAAGCTATTAAGCGTTCAATGCCGCAACGTATGGTGAAAGCGCTAGAAGATGACATGGACGCACGCGGCGCTGTTGCGTTAAGTCGAGTTCAAAAAGCACGTCAAGACATCATGCAAATGGTACGTGAGCTGGATGAATCTGGTGAAGTTCAGCTGCTTCTCTATGAAGAGCCAACGGTGGAGTAAGGTCATGCTAGAGACAAAATCAAGTACTATGCGATTGCCTCCGAGCGGGTATCGTTTACACCGTTTTCCGCCTTTAGCGCAACCTAAGACTATCGAAGACGAATTCGGGCTAGATAACCAAGGCTGGCAAGAACCTCAAATTGATATCCAACAGCAACTTGAAGAAGGTTTTCAACAAGGTTTGCAACAAGGGCATGAGGAAGGCTTACGCCAAGGTATCGAACAGGGCAAGCAACAAGGTCTGTTGGAAGGCCAAAAAGAAGGTTTCCAAAAAGGCTTTGTTTCCGGTGAGCAGTCTGGAAAGCAAGGCTTTTTGGAGGCGGCGAAGCCTGTCAATGAACTTTTTCACGCCCTTTCTCGTTGGCAGGATGAAAAAGAGCAGCAACAACGCCATATGATTTGTGAACTGGTACAAAAGGTAGCTCAGCAAGTGATTCGTGCCGAGCTCACTTTAATGCCTCAGCAGATCCTAGCTTTGGTGGACGAGACATTGTCTGCCATGCCTGGTAAAGCGGAAACCGTAACTGTGCATTTAAATCCGCAAGACTTAGAGCGCATTACTCACATCAATGCTGATTTGCCGCAATCTTGGAAACTGGTCCCTAATACGGAGCTTCCTATTGGTGGTTGCCAGCTAGTGACTGATGACGCAGAAGCGGATGCGAGCTGCGACTCTCGCTTGGAAGCCTGTATGGACAATGTAAAGCAACACCTTTTGGATGAAGTCAGTATTCCACAGGTAGAGTCTGAGCATGAGTAATACCCTAAGCCATGAACTATTAAGTGAGCGTTTGAGCGAAGCCTTGGCTTCGCTCGATTCAATCCCTGTTGCTCGCGTAACAGGGCGATTGATAAAAGTAAACGGCCTAATGTTACAAGCCGTAGGGTGTCGGTTTAAGCTTGAGCAGCGTTGTCTCGTAGAAACCGCGGAAGGCGATATGATCGAAGCGCAAGTTGTGGGCTTTGAACACACCATTGCTTACCTTATGCCTATCCGCCGTTTAGGCGGTTTGTTTGCAGGTGCAAAAGTCATCCCTCTTGATGGTGACAGTACCGTACAGCTAAGCTCTCAGTGGTTAGGACGCGTACTGAATGGTTTAGGTGAGCCGTTAGATGATGGGGCACCGCTTAAGGGGGGAGATCGAGTTTCACTTGAACCAAAACCGATTAACCCACTGAAGCGACGCCCAGTTGATACACCACTCAACGTAGGCGTGCGAGCGATTAATGGACTATTGACGGTAGGCAAAGGCCAACGTATTGGTTTGATGGCTGGCAGTGGCGTCGGTAAAAGTGTGTTAATGGGGATGATCACCAAAAACACGGAGGCCGATGTAATTGTGGTCGGGCTTATCGGTGAGCGAGGCAGAGAAGTACGTGAGTTCATTGAGAGAAACTTAACCCCAGAAGCGCGCAAGAAAGCGATTATTATCGCGGCTCCTGCTGATGAATCCCCGCTAATGAGGTTAAGAGCGACACTACTTTGTCATCGCGTTTCAGAGTATTTCCGAGACCAAGGCAAAGACGTTCTACTTCTGATGGACTCTCTAACCCGATACGCCATGGCACAGCGCGAAATCGCTCTTTCGCTCGGTGAGCCACCAGCTTCTCGTGGTTATCCGCCCTCAGTCTTCAGCGTGTTACCTCAACTCCTAGAGCGAGCGGGTAACAGTGAAAATCAACATGGTAGCTTAACGGCAATTTACACCGTATTGGCAGAAGGAGACGACCAACAAGATCCAGTCGTGGATTCCGCGCGCGCCATCTTAGATGGGCATGTCGTTTTATCGCGTCAACTGGCAGAGCAAGGGCATTATCCCGCGATAGATATCAACGCGTCTATTAGCCGTTGTATGAATACTTGTACGCAGGACGCACACAGCACGATTGCGAATAACTTCCGTCAAATGTACTCCAACTACCTTCAGGTTAAAGAGTTACTGCCATTAGGGGGTTATCAACCAGGACAAGATCCTGAGTTAGATCAATCTGTTGCTATGTATCCAAACTTGCGTGCATATCTACAACAAGCTGCCAATGAGTCTGTAGATTACCCAACCAGTTTGACCGAGCTCGCGCAGCTTTTTCAAAGTGCTTAATCAAATGGGAGTGACAAGGCTGAAATGAAATCCAAGTTAAAAGCCGTAAGCAAGTTACAGCAAATGGAAGAAAAACAGCGTGATCGTGTGGGTCAACAACTTGATGCCATGCGTCAGCGTCACTCCCATCTTTCAATGCAATTGGAACAGTTATCGGCGTTGAAAGGCCACGCTGGACAATCAACCCGAACCGGCCCGACGCTGACGAGCGCGGCTTTGATGAACTTTAATCGTGTTGACCAAATGCTACAAAGAATGCTTCGTCACCACGAGCAAGAGCAAGCCGTTATGCAAGCGGAATGTGCATCTGTACAGAAAACACTAGAACACAAGCACGCACGCGTTCAAGGGTTAGAAAAAGTGCTTGAGCGTTGGCGTACTAAGCAGAACTATGAAAAAGCGAAAAAAGAGCAAAAGATGATTGAAGACATCATTAACTCTCGCGTTAAGCGCAAGATATTATGATGTCTTGTTGACGCAACTAGGAGCGCGAATCATTTCTGCGGTGTCTTAGCCAACCAAACCAGCCTCCAAGCATGATCAACCCTGATCCGAGAGCACCGCCGCCGCCGCTGCCGTTATCGTCAAAGCCCGACGTGTTAGTATCTTCTGGTTCAAAGCCGGAATCGCCTTCACTATGATAATCTTCTGTACTTGCTAAGAGGGGGTTATAACGAGTTTTCACTCCCGAACTGGTTTGGGCTTCAATCCACGTTGTATAATTTAGAACCTCAGTAAACACACTCGGAATCGCAGCAGATTCACAAACAGAAGAACCATAGCTAACAATACCGATTTGCTGATACATGCCATTATTGTCTTGATAAGTGAGAGGACCGCCTGAGTCACCGCGGCAGATACCAGTGTAGCTTCGCTCAGGAAATCCATTCGCACATAAACTTTCCTGAGCATTAAACCCTGTTACCAGCGAAGCGCATTGGGTGTCGGTAAGGGGTTTTACTTCTGCCCAGCGTAAATAGTTTGGCCCGTTTTCATCACTAGTCGAGGTCTGACCTAAACCGAATATCTGATAAACCGTCTTGCTGCTGTAGTCTCCAAAGTCTTGCGGTAAAGTGATGGATTGAACGTTATCGGTAATAGGGCGAGTCAATTCAAGGACAGCGATGTCATTAATCCATAAATCGCTAGGCACATAATCAGGATGAATCGTGATAGAGCGAACATCTTTGAATTCTTCAACAAACACGTCATTCATCGTAGGGTTTTTGACTAGCACTCGTAGATCGTTGATTGTCCACCCGTCAGTGAAAACGCTTGGTTCTACGCAGTGAGCCGCAGTTAAAATGAAACGGTCGTTTACAATGGTTCCCCCACAAATATTGGCAAACTGATTAGCGCCAGTTTTATGTAGAATAAGACGTGCAAAAAAAGGAAGTTGGTTTTGGGTCGCCTGCTGCCCTCCAATAATTGCCGTGGAGATCCCTTGTTCTGAAAGGCGGTTATCATTTTCTGCTTCTGCGGTCGCACTCAAAGATACTGCAAAACAGAGTGCGCTTAGCCATATTTGATACTGCTTCATAAACCATCCTTGGATGAAAAGTGCTCCTCTAACTTTATACTAGTTTTTCAGTGAATGTGCTTAACAAAAGTTTCTAATAGTTGAATGATTGTTGTAGCCAAGATCGCAACAGATGAAACGATTCAAGCTTTAGCTTGTGTGGCGGGCATACAAAGTAAAGCTGTTGATGAGGATTAATGACGGGTTCACCCAGCTCGATTAGCTGACCATATTTGATGTCATCCTTCACAAACAAGCGATGAGTGACCAATAACCCCAAACGACGAGTTGTGGCCTGGACGGCTTGTATCGACATGTTAAAAGTGATTGGTTTTTTATTTTTAGGTCGCTGGATACCCGTCGCGTCCTGCCACACGTTCCAGTCATTTTTTCTTCGCTCGTTAGTAACTTCAATGATGGGATATTGCTTTAAGAGTTGAGTGATGTTTGAGTCCTTTGTCTTCGCTATCA
Source organism: Vibrio sp. 1641 (assembly GCF_033339995.1). Lineage (NCBI taxonomy): Bacteria > Pseudomonadati > Pseudomonadota > Gammaproteobacteria > Vibrionales > Vibrionaceae > Vibrio > Vibrio sp. 1641. The sequence continues at coordinate 356,360 of NZ_JAWOVP010000001.1, forward strand.
ATTCAGGACTGCACACCAAAACCAGTTCATCTTCACTGAGCTTTTCGCAGTAGTAATCCTGCCATTCTTCGGGATTTCCATGCACCAAGGCCGCGTCGATACCTTCTTGTTCTAAATTGAATCTGCCAGACAGGTTTGATAAACGAACGTCTAATTGAGGAGCAAACCCTTGTAAATCTGACATTCGAGGAATCCACCAGTGAAGAGCCAATGAATTCACCATATTGAGCGTAACACGCTGCAAGTTCTGATCTTGGATGAGTGCTTCCGTTGCATCGACAATTTGCTCTAAAGCGGGTGCCACCTTCCTGTAATACTTTTTACCGTCCGCGTTGAGTTGAACTTGTCTGCCTATGCGATCAAATAGAGGCTTGTTGACTTGACTCTCCAGCGATTTAATTGCCTGACTTACGGCTGAGTGGCTCACACTTAATATCTGTGCTGCTTCTGTCATGCTGCCAGACTCAGCTACTGCAACAAATGCGTAGATGGACTTTAAGGGGACTAGTTTCCGCATAATTTAAAAACCGTAGCTGGTGATAGATAAGTTAAACTGTAAGTTTTTCTTACATCAATGGTTAATATTACTCGCTATTTACGATAAGTGATGTCTTTTAAAATGCTCCATATATTAAGGAGTATTGAATGAATGCTGTAAATAAATCTATCCTTTTCATGTTGATGTCTACGTTAAGCTTATCTGTTACTGGACTGTTAGCAAAGCAGTTGTCAGGCGAACTTTCCGTCACACTATTTAGCTTCTTACGTTTTTTGGTGCCTGCGCTTATCTTGCTTATCTTACTTCGTGTGAAAAACCTTACCTTTCCTAAAGCGGGTACGCTAAAGCCTATTTTATTGCGTGCTCTTTGTATCGGTTTGTCACAACTTTGCTTTATCGCGTCATTACAAACGTTAACGCTCGTTGAAGGGGTTGTGTTGTTTGCTACTGGCCCATTATTTATTCCCTTGGTTGAAAAGCTGTTCATGAGGGGGCGCATTCGTGTTTCAACATTGGCGGCTTTAGCAATGGCGTTCACTGGTGTGGTTATGTTGGCGGGCGGTGGAAGTGAGATTACTTGGCGAGCGGATTTATTGCTCGGCTTGGCTGGTGGACTCTTCAATTCTGGTTCTCAGCTTACGTTATATAAAGTGAGTAAAACAAATATGTCGCCGCTAGAAATCAACTTTTGGGCGTTTGGTTTTGCTGCCGTATTTCTGTTGCCGCTAACTTTGTTTAATGACTTCGACGCGTTACTTAATATGAGTGTTATGGCGCCTGAGATTTCTTCAAATACGCTGTGGATCGGTATGATGTCTCTGATGATCATTAACACCCAAGTTTTTCGCTCCAAAGCATATAAACTGGCAAGCAGTGGCTCTCAACTTGCGCCACTCATTTTTACTAACTTATTGTTCACTGCGGTTTGGCAGAGCCTGTTTTTTGAAGACCGAATGAGTCAAAGTCAAATTGTTGGGATGAGTTTAATAGTGCTCGCAATCATACTGAACACATGTTGGGTTCGCTTTACGGCGCATCGCAGTGGCGGTTTACAAGCGAGAACTTCTTAGTCTGTCGGAAAATGAAGGGGGCAGGTAGATAAATTGGTCGTGTGGTTTGATTTTTCCTGAGTATGGGCTAGCGTCAAGAAAGGTTCAGGGAGAGAAATCATGCTTACGCTAAATTATTACGTCGAAATTTCGGCGACACCGCAACGAGTGTGGGAAGTGCTAACCGATGTTGAGTTGTATAAACGTTGGGCACAAGCATTTTCACCGCAGTCTCAATTTGAAGGAGCTTGGGAAGAAGGAGGTGGCATCACTTTTTTTGATCCAGATATGGGCGGGACAAGGGCGATCATAGATACGGTGCTACCGCTTCAAAAACTTGAATTTCATCATGTTGCCATTTTTAATCCGGATAATCGTCAACAACTCGATGCTGACCTAGCATCTAGGTGGATCGGATCGCGAGAGATCTACCAGATCGATACCAACAACGATCGTTTACTACTCAATGTTACCATTCATACTCACAATGACTTTGTTTCCATGTTTAATCACGGATGGGAAAAAGCCTTACCCTTGATAAAAGCCATTAGTGAAGAGCAAGCTTAGGGTTCTTGCTTATCTTGGGCTGACGATGCGTTGCCTGAAGGTATACAATAGCACGCAAGATAGCGCACCTTAGAGAGTGGATGATGGAATTTAAAGTTGATACCCATACACATACGTACGCCAGTGGTCACGCGTACAGTACCTTGATTGAAAATGCAAAGTTGGCAAAAGAGAACGGGCTGGATATGTTCTGCACGACCGATCACGCAGAATCAATGCCGGGTGCGCCTCATTACTGGTTCTTCTCTAACCAGAAAATTCTGCCTCGCTTTCTTGAAGGCGTTGCGATTATTCGCGGCGTTGAATCTAACATTATGAATACCGAAGGCGACATTGATATTCCGCTGAGTGTAGACCGCAACTTAGATTGGGTGATCGCGAGTTTTCATGAACCCGTTTTTCGTCCTGCAAACAAGCAAACTCACACGGAAGCACTTGTTAATGTCATTCAGAGTGGTCGTATTGATGCGCTCGGTCATCTTGGTAATCCAAATTTCGACTTTGATTTTCAGACCGTTTTAGCGTGCGCGAAAGAGCACAATGTCGCGATTGAAATTAATAACACCACGCTGAAAGGCAACAGCCGAGTAGGCAGCGTAGACCGTTGCCACGAGATTGCACAAATCGGGAAAGATCTCGGTGTTTTCTTCACCACGGGCAGTGACGCGCATTTCTGTCACGATGTTGGTAATCTGGATTTGGTTGGAGAGTTAATGGACAAAGTGGGTATTGATAGCAAGAAAGTGATTACTCACACCGCTCAGCAGTTTTTGTCTTTCTTAGCTTTGAGAGGCCGTAAACCAATTGCAGAATATGACAGCATTCTCAACGCATAAACTTGATTACATTTAAGGTATGCACCCGACGCCAGATTGCTTTACACTGCGACCCGGAAATACTCAACTAAGCTAGTTTTTCGCCTCTTATGGCGTAGGTTATTTGGGTGAATAAAGCCGACACAGAATTCGGCACTATAAATGGAGAAGTGAAAAATGTTACGTCCTTTAGTCCTAGGGTGTGCGATTGCGTTTGGCTCAACATACGCAATGGCAGAAGCGGTTGATTTAAAACAAAACATGAAACAGATGAAGATGGAATTCAAACAGGCGGCGGAAGCGTCTGATGTTGAAACCATGAAATCTGCGATTGATAGCTTGCAAGCGATTGTTGAACAATCTAAGCGTGGTAATTACCCACCAGAGAAGTTTGATACTTACTTAGAAGGCTTTAACAAGCTGACGGTAACGCTAGATAAGATTGAAGCGGATCTTGATGCGGGCAAGCTACAAGAAGCAAAAGCTCAACTGCGTGAAATCGATAGTCTTCGTGAAGAGTACCACGACAAGCGCAATCCAAGCATTTGGAGCAAGTTGTTCGGCTAATTATCTACTGAGCGGAGCATTTGCTCGTGGCAGTGGGTTACGCGTTATCTCTAAGTAATGAATGAACACATTATCAGCCTGCCATTTCGGCGGGCTTTTTTGCGCCTGTCAATCGATGCATTCAAGAAAACCTGTGAGGTAGCAACCACTTATTGATACTGTTTTTTGAGCTATCACTCAAAATTGGTTACGCTGTGTGAAATTTGTTAAGTCACCGTTATGCGTAGATTAATTCCTTTTTACCGCTCGATGTTATTTGCTAGTGCTCTCAGTTGGGTGCTAGTGACACTGATGCCTGTTATCAATGCTCATGGTAACAGCATGGGCGTGTGGGCGACGCTATGTACGCTTAACGGATTTGAGTTGGTCCAAATAGAAGAGGGCGACAATTCGGTCAGCCACAAAGGCAAGCCTTGTCCGTTTAGCCACTTCTCGACTTTTCATCACGATACACTTCCAACGACACCGATACTTTCAAGACAGAGCTTGGTGACTTCTGACAGCTACGCTTATTTGGCTCTAAGTGTGCGATTTGAAACACCAGTTCCTAGAGCGCCGCCAGTTTCCCTTTTCTCATAACAAAAACAATTACACGATACCCAAGTAACCTCGAGATGCTTGGTTTAGCGAGAATGACTTGGTTTGTAGACGCGGCGGCGATTTAAAGGTCTAGTGGGTCTAAATCAAGATATCGACAACAAAGTATACAAGCCAAGACAACTCGCCCTTCGGGAGCGTGTCATTGCTCCGATTGCTGCTTCAAACAACTTGGAAAGAGTTGTCTATTACACAGCGTTGTTTTCTTTGCACTCGAATCAATGACAACGCTCTGAATCCAGCATCTTGAAGTCACTTGGGTATATAGCCAACAACACTGCCACTTCGAGCAGTGGTACTCCCAAATCTAAGTCAATTAGCGCCGCATACGAATGTGTATGTGCAGGATGCGTTTGACTGAATTTGGGTGTTCAACAATGAAAAAAGGAAAATACACATGTTGAGAAACTCGGCAAAGCCTCAACTCAAGGAAGCCTCACGCTTAAAATCCATCTACTTTATGACGTGGCGATGGCACTTTTACGCAGGTTTGTTCGTCATTCCATTTATGCTCATGCTTTCCCTCACGGGGTTGGTGATGTTGTTTGATGACGAAATCGAATTGGCTCGATACGAAGCGACATTACAAGTTTCACCACAAGAGCAAATGGTTCCCGTCTCTGTACAATTAGAAACCGTAAAGCAGGCCTACCCCGATTTTAATGTCACTCAATTTGTACCTGCTAAAACGGCCGATATTGCCAACCGCTTCTCGATTCAAAACCAAGAAGGCAGCTCACTGATTGTTGCAGTAAATCCTTATACAGGAGACGTACAAGGCACCATTAATCGTGGTGATAGCATCTATGAACTGATGAACAGCATTCACGGTACGTTGCTCATCGGAGACTTAGGCGACCGTTTAATTGAAATCGCCGCCAGTTTAGGCATTTTACTGTTGGTGTCTGGTTTGTACCTGTGGTTACCAAGAGACAACGCAAGCCGTGCTGGCTTTTTGAAAATTCGTTTTGGCAGTGGAACTCGTATTTTGATGCGAGATCTGCATGCGAATTTAGGCGGTGTGCTATCAATTGTTCTGTTGTTCTTTTTGATTTCAGGTCTGTCTTGGGCTGGGATATGGGGCGCGAAAATGGTGCAAGCTTGGAATACCTTCCCAACCTATTACACATGGGGTGAGAAACCAGAGTCGACACTGACACACAAAGACCTGAATCATGGTGCATCAGAAGAGATGCCATGGAACTTAGAGCTTGCTGCTGTGCCTGAATCGAAAGACAAACCCGCTCATGATCATGCCAATATGAAGGAAGATATGGCATACGCAGGCAACCATGATGCGCTCTCTATTGATGATATCATCCTCAAGGCTGAAATGATGGGCTTCACTGGCTATAAGCTGTTTTTGCCACGCTCTGAGACGGGCGTTTACACCGTTGCAGCTAACTCCATGGGTGGCGATATCTCCGACCCAAGACAAGATCGCATCAGCCACTTTGACCAATATTCCGGTCGCTTGTTGGTGGACGTCACGTGGCAAGATTACAGTTTGTTTGCCAAGTTCATGGCGGCAGGTGTGTCATTGCATCAAGGCGATGTCAGTGTGTTTAACAAAGTGCTCAACGTGGTGTTCTGTTTGGCGTTCATCTTAATCTCAATCACAGGTGTGGTGATGTGGTGGATTCGTAGACCAAGTCGCAGTGCTGCATTGGGTGCGCCACCTAAGTTTCAGCAAGACGGCATTTGGAAGCTTGGCTTAGTAACGTTGGTAGTATTGTGTCTGGCGTTCCCGATGGGCGGTTTGGCGATTGTTACGGTTCTCACTCTGGATTGGCTGTTGTTCAACCGCGTTGAGAAGCTGAAAACGGCGTTGAATTAGTAACAGACAAAGAATGAAATAGTAAAAGAGCCAGCGACGTGCTGGCTCTTTTTATTTCTGGTAAATCTCCAGCGGCAAGCCATCTGGGTCTTGGAAGAAGGTAAAGGCTTTGCCTGTGAATTCGTCAATACGAATTGGCTCAACTTCAACGTCATTCGATTCTAGGTAGGTTTTCACCTGTTCAACATCATCAACCAAAAAAGCGAGATGCCTTAGCCCTTGTGCTTCAGGAAAGCTCGGTCTATTGGGTGCCCCCGGAAAGCTAAACAGTTCAACTTGGCTGCCGTCAGGTAAAGCGAGGTCAAGCTTGTATGAGTCTCTGGCTTCGCGATAGTTCTCAGCAATGACTTTCAATCCCAACACTTCAGTGTAAAAGCGTTTTGACCTTGGGTAATCGCTGCAAATGATCGCGACGTGATGAATGGCATTAAACATGGTTAGCCTCTTCAAGCATGGTTAGTATCGTCGGAGACTAAATGCTCCTTAACGAAGTCGATAAACACGCGCAGACGAGCAGGCATGTATTTAGTTTGTGCATACTGCATCGCGATAGCGCCGTGGTAGTTACTCTTGATCATCCAATCCGGCAGAACCTCCACCACTTCACCTTGCTCTAACGCGTCTTTGATCACGAAGTCATGGAAGATTCCAATTCCCAAGCCAGACTTAACCCCATTCAAGCGCATTTGAGAATGGTTGACGGCGTAGCGTCCACTTACTGCAATCGAATGAAAGGCTTCCTCTTTAAAGAACGACCAGATGTTGTCTTTGTCGTTCTCGGCAAGGTAAATACAGTCGTGCTGCTCAAGTTCAGTGGGATGCTCAGGCATACCATGTTTGGCTAGGTAATCTGGAGAGGCGCACAAAACAAGGTTGGTCTTGCTGATCTCTTTGAGTACCAGATTCTCATCGGGTTTGTCGGTGAGCTTAAAGGCGACATCAATACCTTGGCGGAACAGATCGATCTCACCATCTGCTGCACGCAGCTTAAGCTGAATATTTGGATAACGTTCTAGGAATGGCAACACAAACGGTTGAAGCACCGAATTAAGAAATGCTTCAGGGGCTGCTACTGTGAGTGCGCCTGTTGGCTCAGCATGATCTTCCGCAGATAGCTCAACGGCTTGCTGCGCTGCATTCACCATTGCGATGCTTTGGTCGTAAACCTTTTGCCCAGCTTGAGTGATGATCAACTTACGAGTCGTGCGCTCAAACAGTTTGACCGAGAGGGCTTGTTCCAACCGTGTGATCAACTTACTTAAAGCCGATGGCGTTACGCCGAGTTGTTTAGCAGCAGCGGTAAAACTGCCTTCGTTTACCACCAAGATAAACGAAGCAAGATCAGGAAGTAGGGCAATGAGTTTTGGATTAACCATAATTGTTCAGTTCTGCGCAGCGGAATAACGATATTGTCTGGTACGGTTTCACGAGGTTCAAGTGTCACCGTCTCGCTTTAACGATATTTTGCCAAAAATGCATTGAGTGCAGGCAAGCCAGATTCACCAGTATGGTATTGCTGCCAACAGTGATAAATGGCCGTTTCGTGGTCTGCAATCAATTCGATAGCTTCTTGCTCAGCGGTTGAATACTGCTGTGAATCTTTCACTTCTTCATGCCACTCTCGATACTTAACCTCATAAGGTTCCACCCACTTCAAAAGAGTCGCCATTAACTCTTGCCATGGTAAACCAATCCACTTGGTTGCATCTGCCAAGCCTTTATCCAGCATCTCTTGGTGTCGACTTTCGATATCCATGCCATTTGTCAGAAGTACAGGTCTGAGCTTTTCTGCAGTGAGTTCTTCCACTTCAATCAAGATTTGCCACAGCGTTTGTTGTTCACTTTGGGCGTAATGGCTCAAGTAGTGGTTGAAAAAAGCGATGCCGTAGATTTCGCCATAGTAGGCAGACAGAACGTTATGAATCATGGTGAGAATCGTGATTTAAACAGGGAATACCGCATTGTAGGAGGGGAAAGCGCGAAGTGTAAACACCTGATTAAGAGTAAAAAAGTGCTGCTGACAGAATTCGAACAGAACTTGTGAGAATTTTATGAGAATTCGATGAAGTTGCTGATAGATTTGCTCGTCATTCTTAGAGGCAAGAACGCAAAACGTTCGAAACGTAATGCTTAACCTACTCAAGTCACGAACAAAGAAGTAAAGCCGTACACATGGGCTTGGGTAGTTCAACCCTCATTAAAGGATGGAATCACAATGAAAAAACGTACCCAACTCGGACTCGTCATGACTTCAGTCGCTATGGCACTAGGCTCTGCATCAGTGAATGCGGCGGAATTGGAAATCACCGTGACAAACGCAACCAAAGGCATCTACTTTACGCCTCTTATTGTTGCCGCACATGGTTCTGATCTTCAAATGTTCAGAACGGGTCAAGCAGCAACGCCAGAACTAGAAGCAATGGCAGAAGGCGGTGATATCTCTGGGCTTGCTAGTGTGATTGGTAACGCTGGTGGTGCGGTGGTAGAGAACCCTGCTGGTGGTATTTTGAATCCGGGTGTTGCAACCACCTTCACCTTAGACAGTGGCGACCACGGATATCTTTCTCTGAGCGCGATGTTGCTGCCAACCAATGACGGTTTTGTCGGTCTAGATAGTTGGAAGATTCCAACGGAAGCAGGTACATACCGAGCAACGCTAAGAAGTTACGATGCTGGTACAGAAGCGAACGATGAACTTGCGTCTAGCATGCCAAACCCACCTTTCATTACCTTTGGTACTGGCGGCACAGGCGTTGAAGCAACGGTAACTAACGACAAAGTTCACGTGCATCCGGGTAACCTTGGTGATAGTGACCCGACTGGCGGTATCAGTGACCTAGACAGCAGCAGCCATCGTTGGTTAAACCCAGTCGCAACCATCACAATCGTTGTGAAGTAAGGGGGATGTATGAAATACAGAATCTTACTAGTAGCAGCTTCAGTCGGCTTGCTCGCCGGTTGTCCAAGCGATGATGATAACGATGTAGTGAAATCGTACCGCTACACCGTCAACGTGGCGAACTTGACTGCGAATCAACCAATGTCTCCGCTCGCGGTACTCACTCACAATGGTGACTACCAACTGTTTGAAATTGGACAAGCCGCATCTGTAGAACTTGAGCATCTTGCCGAAGGCGGTAGTAACGCAGAGCTAATTGAATTGATGAACAGCAATGACAGTGTTTACCAAGGTATTTCGGGCAATGGATTGGTGTTGCCGGGTGCATCGGACGAAGTCACCATCATGGTTGACCCTAGTCGTTACGGTTACTTGTCTGTGGCGTCTATGTTTGTGAATACCAATGATGCCTTTGTTGGCGAAACGGGGCTATCGCTCAAATCGCTCGCAGTAGGTGAAAGCTACGAAATGAGCATGAACGTTTGGGATTCCGGTACAGAGCTAAACGATGAGCTTGCCGCAACCATCCCAGGCCCAGCAGGTGGCGGTGAGGGTTTCAATGCCGCTCGTAATGACAGCAATGACGTTGTTGCTTTTCATGCGGGAGTAGTTAGCCAAGATGATGGATTAGCAAACTCAGCACTTTCTGCGAACCATCGTTTCCTGAACCCAGGTGCGAAAGTCACCATCACTCGAGTCGAGTAACACAGGCTCCGATGACGTCTCCTTTCCAAAGCGCTTGTAGCCGAGCGCTTTATCCCTCATGGCGTCATCGGAACCTTTTTTGAAAGAATTTCTAATTTGTTCCGGTCATGTGCAAAGTGAGGATACTCGAAGGCAAGGAAAGGACCATGGAACAACAGGCAATCAATTTAGTCGCGAACATCTTGTTGGTGGAAGATGACAATGATTTGGCAGAACTGGTTCAGATGCATCTCAAGTTTCAAGGACACCAAGTATCGCGAGCCACAAATGTCGCCGATGCTAAAACGCAATACCAGCAACAACCCTTTGATTTATTGATCCTTGACCGAGGTTTACCAGATGGTGATGGTCTAGACATTTGCCATTATTTGCGTCAGCAACAAGATTGGAGCCCAGTGCTCATGCTGACAGCCAGAGACGGTGAAATGGACAAGGTTGACGGTTTAGAAGCGGGCGTTGATGACTACATCACTAAGCCATTTAGCGTATTAGAATTCCAAGCACGAGTGCGAAACGTGTTACGCAGAGTCAGCCAAACCGCAGAAGCCAAAGTAGTAGATGAAGTCCTCGACGATGCGATGGATTTTGGTCCGCTGAGAATCATTCCGGAGTTGCACCAAGTATCCCTAAACGACAAGGATGTCACTCTTACCGCGACAGAGTTTACTTTGCTGCAGTTTCTCGCGACTCGCCCGGGCAGAGTCTACAGTAAAGATGAATTGCTCGATCACGTATGGAACACCAGTCATTCTGGTTATCACCACACGGTGTGTAGCACCATAAACCGTTTACGTAGCAAGTTGTCGTTGTCTGATTCTGATCATCACTTCATTCAAACCGTGTGGGGTGTTGGATATAAGTTTCAACCAAGACACTAATGCAAGAAAGTAAGTCAAAACATCAAGCCAAGACAGTAAGTCGGCAGTTGTTTTCACCGTCATTTTTCAATCATCACGGGTGTTTCAAAAACACCGCTGTTTAAGGAGGCGATAGGATGAGCTTCAAATCTCGCTTGGTAGTATTTACTAGCTTGTGGTTTTGCCTCGCGGCGGTGGTGATTGCACTGACTTACAATTGGCAAAAAGAAACCATTGAGTTACGCACTAAGCAAAGCCTGCATAAAGAGCTAGCTAGCCATATGCGTGACGATAATCCGCTGATGATCGGGACGGATTACAACCCTAAAGCACTTAAGTCGATTTTTCACACGCTCATGCTGATCGGCCCTGATTTTGAAATCTACTTCCTTGATAGCCAAGGCAACATCACCACTCATGCAGCACCGGAAGGGGCGGAGATCATGGGGAAGGTGGATCTCAATCCCATTAAGCAATTCTTAAATGACCAGCCTTTTCCTATTTTGGGTGAAGACCCACGTAATCGTGGCGAGCACAAAGTCTTTTCTGTCGCTGCGATAGAAGAATTAGGCTCTACGATCGGTTATCTCTACGTGGTGATTGGCAGTACCCGACATGACGCCATTGCCAATGCTCAAGTCGATACTCCTTACATCGCGCTGGCAGGATTGGTCTTAGTGTCCATTTTAGGCTTTGCCCTCGGGGCTTATGTGCTGGTCAAACGTAGTCTATTGAATCCGATTGAACGTGTGACCAAGCAACTTCAACAACAAGCTGAACATGATTTCCGCCTGCAACCTGATTTTACTCACCAAGTGCCAGAACTCGTGCCGATTGCTCACTCTTATCAGATGATGGCGAAGCACATTCAGCAGCAATTTTTACAGTTGGAGTATCAATCGTCTCATCGTCGTCAAAGCTTGTTGCAGCTCAGTCACGATTTAAAAACGCCGTTATCGAGTGTGCTTGGCTATTTGGAAACATGGCGTTTGCAACATCCTGAATCCGATCCTTTGATTGACGTTGCTTTTCGAAATTGTGAGAAGCTCTCAACTCAATTGCACTCTCTATTAGACGCAGCGCGTAAAGAAGCTCCAATGCCAAACTACGAGTACCGCCCCGTGGATCTTGGCACGTTGATGGCAGAATGTGCCGAAACGATGCAGAGCCAGTTTTCTCGTAAAGAAGTGGTGTTGAAAGTGGATATCGATAGCGAAATCCAAACCGTGGGTGATAAGGGGCTATTGGAGCGGTTGGTGCTTAACTTACTTGAAAATGCTTTACGCCACAGCCCAATTGGTTCGGAAGTGCATTGCCAAGCGCATTTGAGTGAGGATAAGTCGCGTATCCACTTTACCTTCGTTAATCATATCGAGGAAGAAGCGGAGGGCGGTTCTTTGGGGATTGGGACGAAGATTGTCCAATCGATCTTAATGCTTCACCACAGCTACCTTGAGACCAATGCAACATCCTCTCAATATCAACAGAAGTTCACACTTCTCGCAATCTAAAGAGAAGTGTGAGACATAAGTTAATGTTTATTCAATAACACCACATACGACGCGAGCGCCGCCACCACCTAGCTTACTTGGGTGATCGGAGTGATTGTCACCACCTGCATGGATCATTAACGCTCGACCTTTTAAATCCGATAATTTTAGGCGAGGCGCGACAACGGGCTGATTGGCATTGCCGTCCATGTCCACATAGAGTGGAGGCAAGTCGCCTAAATGATTGTCATCGGTCCAAGGATAGCCATGCTTCCCTGTGTTGTTAGGATCATAATGGCCACCTGCTGCGCCGCCTAATACGGTTTTGTCATCCTTTTCTATGCTATCGCAAGATGGATTAGTGTGAACATGGAAACCGTGCACACCTGCTGACAAACCTGATAATTGAGGCGTAAAAACAACGCCATAATCACTTTGTGAAATCTCAATGGTACCAGCGCTCTCATTGGTGTTGAGAGCAGTCATTTCTACCGTTTTTGCTAGCGCGTTAGGGGCGGCGACAAGAGCGGATGCAACTGAAATGCATAGCAATCCTTTTAACATGGGACCTCCTTCTTTTAGGGTGTACGCTCAAGCACATATTAGTGAAAACCTGTTTTACTTATGTCTGTTGAGCGGTGAGTTTATGTCATAGAGTGATGTGTATCACTTTATGGTCTTAAACTGATATCTCGATCCGAAATCAGCTTTCTTTTATTTAGTCTTAACATGTTGAGATCGTTAAGATATAAAAAGAATAGACGCCAATCTTAAAATAGCCTGAATATTTTTAAATTAACGCAAAGTTAAATTTTTAATGACTTTATAACAAAGCTCATAATTGTTTTATAAAGAATTTGGTGGAATTGTCCGCAATAAAGAATAATCAAATTAACGAATATATTAATGTGAACATTGTTGTTTATAGATTTGTGGTCAAACTGTTGCTTATATCATCAAATAAGATAAAAAATTGGAACTAAAGTCACTTAATGGCAGAGGAAAAAATTAAACTCTGATTGTAATGGGTAATAATGTTTTAGTAACAGATAGTTACGCACTTAAAATTAATAATATGGCTAATTTCCGACAAGGATTGAAAAAGATGAAAGACAAGGAATCTATTCAGACTAATAGCAGCCGCCGTAATTTTCTGAAAGGCGCAACAGGAGCTGTTGTTGCTGGTGTGAGTGCTTCCGCTTTCTCAGGCGTAGCTCAAGCACGAGAACAGAAAATTGATTGGAGCAGCCGCGGGCTAGGTAGAAAACACGATAAGCGCTTCTGGCGTAAAGTGCGAAGACAGTTCGTTTTGGATAAACGAACCACTTACATGAACATTGGTACAACAGGTTCAATGCCAAAACATGTTCTTGAAGATTACGAGCATAACAACAAGCTGGTGGCTAAATACCCTTGGGATATGAAAGGCAAATTTGGCTCTTGGCCGTATGTTTCTGAGATGGTTAAAGACGTCGCACCAGGTTTTGGTGCTAACCCAGAAGAGATCATTCTCAGCCGCAACACTACTGATGGCTTATGCTCGATCATTAATGGCTTACACTTTGAACCAGGTGATGTGATTCTAACGACACACCATGAACATATTGCTGCAACATCACCTATGAACGTAGCGAAACATCGTTTTGGTGTGGATGTGGTAGAAATTCAACTACCAGTATTTACTGGTACCGAAAACGTTTCTGAGCAAGATTACATTCAAGCGTTCCGAGACGCGCTTGATGCGAATCAAAACGTTCGCCTAATTGTTTTCTCTCATATCACATACAAAACAGGAACCGCGCTACCAGCAAAAGCCATTTGTGCTTTAGCAAAAGAGTATGGTGTACCTACTCTTGTTGATGGCGCGCATACGGTCGGTATGTTTGACCTTGATTTCCACGATATGGATTGTGATTTCTATGCAGGATCTGGTCATAAGTGGCAGTGTGGTCCGGGCGCGACGGGTATTCTGTATGTTCGTGATAACGGTAACCGTTTGAATGAGTATTGGAGTGACCGAGAGAACCCGTTATGGTTGATCAACTCCTCACTTTCTCATGCTGATTACCTGGGTAAACAGCTGCAAATGCAATACATTGGTAACGATAACTATCCTGCGAAACAAGCACTAGTTGATAGTTGCAAAATGTGGGATGAGATTGGTCGAGACCGTATCGAAGAGCGAGTTGTAAGCCTTGGTAGTTTATGTAAAACCTTGCTTCAAGAGTACTTACCACAAGCCAAAATGTATTCACCAAACGTGGAAGGCTTAACCAGTGGCTTAACGACGGTTAACCCGTTCTCCGATGTAACTAATGAAGAGATACTGACGGAATTCCGAGATCGTTTACGTGAAGAGTATGGTTACATCATCCGTACGACTAGCTTTAAGCTGCATAAGGATGATGACTTTGATACTTACGCGCTGCGTATCTCTACGCATTTGTTCCATGACGAACAAGATGTGGAAGGGCTCGTAGTGGCGATGACGAATTTGTATTACTCGTCGTTCTAACATCGTTGTTTATCACTCAAGCGCCCATTATTGGGCGCTTTGTGAAAGGTAAGGATATTATTATGTCAGTCATAACATTCAAAAGAACTTTAGCGACGGTGGCGCTCATGGTTACCTCTGTTGCGTCGTCTGCCGCTTGGTCAGACGATTTACAACAAATCCGTGAACGCGGTGTACTGCGTCATATTGGTGTCCCGTACGCTAACTTTGTCTCCTATATTGAACAAGGTGAAGTGGAAACTTTGACTGGCTTGGATGTAGAGATAATAAAAGGTTTTGCCAAGTCGTTAGGTGTTCAGTACCAGTATGTTCCAGCACAGTGGAGCGACGTGGTTGGTAAGTTGACAGGGCAAAATGTGCAATATCACAACAAGCAGGCTGTTGTCGGAGAAAGTGTTCCAATTGAAGGCGATTTGATCGCAAATGGCGTTACTATTCTTGATTGGCGCTCTGAGGTTGTCGATTTTTCACAAGATTATTTTCCTTCAGGTGTATGGTTGGTTTCCAGATCCGACTCTAGTCTGAGCCCGATTAAACCAAGTGGGTCGGTCGATGAAGATGTTAAAAACGTCAAGCAGCTGATCGATGGTCGCGAAGTGTTAGCTTTAGAACATTCTTGCTTGGATCCTAACCTTTATGACTTATATGACACAGGTGCAAAAGTTATATTACCTGATGGGGCGCGTCTCCTTAATGAGATGGTTCCAGCGATAATGAAAAATGATGCGGAAAGCACATTATTAGATGTTGCGGATACGCTAATTGCCCTCGAAAAATGGCCGGGTGAAATAAAAGTCATTGGCCCTATATCTGAAAATCAAAAAATGGCTGTTGCATTCCGTAAAAATTCCCCTGAATTACGCAAAGCATTTGATCGTTATTTAGACTCGATAAAAAAAGACGGATCATACGAAAAACTAGTAAAAAAATACTATCCATCTATTTACTACTTTTATAACGATTACTTTATAGAAGATAAAAAGAAAGTCCGATGAATAAGGCCGTTAAAAAATTTTCCAGTAAAAGATTTATTACAATAAGCGCAATATTAGTTTCAATTTACTTAGCTATGCTTATTACTGTGACTAGCGTAGGTCAAAATAAATTAAAAGAATCTCAATACAGAGAACTAGATTTAAAAGTAAAAAGTTATGCAAGCACACTCGATAATTTATTTACCATAGCGAGTGAAGATGTTGATAATCTAGCTACAGATAAAACAATACAAACATTCTTTGGTAATTTAGCTTCTGGCATGTCAATGGAGTATGGGTTAGGTGCCAGTTTAATTAATTTAAAGCGTCGCTTCGATGAGAAGATAGACAGTAAGCTAATTAATAGCAGCCAAATCTATAAAAAGCTCACGCTGGTCGGCAGTGATGGAGTCACCATTGTCACCACTGGATCTGAAAACCTTGCCGAGCACAAAATGGACATACAAACCTTAATGACTCAACACGGGCATCCCGAAGAGGTTTGTGCGACGCGATACAATGATGACGTTCGCATTCAAGTCATTAAGCAAGTTAAGTTCTCCGGAAAGCCTGTTGCCTTTTTAATTGCCGATCTTAATAAGAATATTGTTATTGACCAACTTACTAACCAAGAACACGAAGATAGTTATAGCCGAATGGTGCTAAAAATAAAAGACGTGGAAATGGTTGTATGGGATACCATAAATAAAACACCTTCTCACAATAAGGATGAGAACTATTTCGTTTCTGAGGCTGTAGACGGAAAAATTTACTTTGAAGTGCCTGTGGATAAACACCACTTCAAATTGATGGCGTGGTTCGAGCCTTTGAGTGAACGAGATATATTTACATCACGGCTCTTTATTATTGGTTTGAGTATTCTGGCCGTTATGATCGTCATTGCTTTATGTTATGCATTCATCACGAACAATAATAGGATTGAATTGAAAATTAAGCTTGAGGAAGAAAAAAAGCGTAAAGATATTCTTTCTCAACAGAATAAAAAATTAACGAACGAAATTGAACGTCGAAAAGCGTCTGAAAAAGAACTCGCCTTCCAAGCTAAATATGACACATTAACCAATTTACCTAATCGTAGTTATGGTTCCGAGCGATTGGCTTTGGAGTTAATTAGGGCATCGCGTAGTGGGTCTAAAGTTTTGGTGATGTTCATCGACTTAGACCACTTTAAGCAGATTAACGATTCAATGGGACACTTTGTTGGGGATGAAATCCTTAAACTCAGTGCTCAGCGACTGTATCAAGTCGCAAGAAAAACAGACTTATTGGCGAGAATTGGTGGGGATGAGTTTTTACTCGTCATCCCAGACTTGCCTGATAATGATACTGCAAAGCGAGTTGCTTCAAGTGTGCTTTCGGCGTTTAACGATCCGTTTGTTTGGAACAACCATGAATTCTTCTTGAGTAGCAGCGTTGGAATGTCTGTGTTCCCGGATGACGGAGACAACGCTGAGCAGCTTCTTGCATGTGCAGATATGGCAATGTATCGGGCGAAACAAGATGGGCGTGATGGCTTTTGTTTTTATAACCATAATATGAACCAAGACTTGCAACGCTACTTAGATCTGGAAAATCGTCTGAGAAGTGCGATCTCCAATCAGTTGTTAGAGCTGTATTATCAGCCAATTATTGAGCTGAGTAGTGGTAAAATCGTAGGGGCAGAAGCGCTAATGCGTTGGAATGATGACAAGTACGGATTCGTAAACCCTGAAGAGTTTATCTCTATTGCAGAGAAAAATGGTTTAATTCATCAAATTGGTGAGTTTGCTATTCAACAAGCGTGTCGACAAGCGGCACAATGGCAGAGTCTGACTCCGTTGTTTGTTTCTGTAAACTTTTCTAGTGTTCAATTTAGGTACTGCGAGCGCTTACTTACGTTTATTAAACACAGCCTTGAGGAGTCTGGTCTTCCGTCAGATAAGTTCGATATTGAAGTGACAGAAAGTCTCCTCTTCAATCACGATTCTGAGCTATTAGACATGCTTAATAACTTACGAGCGTTAGGCACCAAACTTACTATTGATGATTTTGGTACTGGTTATTCTGCGCTGAGTTACTTGCAGAAGTTTCCGTTCGACCGCTTAAAGATTGATCGTAGCTTTATGCAAAATATGTTCGAGAACGACTCAGACCGCGAGCTTGTGAACGTAATCATAGCAATGGCAAAAGCGCTGGATCTTAAGATCGTCGCAGAAGGCATCGAAGAACAGCGTCATGTGGATTACCTGAAAAACCTAAACTGTGAGTTCGGACAAGGTTTCCACTATAGCCGACCATTACCTGCTAAGGACTTTGAAGCACTTTTGGCTAAGCCTACCTGGCTATAATTCCTTTTATAACAACCTCATAGAAAAGCATTAATTGAATTTGTGCCTAGGATTCATTAATGCTTTTCCACCTTAAGGTATAATCCTTCCTCCTTCCTTGAATTACACTACAATTAATTGATGAGTGATAGCCCGTGACGCCCGTCACATAAAGGCTAAGCCTAATTCTAAACGAGTAAATACTCGCCAAAATAACTAGGAAGGAATTTCAAATGTCTTCTGCATTCTACCAACAGATTCAGCAGCAAATCGAAGAAGTAAAGGCGGAAGGCCTTTACAAATCAGAGCGTGTCATCACGTCTCAACAGCAAGCGGCTGTTAAAATCTCTACTGGTGAAGAAGTACTAAACTTCTGTGCGAACAACTACCTTGGTCTTGCTAACCACCCGGCACTTATCGAAGCGGGTAAAGCAGGCATGGACGAGCACGGCTTTGGTATGGCTTCAGTACGTTTTATCTGTGGTACGCAAGACATCCACAAAGAGCTTGAGCAGAAGCTTTCTAAGTTCCTAGGTAAAGAAGATACGATTCTTTACACATCATGTTTCGACGCAAACGCGGGCCTATTTGAAACTATTCTAGGCAAAGAAGACGCAATCATCTCTGACGCTTTAAACCACGCGTCAATCATCGACGGTGTTCGTCTATGTAAAGCAATGCGTTTCCGCTACTCAAACAACAACATGGAAGAGCTAGAGCAACAACTGATCGCTGCGAAAGAAGCAGGTGCTCGCCACATTCTTATCGTAACGGACGGTGTGTTCTCAATGGACGGCGTAGTAGCAAACCTTCCGGCTATCTGTGACCTAGCAGAGAAGTACGGCGCGTTGACTATGGTTGATGACTCTCACGCTGTTGGCTTCATGGGCAAAACAGGTGCAGGTACGCACGAGCACCACAACGTAGTTGACCGTATCGACATCATCACTGGTACGCTAGGCAAAGCAATGGGCGGCGCTTCAGGCGGTTACACATCTGGTAAAGCGGAAGTGATTGACTGGCTACGTCAGCGTTCTCGTCCATACCTATTCTCTAACTCTGTTGCACCAGCAATCGTAAGCGCTTCTATCCGCGTTCTAGATCTACTAGAAGAGAGCGGTGACCTACGTGATCGTCTATGGGAAAACGCAGCACACTTCCGTACTCGTATGGAAGACGCTGGTTTCACAATGGGTGGTGCTGACCACGCAATCATTCCGATCATGCTTGGTGACGCAAAAGTAGCAGCAGAATTCGCAGAGCGTGCGCTGGAGAAAGGCATCTACGTAATCGGCTTCTCATTCCCTGTAGTACCAAAAGGTCAAGCACGTATCCGTACTCAAATGTCTGCGGCGCACTCTCGCGAGCAGCTAGACCGTGCAATCGACGCGTTTATCCAAGTTGGTAAGGACATGGGTCTTATTTAAGATTCTAGGCCTTAGACAATAGGGCCTTTAATTAAGGTTACATTATGAAAATTAAAGCATTATCAAAGCTAAAGCCTGAAGAAGGCATCTGGATGACTGAGGTTGATAAACCAGAAGTTGGCCATAACGACATTCTGATCAAAATTAAGAAAACCGCTATCTGTGGTACAGACGTACACATCTACAACTGGGACGAATGGTCACAAAAGACAATTCCAGTGCCTATGGTTGTTGGTCACGAATACGTGGGTGAAGTGGTTGCGATTGGTCAGGAAGTTCGTGGCTTTGAAATCGGTGACCGCGTATCTGGCGAAGGTCACATCACGTGTGGTCACTGTCGTAACTGTCGTGGCGGCCGTACTCACCTATGTCGCAACACGATTGGTGTGGGCGTTAACCGTGAAGGTGCATTCGCTGAATACCTAGTGATCCCAGCGTTCAACGCGTTCAAGATCCCTGAAGGCATCTCTGACGATCTAGCGTCTATCTTTGACCCGTTTGGTAACGCAGTACACACAGCACTTTCTTTCGACCTAGTAGGCGAAGACGTGCTTATCACAGGTGCTGGCCCAATCGGTATCATGGCAGCAGCGGTTGCTAAACACGTTGGTGCTCGCCACGTAGTGATCACAGACGTGAACGAATACCGTCTAGAACTTGCTCGTAAGATGGGTGTAACACGCGCAGTAAACGTGGCTGAAGAGAAGCTAGAAGACGTAATGGCTGAGCTAGGCATGACAGAAGGCTTCGACGTTGGTCTAGAAATGTCTGGTAACCCAGCAGCATTCAACTCAATGCTAACCACAATGAACCACGGTGGTCGCATTGCACTACTAGGTATTCCACCGTCAGACATGGGTATCGACTGGAACCAAGTTATCTTCAAAGGCTTGGTGATCAAAGGTATCTACGGTCGCGAAATGTTCGAAACTTGGTACAAGATGGCTTCACTGATCCAATCTGGTCTGGATCTATCGCCAATCATCACGCACCACTACAAGATTGATGACTTCCAAGAAGGCTTCGATGTAATGCGCAGCGGTATGTCAGGCAAAGTTATTCTTGATTGGGAATAACTTATTCAAGTAAGAAATGCGCTCCTTTTTGGGGCGCATTTTTGTTTCATGAAGATTCTTGTTTCGGGAAGAAATGGTCGCCAATCTTTTCTAAACTTCTCGTGTCGTTCTGCTACTTTTTTTAGATTTTTTCCACTCAACTTCACCCTACCTTCTAACTCATTGTCGATTCTGTATTTGGAACAAGATAATAACCATTTGTTTTTAGTGGTTATTTTTTAGCATTACATGCTTAAAAATCGTCACTTTTAAGTTTAATATTTTTATTTGCTGTTCGTCTTTATCCTTATCCTGCTTCTTTTTATTGTTTTACATTTCATATGCATTTGGTTTGTCATAATTGAGCTATAACTAATAAAAAGGTTACCGATATACAGTGGAATGTAAAAATGGAGCTTTATATGAAAAGATTTTATCTGATGATGCCTCTGCTCTTAACCTCATTTAGTTGGCAAGCGAGTGGAGCGTCAGTGAGCGGTACGATTGATGTTTCAATTAACCTTGTACAAGGTTGTGTGATTAATGGAAACAATGCGGTAGATGCAGCTTCTGGCGTTGGCTTTGGCTCACTCGCCTTTGGAGACGTGCCTGCAATCTTCAGTGAACAAGATGGTGTGGTAAATGGTGGTAGTGCGACGGGTATTGAAGTGCTTTGTAGTAACGGTGTGACACCGACGTTTACATTGGGCACCGGATTGTATGATGCAAGTGCGACCGTTGGTACCTACGCGATGTCAAATGGCGCGCAATTTATTGATTATACGTTGTTTACCGACTCAGACCGAAGCACACAAATTATACAAGGCGGGACGGTAGCTCTGTCTGAATTTACTAGTGCAACATCGCAAACTATTGAGCTTTTTGCGAAAGCTTACGGTACGAGCAGCATTGCCGGTACATACTCCGATACCATCAGTGTGACGCTAAGCTGGTAAAACGTGACGCTGGTTGTTAGGGGCTTTTCACTTGTCGCGATGAGTTTGTGCTCTTTAACTGTGCTGGCTGATGCGACACAAACTTTTCAGGTGTCTGCCACCGTAGATACAGGTTGTTTGATTAACGGCGCAGTACAAGAAGAAAGCGCAACCCAAGCCGGGCAAATAGGCACGTTAGATTTTGGTGAGCATTCTTCAGTTTACGCGACGGAAGTACAAGGCAGCATCACTTACAGTTCATCACTCACATTAAGTTGTACTCCGGGTATTACGATGAATGTTTCCGTAAATGGCGGGATGAATGCATCGGATGGTGTACGTAAGCTAAAGCACAGTGAAGAAGCGACAACGGTAGATTACTTTTTGTTCCAGGATCTAAATTACACGCAGGTGCTTGATATTGACACGCAATATTCCGTCGATACTGACCAAGACCCAGATAATATTCAGTTTCCTATCTGGGCAAAGGCGACAATAAATGGGAATGAAATGGCTGGAATTTATATGGATACGCTTACGCTGACATTAGAGTGGTAAGTGAACTTTGGAGGGGTGAAATGGAATTCATACTCAAAAAACTATTATTAATAACCTTCCTTTTTGTTTTTTTCTCAAATGCCAACGCTAACTCATTATTAATTTGGCCGATTTACCCCAAAATATCAGAGGAGAGTAATGCAACATCACTTTGGATGGTAAATAAAGGCAGTGTTGATTCTTATTTACAGGTGAGAATTTTTAAGTGGGAACAAAACGAAGGAGAAGATAGTTATTCAAGTCAAAGCCAGTTAATTGCAACTCCTCCGTTTGTCAAAATTGAACCAGGTGAAAAGCAGTTAATCCGCATCATCAACCAAGATGAGGCCTCTGCGGGTAAGGAGTATGCATACCGAGTGATCATAGATGAATTACCGCCAACTCAAAACCCTCAAACAGAATTGACGGAAAATGAACTCGCTGTAAAAGTCCGAATGCGTTACTCGATACCTTTGTTTATTTACGGGAAAGGGCTGACTGATACTCAAAAACCAAACCGTGACAGTGAATTATGGGATGATTTACAGGCACAGTTTATTAAGAAAAATAATCAGAGTTTTGTTCACATTAAAAATTCAGGAAAACACCATGTTCGCTTAGTGAATTTACAATTGAACCTACCAAATAAAGATCCTGTCGTTATTTCCGATGGACTAGCTGGCTATATTCTTCCTGAACAGTATAAGGTTTGGTCTATTCCCCATAGTAATGTCAGACCTATGAGTTTGAGCGCGAATATTGGAGGTAAACGTTACCAAATACCATTGAAGCAATAATGAATAGATTTAATACAATGAATGCTTTCTTTTGGTTGATATTACTTAGCGTAACGTGGAGCAGTATTGGTCTTTGTGCAAATTCAGCAAACCACTTCTCTGAGCTACCGAGTCCTGAAAATTTCTCATTAGAAAAGTTTGAGAATATTAGCCTCAATCTGGAGTTGGTGATCAATCAAAGAGCAACCGGGCTTGTTGCGAAAGTTGAGCGAGTTGGCGATCAGTTCTTTTTGCTCCGGGAGGACCTCATTTCAGTTGGGGTTACCGCCAAGTCGTTGCCTGGAACTGAAGAGAGACTTGAGGTTACGTCTATCCCAGGAGTTAACGTGCGTTACTTGCAATCGTCATTGCAACTTACAATTGACGTACCGCCTAATTGGTTACCGATGCAGAGCTTATCAGCGCAGGATATGGGGCGATTTTCCCCGGCTCAGTTTGGGCGTGGTGGCCTGCTTAACTACAACGTATTTGGTGTGTACGAGAACGAAAGCCGACAAAAGGAGGTTTCTATAAATCATGAAGTCAGAGCCTTTTCTGAGTTTGGCGTTTTTTCTACTACCGGGATATTTAAATCTAACTTTCATCGCGATGTTCAGTCCCAGCAAAGCAGCCAGTACACTCGTTTTGATACGAGTTACGAGTACGTCAATCAAGAGAAGCGAATTCGTATGGAGGTAGGGGACTATATTGTTCGCCCTTTATCTTGGAGCCAACCAGTAAGACTGGCGGGTATTCAGTTATCACATGATTTCTCTATGCGTCCGGATGTCGTGACGACGCCGTTACCTGCATTTTACGGTGAAGTCACAGCGCCCACTACGTTAGATTTGTTTATCAATGGCTTTAAAACTGACTCAATGAATGTTGGTCCCGGTCCTTTCATTATTAACGATATTCCAATGCTCTCTGGTGCTGGGGAAGCAACGGTAATTGCAACGGATGCTCAGGGTAAGCAAACGGTCATGACCAGCCCATTTTTTCTCTCTTCCGATCTACTCAAGACCGGATTTACATCTTACAGTGCGAGTATTGGTGCGATCAGAGAAAATTTCGGTAATGCATCTAACGACTATGGAGACGGTGGCGTGGTTACCGCTCTGCGTCATGGCATGACTGATTGGTTAACATTAGAAGCTCAAGCTGAAGCAAAAGATGACCTGATCGTTGCGAGGCTGGGCTTTGTCACCAATGCTTTCAACTTAGGTACGGTGGATGCCTCGTTTCGTGTGAGTAATTTTCAGGATCAATCTACCTCATATGCGCTAGGTTATAGTTATCAGTCTCGGCTGTTTAGCTTCGCTGCTCGAACTCAAGTAGAACAAGCCGACTTTTATACCTTATCTCATTTACCAAATTACGAAATGCTCGATGAAGGCAAGGACGCTTCACTCGCGTCGCGCCATCTATCACAAATCAATATGGGAGTCCGTTTGGGAGATTGGGGCTCACTTTCTGGTGGGTACTTTGATATTCAACAATCCGACTCAGATTCACGTACCCTAAATCTTACTTATAGCTACGCTCTGCCTTTTAATATCAATATGTCCCTTTCTTACAACCATAGTATTGGTGGTCAGAGTGTTACGTTGGCTCAATTCTCTCCACCTTTCAGTTCTTTGGGGGGAAGTTCGGGGCTAACGCTGAAAAGAGAGGACGATGGCGATGTGCGAGGGCGAGTGGGTTACAGCCGCCTTGCGCCAATACGAGGTGGATGGGGCGTCAATTTAGCGCATGATATTAACGAACACCCAGAAAACCGTAAACAGGCTGATTTGACCTACCGTGCGTCATGGGCGCAGTTCAGAGCGGGGTTAAATGGCACCAGTGGCGACTATGATTATTTTGCGGAAATGGCAGGTTCGGTCTCTACGTTGGATGGAGAAATATTCCCAGCGAATGAAGTGTATGACAGCTTCGCTGTGGTGAGCACCAGTGGTTTTGAAGGTATTCCGGTTAAATATGAAAATCAAATTGTCGGAGTGACAGATGATGAAGGTTACTTACTTGTTCCTTGGGCTACGGCGTATTACACCGCCAAATATGAAATCGATCCACTTAATTTACCTGCCAATGCTGCGTTTTCCGCAACAGAGCAGTTTGCTTCGATACATTCGGGCTACGGCTACCTGTTAGAGTTCCCAATAGAGCTACAAATTGCACTGAGCATGACGGTGGTAGACGAAAATCATTTGTTCCTTCCGATTGGTACATATGGCCGCTCAGAAACGGGCTTAACAAGCCAAATTGGTTGGGATGGTTTTACGTACTTTGAAGGCGTTGACCCAGGCCGCTATATTCAGTTTTATCCTCAAGGACAGTCGCCATGTAAAGTGTTTATTGAGGGGTTGTATCAGCGTGACAGTCAAAAAATACAAACATTGCCTGAGCAGGTTTGTATCAAAGCCGAAGAAGAGACCGCACTATGATTTTGCGCAGCTGGTTTGCTAGCCTACTTCTCTTTTTCTCGTGCTCGACAATGGCTTGTCAGCTCACGGCGGCAGCACCTTTAATCTTGTTTGGCAATGTTTCTTCGTTTACTGTTGCAAGCTCTCAGCAGCAAAGCTCAGCTCAGCCTCATGCGGGGATTACGTGTGACTTTTCTACACTTGTGTCTTTGTTAAGTGGCGACTACGTATCAGCAACGTTTAACAGTATAAATAATGGTTTGCTATTAAATGAGGATGATCCGAGTTCGGAGCTCAGCTATCAGATTTTTGGCGATCCAGGTCTTTCACAAGAGTATGTATTCGGCCAAACTTACAATTTTTTTGAAATCGGGTTACTCGATTTACTCGGGTTGTTTGGCACTCAAGCCGAGTTTCCGCTCTATGCTCGGACGGGAGTGGGTAGTAATCTTTCCGCTGGGACTTACAAAGACCAAATCACCGTATCCTGGATTTGGGATTACTGTAAGGGTATCGGGGTTCTAGGGGTATGCATTGGCCGCGCCAATGGCAGCGCTCAAAGCGTGATTACGGTTGAGTTGGAAGTGACCCCTGATTGTATGATCACGGCGCCAGATATTGATTTTGGTTCGTCCCCATTAGTGGCCGGTTTTGAGCCAGTCAGTCAGGTTATATCGTTAACTTGTACCAAGAATAGTTCCTTCTCCATTGGCTTGAATGATGGCCTAAATGCGTCCGGCGGTCAGCGGCGAATGATTTCTAGTGGTCACTATTTGGAGTATGAAATCTATAAGTCATCATCGATGGATCGCTGGGGAGGAACCAGTTCTGAACGTCGTGAACACAGTGACGTCGATACTGGCGGCTCTATTCCTGATGGTATCACTCCACAGAATTATAATTATCGCGCGCAGATACTAACCAGCCAAACGACCCCTCCTGCAGGTACTTACACCGACTCAATAATCGTTGACGTTCAATTTTGAGCATCATGTCAATTACATCATTAGAGGCTTCTATTCCAAAAATCTTTTGTAATCATAGTTTTCACTCTGTCACTGCTTAATTTTGTGAGATTAGTATGGCTTTATTCTCACGGAATTTAACTTTCAGAAATAAGGAAAATGATGAAGAAGTCACTAACAACATTAGGTTTGGCACTGGTATTTACAGGAACAGCTTATGCAGCAAGCTGGGGCTACGAGGGAAACCATGGACCTGCTCATTGGGGTGAGTTTGCATCTGAGTGCGCAAAAGGTCAAAACCAGAGCCCAATCAACATTGAATCGGCGACCGAAGCGAAGCTAGAAAAATTGAATTTCGACTACGAAGGTAAGGCAATTTCACTGCTGAACAACGGTCACACTTTACAGACTGGTTTAGAAGGTAAAAACACACTCACCATTGATGGTAAAGAGTTTACGTTGAAACAGTTCCACTTCCATACGCCATCTGAAAACCATGTGGACGGTAAAGAATACCCTCTAGAAGCACACTTTGTGCATGCCGACAAAGTAGGTCATCTAGCTGTTGTCGCGGTGTTCTTTAAACTGGGTGACGCGAACCCAGATCTAGCTAAGATGCTAGCTAACATTCCAACTAAAGATCAAGACGTTACCATCAAGGTTCCATTTGATGCTGATGCCCTTATCCCAAGTGATAAAGACTACTACCGCTTTAACGGCTCACTAACGACACCGCCATGCTCTGAAGGTGTACGTTGGTTGGTGATGAAAGAAGCACAAACTATTTCTCCTGAGCAGATAAAATCTTTTTCGGAAGTAATGGGGAAAAACAATCGCCCAATCCAACCGCTGAATGCACGTATGGTGTTAACGCAACAATAACCACTTCATGCGAAGAAAAATAAAAAGCCCGCTTAAACACAGCGGGCTTGATTATTTGGGTATTGGTGAGAACTAGAAGCCGTGATCTTCTTGCTCTTCCGCTTTTACCATTTGTATAGGATCAAGCTTAAGCGTCTGAGTAGGGAACGCGATATCTGCATCGTGCTCTTTAATGATGTTGATTACCTTAAGCAGTATGTCCTGCTTAACCTCATGGTATCTCACCCAATTCACGGTTTTAGTAAAGGTATAGATAAAGAAGTGCAACGATGATGGACCGAATGTATCGAAGTTGACGATAAGTGTTTGGCGTGCATCAATGTCTTTGTGATTTTTCAGCATTTCTTTTACCGCGGTGATAATTTGCGGCATTTTTTCAGCATCGTCGTAACGAAGTCCAATTTTTTCGTAGATACGTCGGTTCAGCATGCGAGATGGGTTTTCTACGACAATGCTGCTAAACACTGAGTTTGGCACATACAGTGGACGCTTATCGAAAGTTCGGATAATGGTCATACGCCAGCCAATGCGTTCTACCGTCCCCTCTATTTGTCGGTCTGGAGAACGGATCCAATCGCCAACTTTAAATGGACGATCGAAGTAGATCATAAGACCTCCAAAAAAGTTAGACAGCAAATCCTTCGCCGCTAAACCGACGATCAAGCCACCAACACCACCGAAGGTAAGTAGGCCCGATAGTGACAGACCAAATGCCTGCATTACGGTTAGAATTCCGACGGTAATAAAGAACAGGCGCGCGACCTTAGCTATCGCTTGTACTGTTGTTTCATCTCGGTTCTTTTGTTCGAGAACATGCTCTTCAACATTGGTAATGAGCCGCATAACGGTCCATACGAAGATGCTGATGATTAAAATCAGTTTCAGCGTACTTAACCAGTTTATTTTATCGTTGAGCTCGCTCTCCAATATGATGCCAATAGAGACGGTTGCTGGCCAACACCAAATGAGTGTGCTGACGGGCGCTTTTAGCGCATCAAGCAACATGTCATCCCAGTGGAAGGGCGTTTTCTCTACGAGCGCAGCGAGGCGAGAGCGGATCAGCCGCCAAGCTATCCAAGCTATAAAGCTAGCGAGCGTAATGAAAAGGACGCTTCCACTCCAATTTTGATGAGACGTTTCAATGTAGCTTTGTAATTCGGTAAACCACTGTGGCATATGTAACTTATTTCTAGTGAACCATGGAAGGAAAGGTAGCAGATATTACTCCTTCACCCCAGTGATTTCCTTTAAATCATTTACTTATGTCTAAACCGCCCGAGATGGACTTTTCCTTCCAATGACAAGAGAGTTACCTTTACGTTTTGCTGAGCGACCGCCTCATGCATGTTCAGAGGTACGCTACCAATGATTGAGGGTTGATATTTGGACGATCAATTATAACTTCTCTGACTTATCGCTAACATTTATCTTAAGTAAGTGTGAGAGTGTATTGGCTCTTGAATTAGCGGAGGCAGATATGGAATTTACAGAGCTGGATCGAAACGCGCTCTACGACATCTGGATGTCACAAAAAGCCAAAATGCACATCACTCAAATGGAAATGGCGAAGCGCCTTGGTTTGAGTCTACACGAGTTTTCTGGCTTGTTACGTGGTAATTCTCCACTGACGCTAGGTTTTGTAAAACAGCTATGCGAGCAGCTACATGTACGTCCTGGTCAGGTGATTCCGTCTTTGACGGAGCGTGACCTATCTGCATCTGGTACCGTTTATTTACAAAATCGTGTGACGGTGGATGGCGATATCAGTAACGTGTTTATCGACGGAAACCAAGTCGTGATCGAGTACGTTCACCAAGTTAGCTAGCTTGCTCGTCAAATTATCGGGTTGAAGAGCAATAAAAAACGAGCCACTGTTGGCTCGTTTTTTCGTTTCTGTTTTGCTCGATTGCAAAGATTATGGGATTTTCACTAGCGAATCGCGTGAAAGATCCGCGATAGACTTAGCGCCAGTCAGCGTCATTGCTACACGCATTTCTTTATCGTACAGATCCAGTAGATTTTCAACGCCTGCTCCGCCTTGTGCTGCCAATGCGTACACAAATGAACGGCCAAGAAGCGTACAGTCTGCACCAAGTGCGAGCATACGAACGACATCAAGACCAGTACGAATACCAGAGTCTACGAAGATCTTAAGATCACCTTTTACCGCATCCGCAATGCTTGGTAGTGCTTTAGCACTTGAAAGTACGCCATCTAACTGACGGCCACCATGGTTAGATACCACAATGCCATCTGCGCCGAAACGTACCGCATCTTTCGCGTCTTCTTCATCTAGAATGCCTTTGATAACCATTGGGCCATCCCAAAAATCACGAATCCACTCAAGATCTTTCCAGGAGATAGAAGGGTCGAAGTTTGCGCCTAACCAGCCGATGTAATCTTCTAGCTTTGTTGGTTCGCCACGATAAGTTGAGATGTTACCTAAGTCGTGCGGTTTACCAAGTAGACCCACATCCAGCGCCCAGCTTGGGTGGCGCATCGCCTGGAATACACGACGCATGGCTGCGTTAGGACCACTCATACCTGAGTGCATGTCACGGTAACGTGCGCCAGGAACTGGCATATCAACGGTAAACACCAGCGTTGTTACACCTGCTGCTTTTGCACGCTCAAGTACGTTTTTCATAAAGCCACGGTCTTTAAGCACGTAAAGCTGGAACCACATTGGACGTTCAATTGCAGGTGCGACTTCTTCAATCGGACAAACCGAAACAGTCGACATAGTAAATGGGATGCCTTTTTTCTCGGCTGCTTTTGCTGCTTGCACCTCGCCTCGGCGCGCGTACATACCAGTTAGACCAACAGGAGCTAGCGCGATTGGCATTGCCAGTTTCTCACCGAAGATCTCGGTTTCGAGGCTCAAATCTGTCATATCGCGTAGGACGCGTTGGCGAAGAGCGACATCACCTAAATCGTCAGTATTACGCTTCAGCGTGCGTTCGTCGTAAGAGCCGCCATCAATATAATGGAATAGAAACGGGGGAAGCTTGGCTTTCGCGGCAGCGCGGTAGTCAGTAGAAGCTGAGATAATCATAATGGTGTCCTAGCGGTTATTCTAAGCAAAGTTGTGGAGCAATTTGCTCTTTCGTTGAGCCTTCATCGCAAAGCAGTGAAGACATCAAAATGAGTATAGTTACCTATGGTTCACTTACGTTTGAATCGGTGATGTTGGTAACCCATTTACATAATTGGTTGAAAAATTTTGTTAAATCACTCAATCAGTTATGCAAACTGGAAAGGGTGACACAGCTGTCGGGGGAATTGATGTAGCAAGCTAAATCAACATGTCGGGGTAGTAGTGCAGACAGCTGTGTCAAATTAGGCAGGGCTGTAAACCCTGCATTTCGCGTTACTTCATCAAGACATCTGTCATTTGGAAGCCATAAATCAGCACCAATCCAATAATGCCTGTCATTACAATGTAGTAGAACGTAGGGATAATCGTCTTACGCAATGTTGCGCCTTCACGACCAAGCAAACCTACCGTGGCTGATGCGGCAACAACGTTGTGAATCGCAATCATGTTACCTGCGGCAGCACCGACGGCCTGGAGTGATACAACAATCACACTCGAAATAGACAACGTTTGTGCCACTTCGAATTGGAACTGGCTGAACATCATATTTGATACCGTGTTTGAGCCAGCGATGAACGCACCCAGTGCACCAACGGTGGCACTCAGCGCTGGGAACGCAGAACCAACAAGGTCAGAGGCGAAGTTTGCGGTTGTGACGGGCATACTTGCTAGGTCAGCACCGTTGATGCCTGAGTTGATAAAGATACGAACCATCGGAATGGTAAATACCAAGACAAAACCCGCCCCAATCAGTGTTTTGCTTGACTCGCCAAACGCTTCACGCAATGGCTTTACACTACCGCTTTGTAACATTGCAGCAAGTAGTGCGACAAACACCAGAATGCCTCCAGGAAGGTATAACGGCTGAATCGCAGCGCTAACGCCAGTCTCACCAAGAATGTTGCTGAACGACAAACTTACGCTTTGTACAAAGCCTTTCAGCTCAGGGCTTACGCGGCTTGCGACGAGAATAACTGCCAGCATTACATATGGAACCCAAGCTTTTACGATGCTCATTGGCTTGCCCGGATTGTCGTTTAGATCGACTTTTAGCGAGCCTAACCACTCTGCAGGCCACTTGTCTTCGCTTTCGAAATCCCACTTAGTCTTTGGTACTAAGAAGCCTTTTTTCGCTGCGGTAACAACGATAGACAGACCAACCAAACCACCGATAAGTGAAGGGAACTCTGCACCTAAGAAAACACCGGTTAACGCGTATGGAACGGTGAAAGAGACACCAGCGAATAGTGCAAATGGTAGAATATCCAGACCTTCACTCCAGCTTCTGTTCTTGCCGAAGAAACGTGTTAACATCATCGCCATTAATACTGGGATCATCGTACCTACGACTGCGTGAATGACAGCAACGTGCGCTGTGATATCTTGCAGGTACATTTCCCACGTTGCACCTTGTGCGGCCAACGACTCACTGATGTTATGGGTGTCTAAACCTTTGTTTACACCTACGATGATAGGCGTGCCTACCGCGCCGAATGAAACAGGCGTTGACTGAATCATCATGCCCATAAGGACAGCGGCTAGCGCAGGAAAGCCGATTGCAACCAGTAGTGGTGCAGCGATTGCTGCCGGGGTACCGAACCCAGATGCGCCCTCAATGAACGAGCCAAAGCACCAAGCAATGATGATGGCTTGTACACGGCGGTCAGCCGAAATATCGGTAAATCCATTACGGATTGTGGTGATCGCTCCAGTGTGTTTTAAAGTGTTGAGCAAGAAGATGGCACCAAACACGATCCATAGAACAGAGACAGTAATGCCCAGTCCTTGGAATACGGAGGCCAGTACGCGATTGGCTGACATATCCCAAAACATTAGTGCGATAGCGACGGTTAGACCGAACGCAACAGGCATGGCTTTTTTAGCAGGCCAGTTGAGACCAACCAATAAGATGGCGGCAACAACAATTGGCGAAAATGCCACTAGGGCAAGTAGGGTTTCACTCATTTGTACATCCTTCGTACGCTGACTTCTCGAACGGTGTCAATCCGCTGTAGAGGTGACTTTTTGTTGTAATGGTTTTGTTAATTTGGCGTGAATTTACTCCTTTATTTTTTGTTGATATAGGGAAATAATGAAAATAATTAATTCCAAAAGTGACATAATGGTATGAGAGCAGACGACTTAATCCTATTTTCTCAAGTAATCGAACTTGGCAGCTTTAGTAAGGTTGCAGAGGCAAATAACCTTACAAATTCGGTAGTTAGCAAAAGAATGGCGAGGTTGGAGGAAGAAATAGGGGCTCAGCTATTATATCGAACAACGCGCAAATTAACCTTGACCGAGGCAGGTAAGGTGTTACTCCACAGTGCTAAAAATGTGAAGCAGGCCACTCAGGAGGCTATGGATGCTGTTGCAGGCTTTGGAGAGAATGTGAGCGGTCATATAAAAATGTCCGTGCCGTGTATCTCTGGAGATTTGATACTTGCTGATGCTGTTGCCGAATTTTGTAACCTTCATCCGGGTCTGACCGTGGACATGTCATTGGATAATCGCTTTGTCGATTTAGTGGCTGATGGTTACGATTTAGTCATTCGAACTGGCTACCTAGCCGACTCCAGTTTGATCGCACGACATATTCTCGATTCCCAATGGGTGGTATGCGCGTCCCCTTCTTATATTGCGAAAAATGGGAAACCGATCGAGCCGATTGATCTCACCACGCACAATTGTCTGCAATACGCTTACCAAACCACAGGTGCAACGGATTGGGAGTTTAAAGGAGAAGATGGCAATTACATCGTCAAAGTATCGGGCTGCTTTTCTACTGATAACGCGACCGCATTACGTAAAGCCGCTCTGGGCGGCCATGGTATTGCTTACGTCCCGCGCTGTTTGGTGTATCACGATATTCGTAATGGTCAACTGGTGGATATTTTTCCTGAATTAGTAGGTAAAAAGTTGGGTATCTACGCGGTGTATCCGTTTACTCGTCAACCACCGAACAAAGTAAAGCTGCTTATTGAGCACATTCGTGACCGGTACTTAACGATATCTCATTATTTCTAGGTTCTTCATAGATTTAAAACAATGTCGTTGAAATCAAAATTGGGTGCTCTAAGGTAATCACCGCAATAAAACGATTGAAGATAAACAACTTAATAAAAACAACGGAGTAACACGGACGTTATGCATTACCCAAAAACACGTAAAGATTCTGTCGTGGACACTTATTTTGGTCACGACATTGCCGACCCTTATCGCTGGTTAGAAGATGATCTAAGTGAAGAAACCGCACAATGGGTTTCGGGTCAAAATTCGGTCACCTTCGATTTCCTTGGTCAGATACCGTACCGCCAACAAATCCGTGACTTAGTGGCGAAGAGTCAAAACTACGAAAAATATTCCCAGCCATTTGTACGTGGTGACTACACCTACTTCTACAAAAACGACGGTTTGCAAAACCAAAGCGTATTGTATCGACGTAAAGGCGAGGGAGAAGCCGAGGTTTTCCTTGATCCAAATACTTTCTCCGAAGAGGGCACGACCTCTCTTGGCGAAGTCAGCTTCTCTAAAGACTATCGTTTGGTCGCGTATTCCATCTCGGAAGGGGGCAGTGATTGGCGTAAGATCTTTGTCATTGATACGGAAACCAAAGAACAGTTAGAGCCTGAGATTGTTGATGCGAAGTTTACGTCGATTTCTTGGCTGGGCAGCAAAGGCTTCTATTACTCAAGCTACGATAAGCCGCAAGGCAGCGAGTTGTCTGCTCGAACTGAGCATCACAAGGTTTATTATCATGAACTTGGTACACCTCAATCTGAAGATAAAGTGATTTTTGGTGAGTTGGATACGCAAGTTCATCGTTATGTGTCTGGTACGACGACGACAGATGATCGCTTCCTCATTATCTCTGGCGCAGAATCTACATCGGGTAATCGTCTGTTTTATATCGATTTACAGTCTGACTCCCAAGCAATTGTGACGCTGCGCGATACAACGCAAGGCGACACCTACTTAATTGATAGCCAAGACGCAACCTTGCTGCTTTACACCAACCTAGACGCGCCGAATGGCAAAGTTGTCAGCTACAACACTCAGACAGAACAATGGGCTGACGTGATTGCTGAACAAGAACAGCCGTTAGAAATCAGCAAAGGTGGCGGTTATCTGTTTGCGACTTATATGGTAGATGTGCTTTCTAAAGTGCAGCAGTTTAACTACCAAGGTGAGTGGATTCGAGATGTACAATTGCCGGGAGAAGGCACGGCTTATGGTCTGGCGGGTAAAAAAGAAGAAACCACACTTTATTACACATTCACTAACTACGTGACGCCTCCGACGATCTTCTCATTTGATGTTGAGTCTGGTGAATCGACACTGTTTCAAGAATCAAAGGCACCGTTCGATCGTAATGAGTATGAATCAAAACAGGTGTTTTACACCTCAAAAGACGGCACGCAAGTTCCGATGATCATTTCATACAAGAAGGGCATTGCACTTGATAGTAGAGCACCAACCATGTTGTATGGTTACGGCGGTTTTAACATCAGCCTCACTCCAATGTTTTCTGGCAATGTAGCCAACTGGCTAGAGTTGGGTGGTATATACGCTGTCGCCAACATGCGAGGCGGCGGTGAATACGGTAAAGCCTGGCACAACGCAGGCACTCAGCAGCAAAAGCAAAACGTGTTTGATGACTTTATTGCGGCGGCGGAATACCTGATTGAAAACGACTACACGAGCTCGGATCGCCTAGCGATTCGCGGTGGTTCTAATGGTGGTTTGTTAGTTGGAGCGTGTATGACGCAACGCCCTGAACTATTCAAAGTCGCGCTGCCTGCGGTTGGCGTGCTTGATATGCTGCGTTACCACACGTTTACGTCTGGAGAAGGCTGGAAGTATGACTATGGCACGTCGGAGCAAAGTGAAGCGATGTTCCAATACTTGCTTGGCTACTCTCCTGTTCACAATGTAAAAGAAAACGTGCAATATCCTGCGACATTGGTGACAACCGCCGATCACGACGACCGAGTTGTGCCAGCACATTCGTACAAGTTTATTGCGGAGCTGCAAGACAAGCAGCAAGGCGCTAATCCAGTATTAATACGCATTGATGTCAATGCAGGTCATGGTGCAGGAATGCCGCTGAGTAAGCAAATTGACCTCACCACAGACGTGTATGCATTTACGTTACATAATATGGGTATTGAGTCGATTTAATGCCCTAGTTGTTCGAAGCTTCTGAGAATAAAAAAATGCCGCGACAGTGTCGCGGCATTTTTCATGGTTGGGGGAACTCAATTCATACTGTTTGCCAGTATTTGAGCCAGGTTGACTAAGTCTGACCCTTGAACCAACCAGTCTCGGCGGCCAAACCGAAAGGCAGCTACGCCATTCTTAAGACAAGATGAATTTATCACCTTTTCTTAATCCTAGTTTATGAATATGAAACTGTGATGAACCTAAGCCGCATTGTGCTGATTTTCACTGTTTTCAAGATCAAATGAGGCATCTATCAGTTTTTTCGTGTAGTCATTTTTAGGGTTTTGGAAAATCTTTTCGGCCGTACCTTGTTCCATGACCTCGCCCTTTTGCATGACTAGAACACGATCAGAGAGTGCTTTAACTACTGATAGATCGTGGCTAATAAACAAGTAGCCAATATTGTGTTTTTTCTGCAAATCTTTCAGAAGGTCAATCACTGTCAGTTGCACCGAGCGGTCTAATGCAGAGGTTGGCTCATCAAGCAGAATAAACGAAGGTTCAAGGATCAGTGCTCGCGCGATAGCAATACGCTGACGCTGGCCTCCTGAAAACTCGTGCGGATAACGGTTGATGGACGCGGGATCTAAGCGGACCTCACGGAGCACGTCGCGCGCTTTCTGCATACGTTCTTTTTTACTCAACATTGGTTGGTGGACAGTTAATCCTTCTGTGATGATCTCGCCGATAGTCATACGAGGAGAAAGCGAACCATAAGGGTCTTGGAATACCATCTGAACGTCTTTTTTCAGCTCAAAACGTTCTTTGTTTGTCAGCAAGGCCATATCTTGGCCTTTGTATTCTATTTTGCCAGTTGAGGGCAGTAGACCTATCAAAGCTCGGCCGAGTGTAGACTTACCTGAACCGGACTCCCCAACGATCCCGAGGGTCTCTCCTTGTTTAAGCTCAAGAGAAATGCCTTTTACCGCTTCGAAGTACTCATTCTTGCTCGCAATAAAGTGCGACTTTACCAAGAATTTGACTCGTATATCGTCGGCCTTTAAAAGCTGTGTAGCACTTTCGCTAATAGGCTCCTTACTGCCTTTAGGAATCGAGTTGATTAGCATACGTGTGTATTCGTGCTTTGGGTCCTCGAAGAGTGTTTGCGTTTCGCCTTCTTCGACGACTTCTCCTTTACACATCACAATGACACGATCTGCAAAGTGTTTTACGACGCCTAAGTCATGAGTAATAAATAGGATTGCCATGCCCATCTGAGCCTGAATTTCTTTAATCAGGTGCAACACTTCTGCTTGAACCGTGACATCCAACGCTGTTGTAGGTTCGTCGGCGATCAAAATATCGGGCTCGTTAATCAGTGCCATCGCAATCATGATGCGTTGCAATTGACCACCAGAAAATTCGTGTGGGTACTTGTTGTACGCTTTTTCTGGGTTTGGCATATGAACCAATTCAAACAGCTCTAACACCTTTGCTTTTGCTGTTCGTCTGTCGACCGGGCGGTGACACATGATGGCCTCAGCGACTTGGATACCCACCCGCATGTACGGGTTTAGTGAGGTCATCGGCTCTTGAAAAATCATGCCAATGCGATCACCGCGAATACTTTGCATTTCACGCTCTGTTTTATCCAAGATGGAGCTACCCTCAAACATGATGGATGAGCTTTCATGCAAAATAGCGTTGTCTGGCAGTAGTTTCATCAGTGCATTGGTTGATACTGACTTGCCAGAGCCAGATTCGCCAACGATGGACAGCGTCTCGCCTGCTTTTAAATCGAAGCTAACATTCTTTACTGCATCGACGATCCCATCGTTTGTCGTAAAGCTGACTGATAGGTTGTTCACCGAAAGAATGGTTTTAGAAGACATCACAGATCCTTGTGGTTGATAAAGCAAATGATACTCAAGTAATGGACAGCACAAACCTAGCTGGCCTCAATGCTTGAGCTTTAGATTAATTATACAGGTGAGAAGGCGAAGATTTTGCCGAACTCATTGCTTGCAAATGTAAGAACTGCTCATGCGCGCGCGTTACGTGCTCGAGTTCTATCATCCATTGAGCATTACGTTGGGCAGAGCAAAATGCCGCCATGTGAGCTAACAAGTCTTCGCTCTGTTGACCAAGTAGGTGACCTACGCGCTCAATCAGTTCATGGCTCTCTAGCTGCAAAAATTGAAATAGCGCGTAAGTTTGATTGAGTATTGAGAACGCATCATGCTGTAAGCCGAGTTTGTTGAGAATCTCTGATTGCGTCACGCTGGCATCTCTAAGCCCCGTAATGAGACATACAAACTGGCAAGGTTTAGTTTGTGCATTTTCTAGCGCTAGATGAATGTGGTTGGGTAGATTGTTGAGCACGTCGTCATATAAACGATGAGCTTCTGGCCAATGGCCTTGTTCCATCAGTTGCTCCGCTTTTAAGTAGCGCATCCAGCATTGCTCAATATTCATATCCATCTCCACAACATTTGATTTGTTTAGATATTAAATGAAATTGATTATCAATTGCAAGTGCGTGTTAATATCACTTATGTGTTCATAAAATGTCCAATCAATCTAGGGTGGAAGGTAAATCACTTAAAATTAAGCAAATAATCTCTACACTCAAATAACGAAAATAAGAAAAAAGGAAGTGGATATGGCAATACTAAGATTGGAAGCTAAGCAGCTATATTCTGTAGCAGATCTAGAGAATATGCCATGTAAGTCGACCAAGGAGTTACCTCCAATTGATGAAATCGTGGGCCAAGAGCGCGCGCAAAAAGCGGTCGAGTTTGCGATGTCCATCAAAGAGAAAGGGTATAACATCTACGCCATTGGTCAGAATGGGCTAGGTAAACGCACCATGATCTTGCGCTATCTGAATCGCCACCAGCACGATGCAGCAGCCCTGTTTGATTGGTGTTACGTTGCGAACTTTGAGGATACCCGTACACCAAAGGTATTAAAGTTGCCTTGTGGTATCGGAAATAAGCTACGTGTTGATATTGAAGCTTTAATGGGCAAATTATTGAATGCTTTACCCCTAGCATTCGACAATGAAATGTACTTTAGCCGCGCTGAGCGATTAAAAAATCAATTGGCAGCTAAGCAACAAAACGAGCTGGATCGTATTAGTCGAGAGGCAAAAGAAAAGGGCATCAGCCTAACACTGACTACGCAGGGGGATTATCAGTTTGTCGCCATGAACGGTGATGAGCTTCATACGGAAGAGTCTTTTGATGTACTAAGCAAAAAAGAACAAGAGCAATTCAGCGATGCTATTGATGAACTCGAAGTGCGATTGCGCTCGATGGTTCGTGAGCTTACGGAGTGGGAAGAGACATACAGCGATAAAATCAAAAAGCTCAATGATGAAGTGACGCTTGATGTGATTACTCACTTCATCAAAAAACTCAAAGTGGATTACGCGCAATATTCCGAAATCAAAACCTACTTAACTGAGCTGCAAAAAGATATTGTTGAAAACGCAGATATCTTCCTTGACCAAAGTGGCGAGCAAGGCGAAATTGCGACGGCATCCTTGGATAAAAAATTGCCACGTCGTTATAAAGTGAACGTCTTGGTAAGCCGTAAAAGCAGCGAATTTCCTATCGTTGTTGAAGAAAATCCCAACTATCATTCACTCTTCGGGTCGATTGAGACAGCCACTTTCAAGGGAACGGTGTTTACCGACTTCTCGCTGATTCGCGCAGGGAGCTTGCATAAGGCGAATGGCGGCGTTCTATTAATGGATGCTCAGAAAGTACTTGAACAGCCTTACGTTTGGGATGGTTTGAAGCGCGCATTGCGTGCTCGTCAATTGAGTTTTACGTCTCTAGAAAAAGAAGTCACATTGACGGGGGCGGTATCACTCGATCCTGAACCGATTCCGCTTGATATCAAAATTATCTTATTTGGTGATTACCGAACTTACCAATTACTCCAACATTACGATCCAGAGTTCAGCGAGTTGTTCCGCGTGACGGCAGATTTCGAAGACGAAATGAAACGTACGCCGGAGTCTGAGCTGCATTACGCGCGCTTTATCTCTAGCGTGGTGCATGACAACAATATGCTGCATTGCGATCGCAAAGCCATTGCTCGAATCATCGAATACAGCTCACGTTTGTCTGGCGACCAATCCAAGCTATCTCTACATTCGGCTAATATCGCCAACTTGCTTCGAGAGTCGAACTACGTGGCTCGTCAAGCCAACTCTAACATGATCCGTATTGGGCATGTTGAAGAGGCGCTCAATAACCAAGAAATGCGAGTAAGCCGATTACGCGATAACGTAATGGAAACCTTTATTAACGGCACAACGCTGATTCGCACCGAAGGAGAAGCCGTAGGCCAAGTGAACGCACTTTCGGTATTGAGCACTAGTGACTACATGTTTGGTGCACCGAATCGCATCACAGCGACGACGTGTTACGGTGATGGGGATGTTATCGATATCGAGCGCAGCGTGGATTTGGGTGGCAGTATTCACTCTAAGGGCGTGATGATTTTGTCTGCCTACTTATCTTCCGTATTTGGTAAAACGGCACGAGTGCCATTAACGACAACCATTACCTTTGAGCAATCTTATGGTGGTGTTGATGGTGATAGTGCCAGCATGGCTGAGTTGTGTGCGGTTGTGTCTGCTTTTTCAAAGCAACCAAACCGACAAGACATCGCGATAACAGGGTCGATGAATCAATTTGGCCAAGCTCAGCCTATTGGTGGCGTAAACGAAAAGATCGAAGGCTTTTATGATGTGTGTGTAATTAAAGGTCGTCATGACGGGCAGGGGGTCATTATTCCGCGCTCTAATGTTCACAATCTAATGCTTCGTTCCGACATCGTGAAAGCAGTCGAAAAAGGCGAGTTTAATATTTGGGCGATTGACCATGTTACTGAAGCTATCGAATTGTTTACGGGGAAAGTTGCTGGTGAGCCAACTGATGAAGGTTCTTATCCAATCGATACCATTTTTGGCCTTGCTCAAGCTAAGCTCAATTCGTTGAGAAAATAGGCTGAAACCGTCCTAAATGTGAATGTATCTCATCATAAGTGATCATAATTTATCATAACGACAATATCCCGACGCTACTGTCGGGATATTGTCAATAACAGATTGAAAATGGAGAGTTTTTGTACTAGACAAAAGTGTGATCGACCTCTAATATTCGCCGCTTGTTTATTCGTCTGGGATTTATCCCGTCGCAAGGAAGCATAGATATTCAAACTGCCGAAAAGTAACGTTGTTATAAGCACTGCTCGAGTTTGTTTGGATATAGACATCACGCATACAACTGAGGCCCTGTCATGCAGTTATCACTGAAAAATTTGTCAGTACGAACGCAAATTTTGGTTCCGGTATTATTTACCGCGATTGTTTTGTTTATTGCTCTTTGGATTACTAAAAACAATCTTCAAGCAGAGCAAGATGTTATTGCTTCCAACCAAGAATCTTTGGTTTTTCACAAAGACACATTGGCGAGTATTGACGACCAAATTTACCCTCTGCGCATAAGCGCGGTTTACGCTATTTACGATGCTTCTCGTCGTGAGAATTTTCTAACCGAATTGAAAGAAGGCTTAAAGCAAGTTGATGCCGATTTAAGCGCAATTGAAGCCCGAAACCTATTCCGTGACGATGCCGTTAAAGTTCGCCAAGCAATTGAATCCTATGTGCGATATTCAGAGCGCTCAGTTGCTTTCTTCAACCAATACGATCAAGGTTTGAAATCGGATAGCGAGTACCGTGCATTTGTCAAAGAGTATCGCAATGTTGGCCGAGAAATGGTCCAACAAATTAACACACTATCAAAGCATGTAAACGAGCAAGCTGAACAATCTACTATCAGAAGTCATCAGCAAAATGAACGTGTGCAAAATAACGCTATGTTGACGGTTTTAGCGGTATTTGCTTTCTCATTGATAGGCGCTTGGTTCCTATCTGGCATGATTGTTACACCAATCCAAAAGCTGCAAGAAGTGATGCGTCAGTTAGCAATGGGTAATCTATCAGTACGTGCAGATGTCGATGGGGACAATGAGATCTCTAAGCTGAGCAAAGATGTAAACCAAACCGCAGAGCAGTTATACAACACTGTGGACCAGTTAACCCGTATTAGTGAGGAAGTTGCATCTGCATCGACCGAATTGGCTGCGGTAATGACGCAAGCGGAAGCGAACGCTCAACAAGAGTTGGCGGAGATCGAGCAAGTTGCATCTGCGGTTAACGAGCTTGCAAGCACTGCGAATAATGTGAGTGATAACGCGACCTCTGCTGACGCAACCGCGCGTGAAGCTGATGGACTTGCTCAATCAGGTTTGGCTATCTTCCAAGAAAGTGCGGAAGCAAGTGCGCAAATGTCTCAAGCATTGAACGATGCAGCGCAAGTTGTTTTGCGTCTAAAAGAGCAATCTGTACAGATCAACGATGTTATTGAAGTGATTCGCGGTGTATCTGAGCAGACCAACTTGCTAGCATTGAATGCTGCGATTGAAGCGGCGCGAGCTGGTGAGTCTGGTCGTGGTTTTGCGGTAGTAGCTGATGAAGTACGCATGCTAGCAGCGCGTACTCAAGACTCGACACAAGAGATCCAAACGATCATTGAAGAGCTTCAAGCGCAGTCTGGGCTGGCGAATGACAGTATGCAAGTCAGCCTTGATATGCTTAGCCGCAACAACGAGCTGACGCAACAAGCGAATGAAGCGTTGGTTGGAATTACCGAGTCGGTCGCCAACATCAACGATTCAAACACGCAAGTAGCAACCGCAGCCGAAGAGCAGTCTCAAGTTACTCAAGATATCAATCGCAACGTGGTTAACATGTCGGAGCTTGTAAACCAAAACGTAGCGGGCATCAGCCAGAGTGCAAGTGCGAGTACTGAGCTTTCATTACTTGCAGAGAAGCAGAAAGAGCAATTAAGTTTCTTTAAGCTTTAATTCATCATCTACTTATCAAATCTCTAAATCCCTGAGTGAATGCTCAGGGATTTTTTTGTTTGTAATAATCGGATTTATTATCAATAAGTCTATCTAAAACAGTCAGTTAACAAGATTTTTTTGCGGGCAATATCACGTTTTGTGATATTGTTTTTACATTTTTTTCGTCAATTTTTTTTTGACGCGAACATTTTTTTTAACTCAACCGATAACTTGATGGTTGAGAGGTATTCATATCGTCATTTTAAGTGGTGTTTTCTTCTATAAGCGCTGTTTATTCAACACGTTGCGTGAAAAATAACAGCTGCTACTATGCCGCCAGTTTTCTCGTTGGTACAGAAAAGTCCTGTTTTTCTGGTGAGAAAACACATATAAAACAATGATATGGAAAATAACAATGAAATTAAAAACTTTAGCTGTAGCAGTGGCGCTAATGGCATCAGGATCTCAAGTTGTCGCTTCAGAACTATACAACCAAGATGGCACTTCTCTTGAGATGGGCGGCCGCGCTGAAGCGCGTCTTTCTATGATGGATGGTAAGGCAGAAGACCGTACTCGCATCCGTCTTAACTTCCTAGGCAAACAGGAAATCAATGAAAACCTATACGGCGTTGGTTTTTGGGAAGGTGAGTTCAAAACAAAAGAAGAAGGTGCCGTAGATAACAATAGTGATCTTGAAACTCGTTACGCTTATGCGGGTCTGGGTGGCAAATACGGTGAAGTAACTTACGGTAAAAACGACGGCGCACTAGTGGTTCTTACTGACTTTACTGACATTATGGCTTACCACGGTAACACAGCAGCACTTAAACTGCCTGTTTCTGACCGTACAGATAACATGCTGTCTTACAAAGGCCAATTCGAGCAACTAGCTGTACGCGCAAGCTACCGTTTTGCTGATCGCACAACAGATGCACAAGGCTTTACAGACAACGAGGAAGATGGCTTCTCTCTATCTGGTGTTTACGCGTTTGCTAACACTGGTTTTGAACTAGGTGCTGGTTACGCAGATCAAAACGACAGCGATGAGTTCATGCTGGTAGCTGCATACTCTGTAGGTGACTTCTACTTCGCTGGTAACTACACTGGCGCGGATATGGATGTTGCAGGTAAGACTTTTGATTACAAAGGCTACGAACTAGCCGCTGCTTACACTATGGGTCAAACTGTATTCACTTCTACGTTCAACAAAGGTGAACTAGAAGACGCAGATACTGTAGAAAACCTAGCTGTTGATGTAACTTACTACTTCAAGCCTAACTTCCGTGGCTACGCATCATACAACTTCGATCTAATGGATAACGAAGGCGCGGCTGAAAAAGATGAGCTAGCGCTAGGTCTACGTTACGACTTCTAAGTCATGACTCTTATCTAAGATACTGCCTTATTCTTAGTAAATAAAAACCCCTTACTGAAAAGTAAGGGGTTTCTTGTTTTCTAGCACTTCAAAGCTTCTTGATAAGCGATAGGGGTTATCAAATCTATCTTTTTAGTGTGAGCTTAGTACCATCAAATTTGAGGTGACTGAGGAGGTTTTTAGCGTTGTTTTTACCAACCTCATCAAACTCCATTCCGTAGCGAGCATAGTGCGTTGATTTTTGTAAATTACAAATACGACCTCGCAATGGCGCT
The DNA here is from genome assembly GCF_033339995.1 of Vibrio sp. 1641. Lineage (NCBI taxonomy): Bacteria > Pseudomonadati > Pseudomonadota > Gammaproteobacteria > Vibrionales > Vibrionaceae > Vibrio > Vibrio sp. 1641. Next base: position 399,898 of record NZ_JAWOVP010000001.1, read on the forward strand.
AGCATACGACTTTCTCCGGGCATCGTTAGATCCAATGAAACGTGGTCACCAACCTGAAGTGGCCGGCTCATTGGTGATGTTACAAAACGACAGCCACTACGAGATAAATCTCTTATTTCGCATTCAGTTCGATAGGCTTCTAAACAAACACGCGCTCTCAAATTTACTTCGTAACGCACTTCTTTGCGAAGCTGAAAGACCTGCATAGTGTTGGGTAGGTCTAGCACCAAAATTGGGTACGGATCGCCTAGTCGATGCTGTAATTGGGCCCGAAATGGGATAACGGCCCCTTCACCTCGATGAGAGTAGGCTTTTACATTGATCCAAAAGCCTTCTTGAAAATAGAATTTCAAGTCTTCATCGGAGATGTTCGGAACCTCTATCAATGCAGTATTATTTGAGTGACAGCCAACAAATGTGCTGGTTGTAATAAACTTTGTACCAACGGGGGTGGTGACGTTTAAGCTCACTTCACTGCCATGTTCGACCATTGCCATTGCATCGGTGCTATTTAATGTACTTGCCTGACGTTCTGGTGCCTTCTTGCTTTGCAGAGGTAGCTTGCCGTCTCTGGCAATTGGGCTCATATTTCTCATTATAATTGTCGTACCTGATGTAAGAAGGTAATCGCGTGAGGCGAAGCAGCACTCTCGCATGGTATCGATTTTATTCAGTGATATAGTTTGATTCAATCAATCTGTAACAAAAATTAGAGAGCAAGATATGCATAAAGTAACTCATGAAGCCACGAATAGTACATTCTGGGTTGATTTAGAGCAGGGCTATAAAGCCAAGTTAATTTATCAGCTTAAGGGTAATGTCATGCACATTACATCAACGGTTGTTCCTGAAGCACTGCGAGGTAAGGGGTACGGAAAAGTGATGATGGAAGCGGTGTTGCCAGAAATTGAGTCACTCGGTTATCAAATCAAACCAGTTTGCCCATATGTTATTCACTACATGGAGAAGAACCAAACGTGGTCACATCTGCTCGCATGATGAGTAACAACCACCAACGCTACCAAAATATTGGCCAGGAACTCAATCTAGGTAATTACCGCTCTGTAGAAGTCATACAATCGCTATGGGGAGGCTATGGAGAGTTAGTCCGAGTTACTTATTCTACTCGTTCGGTGATCATTAAGCATGTAAAACTCCCTAAGCCTTCAGAGCATCCTAGAGGCTGGAATACGGACCGTTCTCATCAAAGAAAGTTGCACTCTTATCAGGTGGAAGTGAATTGGTATGAGTATTTTTCCGGAGGGGTGGATACTCGCTGCCGAGTACCACAAGGTCTAAAAACGTTCCAATCGGAGAATGAATGGCTCATTGTGATGGAAGATCTCGCCGAGGTGGGCTTTCCAAAAGTCATCACAGATGCACAGCTAGAGCATATACAAGCCTGCCTCACTTGGTTGGCGAACTTTCATGCGCGATACATCGATGTTCGTTCGGATAAGTTGTGGCATACCGGAACATACTGGCACTTAGCAACCAGACCCGACGAGCTTAAAGCATTGCAAGACACTGAGCTACAAAATGCGGCTCAATTGATTGATCAAACGCTTTCGCAAGCTAAGTTTAAAACACTAATACACGGTGATGCCAAATTGGCGAACTTCTGTTTTGATGAAGAAGAATCAAGCGTTGCTGCGGTTGACTTTCAATACATTGGATGCGGGTGTGCCATGAAAGATGTGGCACTGTTTATGAGTAGCGCCGTTAAGCCAGAACGTTGTGCAGAGATGGAAGTTTGGGTTTTGGATACGTATTTTGCTCAGTTGCAACACGCGCTAATGGTCTATCAACCGAATCTTGACCCTAATGAAGTCGAGCGTGAATGGCGTCCTTTGTTTGCTGTGGCTTGGGCAGACTTTCAGCGATTTGTGAAAGGTTGGAGTCCCGACCACTGGAAGATCAATCCCTACACAGAAGCATTGACTCGCAGAGCGTTGGCTTACTTACGAAAGTGAGTCGAAGTTTAAAAAGAAAAGCCTCCAATTAGTAGGAGGCTTTGTTTTATCTTTGGCCTGGTCTGATGCGCGCCATGTAATAGGTATTGATGAATTCACCATCACGGAAGGAACCGTCAATCGCTTCACCCTCAATTTGAAATCCATGCTTTTTATAAAGCCCAATGGCGGCGTCGTTATCGGCATTGACCTCTATCTGAATTCTTCTCACATTTAACCAGTTATCTGCTAGTTCAGTGACTGTTTCTATCAATTTGCTACCAATACCGAGTCCATGGAAACTATCATGTACTCCGATGCCAAACGATGCCGTGTGCATCGTTCTTGGACGTAGAGAGTGGTGAAAGCCAATATTTCCGACGACTTTACCATCAATTTCAGCGACATAGCTATAAACACCATCAGGTATGTTTGACAACCTTTCCACCCACATCGCGAGCGAAGGCTTTGGGAGTTGCAGGGTTTCACGTTGTGCTTTTGGTTGTGAATAGATTTCTACGAGTGCCGCTGCGTCTTCGACGGTCGTTGGACGTACGATAATTTCCATGCCTCTCTCCTTCGCTTTTTAGTTTTAATTTTTAATCTAACCACAGTTTTCTTATTTGGATAGTGTTTTTTTATGTTTAATGGATAAATGCCTTTTAAATTAGCTTGTTATGATGTGTTTTTTTGAATTTTTAGTAGTGATTTGTCATCGAATTGAACGAGTAGATTGCAAAGGTGTTGAATTATTGTACTGAGAATGGCGCGTACTGCAGAGTATCGTGGTGAATTTCATGTCGCAGTAAATAAACGCATTTAGTCAAACTGTGACGACGGCACTGTGCGTCAGTTGACTTGAATCAATAGAGGATGGAGTTACCTCCTATGAGGTATAGGGAAACGACACGTTTAGGGCTATTTATGCTTAACTTGATAAGGGAGTTTTGTTGAGGAAATAGCATGAAATCCTCTCAGTCTAAAATATCGCAAAGTCGGCGCCGATTTTTGCGTGATACAGCTCGAACTGCGGCTGGTGTTGGCGCAGCTGCGTGTGTATTGGGCTTACAATCGCTACAAAGCCAAGCTCGAGAAACCAAAGGTGTGCCTATTCGTCCGCCTGGTGCATTGCCGGAAGGCGATTTCGAATCAGCTTGTATTCGATGTGGCTTGTGTGTTCAGGCATGTCCTTACGATACCCTGAAACTTGCGACATTACTTTCACCCGTCGCGACTGGCTCACCTTACTTTACTGCACGCGATATTCCCTGCGAAATGTGCGAAGACATTCCTTGTGTTGTCGCTTGTCCGAGTGGGGCGCTGGATCCGAAACTAACCGATATTGATGATGCTCGAATGGGTACAGCGGTTCTTATTGACCATGAAACTTGCCTTAACTGGCAAGGGTTACGATGCGACGTTTGTTATCGCGTTTGTCCGCTGATTGATGAAGCCATCACGTTAGAGATGGTTCACAACGATCGAACTGGCTATCACGCCAAACTTATCCCTACAGTGAATTCCGAAGTGTGTACCGGATGTGGTAAGTGTGAACAAGCGTGCGTGTTGGATGTCGCTGCTATTAAAGTCGTCCCGACGGATTTGGCGAAAGGTAAAGTGGGCAGCCACTACAATTTTGGTTGGAAAGAGCTCGACAAACCACTCGAAAATATCCTCCCTAGTGAGACGCCTGTGCCGGAAGGTGCGCTTGAATCGCTAAAAGGAGGTAAGTAATGGCAAAGAATTTAGCTCAAAATGCTGGCAAAGAAGCGCTTGAAAAGCTTGGTTGGTGGCGCGTGCATCGGTTTTTGATTTTACGTCGGCTATGTCAGTTCACCATCATTGCGCTGTTTATGGCTGGGCCGACGCTGGGAATTCTAACTGGTAATCTGTCATCAAGTATGTTGCTCGATAACGTGCCGTTAAGTGACCCGTTAATTGTGCTTCAAGCTTTGGCGACAGGGCATGTTCCGGAGTTTAATGCGTTGTTAGGCGTAGTGATTGTCGTGGTGTTTTACGCGATTTTGGCGCCGCGCGCATTTTGTGCTTGGGTGTGCCCGTTGAACATCGTAACAGACTTGGCGGCGTGGTTGCGTCGAAAGTTCAACATTAAAGTGAGCTATCGTTGGTCTCCCATGATTCGTTATTGGCTGATCCCTGTTTTGATGTTGGGCAGTGCGCTATCTGGCGCGATTCTTTGGACATGGTTAGATCCAGTTGCGGCACTGCATCGCGGGTTGGTGTTTGGTATGGGCGCAGGTTGGGTGCTAATCGCCCTAGTGTTTATGTTGGATTTACTCTTGGTTGAGCATGGGTGGTGTGGGCACTTATGTCCACTGGGGGCTACCTATGGCGTGATAGGCCGAAAAAGCCTGTTGCGCGTTACTGCTGTTCGGCGCGAAGATTGCACCAAATGCATGGATTGCTTTTACGTTTGCCCAGAACCAGAAGTGCTTCGGCAGCCTTTGAAAGAGGGAGATCGTCGAGTTATGGATCAAAACTGCATTAGCTGTGGTCGTTGTTTGGATGTATGTCCAGAACATGTGTTTGAATTTAAAAATCGCCTATCAGTAAAAGTCATTGATTAAGCCACTGAGCACATTTACTCATGCTTTATTTCTCTTGATACTTGAACATCGCGCTTAGCCAAGGAGTTAAGCGCGATGTTTATCTTCATAACAATATTCCTCAGCCATATCTGCTTGCTCTGGGCTTAAAATAATAATGATATTGCGAATTTGTTACATTTAAAGCTATGATGATGCCTTCATATTTAAAGGAAACATCATGACTACCTCATCGCACGGCTGGAGAACGCCGCAAAATTTCCTCCTGTTAATTTCCATTATCGTGCCCATTGCTTTTTCTACCTGGATGGCGTTGTTGAACAACTTTGTTATCGAGAAAGCAAACTTTGATGGTGCAGACATAGGCCTATTGCAAAGTGTGCGTGAAATTCCGGGTTTTTTGGCCTTTACCGCCGTGTTTGTATTGCTGTTTATCCGAGAGCAACGCTTTATGCTCGTCTCTTTGGCGATGCTTACGCTTGGTACGGCATTAACAGGTTATTTTCCCACTTTGTACGGTCTACTTTTTACAACCTTGTTAATGTCCACCGGCTTCCATTACTTTGAAACACTCAAGCAGTCTTTGTCTTTACAATGGCTATCTAAAGAAGAAGCGCCAGAAATGCTGGGTAAGTTTATTTCTGTTGGAGCTTTGGCTTCTCTGTTTACCTACGGCACCATTTGGGTTTCGCTCGAACAGCTCAAACTTGATTTTAAAACGGTCTATTTAATGGCTGGTGGTTTAGGTTTTGTGCTCATTTTGGTGATGGCATTTGCCTTCCCACAATTTAAGACAAAAGTACCTCAGAACAAGAAGCTCATCCTGCGTAAACGTTACTGGCTATACTATGCGCTTACGTTTATGAGTGGAGCACGCCGTCAAATTTTTACGGTGTTCGCTGGTTTCTTGATGGTAGAGAAGTTTGGTTACTCCGCCGCAGATATTACGTTGCTGTTCCTGATTAACTATGTCTTTAACTTCTTGTTTGCGAAGCGAATAGGCCGTTTTATCGGCGTTGTTGGTGAGCGGAAAGCGTTGATGTTTGAATACGTCGGTTTGATCTTCGTGTTCGTCGGGTACGGTTTGGTGCAAACGGCAGAGTGGGCGGCAGCATTGTATGTTGTCGATCATCTATTTTTCGCGTTAGCGCTTGCGATTAAAACCTACTTCCAGAAAATTGCCGATCCTGCCGATATGGCGTCGACCGCAGGCGTTGCGTTTACGATTAACCATATTGCGGCGGTTGTAATACCTGTTACGTTTGGTGTCATCTGGCTTGTTTCACCTGCGAGCGTATTTTACATCGGCGCTGGTATGGCAGCAGTGAGCTTGCTGTTGTCACTCAATATTCCAGCGAAGCCGGAAGAAGGCAACGAAACTCGCTTGTTGAAGTGGAGTTAAGTTGGTGCTCACTATCTAGCCATTGAAGTGAATACCTGTAATTAGACTCGCTGAAAAGGGTGCTTATGCGCCCTTTTCTTTTGATTGCAAATAGATAATCCCCCCCCAATGGTTGTCAATGCATGCCACGTCCGTTAGGGTTTAGAACTAAGTATTTCGAAATAACTTTGGCATAACTGACGCGAAACAATAAGAGGGGAGCTATACAGTGCAGATACATGGCAGAGAGTTGGATTTAGATCTAGGAAGCCGTCACATCGTTATTCAGCGCCGCTATGAGGCGTTAGGTGCTGCAAACGACCTACTCATTGCTATTTGGTTTTTAATTGGTAGCTTTTTCTTTTTGAATGATTCGTTGATTGAAAGTGGTACTTGGCTTTTCATTGTAGGCAGTGCGCAGTTGATCATTAAGCCCCTGATAAAACTGATGAGTTTAGTTCATGTTGGTCGTTTGAATAAGCAACTTTCTGGCACATCAGCGAGCCGCTGAAATTACCGCTTCTTTTGAATACTTGCAAGCAAGAAGCCAGCAGGCGAGTTATCGAGGGGAAAGACGGAAGATAACGTGGTCACAACACTAACCACGTTATGTTCAGTTTGAAGCTTCAGAATTTAAAACGGATACCAGAACAGTTGTGTGTCCATCACACGCTTGCTGATCGCAGCAATCACTATCACCGCAATCCCAGCCATGCAGATCATATCGGCTTTGGTCAGTGGTTTTAAGCTGTACCAAGTGCGAGAGGAGTGGCGGCCAAAACCACGTAGCGTCATCGCGTTTGAGATTTGATCGGCTCTGTCTAAACTAGAGAAAATCAGAGGTCCAAGAATCTTCGCGACGTTCTTCATACGAGTGAACAACGGAGCCTTCTTGCTCAGTTCTACTCCGCGTGCTTGTTGCGCGTGCATGATGTTAACAAAGTCCTTTTTCACTTCCGGCAAGTAGCGCAGCGTTAAGCTTACGGCATAGGCGATTTTGTAAGGTACACCCAAGCGGTTCAAGCTGGCTGAAAACTCCGTCGGGTGAGTGGTAAATACAAACACCAACGCGATTGGAAACATGCTGAAGTATTTCAACGTCACTGTTACTAGGTAAAACAACGTCTCTTGAGTGAGCGAGTAATTACCGGGTAACGAGAGTAAAACCGTTGATGAGCCCATGAATTCAGTACCTTGTTGCGGTGCTAACGCGAACATAAACAGGGCATTGATCAGTAATACCGTGCCTGTACCGAATAACAGCGGTTTGTAGACATGAAAGGGCACTTTGGTCATTTTCAGTAAGCCTAAACCAAGCACGATCAACAGCGCGATGATTCGCAAGTCAAATGTGGTCAACACCACCGTTACCCAAGCAATGAAAAGCAAGAACTTAGTAATGCCATTCAACTTATGAAGTGGTGATTGGGTATCGATGTAGTTGATACCAAACTTCATCTTATTGTCTTTCATGCCACCGCTTTCTCTAGTTGGTTTACGTCGTCGCTTTTTTGTTGGCGGTGCGCTTTTTCTACATTGATAAAGTGCTGCATAAAGCCATTGGTGTCTTCGAGGCCAACTTTTGTAGCCAACTCAAACAGACTTGTTGTGGTGAGGTTTGCTTGGTCTAGTAGCTCTGGACTGCTGAATACCTGCGTCATTGGTGCATCCGCGACTAATTTACTGTCTGCAATCACGATAGAGCGCGTGGTGTATTCCAGCACTAAATGCATGTCATGAGAGATGATCATCACGGTTACGCCCAACTCGCGATTGAGCTTTTCGATGAAACTCAGCATAGACGTGTAGTTTCGATAGTCCTGACCTGCCGTCGGTTCATCAAGGATCAGAAGCTCTGGTTCCAATACCAAAATTGACGCAATGGTTACGCGCTTTTTCTGGCCGTAGCTCAATGCTTCGATTGGCCAGTGACGGTATTTGCTCAAACAGCACAGCTCAAGGACTTCAAGTACTTTAGCTTCGATTTGTTTCTCTTCAACGCCACGATTACGGAGGCCGAAGGCCACTTCGTCGAAAATCATGTGATGGGAAATCATGTGATTCGGGTTTTGCATCACCACGCCCACTTTCTGGCTGCGCTCGAAGATGGTCAGTTCGTTTAGATCTTGACCATTCAAGCTCATTGAGCCGCTATCCGCTTCAATAACGCCCATAATCAGTTTGGTGATGGTCGATTTACCCGAGCCATTTTTGCCAAGTACAGAGACAAACTCGCCACGCTTGATGTCAAAACTCACGTCTTCTAACGCGTTTTTCTCACCGTCGTAAGAATAGGTGAGGCCACGGACTTCAAACAAAGTCTCGGCTGGCGTTTTAGGTGGTTGTGCTGTTGAACCATCAAACCATGCTTGTACTGCCGGTTTATATTGCTCCAACGGTAAGGTAGTTAAGCTAGAAGGTTTTGCATCGCCCTCAATCGCGCAGCCTGCTTCTTTCAGTGCTGAAATATAAAGCGGTTCACGGATGCCGTAATCTTCTAGCAGAGGCGACGCTAAAATTTCATCTGGCGTTGTATCGGCAATGATTTTGCCGCTTTCCATCAAGATAATACGGTCAACTGAGCAATGCAGAACGTCTTCAAGACGATGCTCAATGATTACGATGGTTTTGCCCGTTTCGCGGTGTAGATCATCGATGATCTCGATGGTTTTTTTACCCGTTTTAGGGTCAAGCGCAGCTAGTGGTTCATCAAACAAAAGGATATCGACATCATCGACGAGAATGCCCGCCAAAGAAACACGCTGTTTCTGCCCGCCAGATAAATCGTGGGGTGAGCGTTCTAGCATCTGTTCCAAGTCGACCATTTTGGCCGTGGCTTTGACCAATGGGTACATGTCGATATTTGAAGTTAGCTGGTTCTCCAGCGCAAATGCAATGTCTTCGCCAATGCTCAAACCGACAAATTGGCTGTCCGTATCTTGCAGTACGGTGCCAACTTGCTCAGTGTATTGGTGCATGTCGAAAGGGGCGGTGTCTTGACCATTGATGGTCAATGTTCCACTGGTTTCCCCTTTGATTGCGTGTGGGATCAGTCCGTTAAGACATTGCCCAAGGGTAGATTTACCACTACCACTTGGACCGATAATGACGATTTTCTCTCCTTTCTCTATCCTTAGATTGATATTTTTTAGCGTCGGTTTGTCCAGCGACTCATATCTAAAAGAGAAGTTAGAAAATTCGATTGTCATTCGACATTAAGCCTCTGTTAAGTTACGGCTTTGCTTGTTACGTTTAGCGACAGACTTAAGAATGAAGAAGCCAACAATAGCAATAAGAATGGTGTTACCGATCGCGATAATAGAAAGCTGGGTAAACACTTTAGTGAACGGTTCTGCGTATAAAATCGTGTCGAGGAATGCAGAGCAACCGTAACCAAATACGTTGCCTAATAGCGCAAGTACTACGAATAACGCGAAGTCTTTCATATTGAAATCACCTTTCTCCAAACGGTAGCGCGTTAGAGAAGGGAATAGACCGATAATCAAACCAACAATACCTGAACCAAGTACCCAAGTGAGCCATACGCCCCAACCTGCAAATAGGTCAGTAACCCAGTGACCAATAAAACCAACCAAGAAGCCAACAAGTGGTCCAAATAGTACTGAGAACAATGCTAATACTGCCATTGCTGGTTTTAGCGTTGTGTTTGCAAACACAGGGATGCCAAACATAGGTAAGCCGCCGATACCGTAAAGAGCAGCACCGATTGCAATAACCACAACAGTTTTAGCGGAAAGATTCATAGATAACCTCAGTTCAATAGTCGATTTTAAAGAACGTTCATTTATATTGTTGGAAAGCGTTAGTTATTTGATTGTGTAACATATATTCAAAACAACCAAGCTGCTTATTGTTTGCTCTATTTTTCTTCAGGAAATGTGTGATTTGATTCACGCATCCCTTTGACTGGCTTTGGTTTTAGCAAGCATTAAAAATAAGGCGCGCATTATACAGAATATTAATAAAAGTGGGAATGCTATCTATCTGGATGGCTAGAATGAATCAGGGGCTGATCGTCAGCCCCTGATTACACGGTTTGATGTTATTTTTACCAATAAATGAATGCGCTATATGTTCATTAATGGTCGAGGTATAAATAGTTCTGCCAGCTCTTCATACGAATAAGCACTTTGCGCATCACTGATACGTGAGTAAAGCTGTCTGAATAAACTGCAACTTCAACCGCAGTACCCATTGGTAGGTGGTATCCACTCAAGTCGTCGGTAATTTTCAGCTTCGCAAAAACACGTCCGCTCGTGCGCAAGGCATCAGTCCCAAGCAGAGCGCCTCGCGCTTGAATTTGGCTTTCACCAATGGCTGGAATCACGTCAATGACTTCGCCACGGAACACTTTGCCCGGGATAGCGCGGAACATAAATTCTGCTTCAAAGCCTGGCTTCAAGCGTTGTAATGAGTTCTGTCTGAATGCCGCGGTGTACGTAATGTCTTCTGTATGGACGAAGGTCATTGCTGGGGCAAGCGGTAACGGCACAGCCATCACTCCAGGACGTAAAGCCAATTGCGTAACGTAACCATCGGTTGGCGCACGAACGACGGTTTGCTCTAAGTTAAACTCTGCTTTACGCAGCTCGGCAAGAAGTTGCGCGACTTGGGTATTTTCGCCTCCGATTTCAGAGTCCAGAGCGATTTGCGCTTGTTCTTGTTGCAAAATCGCAACGTCTAACATGGCTTCTGCCGCTTTATACGCTTGGCGTCGAGTATCCAAATCTTGTTCAGTAAACGCGCCACGATCAAAGCCCCTTTGATATCGGCTAAATTCCCTTTGTGCTTTATCTCTGTCCGCTTGCGCTTTCAATACAGCAGCTTCTGCTTCTCTTAGATCAGACTCTAAACCCAGGGCACCTTGGCTTGCTTCTTTGACTTTCGCTTCAAGGCGAGCAACTTCTGCTTCAAAAGGCACAGGATCGATTTTGAAAAGAATATCGCCCGTTTTGAGCGGTTGGTTGGCCTGGACTGGCACTTCCACCACGCGGCCACGCACGCCAGAGACGATAGGCGTAGTCGGGAACACTTGGTTACCTAATTGAGTAAATGGGTGGTTGTAGTTCATAAGCAGCACGAGTGTGCCCACTAACACTACGCCGCCAAGTACGGCGGTTGGAACGGTCCATTTGTTTAGAGGAATATTGAAAATTTTAAAAATGGCAATACAAAGAGCGGCGTAAGTCAGAATCAGCAATAAGTCCATTATTCGTCCTCTTTACTTTGTTCAGGCAAAGGCTTTTGCTGAATCTTTTGTTGTTTCAACATCGATACTTCGTTTTTGAGTTCGTTGACTTCATCGATGAGTTCTTCAAGGCGGTGATGAATGTCGTGTGTTTCTTGTTCTAGTTGTTTAAAACCCCAGCCGCGTTCCTTGCGCCATAATGTTGCCCATATCCATAAAAATGGCCACAGCGCATGCAAAGTGAAAAGGCTGACCCAGCCAGCGTAGTGAATTGCGTCTTGGTGCGGGTGCTCTCTCTCTTTGGCGATTTCATATGGAATATCATGGATGACAATGATTCCGTAAAAGATCACTAAAGCAACGAAGATGAGTAACCCAAGTGCAAAATAGTCTAGAAACATCTTACCTACCTGTGCGTATTGCGAAATGGAAAATCTACGTAAATTAACAATTTAAGTATTTGTCTTAACTACAGATGAATCAAGCGGTTTTTATGTAGGAATTATGTTTATGCGATGTAAGTATCCACTGATGTTTATTGACAGTTAAGGTGTTGCTGAGTACTTATTTAAACAAGCAGTGAAGTGATATAGGAAGGATAAGTAAAAAGTATACTAAAGCCCCAGATGTCAACCGGGGCATGGTTTAAAGTTCGGTACAGACTTGGTTTCTGCCATTGGCTTTGGCGCGATAAAGAGCTTTGTCTGCACGATAAAAAGTTCGCTGAGTATTCTCGCCTTCTCGATGCAAGGTAATCCCTATGGATACGGTCAGCCCCCGTTCACCAAGAATATCGTCCCAACCATATTGATAAATCCGTTCACGATAATTCTCGGCATGCATTTCTGCTCGTTCCAGTTGGGTATTCTCAAGGATCACGAGGAACTCTTCACCACCAAATCGTACGCACGATGCGCCTTTAAATCTGAAGTAGGACGCCAGTTCCTGTGACACACTTTTGATCGCTTTGTCGCCAACCAAGTGGCTTAGTTCGTCATTGATGGATTTGAAGTGATCGATATCGATGACCATCAATGCAAATGCAGTATCGTGCAGAAGTAGATCTTTTAGTTTAACTTCTAACCAGCGTCGGTTGTGTAAAGACGTAAGTGGATCGGTAAAGACGTCCTGCTGTAGCTGAGCAACAGTATTTTTATGCTGCTTGGTGGTTTCTTTTAGTTCTTTGTTTTCTAGCTCTGACAAAATGAGTTTGAGTTGTAACTCAAAGCGTGAAAGTCGGCGTAGTTGAGCAGACCCTAACTCACCGATCGGAATATGTTTTACAAGATCAGATTCGATTCTATGCGCTTTTTTTTCACAATTTAATGCTTCTTGATACAACCCTTGAGAGGCGTAAACTTGACTCATCGCGTTATAAAAATGCTGAGTAACGATAGGAGATAGCTGCTTTTGAATCCTTTTACTGATGGAGTCCAACGTTAAATTAGCTAAAGAAGTGTGCCCTACACCGTTTAGACAATACGCAGTCTCAATTTTGACCATCGTGGATAACCAGTATGTCGTGGCACTACCCGTTGTATACTGAACATTCGAAATAGCCAGCAACGCATTGGGGTAGTCTTCTTGCAGACGATGTAATTTGGCTCGGTAGAGGTGAATTTGTGCGGCGAGGTTTTTATCACTGACGAGAATGCTCAGTTCTTCACATTCACTCAATAGTTCTTTGGCGTCTGCGGTACGGTTTAAGCTGATATAACATGCAAGCATGTACAGCTTGTAACGAAGGCGTAGGGATCGACTGCCAATAGCGTGATCGATAGCATCTATTTTTTGATAATAACGTAATGCACGTTGGTGATCCCCATAGGCATCGCACAAATTACCCATTCCAATAATGGCCAATACGTACTCATCAATATAGCCGTACTCGACGGCGATATTGGTTGAAGCAACATACTCGGTTAATGCCGCATTGTAGTCACCTACTTCAACTAAACGCTCACTCAAGCTTGCTTTCACAGAAAGAATATCTTCTACATCCTCTGGTAAAACAAGCAACTCAAGCGCTTGTTTCAATTCACTAATGCTGTCGTTGAGCTGTTTGATCTCTCTTCGATACTCGGCGCTAATGATATAGCAATGCGCTTTCTCTCGGTTTGTTGACGCAATATGTAACCCTATGTGTTCCCATAGCGTAATCGCTTCTTCACCTGAAACGGAAGAAGGATCGATACCTGCGTCAGTCACCTTGCTAAGCAGTTGTTCCATTCTTCATTACCTCAATATAACTTTCTTCGAGCTGTTCTAACGTGAATGGGAAGGTCAGGATATCTTGCAAATACAGTATCGGTTTAGGGCCTTTGATTCCGCGTCGCTTCCATGGATAGATGTCTAACATCGCTTGGACAGTGCGGTAGACCTCTTCTGCTGCTTGACCTTTTTCTGCAATTAACATTGCTAGCCTGTTACTGGAAATTCTCGAGATGAGGTCGCTGGAGGTTGTCAATGCATGAACGAGCTCGGTACAAACATCGAGAACTTCGGGGTTTGAATGCTGAATCATAATGATGGCGTGGTTAGAGCGTTTGAGCTCCGTTTTAAACAAAACTAACTGTTCCCACCAGTAGGTCTCAGAAACGACATTAGAGAACTGTTTTTCAGGGTCGTATTCGTGTTGAGAGCGAATATGATTGATCAGCTTACGTGCTCGCTGCTCTAGTTGGCGTTTAGAGCCTCTTGCTTTATCCATGCTGATTCGATGAGTTTGTTCTTTGAGCATTTTGAGTGCGTGCTTACGGTATTTCTTGAACGCGTTAAACGCAGACTCAAAGTCACCTTGTTCTTCAGCGACTCGTGATTGTTGGAAGCAAATTTGGCTGAGTAGCTCACCGTGGTCGAAACTGAGTGCAGATTCTTCTGCTGCAAGTAGCAACTTGGCAGCGCTGTCTGTATTTTGGCGCAAAAGCTCAAGTCTTGCTCGGCTAATAAAAGAGTGTGCTTTCATCCAAACGAGGTCATGCTCAATGGCAAGCTGGTGGGCTTTTTGGGTGGCTTCTTCGGCCGCATCAAGGCGTTCTAGTCCAAGCAGTGCTAACCCTTTAAAGTCCCAGATCTCGGCTTGCCACGTACTGTCATCATGATCTTTTAATACTTCGGTTGCTCCATCTAGTACCGTAAGCATCTCGACAAACTTATTTAGTAAGTAATAGTCCCAAGCTAATAGGATGCGCGCTTTGCCTTCTAACCAAGCAATACGAACATTGTTTGCCACTTTAACGGCTAACTCATGAGTTGAAGCGGCAAGTTGGTGTTCATTAGTGATGCGCCATACATTACCAAGCCCAATTAGAGATTCGATTTGAATTTCAACATCATCAACAAGAGCAGATTGTTCGAGCGCATTAATCCAATATTGTTGCGCGGAATAATACTTTGCTTGGCCCCAATATTGGAGTGCAAAAAGATGGAGAATTTCCGGGAGATGATCGTCGGTTTCACGCTGTGTTTGTTTGCTGTAAGCGTCTTTGACGAGTTTTAAGCCTTGTCGGTAATCCATTAGGCACCAACAGCATTGCGCCATGATGAGTAAGGCTTTGATCTCTCCGTCCACAAATAAAATTTGTTCCGCGCGGATACGATATTGCTGCGCAATATTAAAGGTATGTTTAGGGGCCGATTTTATTTGGCCTTTAAGCTTAGTGAGATCATCTTCTAGCTGAATTTGGTTTTTATCCAACGTTCACATCCATGACTATCGAACTGGAAATCACACCTAATATTAAGTGGTTAGATGCATGTTTCTTTACCAAAGCGATGCGGATAACGTTTTGGTAAACGATCAGGGGCCGTAATGTATACCGTTACAACCCCTAATTACTACATCTAAATTACCAATAGAATAGCTACGATAGGAGCTGTTTGATTGTCAAAGGTGCATCAGAGACTTCTAACCTTTGTGCAGCGGTAAGACCTTGTTTATCCTGATAGCACAAATTATGCCAAGCTCTGAATATATCTAAAAGAGGTAAAATACCAGCAGGTCGTAATTTGCGACGTGGCTCGTTAATGAAGCTTTCGAAAAGAATCTGAAAGCGGTTTTGATAAAACTTCACATGACGAGTTGTCGCAACGTTAAACCATTTTTCCGGCTCATTTTGATCGCCAGCGAGGTAGCAAATGCCTTTGTGGTTTTCGTTTTGACTAGAGATTGCCCAACGATCGCGCCACCAACTCATATAGGCGATATCGACTTTGCCAAAGGGAGTGCTCATGTCCCAACTAGCGTCCTCTTCTACGTACATCAAGTCGACACTTTTCTCTTTAATACGAGGTAAACAAACGCTCAGTGCAGCTGAACGTAGTAGGGGATCTTGAGGCATGTATAGAGATACACGTTTGTTTGGGCAGCACATATCAAGTACGTGCAAATAGTGTGCATACGAGGTGTATGGCGGACGGACTAATGCCCCTTTTGAAGGGTAATGAAATACAGATAGATTACCAAGAGGGTCTTCTACGTTACCGCGAGCCAAAATTGTTTGGTATTTTTGGTCAATTCGCTCTCTGAGGTGATAAGAAGGTTCCGCAAGCGGCTCACTTGCTTCCGCTACATACTCCTGGGAAACAAAACGAGACACCTCATCGTAAGGATTATGATCGAGCGTTGCGATTGGCTCTTCATCAGCGGAATAATTGACGTGCTGGCAAAGAATATAGCCAGAATGCGCTTCGCCAGAAACAATCCAATACACACCATTATTGCTGTTCGGTTGCAATGCAATATAGTTTGAGGCCAATTCATAATGCGTTGCGTGGTTTACCCAGCGCGCATCAATGGTTGCCAGCTTGCGGCGGCAGCGGCTAGCTATGTGGTCAACATGATCGTAAAAGGTTTTTGGGTTAATACTAAGCTTACGGCAGATTTCTCGTACGGAATATCCCGTAAACAATAAACCCATCAAGTTCTCTTGAAATTGAAGCTTCTTGTTGGCACCAGACCACTTGTCGACAAAGGTACTTTGACACACTTTACAGCGGTAACGTTGGCGATCGCCACTGTAACCGAAAGCGTGATAGAGGTGTTTGTGAGTGTGGACAGAGAGTCCAAAGTTGTCGCAATCATCATTACGGCAAGCAGGCAACCCGTCACTGTGGACGTGCCGCAGGCGATGAAGTTCGTTCACGACATCGCGATTATTAAGTAAGGGGGGGAAAGCTCCACATTCACGGCATACCATCGCCGGACGCTTAGGGTTCGCATGTTGCAGAACGTAACGCTTTGCATCACTCAATCCAAAGTTGTCACACGCCAATGTTTTACAAAAGTTGAGTTGTAACCCATCTGCGTCTTTTGGCAGTTCGCCGTTAGACACAATCGCCCCCTCGGGATAATTCGGGCAGCCAGCATAACTCTGGCTGCAAATTATTACTTACTATTTGTTCTTAGATGTTGATTGCAGTTTCTAGTGCAACTTTCATCATGTCGTTGAACGACTTCTGACGCTCTTCTGAGCTTAGTTTTTCACCACGGATGATGTGGTCAGAAACTGTCAGGATAGTCAGTGCTTTCGCGCCTAGGTCAGCTGCTACGCCGTAGATACCAGCCGCTTCCATGTCTACACCTAGGATGCCTAGTTTTTCCATCTTCTCGAAGATGTCTGCTTCTGGTGTGTAGAACAGGTCAGCAGAGAATACGTTACCTACTTTTACAGGCACTTCCTGAGCGCGCGCTTGGTTAACTGCTTCTTCTAGAAGACCGTAATCAGCGATTGCTGCGAAATCGTGGTTGTTGAAACGGATACGGTTAACTTTAGAGTCTGTAGAAGCACCCATACCGATAACAACGTCCATTAGTTTCACGTCGTCACGTACTGCACCACAGCTACCCACACGGATAACGTTTTTCACGCCGTATTCAGCGATTAGCTCGTGTACGTAGATACAGCAAGACGGGATACCCATGCCGTGGCCCATTACAGAAACTTTTTTGCCTTTGTAAGTGCCAGTAAAGCCGAACATGTTGCGAACGTCACAAACTTGTTTCACATCTTCTAGGAACGTTTCAGCGATGTATTTAGCGCGCAACGGGTCGCCTGGCATTAGAACTGTTTCAGCGAAATCACCTGGTTGTGCGTTAATGTGTGGGGTTGCCATAAGTGCTCTCCAAAGTTTTGTTTTGATAAAACGCCTCTATTATAGAACGCTATTACCAATTCTGTTGAACTTGTTCGTTTTCGTTGAGGCAATAATATCGGGACGTACAGTGGCCCCTTGAGAGCTTAGTCACAAAAACCACGCATTTAGAAACTGCAACCCCTATTGATAACTAAATCTGTTGAAATCAAAAGAGCAATCGATTTGCTTTTGAGCAGTTTGTCGATTGCGCGCACAAATTCTTTGTTTTTGGGCCAAACTTTTTTCTGACAGCTGGTTGATCGAAATACTTTCGAGTGAAGTAAAACGATTAAATTGTACAACTTATTTTCTTGTACAATCTGGAAAGGCTTGCTATAAGTTATACAACAAAACTTTTTGTATAGGGATGCGTCATCATGGAATCTTCAATCAAAGTAGGTATCAGTTCGTGTGTTTTGGGTGAACGAGTGCGTTTTGACTCTGGTCATAAGGTGAGCAACTTTGTGACTAAAGAGCTCAGCCCGTATTTTGACTTTGTTTCGGTATGCCCTGAAGTCGGCGTAGGTATGCCAGTACCCCGTCCAACAATTCGTCTTGTTTCTAATGAAGAGCGTGTTGCATTGGTTGAAACCAAAAATCCAGAAAATGATCATACCGACAATATGCTCACTTACTCGGCCAATAAAGTAGATGAACTTCAAAGCGAGCAGCTTTGTGGTTACATCGTTTGTGCCAAGTCACCAACTTGTGGCATGGAGCGAGTCAAGGTTTACAGCAAGAACAGTGCTGCGAAAGAAGGTGTTGGCTTGTATACACAAACATTGATGCAAAAAATGCCTTGGTTGCCTGTTGAAGAGGATGGCAGACTTAACGACCCTGTATTGAAAGAAAATTTTATTACTCGAGTATTTTGTCTAAATGACTTTTACGGCTCGATGGATGGTGAGCCTACTCGTGGCAAAATCATCGACTTTCATTCGCGCTACAAACTGACGTTAATGGCACACCACCCAGAGTCATACCGCTCCCTTGGCCGCTTAGTCGCTGATGTCGCTAATTATGAAATTGAAGACTTTTACCAAGAGTATCGTTTAGGACTTATGAAGGCGTTAACGAATCGGGCTAGCCGCAAAAACAACACAAATGTGTTGATGCATTTACAAGGGTACTTCAAACGCTCACTAACTAAAGAAGAAAAAGAAGAGTTAGCGACAGTGATTCACGACTACCGTATCGGAATGCTGCCTCTGCTAGCACCACTTACATTGATTAAGCATTACTTAAATACTTACCCAGACGAGTATTTAGCAAAACAGAAGTTTTTAGAACCGTATCCGCAGGAGATGAGATTACGCTATGGTTTGTAGTTCAGAAGAAAAACTATACGCGATCCGAGATGTCGCAGAAATCACGGGTGTAAAACCAGTTACGCTGAGAGCTTGGCAACGAAGATACAACTTGATCCAACCTCAGCGAACTGAAAAAGGACACAGACTTTATCGCCAGCAAGATCTCGATACGATTCGCGAAGTCCAGAGCTGGCTCGCGAAGGGGATTTCGATTGGTAAAGTGAAGGGGCTGCTAGGAAAAAGCGCCGATGTCGAAGTCAAAAACGAGGTTCGCACACTCGAAGAAGTTGAAAACATGCTGCTTGCGCTGTCTACCCTGAATCGAGGAAAAGCAGAGAGTTTACTTGCCTCTGTTCTTAAAGAGTATCCACTAAAACTCGTTATTGATCAGTTTATTAGCCCAGTATTTGATGCGCTAGGCATGGTGAAAGGATCGCTGCGATCTTTACAAGTAGGGTTATTTCAGACTTGTTTGATCACTCGACTTGCCCTTGTTATCGATTCTGAAAACAAAGCCGCTTCCAAAGGAAAGTGTCTGCTCATTAGCTTTGAACAAAACAGAGAGTCTGAGAGTTGGATTCAAGCAGCGAAGCTTTGCGAACAAGGGTATCAC
Organism: Vibrio sp. 1641; assembly: GCF_033339995.1. Lineage (NCBI taxonomy): Bacteria > Pseudomonadati > Pseudomonadota > Gammaproteobacteria > Vibrionales > Vibrionaceae > Vibrio > Vibrio sp. 1641. The sequence continues at coordinate 419,065 of NZ_JAWOVP010000001.1, forward strand.
ACGACTTTGATCGATAAGGTTGATGATGTTTCTGGTCTACTAGATCACGAGGTCGTTGAAAATGGTTCGTTTATCTACCTTTTCTCCAACAAAGCGCTAGCTGCTAAACAAGTAGCGTCCATCAAAATGCTTCACGCACAGTTAGGTGATCGGATGGGGTGCTCTGAAGTGATAGAGAAATTACACCTAACTTAGTAGACAAAAGATAGGAGCTACCATGATTTTAGTATGGTTTCGACGTGACTTACGTACGTTAGACCACACGGCACTCAAAGCGGCATTGGATTCAGGTCAGCCTGTCGTCGCTTGCTTTATCGCGACGCCAGAGCAGTGGCGGGAGCATCACATGGCGCCGATGCAGGCAGACCTCATTGCTCGTCGCTTAGCTTGTCTTAACGAGGAGCTTGAAAGCCTTAATATTCCCTTTTTGTACAAAGAGGTACCGTCGTTTTCCGATTGTACAGATGTGATTAGTGGGTGGGCGGAAACACTTGAAGCCACGTCTGTCATGGCAAACATTCACTATGAGGTGAACGAACGAGAGCTCGATACACAAGTAAGTGAAGCGTTAGCTTCTCACGATATCGAATTTGAACTGTTTCATGACAAATGTGTGCACGCGCCAACGACGGTTCTTAATAAGCAAGGCGAATATTTTAAGGTGTTTACGCCATTCAAGCGTGCTTGGTTAACGCAGTTCCATATGCCGACGGTAGTAAAACCTCACGAGCAAGCGCCACTCAATAAAAAGGTACTCGAACAATTAGAGTCGGCTCGATTTAATTCAAGCTTCACATTTAGCTATCCTCGAGAATCCAGTGAAGACTGGCTGGCTTCGACTAATGATATTTTGAAGCAGCTTAGGGAATTTGCACGGGAGCGCAGTGACGCGTATCAAAGCGAGCGAGACTTTCCAGCTATTGATGGCACTAGCCAACTGTCTCCATACCTTGCGATTGGCGCGCTATCACCAAGGCAGTGTATTGCTCGTTTGTATGCTGAAAATCAACAAAATGACCTTACAGAAGGGAAAGCAACTTGGTTAAGTGAGATCATTTGGCGTGAGTTTTATCAGCACCTATTGGTTTTCGAACCAAAACTCGTCAAAGGCAAAGGATTTATCGATTGGGAGGATAAAATCCAGTGGTCCTATGATGAGAAAGCCTTTGAGCGATGGAAGACAGGAACAACAGGATACCCAATCGTTGATGCAGCAATGCGTCAGCTCAATCAAACAGGTTGGATGCACAATCGATTACGTATGATTGTCGCGAGCTTTCTTACCAAGGACTTACATATTGATTGGCGATGGGGAGAAGCGTACTTCATGAGTAAGCTGGTGGACGGCGATTTTGCAGCGAACAATGGTGGCTGGCAATGGTCTGCTTCTACGGGCTGTGACGGGCAGCCATACTTTCGTATTTTTAACCCGATAAGCCAAGGCGAAAAGTTCGATGCTAATGGTGAATTTGTGCGCCACTGGGTACCAGAAATCAAAAGTGTACCGAACAAATACATCCATAAACCTTGGACTTGGGAGGGCTTTTCTTTACTGGAATATCACAAGCCGATGGTTGATCACAAGACAGAAAGAGAGATAACCTTACAGCTCTTTAAAAGTGCCAAGGAATAGAGTGAAATGCTTAGCAAAAAGCGATCAATGAGTTTCGCAAAACGTACCCTGCTATCTGTGTCGTTATCTTTAGTGAGTGGTCTATCATTCGCTAAGATGTACGAATTACCAGAGGATGGAAGCCGTTTAATTGGTCGCCTTGAAAACCACGTCGTTCAAGAAGGCGAAACCATGGCAAATATCGCTAAGTTCTACGATGTGGGTATGCTAGGTTTAATGGCCGCAAACAAAGGCGTGGATCCCTTCTTACCAGAAGAGGGGCATGTTCTTACTATTCCGACACAGCTAATCCTCCCAGACGTACCTTATAAAGGTATCGTTATTAATCTAGCCGAGCTGCGCTTGTATTACTTTCCGAAAGGAGAGGATATTGTCCATGTATTTCCTGTCGGAATTGGCCGAATAGGGCGCGATACCCCAGTAATGACAACGCGTATCAGCCAAAAACGACCGAACCCTACATGGACTCCTCCAGCCTCTATTCGTGCCGAGTACAAAGCAAAGGGCATTGATCTACCAGCCGTTGTTCCTGCGGGGCCTGATAATCCACTTGGTATGTTTGCATTGCGTTTAGCTTACGGGAATGGCGAATACCTAATTCATGGTACCAACAAGGACTTTGGGATTGGTATGCGAGTCAGCGCGGGTTGTATTCGTATGGACCCAAGTGACATTGAGTGGTTATTTGACAAGGTGCGTAACGGCGAAGACGTTAACATCATTAATCAGCCTATCAAAATGACACTTGAACCTGACAGAAGTGTGTTCTTAGAAGCACATGAGCCTTTGACTCGTAGTAATGGCGAGAAAGATGAACTCAAAGTGCCGAAAGAGTTAAAGTGGTGGCTAGATGAATTCGGTATGAAAAACGTAAAGGCTAAAGCAGCAATCGCTGCACAGAATGGGGTTCCTGTCGAAATAACCGCGCCTTAACGGGCGTTAAGACGCGGTATCAAATCTTACTTAGTGTAAGACTGAGCGATGTTATCGATACGCTCGTTAGCACGCTCAGCTTCTTCTTGAGCAGCCATTGCTGCTGCGCCTGATTTTTGAACGTCAGATTGAAGAGCTTGTACGTCTTGACTTAGTTGGCTAACTTGGTTGCTTAGTTCGTCTAATTTTGCTGCATTTGCTGTTGCTGCGTCATCAGAAGAAGCACAACCGGCTAGTAGAAGTACTGAAGTTGCTGCAGCTGCGATCAACGTTTTGTTCATATAAGAACTCCTTGCTTATAGTGAAAGTCTCGCCACCAACTATTATTTTATACAGTAGCGAGGTTAAATGTGGTTACATTTTATCAGTACATGATGTAGCAAAAGTCAAAAAAACCCAAGAATTTCATGGAGTACCTGACGTCAACTTTTACCTGAGCTTAACAAAGGTGAATAGTCTATCTTCTCCCTCGCTCTCACAACAGTTTTCATAGCAGGTGTATTTGCCACGTTCCTGATATCAATAATTTAGACGATATTGACACAAATGAAAGTTTATTGGCCCAAATAACTGCTATTTACGTCGTTTTGTTGAAGAATAGAAGACATATCTGAAAGGCCTTTCACTGAACTTCACGTTCAGATGCACATCAAAAAGGCTAGGGTTTACTCTGAACTGAGCCACAAATGATGTTTTACCGTCACCACAGGGAATTAGTTTGTGTGATCTCTATCTATACTCCTATGATTTGCGGTATTATACCGAGCTTTATTTTTTTGCTGCGTTAGAGCGGAAACGACACTACAGAGCGCTCAGACGCTGACTGATTTATTGGAGAATACTTTGCAATTTAAAGATCTAGGCCTAGACAACCGATTGTTGAAGAACCTAAAACACTACGATTTTAAAAAAGCGACTGACATTCAGCAGCAGGCGATTCCTGTTGCGATTGCAGGCAAGGATCTATTGGCATCTTCGAAAACGGGTTCGGGCAAGACTTTGGCGTTTGTATTGCCAATGCTTCATAAGTCTTTAAAGACAAAATCGTTTTCTGCGAAAGACCCTCGCGCGGTTATCCTTGCTCCTACTCGTGAGTTAGCGAAACAAGTATATGGTGAGCTTCGTTCTATGCTAGCTGGCCTATCTTATGAAGCAGCACTGATTTTGGGTGGTGAGAACTTTAACGATCAGGTAAAAGCTCTGCGTCGTTACCCGAAATTTATCGTGGCGACACCAGGACGTTTGGCTGATCACTTAGATCATCGTTCGCTTTATCTGGATGGTTTGGAAACGCTGATTCTTGACGAAGCAGACCGTATGTTGGATTTGGGCTTTGCACCAGAGCTTCGTCGCATTCATAAAGCAGCCAAGCATCGTCGCCGTCAAACGTTGATGTTCTCTGCGACATTAGATCATGCAGACGTCAATGAAATCGCGGCTGAAATGCTCAATGCGCCAAAGCGTATTGCTATCGGCGTTTCTAACGAAGAACATAAAGATATTACGCAAAAATTTTACTTGTGTGATCATCTGGATCATAAAGAGGCGATTTTAGATCGTGTTCTTTCTGAGGCTGAATATCGTCAAGTTATTATCTTTACGGCAACGCGTGATGATACTGAGCGACTAACAGAAAAGCTAAACGAAAAGAAACTGAAGGCTGTAGCACTGAGTGGTAACTTGAACCAGACTCAACGTAACACCATTATGAGTCAGTTTGAGCGCGCAGTATTTAAGATCCTTGTAACGACTGATGTTGCTTCCCGCGGTTTGGATATTGCAACTGTGACACACGTCATCAACTTCGATATGCCAAAGCATACCGAAGAATACGTACACCGAGTTGGTCGTACTGGTCGTGCTGGAAACAAAGGGGATGCAATCTCTCTTGTTGGTCCAAAAGACTGGGATAGCTTTAAACGTGTAGAAGCATACCTACAACAAGATCTTGAGTTTTCAGTGTTCGAAGATTTGAAAGGTAAGTTTAAAGGTCTTAAGCCACCTAAACCAGATTTCCGCAATAAGAAAGCGACCGCAAAGAAAGCTCGCCCTCAAGCGAAAAAATCAGCGAAAAAACCAGCTAAGCGTGACAAGAGCTTCTACAAAAACGTATCTGTGGGTGATGATGTCTTCATCCCTAAGAAAAAACCAGCGGCACCGAGCTCTGAAGAGTAAAAGCTGCTGTAGTTTCCCATTGATTTTAGTTCTTAAAAATCCGAGTGTTCGCACTCGGATTTTTTATGTCTGTCGCTAGGTGAAATAGCCTCTTTCCATACTCACTCGTTTGTCAGTTTTTATATTTGTCTGGTTGTATATAAACAGCATAGAACGCTAATTTAGGAAGTTATTAAGTTTTATTACCTCGGTCAAAGCAAACGTTTTTCCTCACACACTAGATAAAAACCTCACATGATTATGAAAATGATAATTGATCTCATTTTTATTTAAGGGCAGAATACGCGCCATTGTATTAATCCTATAAATGAATTCGCTCTCTATATGAAATTTACTCATGTTTTTTTAGGGCTCATAATTACCTCTAGTTCTGGCTTTGCTGCTGATGATTTCAACTGGCTTCGAGATGATGCTCGTAAAGATGAACGAGTTCTTACCTACCTAACAGAACAAAACCACAAAACTGAACAGCACCAAAAAAGTTATCAGACGTTGACAAAAAACCTACTCACACAGTGGGGTACCATGGTGGCAGACAAAGGTGATAAGCCATGGTCGATCATGAGTGGAAGAGAGTGGACGCTAACGCGTCGCGATGGTCGTTACTTACTGTTATCCCGTGCGAGTCAACATGCACCAGAAAACGTGGTGTTCGATTTCGATGAACGACAATCTGCGCATCAGTACTACCAACTTGGTCAATGGCAAGTGAATGGTGACACATTACTTTTCACGGAAGATATCGACGGCAGCGAACAATATCGCGCCGTGGTTGTTGATTTACTCTCCGGCCAATCTACGGAACTGGCGACGCACGTCGATAGTGGCGTATTGTTATCACCTAACGGAAAAGTGGCATTCCTCGTTGCAAAGGAAAAGCGCACTCAGCGACCTCATCAGATCTTAAGTATCTCCACTGAATCTTTGGCAAAAACAGTCCTGTGGAATGAACCCAAGTCAGATTGGTTACTTTCTTTCTATCGTGCGGCAGATAGCCGTTATGCTGTGCTGCAAAGCAACAACGAGTCAACAACAGAGCAGAAGCTTGTCGATCTAGAAACGGGCACTGTCTCAGATTCATTGCGAAAGCCTGAAGTGGGTGTTGAATATTACGCGGATGTGGCGAAAGGTTACATTTATCTTAAAAGCAACCTGGAAGGAAAGTTCGCCCTTTACCAAGCCGAACTCGCACCGCTTGGCGCAACATGGCAACGCTTTACCAATCCTCGTGAGCCGCTTGAACAGTTCTACCTTTATGATGCAGGAGTTGTGGCACTTAGCAAGCCAAACAATGTGTCGACTTTGACGGTGTATTCTTACCAAGGTCAGGAAAAAGTGATACTGCCATTGGAACACGATGGTCATGTCGCTTGGCTAAGCACGTTGGGCGATTTTGAATCAAACAAGATTCGTATCCGAAGCATGTCGATGACTACGCCTCCTCAGTGGGAAGAGTTCGATGTAAAAACGCTGAATAAATCCTTGTACTCTCAAGATGCTTACCAAGACTTTGATAGTCAGCGTTATGTATCCCAACGTATTTTTATTAAGCACGACGGCGTTTCTGTCCCGGTCTCTTTGGCGTATCGCAAAGACAAATTGCACCCACAATCTCCTGTGATGATTTACGGTTACGGCGCGTATGGTTTTACGATGAAACCGTACTTTATGCCTCAGGTTATCAGTTTACTCGACCAAGGTGTGATTTACGCTATCGCCCATGTCCGTGGCGGTGGGTACTTTGGCGATGAATGGCACGAGCAAGGCCGTGGTGTGCGAAAAGCCAATTCTATTGGTGATTTTGTCGCGGCCGCGAAGGCGCTGCAAACATTCGAACGTGGCAATAGAGAGGTTTTCGCCATCGGTTCTAGTGCTGGTGGCACGTTGGTGGCCGGAGCGGTTAATCAAGATCCTAAATTGTTTTCAGGTGTCGTACTTAAAGTGCCTTTTGTTGATGTGGTTGCAAGTATGTCGGATACCTCACTTCCGCTTACCACACAGCAGTATGGCGAATGGGGTAACCCAACCAAACCTGAACAATTGGCGTTAATGAAGGCGTACGATCCGATTCTCAATATCCATAAAGACGCTTACCCACCCATGTTTGTTCAAGTCGGTTTAATCGATCAGCGCGTGCCATATTGGGAAGGCGCTAAGTATCTCGCTAAAGTTTCAGCGTTAAGTGAGCGCAACGGGCCGTACTTGTTGCAAACTAATTTTAATTCGGGCCACCAAATGGACCCGCGACAAGCGCAAGAACAACAAGCAAAAGAATACGCATTTCTACTATCACTCATTAAAACATCTAAAGCGGAGCAGTAAATGAAGCTTACCCCAGTGTCAGCGGCAGTACTTTCGGTACTTGCTGCCAGTCAAGTGCACGCCGAATCTAAGGTTTTCTCAATGGAAGAGGTGGTGGTAACCGCCAATAAAATCGATCAGCCATTGTCAAAAGTGGCAGGTAGTGTCGCGGTTATCACAAACGAGCAAATCGAAGAAAGAGGCGAGACCGAGCTATATGACGTGCTGCGTAACGAACCTGGTGTAAGCGTGACGGGCGGTGCAGGACGTCCGCAAAACATTACCATCCGTGGTATGACGGGTAACCGCATTATGATCGTTCGTGATGGCATTCGTTCTGCGGATGGCTTCGGTGCGAATGACATTAATGATGCCGTTGGGCGAGATACTTTTGATTTATCCAATTTTGAATCGCTGCAAATCATTAAAGGGGCAAGTTCTTCGGTGCATGGCTCTGGCGCGATCGGCGGTGTGGTGATTTTAGAATCCAGCCAGCCGGGTGATTTCTTAAAAGACAAAGACTTCTACACCGATGTTTCCGGTACTTACACCGATATCAGCAACAAGTACAAAGGCACGAGTAATCTAGCTTTCCGTTCCGGTGATACAGAGAGTTTGTTTAACGTTTCATACTGGCAAGGACAAGAGACACGTAACTTTGATGAAGATTTGTATAACCGCGACCTCGATGGTTACAGCGGTGCTTATACGATCAACCACTTTTTCAATGAAGAGGTGATGTTGAAAGCCAAAGCGGAACTCTACACCCAGAATCAAGAGCGTTTGGAGGGTTCACCGTCCATTCAACCTGATGGAATTTGGCATATTGAAGACTTTGCTGAGGATGAAACCACGGAAGAGTACAGCGCTTATATTGGTGCAGAGGTGACTCCGATTAATCCAACTTGGTTCGAAGAGTTGGATACCAAAGTTTACTGGCGTCACACCGAAGTGGTGGAAGACACCAACCGTTTAATGCGCCAAGTGGATCACAATGGTTTGATCACCAAGCGTCGCGAGCTGGAACACAAAACCTTCATTGACGAAACAATTGGCTTCCGTGGCGATTTCACCAATACGATTTATGCAGCAAATGCTGAGCACCAATTGGCTTACGGTGTTGAGCTTTCTACAGACTATTACGAGCGCACAGATAGCGATTCCAAGATTGATTGGAACGGGGTAACGCCTTCGACCAAACAACCTTTCGCTCCTGCTCGTGCTTATAACATTGGCTTGTATGTTCGAGACATGGTGGAACTGGATAAATGGACCATCACAGGTGGCCTACGCTTTGATGCGCACCGTCTCACGCCAGACGGTGCGGGTGAAGTGGGCGGCTTCCCATTAAAAGACATGGATAGCTCAGAGGTATCTCCAAGTTTGTCGGTTTCTCGTGAGGTATTTGCCAACAACATTGCTTATGTATCTTATAACCATGGTTACCGTGCTCCGGAATACGATAAAGCGTATGGCTTCGTAAGCCACGACTTTGTGCCGCTCACGCCGTTTGTCATTGCACCAAACATGGATCTAGAAGCTGAAACTTCCGACTCATTTGAAATCGGTAACAAGTTCGATAACGGTCGTGCGTATGTCTATGCGTCTTTGTTCTACAACAAGTTTGAAAACTTCATCGACGTTGTGACCACGGGCTTTGACTCAAGCAATGGTAATTACATTAAACAATACCAAAACCTCGATGGTGTCGAGACGTATGGTGCAGAGCTTTCTGCGGGTTACGCGATCACTAAGCGATGGAACATCAGCACCAAGTTTGGTTACGTAGATGGCAAAGACGCGGAAGGTGAATACGTTCGAAGCATTACGCCATTCGAAGGTAACGCTCAACTGAAATACGCCAACCAAGACTTCAATGCTTACGTGGCTTGGAACTGGGCCGCGGCAATGGATCGCGTTCCTAAATGCCAGACCACGCTTGGTCTAGCGACAGATTGCGCGCAGACAAGTGCGTGGAATACGTTTGATATTGGCGCAACTTACCACGTTTCCAAAGACCTTCGTGTTAGCGCAAACATCATCAACCTATTCGACAAAGAATACATCCGATACCAAGACGTAGCGGGTATCGTTGAGGAAAGTAAGCGTTACTCAACTGAGCCAGGGCGCTACTTCACGCTGACTGCAAAATACGAATTCTAGGACGAAATCATGAAGCTAAAACCATTGGCGTTTTCACTGCTTATTGCATGTACCCCTGCGGCGCTGGCTGCAGAGTGGGATTATCCCTCAACGGATTCTGTGGTGACCAATGAAGCGCAAGCGAAAACTTATCTAGACAGCCACTACTCAGAAGCGGGCGAGTTTAAGTTCCGTTACAAAACCCAGTCTCAGCTTGGCAAGCATTACAATTTTGATGTTTGGGTTAACGGTGAATATCAAGCACAGCGTGCCCTCGTAGTAACAACCGATAAAAATCATCACGTTGTGCGAGTGTTTAAGAGCCTTGACGATACGATCATTCGCAACGGTAAACCAACGGTTGCAATGGAATTGGAATCGCCTCGCCAACTGCAAGCACAAGAGCCACCGGCTTTGAGCTCTGGAAGTCTGGTTGATGTTGAGGTTTCTTTATTCAACCCAGATCTTCGCACCATGCAACAGCAAGCAGCACCAGAATCGACGTGGTCAGCACTGTCTGATTACCCTCAGCCGATCGAGTACGTAACCAAGTCGATTGAGGTTTTAAAGTCGGGAGGTAAGTTCTATCTCTCTAACCCAAGATTAAAGCAAGTGGATGCGACGGGTTTATTTGCAGCCCCAGCACCTGGTGAAGCGCCTGTACTCGATACGTTGGACTTTCTCAGCGCAGAAGGGGTTCAAGCATTTGACAGTGTTGATGAGATGCAAAGCACCGAGTTTGGTGACAATGCGTTCCCACAGTTGATGGCTTTTTATCATCTTGATAGCTCGATCCAATATCTGACAAGCCTGACTTACGACTTGTTTGACGAACCGCTTCGTTTTGACGCTCGCGGTTTATCAAAAGATAACTCTACTTACTATTACGGTCCGAAAGCACTCATGCTGGGTGTCGGTGGTGTTTCTCCGGATGCAGTCGATGCTGATGTCGTGATACACGAGCTTGGGCATGGCATTCATTACCAAATCGTACCGGATTGGGCGTACGGTCACACTGGTGCTATCGCAGAGGGTTTTGCTGATTACTGGGCGGGCAGCGCGAGCTACCGCATTCAATATTTGGATGCTTCGCGTCGTGGTCAAGAATTCGAGTTAGATACGGTGTTCAACTGGGACGGTGTGTTCGGAACACGCAAAACAACTCGTAGCTTATGGAACCAAAGAGCACGTTACTTCGAGAGCTCAGAGTACCCAGCGCACGTTAGTGTGGGCGGTGAACTAGGTGACGAGCTATGGTCAACGCCGCTGTTTCAAGCGCTTAAAGCATCGGTTGAACGATACGGTGATGATACCGATAGGGTGTTCCGCGAGTTTGACGCCATTGTTCTTGAAGGCATGTACGGCATTGGTCGTGGCGTGAAAATGCATGATCTGGCGGAGTCGACCGTGTTTGCCGCAAACACCTTGTTCCCAAATAAAGACTACGCCCAATTCCTGACGGACAGCTTCAACAGACACAACTTACTTAAAGCGCCTCTTCGTGTTCGCTATGACGCTCGATACATCGCACAAGGTCAAGACGTTGGTTTGAGCCTGAGCCAAACTGGCCGTGAAGCGAGCATCAAAGGGCAATGGCAGCTAAACAACGCATCTGTTTTCGACTTTGATGAAACGCTTTCTGACTCGACCTCAATGAAGGTGGCGTTACCAAGCGGTCTAACATGTGGCACGCAATTCGATTCCTCTATTTCATTGGATTATCAATTTTCTGAAGGCCTAAAGACTCACCAGTGGAGTGAAAAGGTGATGCTGGTTAATGGTACGCCAGAGCTCGATATCCAGCCTCAACCAGTGAACTCCGCTTTGCCGGAACAGGGCGACAGACTGTTCTCTCAGACGCTATCGGACAAGTCACGCACGATTGATGATTCGTTTGCGGTTTACCTGAACATCGAACATGACTCACTGCAAGATCTGCAAGTGACGCTTGTGTCTCCACAAGGTAAATCGGTCGTGCTACTTAGCCATCAATCAAGCAATACCAAAGGATTTAAAGGTTACTTCACCGCTCAGTATGACGAGGAGTTACAAGCACTTGTCGGGCAACCGAGTTGGGGTACTTGGCGTCTCGAAGTGTCTGACCGCGTGTCAGGGAACTCTGGGGTGTTGAAAGAGTGGGGTGTGAGTCACTTTGCTCAGTATCAGTGTAGTGCTGATACCACTAAAGAAAGCAGTGGCGGTGGTTCAGGTGGCAGTGGTTCGCCTTGGACCTTGTTAGGACTTTTCCTGCTTTCAATGGTGAGAGTGATTCGCTCTCGTTAATTAAAATCAAAAGAAGATAAAATCTATGAAGTTTCAATATTCTTTCGTTGCTATGTCACTAGCCCTTGCTGGCTGTGGCGGAGGTTCTGGTGGTGACACGTCGGCACCGACCTATGATGTAGCTGGCACCATCGTTTCTGCAGGTACACTTCTTGATACGCCAGTATGTATCGATTTAAACCAAAACTACGTTTGTGATTCCACTGAACCGAGTGCTAAAACGGATAATGCCGGTAAATTTAGCCTGACTTCAAGCGACAAAAACGTACTAACCAGTACCATTCTTGCTCAAGTTGATCAAGGTTCAAGCCAAACGTTGCGTCTTGCGGCTCCGGGTCAAAATTTAGCAACGGGTAACACGGTCAATGGTGTAACAACGTTGCTCGCGGGTCTTGTAATTGACGGTAAAACCGTTGCTCAAGCTGAAGAGATTGTGAAAGCGCAACTCGCCGATGCCGGTGTTTCTCTGTCTGGAACGGTAATGTCTAACGCAGAAGCCAGCGAGCTAGATAAGCTAGAGCAAAACACGGTTGCACTATTAGCTGCAATGCAGCCACAACAAATGACCCAAGGCGTAGCGCTGCTTGCTCAAAGCCTTAGCTTCCAGGGTAAATCATTGGCCTCTGATCTTCTGTCTGAAGCGGAAGTAAGTGCATTTGCTGAAGAAATTGTAGCGGTTGCTGAACAAACGGTTGGTAGTAACGATACGGGCGCCGTTCTTTATTTTGCTGAAGGAGCAGCAGACGTTGCTGAGGTTCAAGCGTCTTACCCTGGTCAAGATGCAGAATACGGCTTCGACAAAGAGGACAAGCAAACGTCGACAGGCGCTGGCTTTAAGTTCGTTAAGCTAGATTCACAAGGTGCAGCTTTAGCTGCAGATGCGACTGAGTGGGCTTGTACTATGGACGAGCGTACTGGTCTTGTTTGGGAAAACAAGAGTGCGGATGCGAGCTCGGTTCAATTTAAAGATCGCCTATTTGCGTTTGAGTCTGAAACATTTAAGCCGTATTACGAAGATCTTGAAGTCGTTGGTTGTGTGGATGCTGCTGATGGCATCTGTTCAACAAGCCAATATGTTGAACATATAAACAAGCAATCACTATGTGGCATTAGTGACTGGCGCCTACCAACATACCAAGAGTTCTACGATGTTCTAGACTTAGGTGAGACAGAGAAAGACGCCGACGGCAATGTCTATGGTATGACGACAGCTTACTTCCCTCAACAGGGTAAAGGCAGCCCAGACGTTAATTCAGGTGCTATTTGGCTAAGTGATTTCACATTTAATAATTACTCTCCTGCTAACTACGAAGGTGCACTTCAATTTGCAGTGATTGCAGCGAAGGGCGCTGACCGTGGCCACGTAAGCTTTGTTGAAATTTATTCTGACAAAGTAGAGCGTGACACAGGCACGTCATTCCAATTCCCAATCCGTCTAGTAGCAGTAAAGGGCCAATAAGATGAAGAAATTAATAACTGTACTATCTCTTGCTTTGGCTTCTCAAACTGTAATGGCTGCACAAGAGTGTTCTACTGACTTTGCTAAAACGGCACCTAACACGCGTTATACATATTCTGAGAGCGGTACCGTAACTGACCTGAAAACAGGTCTAACATGGATGCGTTGCCCTGTTGGTTCAACGTGGAATACGGCAAACGAAGCTTGTGATGGCGCTGCGACTAAGATGTCATGGCAGTTAGCGCTATCAACCGCTGAGCAAATCCGCAATGAATCAGGTAATCATGCTTTATATGACTTCGCTGGCAAAAAGAATTGGCGCATACCAAACATTAAGGAGTTAGTCGCGTTGACAGAACGTGCTTGCCATAGCCCTGCGATGAACGGCACTGCATTCGCAAGTGGCTACACGCTAGAGGTGGGTGACTATGCTGGTTACATCTGGAGTAACACACCAAACGGTGATGGCTCAAACGTTATGGTGTTTGATTCATTTAATGGTGAGGTTTACAACTGGAACCCACTAGAGTCAACGAACATTTCCTCTGTTCTGCTGGTTACTGACGAGGAGTAATCACCCCGTTGGATTTTCACGAATCCAGATGTTATTAAGCTCCGCCAGTGCGGAGCTTTTTCTTTTCTAACCTTTGGAACTTATCGTGTTGAGCAGAGTATTTAAACTTGGAACTGCTTAAGCTGATGTTTTTGGTTTTCTGCTAAACCAGACAACTCTTGCGCTGCCGCGGCTGATTGAGTGATCCCAGTGACGTTCTGGCTCACTAGTTCATAGATGTTCGTTAAGTTGTTGTTGATATCAGCCGTGACCTGTTTCTGCTCTTCTGATGCGGTCGCAACTTGAGTGTTGATTGAGTTCAGATCGGCGATAGCATTACTGATATTAGCAAGTGATTGGCTAACTTCTTGTGTCAGAGCTTGGTTGTCTGACAACATGGCTAAGCTGGAATGCATACTTTCATTTGCGTGACCAGATTGTTGCTGTAGCTCTTCTATAATGGTTTGGATCTCTTTGGTGGACTCCTGAGTTCGCGCTGCCAGCATACGTACTTCATCGGCCACTACCGCAAAGCCTCTGCCACTTTCGCCCGCTCGTGCAGCTTCAATCGCTGCATTCAGTGCAAGTAGATTCGTTTGCTCAGAAATACCTTCAATCACTTCGATCACGCGACCAATGTGTTCTGATTGTTCTTTTAGCGAAGTCACGACGGCAGCGGCTTCGTTAAGTTGTTCCGCCATCTTTTCACTTGCGCGAGTACTTTCCCCAAACATGCTTATACTTTGTGAGGTTAACGTACGTGCTTGATTTGATGCACTATCGGCTTCTTGTGCATTGGTCGATACTTCAGCTGCGGTCGACTCTAGCTGATTGATCGCCGAGGCTACTTGCTCAACTTCTTGCTTTTCTTGATCCGAGTTGACGCTGCTTTGAGTCATAACAGTTGCTAACTCGGTTGATGCTGATGCCACATCTTCACTAATGCGAACCAATGCACTTACAGTTTCACGCAGTTTTTCTATGGTCTGGTTTACATCCCGAGCCAACTGAGACACTTCGTTTTTCCCGATGGCTTCGGCCTTAACTAGTAGGTTTCCCTTCGCGACTTCCTGCATCGTTACTTGAAGGTTACGAATCGGCGCAACGATGTAGCTGGCGAGTACCCAACTAATAAGTGAAGCGGCACTCAAGATCACCGCAAGCGAGACGGCGCTGTAAGTTAGCGTGGTTGAATGTTGTTCGCCATTCGTTTCGACTTCATCGGTGACGATTTGATTCAATTGTTTAGATAGTTTGTCGATGGCGTTGATCATCGCTTCGCCAGCTAATCGATACTCAGCCATTGCAGATTCGTACTTTTGATTGAAATCAGAGGTGGTGTAATCAGAAGAGTGTTTAGTGGTGAGCAGAGGTGTCATGGTAACGCGAGTGAAATCAACATAGTGATTCATGGCCTTACGCATAGCATTGACTTCATTTTGAACGCCAGGGAGATTGTCGATGGAGTTAAGAAAATCGCGGTTTTTGTTTTGTCGCTTAGAAAGCTCTTGGTTGAGAGACTGAACATCTTCGGCTCTAAATAGACTATAAATGGCTTTGATGCGCATGGCGTAAGTGTTGTCTACGATGCCGCTAAGTTCCTCTTTGTGAATGATTAGCTTATGGGTGGAAGCCGAAACCTTATTGAATGCTTGATCGAGTTTACCGATTCCGACACTCAGTCCAATGATGAGTAATATAACTGTGAATAGAACAGGCAGAAAAACCTGAAGTTTAATAGAAAGCGTACTAAGAAATTGACGCATGAGATTGACCCTCTATCGGTTTGATTATTATCTTTTTTATAAATAAGCATTTCGATTTTAATTGTTACATTTGCCAAATCAATGAGTTACTCATGCCTAATTGTTATGAAATGTACCAAAATCGATGGGGTTATCATCTTGAACATGAGGCAACGTTATAAAAACGTTACGTTCAAATTGAGAGAGGGATAAGTCGCGGAATTAATAGTTAGAAATGACAACGTGTCATAGAGGGTTCAACTAAGTGAAACACAACTGTCATATTCAAATTCTAAAGTGAGCACCGTTCAAGTGAAACACAACGGCAATAAAGCCACTTAAGGAAATTGTGATGAAAAAGACAGTAATCGGTGCAATCGCACTTCTAGGCGCAATGGCAGTGACTCCTGTTTCTGCTAAAGAAACTATCTCTGCAGTGGGTTCTAGCAGCGTAACTCCACTGATGGAAGTTTTCTCTGAAACGTACATGAAGAAGAACCCTAACGTATTTATCGAAGTTCAAGGTCCTGGTTCTTCAGCTGGTGTAAAAGCAGCGAAAAATGGTTCAGCAGACCTTGGTATGTCTTCTCGTAATCTAAAAGACTCTGAAAAAGAATCAACACTAATCGAAGAAGTGGTTGCTCGTGATGGTATCGCAGTGGTTGTTAACCCACAAAACAAACTGCCAGGTCTAACAGCCGAGCAAGTGACTGCAATCTACAAAGGCGAAGTATCAAACTGGAAAGAAGTCGGTGGTGCAGACAAGCCAATCGTAGCCATTACTCGTGACACGGCTTCTGGTACTCGTGGCGCATTTGAAGACATCATGTCTCTAAAAATGAAGATTTCTGGTAAGAAGGTATCAGCTATCTCTCAACGTGCTCAAGTTGCAAACGGTAACGGCGCACTGAAAACAATGGTTGCATCTAACCCATACGCAATCGGCTACATTTCTCTTGGTACTGTAGACAACACTGTTAATGCGCTAGCAATCGACGGCGTTGATGCGACGGTAGCTAACGTTAAAAACGGTTCTTACAAAGTAGCGCGTCCATTCCTTGTTCTTTACAAAGAAGGCAAGCCATCAACAGAAACGCAAAAATTCCTAGACTGGATGCTAACTGACGAAGCGCAAGCGCTAGTTGACCAAAAAGGTTACATCTCAGTTAACTAATCCCATCGGGACTCTAAAGTTTGCTCAGCCCAACGTTTCGGGCTGAGCCTTTTCTATCCATTGTGTTCAACGGCATTGCCCAGAACCGTGAGATTTTTAAATGACCATCGCAACAAATAGTGAAAAGCTTATGAATACTGACGCTAGAGCTATCAGCAAGTCAGGCCTACGCGAGAAGCGTCGTGTAGACTGGAAAGAGCGCATCTTCCACGGCTTGTTCCTAACGAGTGCCGTAATCGGCATTGTTTCATTGGCCGTTATTGCATACTTCATCGTTCGAGAGAGTATTCCGGCATTCCAAGAAGCAGGCGTATCGGGCATTGTCTTAGGACAAAACTGGTTACCACCTGCGCTTTACGGTGTCGCCACCATGATTGTGGCATCTATCGTATCGACGGCCGGTGCTGTCATTGTTGGGGTTCCAATTGGTGTTCTGACCGCCATTTTTATCGCTGAAATCGCACCAAAGCGATTAGCAGACATCATCCGTCCAGCGGTTGAGCTGCTAGCCGGTATTCCTTCAGTGGTCTACGGTTTCTTCGGTCTGGTTATTATCGTTCCATTGATTCAGAAGGTATTTGATGTACCTGCAGGTAATACTATCCTTGCCGGTATCATTGTTCTTGGTGTGATGATTCTACCAACGGTAATTACGGTATCTGAAACGTCTATCCGCGCTGTCCCTCGTACTTATAAAGAAGGTTCTTTGGCACTGGGCGCATCGAAAATCTACACCATCTTTAAGTTGCTCGTTCCAGCGGCTCGCTCAGGCATCATGACAGGTGTGATACTGGGTATCGGTCGTGCGTTGGGTGAGACCATGGCGATTATCATGGTTATGGGTAACGCGCCGGCAATGCCAGAAGGCATCCTTGATTCGGCTCGTACACTAACTGCAAACATCGCCATTGAAATGTCTTACGCAAGTGGTGTTCACGCGAACGCACTTTACGCTACAGGTGTAGTACTTCTGGTCTTCATCATGTCGTTGAACGCTGTACTACTGTACCTAAACCGAGAAAAAGCGAAGTAATCGCTCGTTAAAGGTGACTATTATGGATCGCGCAAAACTGAAAAAAGCACGCCAGTTCAAAGATAATGTCTTTAACGCATTTGTCTGGATCTCGGCAGCACTAACGGTAGGTTTTTTGTTCTGGATTATCTGGTACATCCTATCAAACGGTCTACAACACGTAGATTGGAACTTCATTACTGATAACTATACGCGCACAGGTGAAGAGCACGGTATCTTCCCAATGATTGTGGCGACCATTTACATGGTTATCGCTTCTATCGCAGTGGCAGCGCCACTCGGTATCATGACGGCAATCTACTTGACCGAATACGCGAAAGTGGGCAGTCGTTTGGTGAAAATCATCCGATTCTGTACCGAGTCATTGGCGGGTATCCCGTCGAT
Organism: Vibrio sp. 1641; assembly: GCF_033339995.1. Lineage (NCBI taxonomy): Bacteria > Pseudomonadati > Pseudomonadota > Gammaproteobacteria > Vibrionales > Vibrionaceae > Vibrio > Vibrio sp. 1641. The sequence continues at coordinate 436,880 of NZ_JAWOVP010000001.1, forward strand.
CATTTTCGGCCTGTTTGGTATGACTTTCTTCGTGGCGATTCTTGGCCTTGGCTTCTCGATTCTGTCGGGTGCATTGACGCTAAGTATCCTAATCCTGCCAGTGATCATCCGTACAACGGAAGAAGCGCTGATGGCAGTGCCACAAACTTACCGTGAAGGCTCTTATGGCCTCGGTGCTTCTAAGATTTACACTATCTGGCGTTTGATTCTTCCGAGCGCAATGCCAGGTATCTTAACCTCGGTCATTCTAAGTATTGGTCGTGTCATTGGTGAGTCTGCTCCAGTATTCCTGACAGCAGGTATGGTTGCACGTATTCCGGATTCTTTATTAGATTCAGGTCGTACGCTAACCGTTCATCTATACAAACTGACTACCGAACTGTTTACCGTTGAAGAATGGAATCAGGCTTACGGTACGGCAACAGTGCTTATCGTAGTTGTTCTCTTGATCAACATGGTAACGAAACTGATTGCTAGACGTTTTAACACCGCAACTTACTAACAACACTAATTAAGAACGCACGTTAAAAGACACGAATTCAAGAATTAAGAGATTAAGACAATGAACAAATTTGATATTGAAAACCTAGACCTATTCTACGGTGACAACCAAGCACTGAAATCGATCAACTTACCAATTCCAGTTCGCCAAGTAACTGCACTTATCGGCCCGTCAGGTTGCGGAAAATCAACGCTTCTACGCTGTTTGAACCGAATGAATGATCTAATCGAAGGCGTGAAAATTACAGGTAAATTGGCGATGGACGGCGAAGATATTTACGGCAACATTGATGTTGCTGACCTTCGCATCAAAGTCGGCATGGTATTCCAAAAGCCAAACCCATTCCCGATGAGCATTTACGAGAACGTGGCTTACGGCTTACGTGCTCAAGGTATCAAAGACAAAAAGACAATTGATGAAGTGGTAGAGCGTTCGCTGCGCGGTGCTGCACTTTGGGATGAGGTGAAAGATCGCCTTAAATCACACGCATTCGGTCTTTCTGGTGGTCAGCAGCAACGTTTATGTATTGCACGTACAATCGCGATGGAGCCGGATGTGATTCTGATGGATGAGCCAACGTCGGCACTTGACCCAATTGCGACACACAAAATCGAAGAACTGATGGAAGAGCTAAAGAAGAACTACACCATCGTTATCGTGACTCACTCAATGCAACAGGCGCGTCGTATCTCTGACCGCACTGCGTTTTTCCTAATGGGTGAACTGGTTGAGCACAACGATACGCAAGTGATCTTTAGCAACCCTCAAGACGACCGTACTCAAGGCTACGTAAATGGTGATTTCGGTTAATCCACCGTATTTACAAGCATAACTAAATAACTATAAGCGATGGTAACTTTGCCCCTCTTGATGAGGGGCCTTTTTCTTTTTAAGTCGTAGGCTTAAAACATCTACCAACACAAAAATCTTGTAAATAAGTACAACTTTCCTCCCCAGTTTATAAAGCATGTAACTTATGTGAAACATGGCTTTAAAAGTGCTGAAGAGCTCTCGAATGTAACACTAAGTCTGATAATTTTGCGAATGACTTAACAGCTCAAATTTGAACGTATTGATTGCATATCATGGCCTAAGTAGTTTTTTATCGAGGATAAAAAAGTAGATTAGGTTGGTAGGGTGAGTTTAAGAAGTTTTACAAGAAAAGTGTCTTCAACGAGGGACCATCGGTTGCTAGCGGAGGCAATCTTTGATCATTTAGAGAGTCTGTTCTCCCCTCAAGCCCTCGCTATTTTTGAAGATCCTTCAATTAACCCTCGTCATTCAATGAGCTTCTCTCGCGGAGAGCTTTACCCAACCCAAAACTATCCTGAGACATTCTGGGAGTGGGCAAGTCAGTTTGATACCTCTGAAAGCATCATACCTCTGGCGATCAACACTTGTAACTGGAATCACACCCGAGATTTAGGCGGTGATAGTTACATCATGATGCTCGACAACACGCCTATCAAACGTACCTACCTACTGATTCAATCTGTACATGCTCGCACAGCACATAATATCTATGAAGAAAGTTACGACGCAATGCAGCTCGCAGCGGCGCGTTGGCAATGTATTCGTGCTGAAAAAAATGCCTCGAAAGAGATCAGGCACAGAGATATTCGTGAAGCGCAATATGTTGATGAGATTAGCCAACGCGAGCGCTTTATCGAAAATATGAAGTTAGTTCAGCAAGTTGCACTCGAAATCTCTAATCCTGATTCTTTAAAGGACTTGTACTACAAAGCCGTCGAAGCGTTACGTGAACGACTTGGGTTTGATCGCTCTACACTGATGCTTCTCGATGTGAAAAAGCGTAGCTTCAGTGGTACATACGGTACGGATGAGTCAGGAATTACGATTGATGAATTTCACACACAATATGATTTACACCAACTTAGCGAGGAGTATATCACCGCGTTATCTAGCCTCGAGAGCAACTTAGTTATTGTAGAAGACGCGCCAATATACACAGCAGGCAAGGTCATCGGGCAGGGCTGGAATGCGATGTTGATTTTACGCGATGGCAATGAACCGTTTGGGTGGTTCGCGCTAGATAACTTTATTCATCGTAAGCCGATAACGGCATATCAAAAACAGATGTTGGACTCGTTTGGTTCACTCTTCTCTCAAATTTACATTCGTAAGCGCCAAGAACAAAACGTACGCATGCTGCATTCAAGCATGGTTGAGTTATCACGTTGCACTACTGTCAGTGGAGTATGCAAATCGGCCGTCACTTTCGCCATTAAAAATCTTGGTATTGATCGAATGGCGGTGTTTTTAACTGATGAAAATTGCTCTTACATGCAAGGAACGTGGGGTACCGATATTCAAGGTAATGTGGTGGATGAATCTTACTTCTTTGGCGAAACCCAAGATTTCTCTCTTATAAATCTGGCTCGCTCAATGCCAAACGAAGTCGCATTTGAAGAATCAGTGCCTATTTATCATGACTGTAATATTGTTGGCTTTGGTTGGGCTGCGATGACGGTATTGACTTCAAATAGCAGTGGTCCTATCGCCTTTATCGCTGTTGATAATTTGCTGACACGTGCGCCCTTAACTTCTCAGTTACGTGAAGTGATTCGTATGTTCGCGTCCAGCTTAGCTGAAGTATTGCAACGTACTCAAGCTCAAGAGGCGATTCGCGAACTAAACGAAAACTTAGAGCTGGAGGTTCAGAACCGAACAAAAGAGTTGGAGGAAGCCAATCGACAGCTTGAGGTACTTTCTAAGCTCGATCCTTTGACGCGTCTTGGTAATCGCCGCATGTTAGAACATGTGATGCAAAAATATTGTGCCCTAGAGTGTGAAGACGACATGTCGTTTGGCCTGATCCTGATTGATATTGACCATTTTGGCTTATTCAATAATCACTATGGTCATCTCGAAGGCGATATCGCATTGATGCGAATTGGCTATATCTTGGATCATCATACCAAAGGTGAAGATGAAGTTTTTTGCCGTATCGGAGGTGAGGAGTTTGCATTGCTCATGATTGGTTCTGAGCAAGAGGAGGTTCGACTGAGAGCAGAGTGCATTCGTCAGTGCATCGAGGGCGAGGGGATAAAGCATCGACATAACCCAGAAGGGGAGTTACTTACCGTTTCAGTCGGTTACTCCTGTTATAAAGCGAAAGGCAAAGACTTTAATTTCGACCATTTATATCAGTTGTCGGATAAGGCACTCTATCAAGCGAAGAACCATGGGCGAAATTGTGTAAGGCGATACGAATACGAGCCCCAAGTGTTTGTTGAGTGAGTGATGTTCATAAGAGCAACTTGATAGGGAAGGGGGCGGCGGTTGGTGCTCTAGATAAAACCGCTAAAGCAAATTTGGCCGGATAAGAGAATGGGCAGCTCATGAGAGCTGCCATTGTTATCTAGTTATTTATAGCTTTTCGAGCTGGTGGTCGGTTTTTGTTACGTTTGCTTTGCCAAGGTTTTGAATTTTCGCTAGCAGCGAATCAGGGCTCCAAGGTTGTTGGTTAGTACTAAAATACGCTTGATTCATGGCATTAAGCTCTTGCTTAATTGCTTGTACGTCGCCAGGGTTTAGCCTGTCTTGATGAGTGGTTAAATACTCATTTACAGAGCGTTCAATTTTCGCAGCATCGCCCTCTTCGATGACTTTTTTTAGCGCGTCGATGCAAAGTGGTTGTTCAGTATTTGAAACCGTTCCACTCGCTGTTATTGGGCGCTTTTTCCATGCCCAAATTGCGATTCCTAATGTCATTATCCAAAGCCCTGAGAAAACAAAGGTTAACGTTCGCCAGAGACTGTTTACACCGCCGCTTGATTCAGGACTAGGGGCTGACACTAAAGGCGCTGAAAGAGGCGATTCCGGCAACGTGATTAGCCCAGTGTCATTTTTCTCTACGTCTAATGTTAGCTCTGGTAACGTTGTTTTCTTCGCTTCATCATTTTGACTGTCCCACCAGTTCAAGTCGTATCCTGGTAAGGTATATTTCCCGGCCTCTGTAGGAATAATGACTTGCTTCACCGTCATGGTAACGGTGCTATCTCTCGCGCTATCGAACTTAGGTTGTTCGGGATACACGCGCAGTGAACTCGGGTAACTAATATTGACTCGTGGCAGATATTCGGCTTGTGTACCGCGAGCCTTAACTTGAATGGTTCGAGTGAGTGAAGAGCCTTGTTTTACTGTGTTGATCGCGTTAGTCGACAGTAGATTACCTTGATCGTCTTGCCAGCTCTGTGTCATTTCTAACGCTGAAGCAGGAAGCCATTCACCTTTAAATTCGCTCGGAATCGGTTTGACCGTGATTGGCATGCGTTCCGCTTTGGTGTTGATAGGCATTATTTTGGTTGAGCCCGTCAAGCTGTCGCCATAAATATAAGAACCGGTCAGTTTAGGACCTATCAAGGTATAAGTGCCTGGTTGATTGGCCGTTAAGCGAAACGACTGCTCTATGACCGCTACTTCTAACCCATTTAAGATCTTCTGTCTTTGTTGTAAGCCACCCAGTGCCTCAAGCTTCATGCCTTCAATCTGCGGAGGTACTATTTGCGGGTTATCTAGGCGTCGAGTGTCCGCTTTAATTAGAAGTTGTATACGTAATGTTGCAGATTGCTGAGGGTAGAGCGTACTGTTGTCGACCGTAATATTAAAGCTAAATAGATCATCAAGATTGGGGTCTGTTTGGCTCGCGTTGACATGTAGTTTGATCGGCTCCGTTTTCATGCCATCAGCGGAAAAACTTGGAATAGTCAGAACACCTTCTTTCATTGGTGCAATTGAGATACTCCACTCGGTACGCACTGATTTTCTTCCGTTAATGTTATTGCTAGAGCGGCCATAACGAGGTTGACCCAAGAAGAAGTCTTTCTCTAGAACATTGAAGTCGATTGAGTCTGAGCTGAGCTCAGTATCTGAAATGATTCTGAGGTTAATCACTTCATTCTTGGCTACTTGTGTTTTATTCACACTAGCTTGAAGTGTCTGTGCCATCACCGAGAAACTGGATATTAGGCTGGCCACAAAAATAAAGACCAGTTTTACGCCTTTGTTCATCACAGGCTTACCACTCCTTTTGAGATTGTTGTGGAGGTTGTTTTTGTTGCGCTTGAAGTTGCATTTGCGCACGGATCAAAAAGCTTGGGTCGCGAGCACTTTCTACTGCTTCTAGTCGACGGAACTCAGGATCATCCTGATGCATTTTTTCGGGATGCGCTTTAGCCTGTATTGGTTCACCTTGATCCTTCACTTGCTTGTCATCTCGTTGCGGTTGATGTTGTTCCGTTTTTTGTTTTTCTTCTTTATTTTCAGAATCTTGCTGATTTTGTGACTGTTGTCCTTGCGCTTCTTTCCCTTCGTTTTGAGACTTTTGTTGCTGTTGCTGTTGCTGTTGCTGTTGCTGTTGCTGTTGCTGTTGCTGTTGCTGTTGCTGTTGCTGTTGCTGTTGCTGTTG
>NZ_JAWOVP010000001.1:442912-650387 GCF_033339995.1 Vibrio sp. 1641
CTGTTTTAGCTTTTCTTCTACAACCGATAGGTTTTTCTTCGCGGCTTCAAAGTTAGGCTTTTCCTCTAGCAGTTTTTTATACAAATCAGCCGCATCTTCTAATTGACCATTTTGAGCGAGCGAGTTGGCGAGGTTATAGCGGCCGTTAAGGGAGGCATCATGAGAAAATGCTTCGATAGCGGCTTCGTAGTCACCTTTTTGATAACAGGCGGCTCCTTTCCAGCTTGGGTTTGTAAATAGGTTTTGCGCCTGTTCATACTCACCTTGCTTGTAGAGTTCCGCTCCTTGTTGGTCGGCATTTAAGAACGGATTAGCTTCTGCATGCGGTGTCCACGTTACTGGGACTACAGTCGCAACTACCACCCAAATCAGGCCGCGTCGAAACAGTAAAGCCGCAGGAATAAGTAACAACGGCAGTAACCAAAAGCCACTGTTGAGACGAGAATCAGTTTTAACTTCTTCGCTTTGGGTCGCAGAAAGCTGGCTACCAATGTTATTGGTAAAGGCCGCGATGTTTTCAACATCACGGTTGGTGTGCTGAATAGGAACAAATAGGCCACCAGTCTTATTCGCTAGCGTCTGTAGATTTTTCAGATTTGTTTTCGCTACGACGGTAGTGCCTTGTGCAGTTTTTAGCAGAGAGCCATCGGGCAGCGCGATAGGCGCACCGTTAGGAGTCCCGACGGCAAGAACAGAAATGCGAAACTTTGTATCTTGGACTAAATCTAACGCGCGAGACAGCTCTGACGTATCAAGATCATCCGCTAACACGATGATATCGCCTTGTTGCGTGCCGGCTTGAGAAAACTGGTTGATCGCAAGTTCAATCGCGGCAGGCAGGTTTGCTCCTTGAAAAGGCATCAGCTCTGGTGACAAATTTTCGATAATGCCCGCAAGCGTACTGGAATCAGTTGTCAGTGGACTTAAGTTATAGGCATCGCCAGCGTAAGCAATAAGTCCAGTGGCTCCCTCTTTCCATTTAGGCAGCAAATCGAGCGCCTTATAACGTGTTTGTGCTAGCCGATTGGGTTTGATGTCTGTAGCAAACATAGAGCGAGACATATCAAGCACCAAGATACGGTTTTGGTTTAACTCAAAGCTTGGTCGAGCATTGGACTGCCAGCTTGGCCCCGCTAATGAAATGCAAGTTATTGCCCAAGCTAAACCCCATAGAGTGAAGTAATGCTTAGACTGCGTGTTTTGTCCGAGCATCCGCGCTAGGTGAGGGGCAATCAGTGTGGATTTTTGGGCTCTAAATTTGTGATTAAGCAAGAGTGCGATAGGGATCACGATGAGCCCCAAAAGCCAATAAGGATTGAGGAAAATAAACTCAGCCATGTTTTCTCCTTAACAGGAATAACAATACCGATAATACAAATGCAGCGCTTAATGGATATGGAAACCATTCAGACTGTGGGCGCCAAGTTTGTGTGTCGCTAGATACGGGTTCTAGCTGGTTGATGGTGTCATAAATATTTTCGAGCTCTTCTGTATCTCGCGCTCGAAAATATTGTCCACCTGTCACCTCTGCCACTTTAGTCAGTGTTTGTTCATCTAAATCGGCTGCGGTGTTGACTTTGCGAGTCATGAAAAACTCCTTCACCATCATTTCACCAGCGCCCACGCCCACGGTGTAAATAGTGGCGTTGTATTTTTTCGCAATTTCCGCTGCTTCTAGCGGCTCGAGAACCCCTGCAGTATTGCTGCCGTCACTAAGCAAAATCATGACTCGTTGCGGAGCATCACTGTCTACAAAGGTTTTTGTGCCTAAACCAATACCATCACCAATGGCGGTTCGTTGACCAACCAAGCCGATGACGGTTTGATTAATCTGTTGCATGACGCTTTTGCGGTCTTCAGTGAGTGGTGTTTGCAAATAAGCATGGTCGCCAAACAAAACAACTCCGAGACGGTCACCTTTTCTCTTTGCTACGAAATCAGACAGAACTTGTTTGACTGCTGTGAGGCGATCGATATATTCGCCGTTGAGTTCCATGTCTTCCTGCTGCATCGAACCGGACAGATCGACGACTAACATCAAGTCCCGATATTTGGGGTGGAATTCAACGGGATCGCCAAACCAAACTGGACGCGCACAAGCGACGACAAGAAGGCCCCAGATCGCGATTGAAAGCGTTTTTTGCAGCGCTTGCTTAGGCTTGCTGCGATTCTCATTAGTTGGTAAGTACGCCAATTTGATCTCGGCTTGTTGAGATTCTTGTGGCAGGAACTTGTATACCAGCCAGGGGATGGGCAACAAAAACAGTGCCCACCACCAGACAAATTCAATGTTTAGCCATTGGGCAAGATCGGTTATGAGTGTTTGCTCAGTCACGGTTATTTGCCTTTTTCTTTGGTGGCAAAGCGTAGGTTATCCAAAAGACACAATCGTCTATCAAGCTTTGATGATGCCCTTGGGAGGAATTCTGATACAACGCTTCTTGCCACTGATGTTGTTTATCTACGAATCGAGTCTCTTTGGTATGGCTATCGAGAAATTTATACCAAGCGATTCCAGTTAATGGTGCGATCTCTTCACGCGGAAAGTAACTCAATGCTGCCTGGCGCAATATTTCCAGAGCAGAAGAGGGGGTATGAGGCGCGGTAGGTTGAGTTAAAAGTGTTAATGCTGTCTTTTTTGCGCGTAAGTGTTTTTTACGCCATCTCACATAAAGACAAATGCCGAAAACGAAGAGCAAGGTGGCTGCAAGCACCACCCACCATCCCCAAGCGAGCGGAAACCAATCCGGTGCGTTTGGCAAAATCAAAGGTTCAAGGTCTAGGCTTTGGTTGTTTGTTGTCATTATTATTACTGCTTAATAAATACTGCTTGTCAGTTTGTTAGCTTAATTGTGAAATTAAGGGCCAGCCACTTGATAGCGTGTTAAATGGAATTGCTATCGAATGGCATTGCTGCTTAATGGTTTCTTGATGTTGGGTAAAGTGGCTTTCGAGTTCTCTTCGTTGTCCTTTAGAGCCAAAGTTAAACCATTGACTATGCAGCCCATCCGAAGCTTTCACTTGACCTCTAAAGTCTGTTTCGCCTCTTTCTAACGGATCATAAAACTGAACAGCCCTTACGCTATTGTGTTGTTTGAGTCGACGTAGTTGTGCCAGTTCCGTTGGTGTTACGTGGGCAAAATCACTGAGCATAATCAATTCGCTGCCTTTTGGGGTGAGCGTATGAAGTGTCTCCAATACTTGTGCATACGGCAGTGTACGAGTGTCGTTGCTTGCAGTACGAGTTACTTGCGCATTATGTATGTCGACTATGTCGTTAAGAATCCGCAGCCCTTGTCTTTGTAAAGAAGAGGGGCGAAATTCAAGACATTGATGTCCGTCATCAATCACTGCGCCGATGCGATCTTTTTTAGCTAGAGTTAGCCAAATTAGAACACTGGCAAAGTGGGCCAATTGAACGGATTTGAGTACATACTTAGATCCAAAATGTAGACTAGAACTTAGATCAAGATAAAGAATGACCGCTTGCTCTTTATCTTCTGCAAACAACTTCGTATGTGCTTTACCGGTCCTAGCGGTGACTCGCCAATCAATGCTGCGAATATCGTCGCCAGGTTGATATTGGCGCACCTCCATAAAATCCATACCTCGCCCTTTTTGGCGACTGGTATGGTTACCACTCATCTGCGACCAGAGACTCTGTGCTGGTGGTAACCAACGTACAGATTGAGTGCGATATTGGAGCAGCTCTTCAAGGGTTAATGTCACCCCATTCGCATGAGGTGGTAATGAATGTGTAGCGGACATATCACTCACTCGTTTATGCACTGCCAACAAGGTTTAGCAGTTTATCGATGACCTGGTTTGCCGTAATGCCTTCAGCTTGAGCGTGGTAACTCAATAATAAACGGTGGCGCAGTACCGGATAAGCCATGGTTTGAACATCTTCCGGAGAGACAAAATCACGACCAGCAAGCCAAGCGTGCGCACGTGCACAGCGATCAAGAGCGATGGTAGCACGCGGACTCACACCCATTGACAACCATTTGTCCAACTCAGTGTCATATTTGTTGGCTTGACGTGTCGCCATAACTAAACGGACGATGTACTGCTCTATCGTTTCCGCCATATGAATATCCAACACTTCTTTACGTGCGGTGAATATATCTTGTTGGCTTAACATTGGGCGTTCAACCTTTGCTTCGCCTTTTGCTTCTCCGCGGTTAATACGCAAGATAGATAGCTCATGCTCCGCATCTGGGTATTCCACTTCTAAATGCAATAAAAAGCGGTCTAGCTGCGCTTCAGGAAGGGGGTAGGTCCCTTCTTGCTCTATCGGGTTTTGAGTTGCCATAACCAAAAACAACTCTGGCAGCGGGTAGGTATGACGACCTGCTGTGACTTGTTTCTCTGCCATTGCTTCAAGCATTGCCGCTTGTACTTTGGCTGGCGCACGGTTTATCTCATCCGCAAGAATAAGCGAGTTGAAGATAGGACCTGATTGGAAAGTGAATTCTCCGGTTTCGGGACGGAAGATATCGGTGCCGGTTAAATCGGCTGGCAGCAAATCAGGGGTGAACTGAATGCGGTGGAAGTCGCCTTCAACACAGTCTGAGAGTGATTTTACTGCACGGGTTTTTGCTAACCCAGGAGGGCCTTCAACTAAAATATGCCCATCCGCAAGAAGCGCAACAAGCAGTTGCTTTACCAGATCTTGCTGTCCGATGATCTGCGACTCTAAGTATTGCTGAAGAGTTTCGAAGTTAGATTTATGCATGCTTTGGACTCTCGGTATCCATATGATTTTCGTGTTGAGTATTGGTCATTTTCCATGTGAAAAAAGTTCCAACGCTCTATTGCAATTTATCTTTTCAATATTGGGACGCTACAGAGAATTGCAAGTACGTGCTGTCTCTGAAAGTGCTTATTTGACAGTGTGTTACATTTATTTTTCATAATATAATGAGAAATGCCTCTAGTTTTGTACATATGAGCCGATAAAGATTCCGTGGTGTGCGTGTCATGAGATATGCACCTGATTCCCCTTGTGGGGGCAATAACAAGTGATTCTTTTAAAAGGTCCGAATATGTTGAAACTTCATTCCTTGAGCATCAAACAGAAGGTTGTACTTGGCATTACGTTTGCTGTTCTAGCATCAACAATCATTGTTGGTGTTATGGCTCAGCGTCATGCGAGAGATGTATTGAGCCATCGTCTTATTGACATCGAGCTACCTGCGATGTTGCAGCAAATCAATACCGAAATTGACCGCGAAGTTGTCGAAATGCAACAAGCGGCAAAACAGCTGGCTACAAACGAATTTATTGTTGAAGCCCTATCTAATACAGACCGTGATCCGTCAGTAGAAGTTCAGTTGGTTCAGCAGCTCAATAACGTTAAATCACAGTATGGTCTTAATGATGCGTCGGTAGCGAATCGTCAAACGGCATATTACTGGAATCAAAACGGATTCTTACGTCAACTTAACCGAACGCAAGATGCTTGGTTCTTTGGATTTACGTCGTCTGGTCAAGAAACGTCCGTGAGTGTGTTCCAAGAGGCAAATGGCGAAGTGAAAATGTTTGCCAATTTCCAAGATCTTAATGGTACATCAATGTCAGGTCTCTCTAAATCTATGGGAGACATGGTTGCTTTGCTCAATGGGTTTAAAATTGAAGATACGGGTTACGTGTTCCTCACTAATGAACAAGGCCAGATTCAAATACACCGCCAACAAGGTAAGAACCAAACTTCTATCACTAAACTATTTGGTAGTGACGCAAGTGCGCTGTTGAACAAAAATAGCTTCAACCTAATTAATGTGGAGTTTGAAGGGCAGGATACTTTTGTTTCTAGTTTGTATGTTCCTTCAATGAACTGGTTTGTTATTGGCGTGGTTCCCGTTGATGAAGTATTCGCAGACCTGAATGCGACAGCTAAAAAAATGCTGTTTACGACCATCATTGTTGCCGTTGTATTCATCCTCATGGGCGTATGGTTGGCAAACAGCATTACGAAACCAATCCGACTGATTGCCGATCGTTTTACCGACCTTGGGCAAGGTGAAGGCGATTTGGCGCAGCGTATTGAAATTAAGGGTAATGATGAAATTGCTCAGCTTTCAAAAGGCTTTAATGGATTTATTGAGAAGATTCATGCCACGATGAAAGAGGTTGCTTTAACCAGTGGCTCATTAAGTCAAGCGGCAGAAAGTGTGTCAACGAAAGCAACATCCACACACGACAACAGCCAAGAGCAGCGTGATCAAACCATTCAAGTAGTTGCAGCTATCAACCAAATGGGTGCGACCATCAGTGAAATTGCATCGAACGCTGCTACCGCTGCTGATACGGCAAATCAGGCTTCAGATAACACTCAAACTGGTCGAGAAGTTGTGATGAAAGCAAAAGAGGTGATCAGCCGCCTAGCCGATGATGTTGAAACAACCAATATTGTTGTTACGCAGTTGGCATCGACAACCAAAGATATTGGCTCGATTCTGGGTGTAATTCGTGACATCTCTGAGCAAACGAATTTACTTGCGCTAAACGCTGCAATTGAGGCTGCTCGTGCTGGTGAGCAGGGACGTGGTTTTGCGGTTGTTGCTGATGAGGTAAGAAACCTAGCTTCACGCACGGCTGATTCTACAGAAGAGATTCAGCGCATGATCAATCAGCTTCAAAGTGACGCACAAGACGCGGTAAATGCTATGGAAGCGGGCAAAGCGGTCACCATAGAAGGGGTTACTTCTACCGATGAAGCAGTCGAGGTATTAATCAGTATTTCTGAACGAATCACCGACATCTCTGATCGTAATACACAAGTTGCAACGGCGACGGAAGAGCAATCCACGGTGGTGCATACCATTAATCAAAATATCGAAGAAATCAACGCGATAAATGAAATGACAACCGCGACAGCAGAAGAGTTGGCGGATGCAAGTCGCGATCTTCAAGCGCTCTCTTCTCGTTTAGACAAGATGGTTGGTAGCTTCAAGTTATAGAGTTGGATAGAATAGGCGAAGTTTAAAAGTTCAATCATTAATTTTAGGTAAGTACTATGAATGACTTCGAAAAAGAACTAGAGCAAATTTCTCAAGAAACCGCTCAGGAGCCAGAAGTAAAACTGCCGTCGCTAGAAGAGCAAAAAGCGATCGTCGCTGAGCTGAAAAAGCTGGAAGCGGAAGGTAAGCTGACGCCAGAAGTGTTAGAACAACACTTTGGTAAGTTTAACCAAAAAAACGCAGTTCCAATCCACTAAGTTAGGTGGTGTTTTGCCTCTAACGTGCGTGATTAAATCACCTGCTCAAACACAAAAAGGGAGTTTATACTCCCTTTTTTAATGTCTGAAAAATGCTAATACCTCTCATATACTTGCCACTTAAAAATTATTGACACTTCAATGAGTTATTAATTAGTACTAGTGATTTTCATACTTGACAATACTACCGCTCTATCTAAATCTATTGCGTATTTCAATAAAAACGACCAAGGGAATGCGATCAGGATGGAGCAGCAAAAAAAAAGAAACGTTATTTTAATTACGGAGGGAAGTCTACAGTCATCTCTGTTGAAAGATGTATTGGAGACCAAACTCGGTATTAGTGTTGCTCTAATCACGCCAGATAATCTGATTCACGGAGTGTTACATGAATCTCTTGCATCAGCCATTATTGTTGATTGCAGCGTGATCACGGATGAAATTTTTCGCCGTTATGCGGAGTTTAAAGCCGCCAAGCAGAAAGACACGCTTGAAATCTTAATTAATTGTGAGCAATCCATATCGACAGAAGATCTCTTTGCTTGGCGTACTTTGGCCGGTATTTTCTATACCTCTGATGATATAAAAACGTTGCAAGTTGGTATTGGTAAGGTGCTTCAAGGAGATATGTGGTTCAGCCGTAAGTTTTCTCAGCAGTACATTACTTACCTTCGTCGACATTGCAAACCTATAAATAAGAATGTTTCCGCTATTCTGACCAAACGAGAGCAACAAATAATTACCTTTCTTTCCATGGGGGCGTCCAATCAACAAATCGCCGAACAATTATTTGTCAGCGAGAATACGGTAAAAACGCATTTACATAATATTTTCAAGAAGATTGATGTGAAAAATAGAGTTCAAGCACTTATTTGGGCAAAGGAAAATATTTCAGACAACTCGTTAACGGTGTAATGCTATTGCAATATTAGGTTGCCTAATTTAGTAAACTCTTAATAATTTCTGTGACCTGAATGTGTTAAAAGTGTTTCTTTTATGAGAAACACTTTTTTTGATTCTCTTTTTAATAACTTTAGAATTTAAAAAAGTAGCAAATAACTTTACTCTGTGAACTAGCACTTACATATCAAACTAAGTGCTGACGATTAACTACTAATTTAAGAATGTTAAGTCACTGAAAGTATGAGAAACATTATGGAACAGTATATGGAAAAGCCTGAAATCCTAATGCTCACTCAACAAAGTTTACAGAGTGAAAACTTTAAGGAAATGCTTTCTAAAAATACAGAAACTAAAATAACGATCATTGATACTAAAAACCCTAGCTATCATGAACTCATTCCGGAACGCTACTTTTTGCTTGTTGATTTTTCAGTTGAGATTCCTTCCGAAACTTTAGTTTATTTAAAAGATAGTAATAAAGTGCTAGGAACCATAATGCTTAATCTAGGTTATGACTTAGACACAGAAGAACTCGCTTCTTGGCCTCATGTAAAAGGTATATTTGGTCCAGGAGATTCAATGGACAAGGTTTGTCAGGGATTAAAAGCAATAATAAAAGGGGATAACTGGCTGTCTCGAAGATTACTTGATCAGCTAGTAAATTATTATCGAGGTAGAGAAGCAAATAACATTATCGAACCTGCTATTGAGGTTGAGCTTACTCGGCGTGAAGTTCAGGTTTTAAAAATGTTGAAAGAAGGTGGTTCAAATATGGAAATCGCTGATTCTTTATTTATCAGCGAGCATACTATTAAATCACATCTATACAATATTTTTAGAAAGTTAGAAGTAAAGAACCGTACGCAAGCTACAAGTTGGGCTAAGAGAAACCTGTAGTACTAGTATTAACTTGCTGTAATAAAAAGAAAATACTCTATAAAGTACTAAATTTTATATTTATTATTAAAATGTCAGTCTGAAATATCATCCCATATTCAAACTTATTCCTATTCAGTTGACTATTAGACTTCTCATGTCGTGACGAATCTAGTCAGACGTGGAACAGAAGGTCTATTCAATTAATAAGCTAAGAGGGAATAAAAATGAGCGCAAGTGACAATGACACGTATTTAGGCGATGCAGGTGTAAATAACCAATTTGCTGATTTCGATGGCGGCGATGATTTGTTTATCGGTTTTGGTGGTAATGACTCGTTTGTTGGCGGTGGCGGTAATGATTATGTGATCGGCGGCGACGGCGATGATCGCCTAACTGGTGGTGCTGGAGATGAC
Organism: Vibrio sp. 1641; assembly: GCF_033339995.1. Lineage (NCBI taxonomy): Bacteria > Pseudomonadati > Pseudomonadota > Gammaproteobacteria > Vibrionales > Vibrionaceae > Vibrio > Vibrio sp. 1641. The sequence continues at coordinate 452,330 of NZ_JAWOVP010000001.1, forward strand.
ATCCTTAGGGCTGGTACAGGAAACGACTACCTCGGCGGTGGTACCGGTAATGACTTGCTGTTGGGTTTGCTGGGCGACAATAAATTAAATGGTGGTGTCGGTGAAGATATTCTTGTTGCTGGTTCTGGTGACAACGTTTTAGTTGGCGGCAGCAATGGCGATAAGTTTGTGTTCACGGATAAGTTTGGTGGCCATGGCGAAGCCAAAGTTGTTGATTTCACCATTGGTGAAGACTCTTTGCACATCATTAGCGACTCTGTCACAGACTTTGGTGATTTAAGCTTTAGCTACGATGCAGTTGGGAATGCAGTGTTTACCGATGGGGCTGATCTAACAGTGAAACTTATTGGCGTGACTGAAACTGACATCAACACCTATGGTGCTGATCTGTTCGTAATCTAAACGACTGAAAATAACTCTGGATGGGAATTAGTTTGCGTGGCTCTGCCATGCTGAGGTGCACTAATCGGACACTCTAGAGCGATTTGAGGTTACCTTAAGCTAGGCGCTAGTATTTCTGGCGCCTACAATTTTCACGTTAAACGGAAGTAGTCGTGCAAAAAACGGTTTTCAAAGAAGTGAAACAAAAACTATGCACGCTTGCGGGCTTGCTGATCGTTTTTAGCCTTTTTATCAACTTATTGGTTCTCTCGATTCCGTTGTACATGCTTCAAGTGTACAACCGAGTGATATCCTCCTACTCAACCGATACTTTATTCTTGCTCACTGTCATCGTAATTGTCGCGCTGTTAACCATGTCCATCATCGACATTGCACGAGCACAAATGAGTAAATCTTTTGGTTATTGGATGGATACAAAACTCTCCGCTTTCATGCTCAAGCGCACGATTCAATATCAATCACATACCGGGAAGAGTTATACCTCGCAAACTCTGAGAGACATTCAGAACATCAAAAGCTTTTTGAGCAGTCAAGCACCTTACCCACTGTTGGATGCGCCCTGGACACCGCTGTTTATTTTATTTGTGTATTTATTGCACCCGATACTAGGTCACATCGCGTTACTTGGATCTATCGTATTGTTTAGCCTAGGTCTACTTAATGAGCTGATGACGCGTAAAACAATGCAAGAGAGCGAAGTCAGAGCGATTTCTCATATCAACAACGCTGAATTAGCCACGCAAAACTCCAATTCAATTCTCGCAATGGGGATGATGAATGCATTTTTAGAGAAGTGGCAGTCGCGCGTGAGTGAAGTGAATGTGCTTGAAGAGCGAGTTGCAGGTAAGTCCATCTACATGGCTAACTTTTCTAAGTTTGTGCGTGGATCACTACAGATATTTTTGCTGGGAGGTGGTGCATGGTTAGTAATCCAACATGAAATCACGGCAGGGGCGATGATCGCGAGCTCCATATTAATGAGTCGGGCATTATCGCCGATGGAGCAGGCGATAGGCACGTGGCGAAGCGCGATGTCTGCTAAAGGCGCCTATAAAAGGTTGAAAGAAATCGATGCGATCGTGCGCCAAGATGAATCAGATATGCCACTGCCTAAACCAAAAGGACACTATGAGCTTACCGGACTGGCCTATCGCCATCCTGGAGCAACCGAACCAGTGCTCTCATCGATCAGCTTATCGATTCCTTCGGGTGTTGCTGTTGGGGTGATTGGCCCTTCTGGTACGGGTAAATCGACGTTTGCTCGGCTGTTATTAGGTACGGTTAAGCCATTAGCGGGTAAAGTGACTCTTGATGGAATGGAAGTCTCCGTATGGGCATCTGAAGATCGCGGCGTGCATTTTGGGTATCTCGCTCAAGAGGTGGAGTTATTTCCTGGCACAATTCGAGAGAACATCGCGCGCTTTAAAGAAGAAGACCCGGCTAAAGTCATCAAGGCGGCGCAACTAGCAGGATGTCATGAATTAATACTCAAGAAAAACAAAGGCTATGATTGCATTATTGGTGAAAATGGCCGTGGTTTATCTGGGGGGGAAAGGCAGAGAATCGCTCTTGCAAGAGCCGTTTATGGCGACCCATCTATTGTGATTTTCGATGAAGCGAATGCCAACCTCGATGGTGAGGGAGAGGCTGCGTATCAACGTTTGATTGCCCATTTAAAAGCACAGAGTACAACGATTATCGTCATTGCCCACAATCCGAGTACGTTACGACAAATGGATAGGCTGTTGTATTTGGCTGACGGCCGAGTCAAGTTATACGGCGCTAAAGATGAAGTATTAAAACGTTTGATGGGCGAAGAAAGAACAGATATCCCAAGGGTAAGAAATGAGCAATCAACTGCCAACCGTTAATCAGAGTTCTACCGAGATCGTATACCGTTTTAGCCCCAAAGCGAGACTAAGCTTTCGAAAACCAATTTTACTTGGTGTGGTGACCTTAAGTGTTTTTCTTGGAGGCCTTGGCTACTGGGCTGCAACAGCCAAATTAGAAAGTGCAGCGATTGCTTATGGTGATTTGTCTGTTCTCACTAAGCGACAAGAAATTCAGCATTTAGAAGGCGGTATTATTGAAAAGCTATATGTACAGGAAGGGGATTTAGTCGAAAAAGGTCAGTTATTAATTCAACTTTCTAAGCGTCAAGCTATGGCTAAGTTGGATTCGTTAAGTGGTCGTTTTATCCATACTCTAGCAAAGGAAAACCGTTTAAGTGCGGAGCTTGATGAGCTTCCAACGATTGTATGGTCTGATGATCTTGAAAGCATTCCCCGTGTCGATATCGTACAAGAAGCACAACTGGTTCAAAACAAGATCTTTGAAGCGAGAAAGCGATTCTTTGATAGTAAACTGAGTATCATTGAGCAGAGTATTTCTGGAGCAAACTTAGAGCTTGAAAACCTTCAGCAAACCAAAGTGATTGAGACGGAACGGCTCAACTTTATTGCTGAAGAAATAGACAGCAACCAAGCCTTGGTGCAAAAAGGTTTCTCGGGAAAATCTACTTTACTTCAACTCAAGCGCTTAGCAGCGGAGGTGAGAAGTACCTTAAGCCAGTTAGATAGGCAGTCGCTCACCGTTAGAAAAAGGTTAGATGAGAACCTAGCGCAAATTGAAGAGTTGAAGCTTGAAAGGCTGAATGAGATTGTCGAGGAACTACGAAATACCAAAACGGAAATTGTCGCAATTCGGGAAGAATATCGCTCCGCTCAAGATATTGTCGCAAGAACAACGATCAACGCACCTATTTCTGGTCGCGTAGTCAACATGCAAGTGTTTACCGAAAAAGGTGTGATTGGCTCGGGTGAAACGTTACTAGAACTGGTCCCGCAAGACGATAAGTTGTTAGTCGAGGCTCGTGTTAATCCTCAGGATATTGATTTAGTGAATCCAGGCCAGCAAGCGCATGTTCGTCTGACCGCTCTGAATGCACGGACGTTGGCACCTTTAGACGGTACTGTGCTGACGATTTCTGCCGATAAGCTCTCGCAAGAAAACCAAGAAGATTTTTATCTCGCTAGAATTGCAATTTCACCGGAAGATGTGACAAAACATCGTTTAACCTCAGGCATGAATGCCGAAGTGCTTATTTTATCTGAGCCACGAACGCCATTGAGCTACCTAATAAAGCCAATTACAGAAAGCATGAATCGCGCCTTTAGAGAGGAGTAATTTCAAAAAGACTTGAGTGAGCACGGACAACAGACAAAATAATTTGTTATCGTTAGCTGTTACTGGGCCGTATTTTTATTCGAGGGAGCCGTGGAATGGAGAAAGTGCAGTTAGTTGTCGATTTTCTTCTCACTCATAAATTGATTTTTACCGCACTGATCTTTGCGATTATGTGGTTAATTCGTCGTGCAATTTTATCGATGATTCGTGGTGATCACGCTTTTCTCTCAGAAGATCAGCGTAGTTGGATGTCCAGAACTAAAAATGGCACCTTTGCTGTTACATTACTGATTTTATTTATTTTATGGCAATCAGAAATTAACGAGTTTGCTCTGAGTGTAACGGCGATTGCCGTTGCCATTGTAGTGGCATCCAAAGAAATCATTTTGTGTTTTACGGGTTCGATTCAAAGAGCAAGTTCGCGTTCTTTTCGCGTTGGAGACTGGATTGAGGTCGGAAAGTTGTGTGGTGAAGTGATTGAGCACAATATGATGGCGACGGTGATTCAAGAGATCGACCTGCATCATGGGCAATATCATTACACCGGCAAAACAGCGACATTGCCTAATAGTATGTTCTTTACCTATCCAGTAAAGAACCTCAACTTCATGAAGCGGTACGTTTACCACAACTTTTCTGTAGTGGTGAAAGACTTCGTCAATTTGTATCCACTGTTACCGATTTTAACTGATAAAATTGAAGAACATTGCAGTTACTTTGCTGATGTTGCACATCGTTACAATGCGATGATTGAAAAACATGCCGGTGTTGACCTTCCTGGTTCTGAGCCACATATGCATATTTCTAGCAACATTAATGGTGAACAAATTCTGCACGTGATGATTTTCTGCCCAACCGATAAAGCTAACCACTTAGAGCACTTAATTCGTAAGGACTTTATGGAACTTTATGAGCAACGTTTTCCTGTAGTGCGAGAAGAATAGAGCATCGTACTTCGCCTTTAATTTCAAACCCCGCTATCAAAATAGCGGGGTTTGTTTTTCTTAGCGTATTTTTAGGCTGTAACAATATTCCCAACTTAGCTGAATTTACTCTTCAGCATTAAAAATAGGAAGTAAGTGCTGCCTATAATAGCGACCAACGTGCCAGCTGCGACCTGACTTGGATAAATAGCGATTTGTCCTAGCCAATCTGCCCACAACATTAGGGTTGCGCCAATTAAGGCACCGACACACAGTTGCTCTTTCACTTTTCTTGCTCCTAACATCATCGCCATATGGGGAGCGACCAAGCCAACAAAAGATATTGGACCAACTGTAGCGGTAGAAAAGGCGCATAACAAAGCAACGATGGTGAGCATAAGCGTATTGGCTACGGTAGGGTTAAGCCCTCGTGCATTTGAGAATTGTCGCCCGATGGCAATTAGTGTTAGCCAACGAGAAATCGAGAATACAGCGGCAAGCAGAACTATTATGGCCAAACATAGCATCAGTGCGGTGTCGGCTGTGACTCGATAAATAGAACCAGTTAGCCACAATAAAATTTTGTAACTGTCACCAGAACTTTGAGCTAGCGAAAATTGAACGAGGGCTTCTAGTAGTGCCGTTAGTGCGATGCCGGACAACACGAAGTTAGATGGATTAAAATGGCTTCGTTTACCGATAATCAGCAATAACATCAATACGGACATACTTCCGAAAAAAGCGATACCCCAGCTAAATGCGGAGAGAAGCGACCCAGCGATGACTCCTGTCGTTATAATGGCAAACGTGGCTCCGGAAGACACACCGAGAATATCGGGACTTGCCAGAGGGTTATAAACAATGCGTTGCAAAATGATTCCGGCAACGGATAGCGCAATACCGACAGAAAGTGCGGTTAACATTCGCGGCCAACGCAATTGCCATTGGAACTCACCTGGCACAGACCATTGGATCCCGTTTATACCATGGGTAACGAATGAGTAAGCTAGAATCCCAACCAGACTGAATAGCGCAATGCTGCATACCGCGCGTTTAGAAAGCGCCGTTTTTCCTTGGCTCATTGAAAGGTTAAGTTGATCGGTTGCCGTCAGTTTTTTACGAGTAAACCAAATTAAAGCGGGAGCGCCAATAGCTGCAGCCGCTACGCCGCTAGGAATGGTTTCCTCTAACCATAAGCTCAGCGAGATAGCGGCAGAGTCTGTGATGATTAGTAGCATTGCGCCCAAAAGCATGCTGCTGATCAATTCGTCGCGCGGTGTTCTTGCCCCCATCGCTCTGGCAATATTGGGTGTCAGTAATCCGATGAAGCTGATAATACCAACTGCGGTGATGGAGGCAGATACCAGCCAAATACCCATCACCATTAACGCACCAAACGCGGGTAATACCGCTAAGCCTCGGGCTGCTGCGCCTTCTTGTCCTAGTTTCATTAAGGTCAGAATACGTGGTGCGACGATCAAAATTACGATTGCGATAGCGCAGCGAGGCAATAACCACTCAAACCAATCCCAGCTGTATTGAGAGAGGTCTCCTGCTCCCCACATAAAAATATTCTGTGCGAACTGGGCGTTTAAAATAATAATGGCTGTGGCGATAGAACCGAGCAAGATATTGATCACCATCCCCGAAACGACCAACGGCAAACCTGTCATATTACGCACACCGGCAATTGATACGATCAGGCCAAACGCCACTAAAGCCCCAAACATTGCGGCTAATGCAGAGTAATCGGCGACCCAATCGACGAACCAAATGTTTACCACGACTAATGCAAGCCAAGCACCAGAAGAGGTGCCAAGAGTCAACGGCGAGGTGAGGTTATTCTGCGTTAATTGCTGCATTAAGCTGCCGGTGAGACCAAGCATGGCACCAACAAGCAGGGTCATACTTAACCTAGGAAGTTGCGCTTGCGTAAAGAATACATCACGAAACTCGGTTGCTACCTCTGGTTTTGTTAATAATTGCCATTGTTCGAAAAGTGATAAATTAGTATCAATTTGTAGGCTAAAGACGCTAAGTAACGTAATCAGCGCCAGATAACCAATATAATGTTTCGTTCTCATTGTTCTGGTGCCAACTCTATTAGACTGTCGGTAATCGCTTCAGCGGTGTATTGCAAAGACATGGCACCGCCATACGCCCACACTGCTCTGACTGAATTTACCCGCTGCTTTTTCACAAACGGCATCGCTTGCCAAAGTGGCGACTCTTTCAGTTTTCGTTCTTCTGGGAAAGGTTGTACGTAGAGAACGTAGCTGTTTTGAAGGCCCTGAAGCCGATTGATTCGATCTTGCTTTACTCCCCACGCTCGTGGGTCCTCTTTAATTGGAGCCTGTAATCCCAGTTTTCTAACCACGTAGTCAGTGGTGGAGTTTTCGGTTGCAAGTAATACAGTATTCGGAGTTGAAAATCGCATCACAAGAACGCTGAGTGGAGAAGAGTAATAGTGGCGAATTCGCTGGCGCATCTGCGCAAATGAAGAATCTAATTCTGCCAGTTTCTGTTCAGCAAGTGCCTCTTTATTGAATAGCTTGCTGAGCGTACGAAAGTGACGAATGGCCGTTTCAGCAGCGGCCTCATTTTCAGAAAAATTAGGTAAATAGATTACCGGAGCAATTTGTTTGAGTAACGGAATCAAGTCTTGCTGTGGAGACGCAGCAAGGATGACATCTGGTTTCAAACTGGCTATTTTTTCTAAGTTGGGCTCTGCTCGGGTTCCAATATCTTCAATTGATTCTGGTGCAGTTGGATTGACGACCCATTGGCGGTAGCCTGGTAAATTTGGGGCTGCGATTGGTTCTACGTTTAGCGCCAAAACTTGTTCTAAGATGTCCCAGTTTAAGGCTACAACGCGTTGTGGCGCGTGCTCAAAACTATGCTCACCATATTCATCGGTAACGGTGATGACTGCATGTGCATTGGTCATAAAAAATGCGAGGAGAAAAGCAGATTGTGTAACCACGGTAAGTAAACGAGCCATTATGCGCATACAACAGCCACCTTTTGGCTCGCTAATGTGTTAGCCGGGCTTGGGTGCTCAATCAGCTTAATTGGTGACTCATATAGTTTAGAAAGGCGTGCCTCGTCTAACAACATGTCGGCGTTGCCTTCAAAGGCAATCTTACCTTTTTTGAGCGCAACAATGTGGGTGGCGTAGCGCAGTGCTAAGTTCAGATCGTGCAGGATCACGATAATGCCTACATTCTCGGTTCGATTCAGTTCTGCCAGCAGCGCCATTAGTTGAAACTGATGGTGAACATCGAGCGCCGAGGTTGGCTCATCGAGAATTAAAATTGGCGATTGTTGAGCCAGTAGCATAGACACCCAAGCACGTTGGCGTTCGCCGCCCGATAAGTCATCCGCCAAAGCTTGAGCAAAAGGTGTAACTCCTGTTCGTTCCATAGCCTGCGTGATGATCTGTTTGTCTTCGGTTTTCCAACGACCAAGTGCCCCACGCCACGGAAAGCGACCTAAGCGCACTAGCTCTTCTACCGTTAAACCAGCCGAAGAGGGCAGCTTTTGTGGCAAATAGGCGATCTGTTTTGCCAACTCTTTGGTTTTGAGTGATGAAAGGGAAGTATCGTTTAGTGTTACCGTGCCTTTATCTGGTGGCATTTGACCAGAAAGCAGGTTCACCAGTGTCGACTTACCTGAACCGTTATGGCCTAAAACGACCGTTAGCTCATTTGTTGGGATGTTAAGTTGTTCGATGCCGAGGATCTGACGTCCACCTCGCACGATCTCAATATTAGACAGTTGAAACATGGATGGCTCTTAGGAGAAAACTCCCCTCAATAGAGGGGAGTAGAAGTACAATTACCAGCGGTAGTTTGCGTTTAGCATAACAGAGCGAGACTGGCCGTAGTAACACCAGTAATCGCAACCTGAAACAAACTCTTTATCTAGGATGTTGTTCACGTTTAGCTGTGCTTGCCACTGTGAAGTGATGTCGTAAGTGACTGACGCATCCCAAAGAGTGACTGAAGGAACAGTTAGGTTCGAGCTCTTAGGGTTATCTTTTGACTCACCTACGTAGCGCACACCAGTACCGATATTGAGGCCTGGAATCAGGCTGTAGGCACTGTAGTCTACCCATGCAGACGCTTGGTGCTCAGGAATAAGTGCGGCTTGTTTTTTACCTTGGCCAAAGCTCTCATCTGTTTTCGCTTTAGTGTAGGTGTAGCTTGCCATCAGCTTTAGATCGTCGGTTAGCTGCGCCGTGCTTTCTAGCTCAATACCTTGAGATGTCACTTCACCTGTTTGTGTCGCAATCCATGTTGATGGGTTAGTAACCAACGCGTTCTTTTGCGTGATGTCGAACCATGCAAGGTTGATAAAGCCATCCATAAAGTTTGGCTCATACTTCACACCCACTTCTACTTGCTCGCCTTCCAGCGGTTTGTAAAGTTCATTGGTTGCCGCATCAATAGTGCTGATCACTTCAAACGACTGAGAGTAGTTTGCGTAAGGTGACAGGCCATTGTTTGCAAGGTACATCACACCCGCACTTAGAGAGAGCTGACCATCATCACGAGATTCACTTTGATCAACGGTAGCGCCTTTGCCAGAGTTTTCTGTTTTCACCCAATCGTAACGAGCACCTATGTTACCAATCCACTGTTCATGCAGTTTCAATTGGTATTGTGAATAGAGACTTGCTTGAGATTTCTCAATCTCACGTTTCACGTTGTTGGCAGGATCAAGAGGGGTGAAGTTGCCGTAAACTGGGTTCCACGGATTGATGGTACCAAATGCGTAGTTGTCCTGCTCGTCGCCATCGGTTTTGTGGAATTGCAGATCCATACCGATAAGCACTGTGTGCTCTGCGTTGTCTGTCATCCAGTTGCCGACGGCATTGTTATCGAACGTGATGCTCTGGTTTTTTCCGTCACGGAATACGATGCCTTGCGTTAACTCTTCTTTCGCTGGATCGTTGTTTGAGAACGCGTAAGAGCTGCGCAAGTACAACTCATTCGAACCGTAGTTGAGGTTTTGCGAGAGTGACCACGTGTCATTGATGTCGTGCTCTAGTAAGTAACCTAGAGAAAACTGCGTGCGTTCGTATTTATCGTAGTTTGGCTGACCAAGGTTAGTCGAAGGATCGATTTTGCCAAAGTTAGAACCAATCAGAGTACCTGCTGCCGGGAAGAATGGGTTAGTTGGTACACCGTCATCATGAAGGTAAGTTGCCAAAACGGTCAGCATTGTACGGTCAGAAATGTCGAACTCGACACTTGGCGCTAGGTAGAAACGCTCGTTATTTGTGCCGTCCAGTTCACCATCTTGGCTTGTCATCAAGCCAACCAAACGATAGCGCACAGTGCCTGCGTCGTTTGCTTCGTCAGCAATGTCAAAACCTACGGATTGGTGTTGGTTGTTGCCAACTTCGACTTTTACTTCGCCTTGAGGCGTAAACGTTGGTTTTTTCTGCACCGCATTCACGATACCGCCTGGTGCCGATTCACCAAACAGAATAGCCGATGGACCTTTAACGACTTCTACACTTTCTAGGCCGTAAGGTTCGACCAACCATGTGTAGTAACCATCGCGGAATAGGCGGTTGCCGTTTAGGTAAGTCGCTGCATCAAATCCACGAACTTTGAACCAATCAGTGTCGTTGTCTGCGCCATAAGGCTGAGCGGTTACACCAGACGTGTAGCGTAATGCTTCATCTAGCTTTTTCGGTGCACGAACACGAAGTTCATCTTCAGAAATGATAGATACGCTGCGCGGCGTTTCTGCTGCCGGGGTTTCTACTTTAAGTGCTTGCGCGGTGACCGTTATGGTCTCCATGGCAATCACGTCATCTTGTACGACGTCTTCTTGAGCTTGTGCTGTGAATGCAACCACTGCTGTAGGTGCTAAAGCACAAACCAACGCGTTGCGGATAGCGATGGTCAGTGAGTTATTCTTTTGCATAAATCTATTCCCGATAATTATGATTAACGCTAAGCTTAATTGTAATTATTATCATTTGAGCTTTTGTTTCGGTATTTTACTGACTTTTGTATCAAAAGATAGTAAAACGTTCGCAAATTCATTCGCGGTACCTAAAGTCATTGTTATGTTCAATTGGTTTGAAAAGCTGACCCAACCCTTTCCCCAGATGGAAACCGAAAAGCCACCGAAGACGCTATTTGGCTTTTGTCGTTTTTACACTCGTGGCTTTGAAGCCCCTTTACTCGTTATGGCTGTGTTCAGTGCGCTTATTGCCATTACTGAGGTGACGCTGTTGCGTTATATGGGCGAGCTCGTCGATATTCTCTCTAATCAAGATCGCGCAACATTCTGGCAAGACCAGGGTGATCGCATGCTAATGATGCTGTTCTTAGTGGCGGTTGTGATGCCAGCTCTCGGTTTTGTCCACTCAATGGTGATGCACCAAACGTTATTGGGTAACTACCCGATGTCTATCCGTTGGTTGATTCACCGTTACTTGCTAAAACAAGCGGTTGGATTTTTCCAGCGTGACTTTGCAGGCCGAGTTGCGACCAAAGTGATGCAAAGTGCGTTAGCGGTACGAGAAACGGTCATGAAGCTGGTGGATGTACTGGTTTATATCAGCGTTTATTTTCTTTCGATGCTCTGGATGATGGGCGAAGCCGATGGTTTGCTAATGTTGCCTATTGTGATTTGGATAGGAATGTACGCGGTTATCCAGTTCTACTTTATCCCTAAAATGAAACAAGTAGCGACGGAGCAAGCGGATGCTCGTTCTGTAATGACTGGGCGCATTGTCGATTCTTACACCAACATATCTACCGTAAAGCTATTCGCGCACTCGCAAAGAGAGTTGGAATACGCAGAAAGCAGCATGAAGCAATTTTTGGTGACGGTTTACCGCCAAATGCGCATGGTGACTTGTTTACTGTTTAGTGTGGATGCCATCAACTATTTGCTGCTGATGTCTATTAGTGCTATTTCGGTTTATCTATGGCTAGATCACGCTGTAACAATTGGTGCTATTGCGATTGCTATCAGTATTGCGTTGCGCGTACAAGGTATGTCGAAGTGGATCATGTGGGAAGTTAGCGCACTGTTTGAAAACATCGGTACAGTAGTAGACGGTATTAATACGATTTCAAACGATGTTGAAGTGAAAGACGTACCAAATGCTAAGCCTTTGCAAATCTCTCAAGGTGAGATCTGCTTTGATCACGTAGGTTTTAACTACAGTGATGAGAAGGCAGTATTTGAGAACTTGAATCTGACTATCAAACCGGGCGAAAAAGTCGGCATTGTCGGTCGTTCTGGGGCAGGTAAATCCACGTTGGTTAACCTGTTGCTGCGTTTTTACGATGTGAATACGGGTAAGATTTGTATTGATGGGCAGGACATTTCTCAAGTCGAACAAGAGTCGCTTCGCCAACACATCGGTATGATCACGCAAGACACCTCTTTGCTGCATCGTTCAATTAAAGAGAACATTCTTTACGGTGATCCAGATGCTTCAATGGATGCCGTTATCGCAGCTGCTGAGAAAGCACATGCTCATGATTTCATTCAATCTCTACGAGACGAGCAAGGTAACGTTGGCTATGACGTTGGAGTGGGTGAACGCGGTGTGAAGCTGTCTGGTGGTCAGCGTCAACGTGTGGCGATTGCTCGCGTTCTGCTGAAAAACGCGCCAATTTTGATCATGGATGAAGCAACGTCTGCACTTGATTCAGAAGTAGAATCGGCAATTCAAGAAAACCTTGAAGTTCTGATGGAAGGAAAAACAGTGATTGCGATTGCTCACCGTTTATCAACGATTGCCGCGATGGATCGTTTGATTGTAATGGATGACGGCAAAATCATTGAGCAAGGCTCGCATTACGAGCTGCTGCAATTGGGTGGTGTTTACGCTCAGTTGTGGAAGCATCAAACCGGCGGATTTTTGTCTGAGCAAGGTGATGCTCAACTGCAAGTCATCTAATATGACGCTACACGAAAGAGGAGCAAATGCTCCTCTTTTTTGTGTCTGTCGTTTATACCGAGTAAGTAGGCGTTAATGGGCAACGTTAACTTGTGATTATTCATTGAGTTAGGCCAACTTAATGATGATTATGTTTATAACTCACTGTCGTTATTGAATTTTTTACGCTTTTTTTACGCGAACTCCGAATGGGCTTTTGCTAAAGTTTTCTACATCGAATTTTGGTTGATGTATTTTATGTTTGTTCAATGGCGAGATAACACCTTTCTCTTTTCTACTACCGTGATTGTTGGCGCGGTTGTCGTCTCATGGTTGTTAGACCAACTGTTTGGCTCTACAGCCGCAGTCCTGCTGATTTTACAGTTAGCGGTCGTGGTAGTGGCGTTTCAATGCAACTCGCGATTCGCTTATGCGGCGGCGGTGATCGAAGCGTTGAGCTTCAACTTCTTTTTCACGACGCCTCGTTACTCTTTGCAGATGTTTCGTCCGGAAGACATTTTTAATTTAGTCGTGTTTATGGTGGTGGCATTTATCACCAGCACCTTTGCGGATCTTTATCGTCGCCAGCAGGGCGAGTTAAAACAAACCAAGCTGCAAAACAGCATCCTGCTATCGGTGTCCCATGACTTACGCACGCCGCTGGCAACCATTATTGGAACATTGACCACACTCAACGAGTACATGCCCAAGCTCAATGACTTAGAGCGTAAAGAATTGCTCGACAGTGCGACTTCAGAAAGCCATCGCTTGCATCAATATATCGAGAACCTCTTACAGGCGACTAAGCTCCAGCACGGCACATTAAAAATTACCAAAAAAGATGAGTTGATTGCAGATATTGTTCGGGATGCGGTTTCTCGTTTGCCAAATTACACCGAGAAAGTGTCCATGAATATGGATGATTCCGTTGATTATTTGTCAGTAAGTCGTTCGCTCATCGAACAAGCGATTTTTAATGTGTTGGATAATGCCATGCGATTTTCACCAGAGAATGAATCTGTTGAGGTTTCACTTTCTAAGCAGGGTTCGTCGTGCGTGATTGATGTTCGGGACATGGGGATTGGCATTAAAGCTGAAGATGCGGAAAAAATATTCAGCCTTTTCTATTCCGGCACGAACAACAAATCGGCCGATTCAGGCACCGGAATGGGACTCGCGGTTGCCAAAGGCATCATCACCGCACACCAAGGATATATTCAATCTATGCCAGTATCAGAAGGGACGCTGATCCGCATTCGACTTCCACTCAATCAAGGAGCAGAGCAGGCGTGAGTTACAAAGTTTTAGTCGTGGACGATGAGCCTCGCATTCATACCTTTATTCGAATTTCGCTGTCTGCTGAAGGGTTTGATTACATTGGCGCGAGTACCATTTCAGAAGCCAAAGCGTGTTTCGAAGCGCATTCGCCGCACGTCATTCTGCTAGATTTAGGCTTGCCCGACGGCGATGGGAAGGAGTTTCTCACTACGCTTCGTCAGACCTATAAAACGCCAGTGCTAGTGCTGACAGCTCGCGATCAAGAAGAGGAAAAAATCCGCCTTTTAGAAGCGGGCGCGAATGATTACTTGAGCAAGCCTTTTGGCGTAAAAGAGCTCATCGCGCGCATCAAAGTGCTGGTTCGAGATTTGGTGGATGAGCAAACCGTCGCTGATGAGCTGGTGGCTGGCCGAGTCAAAATCATCAAAAGCACTCACCAATTTTGGTTGGATCAGAGGGAAATTCCACTCACCAAGAAAGAGTTTTCTTTCATTGAACAATTGATTCTCAAGCCGGGAAAACTCATTGAGCAAACTCATTTGCTAGCGGTGATTTGGGGAAAAAGTCATGTCGAAGATACTCACTACTTACGCGTGCTAGTGAGTCAACTACGCAAAAAACTGAACGATAGTGCTGACGAACAGCGGCTATTAAAAACCGAGCCGGGGCTGGGTTATCGTTTAGTGCTAGAGGCGTCCAAGCACCACTAAATTCCAAATTTAATCAACGTTAATGCCAAGGTTTAGTGCTGGTTATCGGCACTCGAACAGGATTCGTGTTGCCTATTTTCCGTGACGGAAAATCAGTCTAACCCTTAACGCATTAGCATTTTCTATACATAAAACACAGTTAGGTATTGATATGGCTCACTTTACAGTAATTGGTCTAGGGCGATTTGGCGTTGCCGCCAGCTTAGAACTTATTCATCTTGGACACACCGTAACGGGGATGGATAGCGACCCGAAAATCGTCGAAAAATACGTCGAAGAGTTAACGCAAGCGGTCATATGTGACGCAACAGACGAAGGTGCACTCAGAGAGTTAGCGTTAGCGAACAGTGATGTGGTGTTGGTGGCGATTGGCGAAGACATGCAAGCCAGTTTGTTGTGTACGCTGGCGCTGAAAAATCTGGGTGTGAAATCTATTTGGGTCAAAGCGAGCACCAAAGCGCACCATACCATCGTGTCTAAGCTTGGTGTACAACGCATTATTCATCCGGAAGAGGAGATGGGCGTAAGAGTCGCGCAGGCACTCAACTATCCGATGGTGAACAACTATTTAGAAATGGGGCATGGCTTGTATGTGGTGGAAATCCACGTTAAATCCAATCTGCACGATACGCCGCTTTCTAAGTTGATCAGCCGAGGCAGTTACAACATTCAGCCAATCTTGGTGAAGCGCGAAGAAGCCGTCTACACCAATATCAATGATGAGTTTGTGCTTAATGAGTTCGACACGCTGTTGCTTTGCGGTAGTCGCGCTGAGCTGAAATACGTCGCTCCAAGGTTGGTGTAACATGGTTTTGTGGCATCCCTCTATTATCCCAATCGAGCGAAAACCCAAAGCGGGCAAAAAATTGTTGGGCGCACCGCCATTAATACTTAGCCTCAGCTTTGCGTGCTTGATCATGCTCGGCACGGTCTTACTCAAACTGCCGATTGCCACCACAGAGCCCATCACTTGGATTCAAAGCCTGTTTACAGCAACATCGGCCATTACGGTGACGGGATTAGTTGTGGTAGACACGGGCACGGCGTTTACGCCTTTTGGGCAAGTGGTTATTGCTTTCCTGATTCAATGTGGTGGCCTAGGTTTGATGACGTTTGCTATCGTGACCTTGCTGGCTCTGGGCGGAAAAATTGGCTTTTTGGAGCGAGCAGTCGCGAGAGAGGCGTTCAACCAGACTGATTCATCGACACTCATTGCCACTGCTAAATCTGTATTGATGTTCGCTCTGCTCGTTGAACTTATTGGTTTCACTATTTTGAGCGTTTATTGGAGTGAAGAGCTGGGCTGGGAAACCAGTTTGTTCCATGGTTTCTTCTACACCATCAGTGCGTTTAACAATGCAGGTTTTGCGTTGAGTGCCGATAGCTTAATGCCTTACGTGGACGACCCGGTCGTTAACTTCACCATTACCAGTTTGTTCATTATTGGTGGTTTAGGCTTCTCGGTTTGGATTGACTTAAAACGCAATCGCCGTTGGCATCGACTCACCGTTTACAGTCGAATGATGATCTTAGGCACGATGATCATTAACGTGGTGGCACTTATCGCGATTTATCTGATTGAATATGACAACCCCAACACGCTTGCCCCGTTGAGCGAAGCAGGGAAATGGTGGGCATCGTGGTTTCAAGCGGTGACGCCAAGAACGGCAGGGTTCAACACTTTAGCTATCGATCAGTTGGAAGATGCCACAACGGCGATCATTCTGGTGTTGATGTTTATCGGCGGTGGATCATTGAGTACGGCAAGTGGCATTAAAGTTGTGACATTTATAGTGTTAGTCTTGGCGACTTACAGCTATTTGCGTCGCGATGAAGCAACCTATGCCTTTCAACGCGAGATTCCCAAAGAGACCATCAGCAAGGCATTGGCGCTGACTCTGATCTCGGTGGGGGTGACTTGGTTTGCCATATTCACGCTGTTACTGACAGAGAAAGCGTCTATGTTAGACATTATGTTCGAAGCGGTCTCGGCACTGGGTACGGTTGGGTTATCGCGAGGCTTAACGGGCAGTTTGTCCGAACCGGGTGAGTTAGTGATCATCTTCATGATGTTTATGGGACGATTAGGGCCTCTTACATTAGCGTACTTCTTAGCCAGTCCAAGAAAGAAAAAAGCGCGTTACGCGAGTACTAAACTGGCAATAGGGTAAATGGGCTAACTCGTACAAAGTGAGCAAAAGGCTAGACAAAAGAGGAGTAACTGCTCCTCTTTTTGTGCTCGTTGTAGCCACGAAACTGTATACGGCAGTCTCTCTCACAACAATTTATGATTCATCTCTATTTTTTATCATTTATAAATTGTCGTTTTTGAGGTGTTGTCCAGAATGGCATTATCCACGTGCAACATAAGATTGCCGGGAATAAAAATAATTACAATACTGCCTTACTGGAAGATACATGAAAATCAAACCCCTCCCACCTTTAAATAGCCTCGTTGCGTTTGAAGCGTCGGCGCGGCACTTGAGTTTTACGTTAGCCGCTGACGAGCTAAACGTGACCCAAGGTGCTATCAGTCGCCAAATTAGACAATTAGAAGAATACTTAGGCAAGGCTATGTTCACGCGAGCCAATCGAAGCATTAATTTAACGCCTACAGGTCTTCAATATTATCAAGCTGTCAGCCAATCTTTGCTCGATATTGCTCAAATAACTGGTGAAGTGAAGAAGTGGCAGGGCGAACAAAAGATCACGGTTGCGACGACAAATGCAATGGCAGCCTTGTGGTTGTTGCCTAAGGTTGCTCAATTTCAAAATGAACATGATGACATCGATATAAGAATATTGGCCTCAGATAATGTGTTGGACTTACGCCGATTAGATTGCGATCTCGCCTTGTTTTATTGTCGCACTCCACCTGCGGAAATGGATGTGACAACGCTGTTTTCAGAAGAAGTATTCCCTGTGTGTAGCCCGCTTTATTTAGAGAAAATCGGCCAGCCTAGTAAGCCAGAAGAAATCTTCAATAAAACGTTACTCTATCTGGAAGAGTCTCAAAGAGATTGGGTGAATTGGGAGCAGTGGTTTGCGAGTGTAGGATTGCCAAATATTTCGCCTCGTAATCGCATGAACATCAATAACTATCCAATGCTGTTACAAGCGGCAATTAATGGTCAGGGAATCGCGTTAGCCTGGGGGTCATTAGTGGACGACTATTTACAAAGCGGTGCTTTAGTTAGGCCAGTCGAACACGTGCTTTCAACACCTTCCAATTTCTCTATGCTTGAACCTAAAAATAGAGGTTTAATCCCAGCAAGCGTCAAGCGTTTTAGAGAGTGGCTTTTGCAACAGTTGCCAGATGAGGTGGGTGATCGAGGTTTAGCCTAAATCAATAAGCAGAGAAAATAACAGAGTTTGGTCATGTTAAAAAGCGGGAGTACCAGTTCCCGCTTTGTTTTAATTGATTGATGAAACGACGCACTAACTTAGTACTGGTCCCTGATTGAGTGTGGAATCATCTTTTAGTGAGGATGTTGAAGCGATAGGCTCGGAAACCACTGTTTTGCTTTCAACAAGCGGTTCAACAGGACCATCAAGTTTCTCTTGCTCTGGGTGAACGTGCTCTGGAAGCATTGCCCATGGCTTAGGTTCGCGTCGAATACTATGAAACAGCGTTAAGCTCATCACTGCGATAAAAATGGCGATAGGGAAACCGGCAATAATGGAGGCCGTTTGCATTGCTTTTAACCCTCCTGCGTATAGAAGTACTCCCGCAATGGCTGCGATCATGATCCCCCACAATACGCGTATAGAGGTAGGAGGCTCACTGTGCCCAGCGGCATCGAGGGTACATAGAACCAAGGTACCCGAGTCTGCGGAGGTAATGAAATAAGTACCGAGTAATAGACACGCAAGCACGCTAAGTAGTTTACCAAACATACCTGTATCTAGATTGTCGAATAGCGTAAACAAAGCGCGTGTCGTATCGGCTTTAGTCGCTTCAAGAATCGGGCCGCCAGAAAAATCCGCAGGTGGTGTTTGTTTGGCTTCTTGTGCCGCAGTGACTTGCTCTTGATGAGCAACACGAGCGTCTTGCTCTACCTTCAACGCTGCACCACCAAATACTGAAATCCATAAAAACGTGATTAGCGTAGGTACGATTAATGCGCCACCGATAAGTTCACGTATTGTGCGTCCTTTAGAGATACGAGCTACAAACATGCCAACGAAAGGCGCCCAAGTCATCCACCAAGGCCAGTAATAAGCCGTCCACCAGTTTTGCCAGCCAGAGTCATTCTGTGCATCGCTCCATAAGCTCATACCGACAATGTTTTGTGCATAAAGCCCCGTACTTTCGAGTAGCGTATTTAAGATATAGCGAGTTGGACCAATGTAAAGTACGACTAGCACGAGTGCGAGTGAAAGCAGCATGTTCCATTCTGATAAACGGCGAATACCTTTTCCTACACCAGATAGCACCGACGCAACCGCACAAGTACAAAGGGAAACGATAATAAAGAGTTGAATCCCCAAACTAATGTCTAGACCAAAGGCTTGATTCAAACCAGAGTTTATTTGGATAACTCCCATCCCCAAGGTTTGAGAGATACCGAAAGCAGTCACCGCGACTGTTAGGATATCAACCGTGTGCCCGATAGGCCCATAAATACGATCACCAATCAAAGGGTACAAGATAGAGCGTAGGGTAAAAGGCAGATCTTTACGGTAGGAAAAGTAAGCTAATGCGAGTGCAACAATGATAAAGACAGACCAAGGATGTAGACCCCAGTGAAAGAATGTCAGTTTCATTGATGTTGTTGCGGCTTCATTGGTCAGGCCTTGAGTAAATGGGTTGTCAGCGTAATGCCACATCGGTTCGGCGACCGACCAGAAAATTAAGCCTATCCCCATGCCTCCGGAAAAAAGCATGGATACCCAAGACAAATAACTAAACTCTGGTTTTTCGTCATCTTTACTCAAACGAATATGCCCATATCGACTAACCATAAGGTAAAGAAGAAAACCGACAACGAGTGAAACAAGTCCGATGTAAAACCACTTCATATTCTGTAGCAAAATGCCGGAAATCGTTTCGAAGTATTGGCCCGCTTGATTGGCGAGAATGGCGCAGAAAAGTACAAAACCGATAACGACGATCTTTGATGCGATTGTCACAGTCGGATTGAGTCCTTTCAATATCCCAGATGTTGCTCTCATAGGCATCCCTCACAGTGCGTTTGTTTTAGCGTTATTGTTTGTTGCGTTATTGTTAATTTTTGAAAGAGAGTAGAGAGAGGGCTTTTGTGTTTCAACTGATTAATACTCATCGGTTAATGAGTATTAATCATGACAAGAAGATCATTGTTAATTAAAAGGTTATTTTTTTGTTCGAGATCAATGCATGAATGACAAAAACTCATCCAAGCCCGGCGAAAAAGTCGTTTGTTTGTTTCCGGGTTGTTAATCAAAATCATCTCCACTAACACAACACGATGTTGTACGCACTGGATGCAACTCGACTCTCGGAGATAAGAATATGAGCAATGTCAACCAAACCATTATTCCTGTTGAACTTGTTGATAATGTACTGAACCCAATCAGTGAAGCAACAGGAATGCCGAATCAGGCCTACACCAGCGAAGAGTATTTTACTTTTGAGCGTGATCAGGTGTTTGGTAACACTTGGGTATGTATTGGTTTTGCATCAGACCTGCTTAAAAATGGTTATGTGATGCCACTTGATTTCATGAATCTTCCACTACTCATGATGAGAAATCGCCAAGGTGAAGTCCAAGTTTTCCACAACGTATGTAGTCATCGTGGTATGAAGCTGGTTCATGAGGCAGGCGAAGTTCAAGGAATGATTCGCTGTCCTTACCATTCATGGACGTACGATCTTGACGGCAATCTAAAAGGCACACCACACATTGGTGGTATCGCAAAACACAAAGATGATCGATTTAAGTGTGAAAAGCACGGCCTTAAGCCACTTCGTTCAGCCGTTTGGATGGACATGGTATTCGTCAACTTATCGGGCAATGCAGAAAGCTTTGAAGACCATATCGCGCCGCTAGAGCAACGTTGGCAGCAATTCTTAGGTGAAGAAGGATTAGGGCTTCTTCGCCGCGTGAACATGGGTGGCAACTTAGAGATAGAAGTGAAAAGTAACTGGAAGCTTGCCGTAGAAAACTACTGTGAAGCTTACCACTTACCTTGGGTGCATCCGAGTTTGAACAGTTATTCTCGCCTAGAGGATCACTACAACATCATGTTTGCAGAGCGTTTTTCTGGCCAAGGTAGTCTCGCATACAACCTCTCTGATACTGCAGGAACACACTTACCTAAATTTCCAAGCTGGCCAGAAGATAAACTGCGTCATGCAGAATATGTTGCACTCTTTCCAAACGTGTTGCTTGGTATTCAAGCCGATCATGCCTTTGCGATGATGATTGAACCAATCACTGCGAATAAGAGTGTTGAGCACCTACGTGTTTTCTATGTGGGTGATGAAGCAACGAAAGATGAGTTCGCTGCGTGCCGTACTGCTACCGTTGAGTCATGGCGAGTCGTATTCGGCGAAGATATTGGAGCGGTCGAGGGCATGCAGGAAGGTCGTTACTCACCTGGCTTTGGTGGTGGTGTGTTCTCACCAGAAATGGATGTTCCGACGCATTTCTTCCAAACCTGGTTGGCAAAGCAAGTGAAAGCGGCACTGGAGCAGTAATATGATGCATTACCTTAATTATATTGATGGTGAGTGGTGCGATTCAGAGCAAGCACTGACCGTCATGAACCCTGGCACAGCCGAAGCGTATGCGACGATTGCAGAAGCCACTATCACCGATGCAGATCGCGCAATGGCAGCGGCACGCCGAGTGGTCAATCAAGGCCTTCTTTCGGACGTTCGTCCAGCCGTCAGAACCGAGTGGATGTTAAAAGCCGCCGCAGCTATTCGTGAAATGGTTGATGAAGGTGGGTTAGTTGCCTGTCGTGAAAATGGGAAATCTTTGCAAGATGCCAAAGATGAGTTTTTAGAGTCGGCACGTTACTTTGAATACTACGCAGGCATGGCCGACAAGCTGGAAGGCACGTCAATTCCGTTGGGTAAAGACTATGTCGACTTCACTCAATATGTGCCGTTTGGCGTGTCGGTGCAGATTGTGCCGTGGAATTTCCCTGTCTCTATTTGTGCACGCTCATTGGCACCTGCATTAGCCGCAGGTAACGCAGTGGTGATCAAATCGCCAGAGATTTCCCCACTTGCCATGACTCTGTTGATTCAAGCGATTGAAAAAGCGGGCTTCCCGAAAGGTACGATTAACCTTCTATGCGGTAAAGGCTCAGTCGTTGGCAGTCATTTGGTGCAGCACCAAGAGGTCGATCAAATTGTCTTTACGGGTTCCGTTCCAACCGGCCAACACATCCTGCAAGATTCAGCGCAACGCGCTACTCCATCGGTGATGGAGCTGGGTGGTAAATCGGCTGCTATCGCGCTGAAAGATGCGAACCTCGAAACACTTTTGAAAAGCGTTCAGGTCGGTATTTTCTTTAACGCTGGTCAAGTGTGTTCGGCAATGTCTCGTTTGCTGATTCAAAAAGAGCGTTATGAAGAAGTAAAAGCGGCAGTAGTGGAAATGGCAAAAAGCCTAACCATTGGCCAAGGCGAAAGCCAGCCGGACATCACACCGTTGGTATCTGCTGATCAACAAGCACGCGTGCTTGAAATGATAGAACAAGCAAAAGCCGACGGCGCGAATATCCTAACGGGTGGCTACGCACCTGATCTATCGGGTTACTTTGTGGCACCAACAGTGATTGAAGCCACGCCAGATATGCGCATTGCACAAGAAGAAGTGTTTGGTCCTGTATTGGTGATTACACCGTTTGAAACTGAGCAAGAAGCAATCGAGATCGCGAATGGCACCGATTTTGGCCTGGTCGCTGGTGTTTTTGGTGAAAGCCTAAACCAAACATTACATGTGGCACAGCAACTGCGTGGTGGACAAGTGTTCATCAATGAATGGTTTGCTGGTGGCATCGAAACACCATTTGGTGGCGTGGGCTTGTCCGGTTTTGGGCGAGAAAAAGGACAAGAAGCGATTTATAGCTATGTCCAGACACGCAATATTGCCATTCGTTTGCAGCAAGACAGCAACGTATAGCTACCGTGTAACTGTATTTTCATCACCTCGTACCGGCTTGGATTTCAGACCACAAGCTAGGGCGAGGTTGATGGAATCACAACAAATCTGACAGCGGTTTGTAAACACGGAAATTCTGAACAAGGTAGTTGGAGTATAAGTGATGAGAAAGTGGCTCTGTATTATTTGCGGCTTAATCTATGATGAAGCACAAGGTTGGCCATCCGATGGCATTGCACCAGGAACAGCATGGGAAGATGTGCCGGATGATTGGTTATGCCCCGATTGTTTAGTGGGTAAGGCCGATTTTGAAATGATCGAAATCACCGACGATGCGCCAGTAGAAGAGGTCGTGGCAGTGTCTTCGGTATCGGTAGGATCGTCTGTTCAGCCAAATACGGCTCAGCCACTTCCATCTGAAGTCACTCAACCTATATTTTCAGCTGACCCTATCGTTATCATCGGCAGTGGCCACAGTGGTTACCAGTTGGCAGCGGCACTTAGAGCACAATCTGAAACGGTTCCGATCACTGTCTTTACCGCTGATGATGGCGCACTGTACAGCAAGCCTGCCTTGTCTAATGCACTGGTCATGAATAAAGACGGCGACGCGCTACAAAGTGAGAGCGCGTTGGAGTGGGAAAGCCGTCTCAACATCCGAGTTTACCCGCATACCCGTGTTGAACAGATCGATCGTGCCAATTCAACGTTACATACCTCCATCGGTAAATACGCCTACAGCCGCTTGGTACTGGCAACAGGTGCATCACCGATTGAAATCCCAATTGAGGGCGATCGCTCTTGGGTTATGAGTGTGAACGACTTAGTTGATTACCGCCGTTTCAGAGCGGAGCTGCAAGACAAAAAGCGCATCGCGATCCTAGGTGATGGCTTAATTGGCTGTGAGTTCGCAAATGATCTGATCGAAAGCGGTTATGAAGTAACAGTTATCGGGTTGGGTCAATGGCCAATGGAGCGTTTGATCCCGCAACAGTTGGGTGAATCATTACAAAGCGCACTTGCCGATCGAGGCGTGCAATGGGCTCTACAAGACAGTATCACCAGAATCGAGCCAAGGTCCGCATCCAGTGCGGTTTTACATCTAAACAGTGGCAAGCAGATTGAAGCAGATCTAGTGCTGAGCGCGGTTGGACTCAAGCCAAATGTTTCTCTGGCTGAGCGCGCGGGGCTTGAAGTTGGCCGGGGCATTAAAGTGAATCAATTCGGCCAGACGAGTGATGAGAATATTTACTCGCTAGGCGACTGTGTTGAAACGGAGCAAGGTTGGCAGCCCTATATTGCACCGATTAATCAAATGATCCCTTCTGTAGCGAAAAGCTTGCTAGGCGATGTCGCCCCTATCTCGTTAACACCAACTCCAGTGATTGTAAAAACGCCGATTCTTCCACTCACGATTTTCACGGTAGCCGCTGAAGAACAGGGACAATGGTACATCGAGACCCAAGCAGATGAATTGACCGCTGCGTTTTATTCACCAGAAGGAGCAATGCT
This sequence comes from Vibrio sp. 1641, assembly GCF_033339995.1. Lineage (NCBI taxonomy): Bacteria > Pseudomonadati > Pseudomonadota > Gammaproteobacteria > Vibrionales > Vibrionaceae > Vibrio > Vibrio sp. 1641. The sequence goes on from NZ_JAWOVP010000001.1 coordinate 476,358, forward strand.
CGGTTTTGCGTTGCTAGGAAGAAAAGTACAGTCATTACGCGGCCCTTGGCTAGATCAATTGTCATTGAAACTGTCAGCAGCGTAGCGGAGAAAGAAGATGATTCATTTACCCAATGATGACGTGACGTGTGGTTGGTACCATGCGTTGCCAAGTATTCCAGAAAAATCGGCGTTAAAAGGTAAACAAAGTGCTGACTATGCCGTGTTAGGTGCCGGTTTCGCAGGCTTAGCTATGGCAAGACGTTTAGCTGAACTTATGCCTAATGCACGAATTATACTGATTGATGCGCAACGTATCGGCCAAGGGGCTTCAGGAAGAAATTCGGGCTTTGTTATCGATTTGCCTCATAAGTTTTCACTTGAGCATCCCGACCCTGAGCACAAGCAAAAGTTATTATCACTCAACCGTTCTGCGATTGCTCAGCTAAACACTTTAGTGTCGAAGCACAGTATTTCTTGTCAGTGGTCAGCAAAGGGCAAATATCAAGGAGCCGTAGGGGCGCGCGGTGAAGCGTATCTCGATCACTTTGAGCACCTAATGAAAGACCTTGGCGAACCATACTTCCATGTTAATGGCAGTGAGCTGGCGAAAGTCTTGGGAACAAACTACTACAGCCGCGCAATTTACACGCCAGGTGGTTATTTAATGCAACCTGCTGCTTTGGTGCGTGGGCTAGGGGAAAGCCTTCCAGAGAACGTCGAGGTGTTAGAGAACTCGCCAATCCGCAAGCTCAGTAAAGAAAACGGTTGCTGGGTATTACATGGAGATAGTGGCTCTGTTGAAGCCCCTGAACTGCTGCTTGGGACCAGCATTTTTACTCGGGAGTTTGGTTATCTTAAAAACAGACTACTTCCAGTGATGACGTTTGCAAGCTGGACGCGTCCATTAACCGACGCAGAAATGCAGCGATACGGAGGAGAGTTGAATTGGGGCCTAACTCCAGCTGATCATGCGGGAACGACGTTACGTATGACCGCCGATCGACGTATTTTGATCCGCAATACTTACAAACACGTGCCGAAATATGGCTCAAGCATGAACGATAAAGTCAGAGAACAAATTCGCGACGATCATCGTCAGGTCTTTCTGGCGCGTTATCCCGAGCTGGCCGACGTACCATTTACTCACACATGGGGTGGGGTGTATGCCATCTCTCGTAACTTTACTAACTTTTTCGGTCAATTAGATGAAGGTGTTTATGCCAGCGCTTGTGACAATGGTGTTGGTGCTGCGTGGGGAACCATTTCTGGAACACTGTTAGCTGACTATGTCGTTGGTGCGACATCTAAATCATTGGATGACATACAGCAAGTGACAGGAATGCCTTGTTTGAATCCGCCAGAGCCTTTTTTAGGTTTGGGAGTAAAAACGCGTATCCAATTAGCAAAATGGCAAAGCCGGAGTGAATTATGAAGCAAGTCAAACTTGTTGATAGTAAAAGTCTAGATTTCAATGTTCGTGGTGATACGCCGGGAATGGCGTATGTTGCCAGGGCGTTAAGCCCAGAAATTTCACCAAACATTGGCGTAGGCTTTGCTAAATGGGAAGGCGCTAAAGTGGCTTGGACAGTGCTTTATGATGAAGTTATTTTCGTGATTGAAGGCTGTTTCGAGCTGACCGCAAATGGTGAAACACATTTTGTGCACCCAGGTCAGATGCTGTGGATACCGGAAGGAACTGAATTGGTTTATGGTGGGCATGCTCTGTTCGGCTATGTGGTTCATCCAGGAAACTGGAAAGAGTTACATGGTATTGAATGACTTTTATCATTTAGTAGTGTCTCGGAAAGGCAAAACAAAAATCCGATTTTTACCCATGAGTTTTCGTAAAAGAACTTAATCTCAATGGAGCAAGGGTTTCTTACTTGCTATGTTTCTTGGTCACGTTTCCAGACGTGTTAGACCTTTCTCAATTGCTATTTTATCTATCAAAAAGGGAAGCCTTGGCTTCCCTATAATGAGTCTTCTTTTGGCTTGGCTAAATCTTTTATTTTAGCTCAAATTTACCCTGCATGATTGCCCAGTGACCCGGGAATGAACAGAAGAATGAATAGTCACCGCCGGCTTTCATTTTCTCAGTACTGAACGTAATGCTGGTGCTTTCACCGCCACCAATTACTTTTGTGTGAGCGTAGACGCGATCATCATTTGGTTTTACGTAGTTATTTTCTGCTCCAGCTGCCATGCCGTCAGTACCGACTGCTTGTAGGTTGGCAGTGTCAGATATGACCACGTTGTGACCCATCGATTGCGCTGGCATCTTCCCTGTGTGGTTCAGCGTCAGTTTTACCTCTTTACAAGTGGCTGGTACGCTCAATGTTTTAGTAGAAAACTGCATCATATCGTTAGCATCTAATGACACTTCACACTCGGCACTGGCTTGGGCACCAAAGCTCATTCCTACTAATGCGAAGGTTGTTGCTAATAAACGTAAAGACATATAACACTCTCCATTTTGTATTTTAGGCTGACTTGGATTGATCTTATCCAATAGTTCTCATTATCAGCCAATTTTCACTCCAAAAACGTGCTTCAATCGGTATATTGACGTTTTGTTGCAAGCTTGTACTGGTCAGTTCCGCTATTTGATCACTCAAATGCCTTATTTCATGCGATTGCGTGAGTTAAATCAAAAGTCGTGATTAGCCAGAGTTAAGGTGAAAATAATCTCGCTAAACGGGTGGAAGAATTGTTTGGTTTTACGGTATTGGAGAGGTTTCGAGAAAGAAGCTCAGCTAAATTGCTGAGCTTCTAGAGAACAGACGACAAGTAAACCTAGCGAGTTTGTTTTAACGTGTGCAACACATCATGCAGTGAAGGTGAGACAGTATGGCCTAATTGCTTTATTTCGTCACAAGGCTCAACCAAATCAGGGATTTGATAAGTGATCATGTTCGCTGCTACAGCAGCACGCACGCCATTATTTGAATCTTCAAAGGCGAGACATTTGGTTGGATCTACGCTTAGACGACTTGCTGCAAGCAGGTAGATCTCTGGATCAGGTTTGCCGTGTGACACTTCACAGCCCGTCGTTAAGTTGTCGAAATACTTGCTTAGGCCCGCTAACTCCAACTTCTTCTGTGCCACTTCTTTTGCTGTAGAAGTGGCGACTGCAATTGGCAACCCTTGACCTTTCAACCACTCAAGCAGCTCAATCACCCCTTCTTTTGCCGGTATCGCTTGGTGCTTAACCACAGCGTCGTAACGGTCGCGCCACTCTTGGTGTAAGCGGTCAAGATCATCCCCATAAGCTTTACGAAAAATCACTTCAATGCCCGCTGCATTGCGACCAATGATTGAAAGGTAAACATCTTTATAGAAGGGTAGGTTCTGGGCTTCACATGCTTCTTGGAAAATACGCATACAGACGCGCTCAGTATCAAGGAGCAAACCATCCATATCAAAAATAGCAGCTTGGTAGTTCATTACATTAAGACTTTTTGGTTGGGATGGCGCATTTTGACACAAGCAGATCGGTTTTTCTTCTAAAAATTAGAACTTGATTTTGATCCTATGAGTTCACATTGCCTCTGAACACACTATACACAGAGTCTATAAACTAGGTGTGAAATATAATGTTTTTAAAATTAGAAAAATTTCAGTTAAATAGATAAAACTCTAGCTTATATTAAGCTAGAGTTATTATTAATATTCTATTGTTATTTTAACTATTGGATGATTTAGTAATAGTTAAAATTAATAATAAAATAATACCAAGTCACGATTATTTACGACTGCATGAGTGTACCAGCTCTTGACTTCAGATATCTGTTGCTCTGATAAGCCCCCGAAGTCAACGTTATCTTGGTGAATATCTTGATTTTTTATCATAAAAACAACTGGGAAATCGTCAGGGAATGGGAATTTTATAGGATAATCGGTGTTAGTGAATGGGATATCGCAGAAATCGTTTACATCGCATGGATACCAAGAGTTATTGGACAAGTAATAACCAGTTATCTTACATATAGCTTCAAGCAAGTAAGCATAGGCGTAACCCAAGTGACTGTATTTTATCTCTTCAGACAGCATCTGCATAAGAAGCTCTTCAGCTCGGATGCTTTCGCCACTACTTTCCAGCATTTCATTAATCACTTTAAAGGAGTCTTGACACCTTTCCATGATGGCTTTTTCTAGCTCTGGATTACGCTCATTCTTTAGTACGTTAAAAACCTTTTCAGTATCTAATGAATATACTGTCGCCCCATATCCCATATTTTATTCTCCTCACTTTTATACAGTTAAATTCATTTAAGTGTTTTTATCGAAGGGATTATATTTTGATGTTTTTTGAAGGTAAAGTGTATACATAGAGGTTGTATTTATTATGATGAACTTTGAAAGTTTAGATTCTTAAAATAAATACTATATATTTAATTTTATTAGATCTGACTCATAAAAATACCTTAACTATTATTGTGTTTATTGTTAAGGGTTATTAAATCTGTGAGGTGGTTCAAGACAATAAAATTTAGAAGAAAATACCGTCAAACTTAGGTGGCTATTCTATCTGAGCACTCAGCCCACTACTTATAGTGGGCTGAGTGCGCGGTTGGGCATCAGGCACATTGTTTGGCGATGAATATGCCATATTAGGTGATATTCGTTAGTGTCTATTTTATCCCTAAGCGCTTCGCTAATCGGTGTAAGTTGCCGTTGTCCAGTTCCAACTGACGTGCCGTTGCTGCCCAGTTGCCTTGGTTTTCTTCCAGTGCTCGAACAATCATCGCTTTTTGGAAGGCATCTGTGGCAGGCTTTAATCCACCTTCTGGTAGCTCACGCCGAGAGTTTTGCTCCGTTTCTTCAACATTCTTGATGTTCTGATTCGGCGTTCGAATATCAAAATCTTGCTCAACCAACTCAATGTCTATGGCGTGAGTACGTGCTTTTGCCAAAACACCAGCACGTTTAATGACATGTTCAAGCTCTCGCACGTTGCCTGGCCATGAATAGTCTTTGAGTGCCTGCACCAAAGTGGGAGACAAACGAATGCTGTTCAATCCCAATTTGCTTCTTAAGCGTTCGGCGAAAAAGCCCGCTAACAACACCACATCGTCTTCACGTTCACGAAGAGGTGGAACATGAAGCGGGAAGACGCTTAGGCGGTGATATAAGTCGGCTCGGAAGCGACCAGCAGTCACTTCTTCATGCAATATACGGTTAGTTGCGGCGACAATGCGTGTGTTGACTCGAATATGGCGGTCATCACCCACACGTTGAATGTCTCCATATTGTAGAGCTCGAAGTAACTTGGCTTGCAGCTCTAACGACAGTTCGCCGACTTCATCCAAAAACAGTGTGCCGCCATCGGCTTGTTCGAACTTACCTTTACGATTGCTGATCGCGCCCGTAAATGCGCCTTTGATATGTCCGAACAACTCGCTTTCCGCGACTGATTCGGGCAGCGCTGCACAGTTGAGGTAAACCAAAGTATTGTTCGAGCGGCTAGAGCGATGGTGAATAGCGCTGGCAACCAACTCTTTACCTACGCCCGTTTCTCCCATCACTAGCACAGACAATTCAGTATCGGCGACTGCATCAATCTGCTCTTGAAGATTCTTCATCCCCTTAGAGTTGCCAATGATTTCATTACTTAAGGTGCGTTTCTCGGCGTAAGAGTCGCGTGGCAGGCTCGCTTGTGTCTCGAGCTGTTCTAGTAGGAGTGCAGTGTGCAAGCCACCTGCTGCCAATGCGCTGACAAAACGTAACTCTTGGTTGCGTAGCCCATCAAATTGGTTGGGGTCGAAGGCGTCAATCGTAATGGCACCAATCAGTTGATCGTCGATCAGCAGAGGTAAACCAATGCAGGAATGGACATGCAGTTTGTCATCGTGGTTTGGAATTAAGCCGTCGTATGGATCAGGTAAGTCGCTGTCGGAGGGAAAGCGCACGATGTCGCCTGCTCGGGCAATGGCTTCTAACCTTGGGTGCTGCTCAATGGAGAAACGGCGTCCAAGCACTTCCTTCGCCAATCCATTGATCGCTAAAGGTTTAAAGTGCTGGTCTTCATACAAAAGAAGGGCAGAAGAGTCACACTTCAATACATCTCGAATCGCCGTTAATAACGTATCGAAGCGAGCCTGTTGAGTGAGCGCCGAGTTAAGGTCTTGCGTGATGTGTAGCCATTGCGCGATTAAAGAAGTCATAGCCAATACCGATTGTGTCAATATGACTATTGTAGTGTCTTAATGACAATTTTCAACTGTGTCCAAATGACACTTATCAAAGTTGGATTTTAATTAAGATATTGAAATATATAGTAATAAAAAGTTGGCATGCCCAGTGCAATACAAGAAGAAATTATTTTTGTTTATCCCGTCATTCAAGGTAGTAATTATGACAATTCACGTAAAAAACAACATCCACTGGGTAGGTCAACGCGATTGGGAAGTTCAAGACTTCCACGGTACAGAATACAAAATGACAAAAGGTACCAGCTACAACAGTTATCTAATTCGTGAAGAGAAAACCGTATTGATTGATACGGTCGATCATCGATTCAGTCAACAATTCATCCAAAATTTAGAGATGGAAATCGACCTTAAGTCTATCGACTTTATCGTGGTAAACCATGCAGAAGAAGATCACTCAGGTGCATTGTCGGCATTGATGGAGAAGATTCCGAACACGCCAATTTACTGTACAGAAGCGGCGATTGATTCGATTGTGGGTCATCACCACCATCCTGAGTGGAACTTCAAAACCGTAAAAACAGGCGACAGCATTGATATTGGCAACGGTAAGCAATTGGTGTTCGTGGAAGCGCCGATGCTGCATTGGCCAGACAGCATGATGACTTACCTAACTGGCGATGCAGTGTTATTCAGTAACGACGCATTTGGTCAGCACTACTGCGATGAACGTTTGTTCAATGATGAAGTGGATCAAAATGAGTTGATGGAACAGTGTTTGCGTTACTACTCAAACATCCTAACGCCATTCAGCAGCTTGGTAACCGCTAAAATCAAAGAAGTGCTGAGCTTTAATTTGCCTGTTGACATGATCGCAACGTCACACGGTATTGTATGGCGCGATAATCCGGTTCAAATCATCGAGCAATACTTAGCGTGGGCAGACAATTATCAAGAAGATCGCATTACGATTTTCTACGATTCTATGTCAAACAACACCCGAATGATGGCCGATGCAATCGCGCAAGGCATTCACGATGTCGACCCTAGTGTGGCGGTCAAAGTCTTTAATGTCTCTAAGCATGATAAGAATGAAATTCTCGCCAATGTATTCCGCTCAAAAGGCATCTTGGTTGGTTCGTCTACCATGAATAACGTCATGATGCCGAAGATCGCTGGCATGCTAGAAGAAATTACCGGTCTGCGCTTTAAAGCGAAAAAGGCCGCTGCATTCGGTAGCTACGGGTGGAATGGTGGCGCGGTGGATCGTATCCATGCTCGATTGACTGACGCAGGTTTTGAAACCGCAGTGAGCTTGAAAACCAAATGGCGACCAGATGGTAAAGCGATGCGTGAATGTCGCGAACATGGTCAGAACATCGCAAAATTGTGGGCAAAGCATGACCTGACAAGTCCTGTTATTTCTCCTGCGATTACTGCATCTGTACCACAAGTTCAATCACAACCCGTTGCGCCAGTGACAACACAAGCGGTAGTAGATGCTGCTCCTAGCAACCCTAGTACTGAGGCGCATCCCGCAGATTGTCAATGCATGGTTTGTACGGTTTGTAATTGGGTATACGACCCAGCTAAAGGCGAGCCTAACCAAGGTGTTGAACCGGGTACAGCTTGGTCGGAAGTGCCAGATTACTTCTTGTGCCCAGAATGCCATTTAGGTAAAGACGTTTTCGTTGAATACAACGGTTAGGAGGGAATATGCAAGCACCTATTGTGATTATTGGTAGCGGCTTTGCGGCTTACCAATTGGTGAAAACAGTGCGTCGAATGGACGCACATATTCCGCTGCAAGTGTTTACTGCTGATGACGGCGCGGAATACAACAAGCCTGATTTGAGTCATGTATTCAGCAACAAGCAAACCGCCCAAGACTTAGTGGTTAAAAGTGGTGAGGCGTTCGCACAGGAACACAACATCGAACTGTTCGCCCATACCATGATTGAGCATGTCGACGTGCAAGCCCAGCAAGTGGTAGCCAACGGCCAAACCTATTCTTACTCCAAACTGGTGTTTGCGACAGGCGCGAAAGCCTTTGTGCCGCCAATATCTGGCGATGCAGCACCTGAGGTGATAACGCTGAACTCGCTACAAGAATATCAATTAGCGGAAGAGCAAATTAGCCGGGCGGAACGAATTCTAGTAATGGGTGGTGGTTTGATCGGCGTCGAGATCGCCATGGATCTCGCAACCAGTGGTAAAGCCGTTACGGTGGTTGAGCCAAATCCCCGTTTGCTCGCTAACTTGATTCCTGAATTTGTTGCATTGCCGCTGGAGAATCAACTTAAGCAGCAAGGTATTCAACTTGCCTTAGAGACTGGAGTTGTCGCGATCAATCACTCGGATGATTCGCTGGTGGCAAGCTTGAGCAAAGGTAAAGCAATCGAAGCCGATGTAGTGATTTCAGCTGCGGGTTTACGTGCTAACACTTGGTTAGCGAAGGCTTGTGGGTTGAGTGTCAATAAAGGCATCGAGGTGGACGCTCGATTACAGACATCAGCAGCCAATGTGTTCGCATTAGGCGATTGTGCTGAGATCCAAGGTCGAATGATGCCGTACCTCCAACCGATCGTGCTAAGTGCCAATGCTTTGGGCAAACAACTACTGGGGCAAGAAGCAGAGTTGAAACTACCGCCTATGATGGTAAAGGTCAAAACGCCGAGCTACCCAATTCAATTGGCAGGCGATTTTAGTTCGGTGACGAACTGGAGCGTGCAGATTTCTCAAACTGGCATTGCCGCGAAAGCAGAAGATGAAAATAGCCGACTCATGGGCTTCGTCGTGACGGGAGAACAAGTTACGCAAGCATTTCCATTGCTTCGAGAGTTGTCTCAAGCCGCTCAGGCTTAACCGATTTTAACGAAAAGAATTGTAATTAGAGAGGGTATCATTATGTCGCATCTAAGAATTCCTAAAGACTGGACTGTTCAACGTTCAACGCCTTTCTTCACTAAAGACAATGTGCCACCAGCGCTACTGACTCATCACAATACCGCTGAGGGAGTGTTTGGACAGCTTTGCGTCATGGAAGGGCAAGTGACTTACTACGGCTTTGCTGATGAAAATGCCACAGAAGCAGAAGTAGTGGTGGTGATTAATGCAGGCCAGTTTGCTACAAGTCCACCGCAGTACTGGCACCGCATTGAGATGAGCGATGATGCTCAGTTCAACATCAATTTCTGGTCGAACAAGGACAAGAGTGGGCAAGCGATGTTCCATGCTAAGCAGTAGTGAACCTATGTAAGTGCTTTGACTGTTACGCTAATCGTCAAGTAAAGGGGTGTAGAAGGCGCAATAAACGGACTGCAATGCAGGATCATCGAGACCGAGGAAAGAGAAATCACGAGTAATGATTTCAATTCTTTAGTAGCATGTTACGAAATATTTCAGTCAGGTGAACTAAGGGAAGCGTGCAATGGAAAAACAACGAGTAGCATTTATTGGTCTGGGTGTGATGGGATACCCAATGGCTGGTTACCTAAGTAAAGCGGGCTTTGAAACCAAAGTATACAACCGCACAAAAGCGAAAGCCGACAAATGGGCTGAAGAATACCAAGGCGTAGCTTGTGAAACACCACGTGAAGCGGCGGAAGGCTGTGACATCGTTTTTACCTGTGTGGGTAATGATGATGACGTTCGTAGCGTTGTTTACGGTGAAGAGGGCATTCTGGTCGGCTTGAAAGCGGACGCAGTGCTAGTCGATCACACGACCACTTCTGCAGACCTAGCGGTTGAGCTGGCTGAAGCGTGTGTTAAGTACGGTAATCACTTTATTGATGCGCCAGTTTCTGGTGGTCAAGCGGGCGCAGAAAATGGTGTTCTAACCATCATGTGTGGTGGTGAACAAAGCATTTTTGACCGTGTGTCTCCGGCGATGGATGTGTACGCGAAGCAGATGAGGCTACTGGGTGAAAACGGTCAGGGTCAACGCTGTAAGATGGTAAACCAAATCTGTATTGGAGGCGTTTTACAAGGTCTGAGTGAAGCTTTGTTGCTAGCACAAAAATCAGGCTTGGACATTGCTCAAGTTGTAGAAACACTTAAGCATGGCGCTGCAGGTTCTTGGCAGATGGAAAACCGCGCAAATACGATGGCTGAAGACAAGTTCGATTTTGGCTTCGCTATTGATTGGATGCGCAAAGACTTAGGTTTCTGTCTGCAAGAAGCTGAGCGAGTGGGTCTAGAACTTCCACTGACTAAGAAAGTGGATGAGCAATACGCAGACCTTCAACGTGATGGTTTAGGTCGCATGGATACATCAGTACTGATCAAAGCGGTAGCTAAAAATCAGTAGTTGATGAATCAGTAATAGATAAACAGTTCTTTGGTATCAAAGAGCTTAAAGAAATCTAAGTTAATCATAATGAATCATCTTGAGCATGTTTTGTGACTTGTGATTAAGGATTAGTGATTTGAAATCAGGAGGTGCTGTAGAGCACCTCCTTTTTTTCGTCTTTAAATCACACAGTGTAATGATTGCAGCGTTCGCTTACTTGTTTAAGCCTAGTGCAATTTCAAGACCTTTGCCGTACGCTTCGTCCGCTTGGTATGCGTGTTGAACGTGGCGCTGTTGGATGAACTCTGGCACACCGTCCATTGCGCGAGCTGTGTTATCGAACAGAGTTTGACGTTGCTCTTCGCTCATCAGACGGAATAGGTCACCCGCTTGGCTGAAGTAGTCTTCGTCTACACGATGATCGTAGTGATCAGCGTTGCCATTGATGCGTAGAGGTGGCTCAGAGTAATCTGGTTGCTCTGCCCATTCTTGTTTGTAGTTTGGCTCGTAACCCAGTGTTGAACCAAAGTTGCCATCAACGCGCATTGCGCCATCGCGGTGGTAGCTGTGAACAGGGCAACGAGGTGCGTTCACTGGGATTTGATGATGGTTCACACCTAGACGGTAACGCTGAGCATCGCCGTAAGCGAACAGACGACCTTGTAGCATTTTATCTGGAGAGAAGCCGATACCAGGTACGACTGCAGCTGGGTTGAACGCTGATTGCTCAACTTCTGCGTAGAAGTTTTCTGGGTTACGGTTCAGTTCGAACTCACCAACTGGGATCAGTGGGTAATCTTTTTGAGACCATACACGTGTTAGGTCGAATGGGTTGAAGTTGACTTCATCCGCTTCTAGCTCAGGCATGATCTGTACGTACATCTTCCATTTAGGGAAGTCTTGGCGCTCAATCGCTTCGTAAAGGTCACGGTGATGGCTTTCGCGGTCTTTACCTACGATCGCTTCTGCTTCTTGGTCAGTCAGGTTCTTGATGCCTTGCTGAGTTTTGAAGTGGAATTTCACCCAGTAACGCTCGTTTTCTGCGTTGATGAAGCTGAATGTGTGGCTACCAAACCCATGCATATGACGGTAAGAAGCTGGGATACCACGGTCACTCATTACGATAGTCACTTGGTGGAATGCTTCTGGTAGTGATGTCCAGAAATCCCAGTTGTTGGTAGAGCTACGCATGTTAGTGCGAGGGTCGCGTTTTACTGCGTGGTTTAGGTCTGGGAATTTTAGTGGGTCACGTAGGAAGAATACTGGTGTGTTGTTACCAACCAAGTCCCAGTTACCTTCTTCAGTATAGAATTTTAGTGCGAAACCACGGATGTCACGTTCTGCGTCTGCTGCACCGCGCTCACCAGCTACAGTAGTGAAGCGAGCGAATAGTTCTGTTTTTTTGCCGATGTCAGAGAAGATCTTAGCGCGAGTGTATTTTGTGATGTCGTGCGTTACTGTGAACGTACCGTAAGCACCAGAACCTTTTGCGTGCATACGACGCTCAGGGATCACTTCGCGGTCAAAGTGTGCCAATTTTTCAAGGAACCAAACGTCTTGTAATAGTTGAGGGCCACGAGGACCTGCAGTCATAACGTTTTGGTTATGTGCGACAGGGCAGCCTGCTGCTGTAGTCAATTTCTTGTTTGTCATTTTTCTTCCCCCTCCAGGGTTCAATACCTTAGAAACTGTAGAGGAGGTTATTACGGAAAAGCTGGGGGAGAAAACTGATATTGCTTATCAATTCAATAGATGGTGACTATGGTCGAAACTATATTAGAATCAGAAATTTACTACATTAGCTTGATTGACATAACAATCGGCGTTCTCGAAAGCGATTGACTGGGGGGAGCGCTATCCAGTTAGCGTGTCTGCGATGCTAGTAATATCGCCCCTTAAATGAAGTTTTACGTGTCATCAAAGGGGCGAAAGGGGGGAAGTAATTAAGAGTACTTCACTTCAAGTTGTTCAGCTTTTGCAAATGCTGGGTGTGTCGCGAGCTGTTTCCCATAACGTTCAATATTAGGGAAGTGATTAACTAAACCAAACTTTTGAACCAATTCGACAATGAAAGACATCATGATGTCAGCGCCAGTCAGACGCTCTTCTACTAGGTAAGTTTTGCCTTCTAAGGATTGCTCGAAGTAGCCTAGTACATTCATTGCTTCCTTGTCGGCATAGCCTGATAAAAACTGAGTTTCATTTGGCTCTTTGCTTACGAAGATTTTTAGCAGCATAGGTAAAATTGCAGAGCTTTCTGCAAAGTGCATCCATTGCAAATATTCTGTGTGTGCTTTTGTACCACGCTCAGGAGCAAAGGCTCCGTCACTGTATTTCTCAATCAAATATTCGGTCATTGCACCTGACTCAATGATAATCTCGCCGTTATCTTCAAGAACAGGTGACTTTCCTAATGGGTGAACACTTTTTAGTTCTGGCGGTGCCATGAAGGTCACGGAATCACGGACATAGGGTACAATCTCGTAATTTACATCTAGCTCTTCAAGTAACCAAATGATGCGCTTTGAACGAGACTGATTGAGGTGGTGAAGTTTAATCATTTACATATCCCTTTTTATAATGGGTCGTTAATCTGTACTACAAGCTTGCCGAAATTCTTACCTTCCAACAGACCGATGAATGCTTCTGGCGCATTATCCAGTCCTTGTACTAGATGTTCGCGGTATTGGATCTTTCCTTCTGCCAACCATTGATTAATATCTTGCGCAAATTCACCGTAACGATGTCCGTAATCATCAAAAATGATGAAGCCTTGCACCTTGATTCGTTTGGTCAGGAGCTTACCCATTAGTAATGGAAGATGGTCGGTACCTTCAGGCAGCTCTGTCGCGTTGTACTGAGAAATCAAACCACAAAGTGGGATACGCGCATTTGTATTCAGAAGTGGCATTACAGCCTCGAATACTTTGCCACCTACGTTTTCGAAGTAAACATCGATACCTTTGTCACAGGCATTTTTCAGTTGTTCTGCAAAGTCTTCAGCTCTGTGATCAATACACTCATCGAAACCAAGCACCTCTTTAGCGTAACGGCATTTTTCTTCTCCGCCTGCTATACCAACAACTCGGCAACCTTTGATTTTACCAATTTGACCAACTGTTGCGCCTACAGGCCCCGTAGCAGCTGCTACCACGATGGTTTCCCCTGGTTTTGGCTGACCAATGTCGAGTAAACCCATGTACGCGGTAAATCCTGGCATACCTGCAACGCCCAACGCGTAAGAAGGGTTTTGCGGTTCTTTACCAAGTTTAATGACCATCTCACCAGTTGAGATAGCGTAGTCTTGCCAGCCAACAGTGTAGGCAAGAACCCATTCACCCGCTTCGTAATCTGGGTGGTTTGATGTTTCTACCTGACAAACTGTACCACCGACCATTACGTCATCAATTGCAACAGGGTCAGCGTATGATTCGGCATCACTCATGCGACCACGCATGTATGGATCTAGAGATAAATAAACCGTTCTCAATAGCATTTCACCCTCTCTCGGAGTCGGTTTCGTTACCTCTTCTAAACGAAAGTTTTCTTGTGTCGGTGCACCATGGGGACGTGACGCGAGTACGATTCTGCGATTTGTTGCGTTAGTCATATCTATCTCACTTGTTGATTAGACCGGTCGTCTAGTATTTATTTCAAAATATCCCGCTTATTTAAAGCGGGAAGGTTTACTGTGTTAACACTGACGCTTTTTCTGACAGTGAAACGTGTGTAGGGTGTTCATTATGCTTCCACGCCGCCTGTTATGGACAAGTGCGCGTATTCTGCAGTAAGTGTTGAGTATAGGTCAGACTTTGCGTCAATGCTGCCTGATCTTGATAAAGTTTGTTCAGCAAGCTAGCGCCATTCCAAAGGTAGTATATCTGCCTTGCTAATAACGCACTGTCACCATTGGGGATTGAGCCATCTTGAATGCCGATGTCTATGCAATCCGCTATCGCTTGAATGGTTTTGTCTGCTCCTTGGCGTAATGCCAAGCGCATTGACTCAGAGAGATCGGAGACTTCTGCACTTAACTTGACCAATAAACATTTGTTCGCATTACACACGTCGTCTTCTACTTTGACCATTTCTTCGAAATAGCTCATTAGGCGTTGGTAGCCACTCAATTCAGTATTGGTAAAGCGTGCGTTTAAACGCTCAAAATACTTAGTAAAGTAGTCTTGAATCATCGCTTCACCAAATTGTTCTTTGGACTTGAAGTAATGATAAAACGAGCCTTTTGGCACTGCGGCCTTTTTTAACAGCTCTGAAAGACCAACACTCGTGAACCCTCGGTTTACGATCAACTCGTATCCGACGTCGAGAATATGTTGGCGTGTGTCATTCGTCTTTGCGTTCATGAAGTGTACTATAGAATGAATTAGACCAGTCGTCTAGCCTTTGTTGTGGGTTATTTAATCAGCTCATACTCAATAACAAATAGCGTGTCGGTATTTGGGTAGATTTCTCGAATTAACTGCTTGAGTTTTGGTAGTTCGATGGCTTCTTGTTCTGCATGAAACTCATTAATATCTTCAAAGTGAAGTGGTTCTACAGAACGTATCTTGATATCGCAGACTTTACGATCCGTTTCTAAGGTAAAAACTTCGACTTCTGTATTGGGAACGTAATGGCTTTCTGATTCATCTCGAATCGTTATCGTCTTTTTGCCTGACGTGATCAACGGGGTTAAGAATTCAAAAAAAGTAATCTTGGTTGGATGAGATGGCATGATGTACTCGTTAGTCTGGTTGTTTGGCGTAATTATATACCCAAATCCCCCAGAGATTCCTGTATTACTAGAACGATCGAGTGCGGATGAAGCGAATTAACTTGGCACTAAAGTAACCTGAGATAACGCCTATCCAGTTGGTGCTGAGATCATCAAAACTAAATGATCGATTTGGAATGAAAAGTTGGCTTATTTCTTCCATTGAAACGATAGCTAACAGCAGTAGCAAAAGACGAATCCCAAAAACGTCGGTTTTATTCGAGCTCACCAGAGAAGGGGACGTGAAGACCGATAAAAAGCCGATCAATAAACTGAAAGTAAAGTGAAGCGTACTCGAACCGCCTAAGTAGGTTTCCATTTGCAGGTAAGCAGTATGGTGTAAGTCAGAGCTTTTCCACAGAGAGAGTGAAGCGGTTAGCGTCAGGACTAAAACAAAACTCGTGCGTGCCAGTATTAAAGCCATAATTAACCTATTGGAAAGAAGCCTAAGTAACGTTTTACAAAGTACAGTGCAGCTAAATTCTGGATAGCCATGCCAATTGCCATTGCCCATGCTGCACCAATCACCCCAAACATTTGGCAAAGCGTAACAAGTAGGCAGATGGACACCGTACCGGAGGAAATTGTAATGTATTTCATGGTTCTCTCATGACCGCTCATTAATAATAAAAAACCTACTGAACCAGTCGCAACATTGACTAACTGCCCCAGAGAAAGGACGACTAATAGTGGTGCCGCGGCGAGAAACTCCTCACCAAAAAACTGCATTACAAACTCGGGGAAGAGGGTGCAAATAATTACGGGTACAATCGCTAAACCAACATTGGCTCGGCACGCCAAGCGGCTCAGATTCTGCAGTTTGCGCATTTGACGCTCTTTGTAGAGAGAGGCAAACATCGGGGCGACCACAAAGTTAATGGTAATCAGCACAAAGCCAATCAGTAGTGATGTGCGTTGGGCTGCGGCTAACAAACCGAGTTCCTCTGTTGAGATAAAAAAGCCCGCAATAACAAGGCTTCCCCACTGAAGAACATTCGTGAAGATACTGCCAACCCAAACTTGCTTGGCAGAAGCGACCATTTTTTTGTTTGGTACGAAAGCCGATGTTTGATATTGATCTGAGCCTAGCCAATTGACACTAGATATGACCGCGACACCTATGCTCGCTAAAAGCAGTGCGGTCATTAGATTGTTGATATTTTGCTGACCGATATAGTCTAGGGCAAAGACAAAAATGACCATCAACATGCTTACCCCAAGCTGCAACGCAAACAGAGATGATACAACTTTTCTACATGCTTGAAGCACCCGACTGTTGGTTTGCGCAAGCACCAAGAAAGGTATGCAAAGCAAGCATAAAGTAATCGCATACATTGGTGATTGAGTCTGGTTTAGCTGCTCTGGAAACAGATTAAACCCTGCCAACAAAACGCCTATGGCGAGCAAGCAAAATGCCATACTTCGATAAAGTGCGGTTTTATAGTTTTGGCTTTGTTCAAGCTTCTCTTTGTTATTAAAAGCGATCGCATTGTAACGAACTAACGAGACATCAAAACCTAGCTGAGAAACGATGGCGAGTAGCGAGACTAGGTTGAATAAAAAGAAAAATTGACCGGCCGTCGAAGCGTCACTGGTCTTCGATACAATCAGAGTCAGTAAAAAAGCAAATAGCGCACTCAACACACGCGTGATTGCGGTTTTTAATCCAGTAGATAACAAGCTTTTTTTACCGCTGGGCATCAACAGTAATTTTTGTTGAACAGTGTGAAACATAGGAGCATTTAACCGTATAGTTTATTGAGTGCTAGGCGCTGTTTTTCTTCACTGAAGGCATTGTTTAATTCTGCTGTATATTGGCGAAAATCGATCTCTTCATAATGATTGACACAATGCGCGATCTGCTTGGCCATTTCTTCAGGTGTGAGCGCTAAAAACGGGTAGTTGAGATCTTTGGTTGCGCCGATGGTCCGAATAACCATAGGAAGATGTAACTTGGATGCTTCTAGAATGGTTAACGGCATCCCTTCCCATGCTGCAGTGTGTAGATAAAGGTCTGAACCTTTGAGCTTTTCAACTACCTCATCGCGAGGCAGCATACCCGTTACATCCACATTTTCAGTACGTAATTTCTGTTCGAGTACTTGGTCACCGCCACCTATCCATGTGATCTCTATCGGGCGGTTAAGCGCATACCGATTAAGGAACTGCAATGTGCTGATAAGAAACTGAGGATCTTTTTGGGGCGCGACACGACCAAGTACAATGAGCTTCAGCGCTTCTTGCTTGTCTCGCTCTATACGATCTTCACTTTGATAAGACACGTAGTTGTTGAGCAGTTCGGCATGTTTTGCACCAATGCTAATGGCTAGGTCACACTCTCGTTGGCTACAGCCTGCAACCACATCAATTTTGCTCAGTTTTACTTTCTCTAGTGCTTTATAGATCTGGCGTGCAAGCTCTGAGATATCTTCACGTTCGAAGGCATAACAGTGCGGTGTGTAAACCAAGCGTGCCTTGCCAAGCTTTAGAAATCGGCCGAGAAATCCTGCTTTACTCGAGTGCAAATGCACGACGTCGGGACCAAGTGATGCAATCATGTGGTTTGCATCGCGAATAAATTGAAGCAAGCAGCCTTCTACCCACTTTGTCTGTACGAAAATGTGGTGGTTGTTCTCATTGGTTAAGTCGTTTTCTCGGGCTCTGGCTAGCAAGAAATGCTGGTAAGGCTCGTCTCTGGATGAGTGAACATAACTATAGAGGGCAGTTTGAACGCCACCTCCAAACGCTTCTGTAACATGGAGTACTTTCTTCATGATGATTTTGTCCCTGGTGTTTGCATCCATTTGTGTTTAAAAGCATCACGCTCTTGCTCTGAATAAACGTGGCGATACAAGGGAAGATCGTACATATAGAACAGTTTTGAGAAGTCGTAGTGATTCTTAAAGTGTTGGTGGATATTGGAGTACCACTTGTTTTTCGCTTCGTTGCTGTTTTTCAGCACGAAGTCTTGCAACTCAAGAAACTCACCGATTTCTTTATCAAGAGAACTGAGCTGTTCGCATTTGATTAGCATGACGTTGGCCTGATCGTTCTGGAATGTGAAGAAAGGTTGAGTGTTGTCCAGCTCTTGGCGCATCACATCGATATTGAAATTACGCTTTAACTCGTTGTCGAACCAGTCCGCAAAATAGTTGAGATTGATATAGTTATCAAAGCAATGCTCGAGGTGCTGATACGTGACTTCCATATCTCGGTGAATTGCATCGTTCTTTTTGCCTTCGATAAATTGCAAATGGAGATCTTGAAAGAAGCGAGAAAAGACAGTTGCGATTGGATCGCGGACCAGCGTAACGATTTTAATCTGCTCGCGTTTTTGTAAGATACGTTTTCGCTGCTTGAGCACTAAGCGATAGAGTGCGCGGTTTCGGAAGTCGAAGAATTTACTCACGTCTTTTTTATTGTGATACATGTGAAATTCTTCGTGATCATCAAAGGTGTGGATGTGATAGCTCGGGATATTTCTCTCCCCTAGCGTGTGCTCAATTGATGAGGAGCCAACTTTGCCCATTTGGTAAACTAAAACAAAATTATCAGCTTGGAGTTCTCGGTTCTTTTCAAATTGTCGAGAGATTGAATACTTCATCTATCCTATCCTTGATTATTCATATTCGTGGTGATGGTTTACCGGAAAAGTATGAGCAATGGCCCTTGAGTCGTTGCTCATGCTGATCATGACGGGTAATAAGAGTATTAAAATTATGGTGGTGTTTACCGCAACGAAAAACACCATGATGAGGGCGTATATCGCAAGTAATAGGCTTTTTCTGTTTTCATTAAGACTACGGAAGCAAAAGCGAATAAAAAGAAAATAACCACCAAACAGCAGACCGATACCAAGCAATCCGTATTCAATTGCGGTATCTAACACAAAGTTGTGGGTGTAGATCGCCAGCTCATCATAATTAAAGTAACTGATCATAAAGTTGGGTAACATTTTCGCGCCGACACCTAACACCGGGTGTTGAAATAAAATATCTAGCCCATTGGCAAGTAAAAGTTTTCTATGAAGATTCGATACCCAGCGGGCTTCACTTTGGTTGGCAAATAAGACGTCTTCTTGGGTTATTTCCAATGTGTCTGCTAGCGTTTCAAACCCAACGTAGAGTGTGGTTGTGACGGCAGTAAACACAATGAAGCTTAAGGCTAATAAAATCGTCCACGTGTACGTTTCGCTGAGCGATTTTCTCATTAAGTTTTTTACGAGCAGTTGGTCAAAGAAGAAAAGCAGACAAAAACCAAGTAGCGCTTTTCTTTCTTGTGACAACACCAGTAATACTAAAGCTACGAGCATCAAAAGGTGGAAAGCGCGAATTTTATTTCGATAAAGGTACAGTAGTGAGCACAGTACACCGAACCCGTATTTACTTACCCCGAGTAACTTAAACCCACTTTGATAGCCCTGAGCAAAGTGCCATAAGGCAACGAGCGAACAGATGAAAAACAACAGATACGTGAAATAAACCATTACCCGTTCGTCATCAAACACGCCATAGGCGTACATTAGGCTCAGTAGGCACAAAATCGCTAACCATTGCACAGTTTCTATAACTAGCGGCATTAAAGGGACGCGATTTAGCAGACCATTTATGAACACATACCCAGTGAACAATACGAGGAATCCCATACAGGGATGCATGAGTTTTTCAGCTTTTCCTTCCAATACCACTAATGCAGTAAAACCAATAGACAAAAGGCTTGCGATGTCAGATGGGGCTAGCGCTATTCCTCCAGCACGAAACTTCATAGGAATAAAGAACAATGCTAATAGGCATGCTGCAAGCAATGAGGCGCGATGGCTCGATGGCGCGGAACTATTTGTTGGCGCAAAGCTGCTGGTAGATTCCATAGTAACCTTCACGAAATTTATCGATGGTGTAGAGAGAGGCCCTATTGACGGAGTATTGACTTGCAGCGTCGTACCGCTCAACACTTTCACACAGCTGGAGAACTTTTTGGCTCAGTTCAGTGGCGTTACCAACTTGAAATAAATATTCGGCACGTCCGGTGACGTCATCCAAACCAGGTACGTCCGACGATAGTACGGGTAAGCCTGCTGCCATCGCCTCAACCGCCGCCAAACCAAAGCCTTCGACGTGCGACGATTGCACGTAAATATCCATGTCGTTCAAAAAGGCTGGAACGTCAGAAACTACGCCATGAAAGTGAACACGTTGCGCGACGTTGATTTTTGTTGCCAATGCTTGCAGTGACGATTTTTTTTCTCCATCTCCCGCAAGGTGGAGTTCGTATCGTCTTGGTAAATGGATAAGTGCTTGGATAAGCGTTTCATGATCTTTATGTTGGTGAAGTCGGCCCACCATTCCAATCTTGATAACTGGTTTGTCGATTAGGTGGCTGGCGCATCTTGGCGTCATAGAAAACCTTTTTAAATCAACGCCATTGTGCACCACGTGATATTTGTGTTGGTAGCGAGGCATGAACTTCACCAGTTCATCTTGTACTTTTTCACTAATACTGACCGTCAAGTCGTGGCCCCAATACAAGACGTATTCCATGAACTTAAACAGCGGATAGTCACGTCGACGGTTATAAGAACAGTGCTCAGTCTGGATTCGTTTTTTACCTACCGCCAATAGCGCTAGGTAAATGGAAGGGTAGAGGTGCCCGTGAACGACATCCGGCCAACGCAGCAAAGAGAATTTCTCACTCAATGACAATGTGCGCCAGTTAAAACACTCTATACTTTGGGCGGATAGCATTGGTAAATAATCATTTTCATCACATAAGACCAAAATTTTGATTTCGTATTCAGGCTTATGTTCTAAAACAAGATCGACTAAGAACTTCTGAGCACCGCCGTTCTGAGAAAGATCATTAATAATATGTAGAATCTTGGTTTTCATGATTAATGGGTCAGATATTGCTGTTTAAGGTCGGTGATTTCTGCATTTGAGAAAAAGTGCTTAGTCAATTTAGAATTCAGCATTTCTTCAACGTACTCGGGTGTAGGTTGAAATTGCGTTTTGAATTCTTTCATTAGTGGCGAGTACCATTTGTTGTCTGATTGATTTTCATAAACAACATCCACGGGGTAACCTAAAAAGTCTTCAACTGCGGAGTTAGCCTTCGTTAGCTTGTCACTTCGAATCACCAACAGTGAGAAGTTATTGTTATGGTATGTTTGATAGCCTACTTCGTGATTAAAAGACTCGTTAAACACATCAATCCCTGTTAGTTGTTTGATCTCGTTGTCAAACCACTGCAGCGCATATTGATGATTCATGTGCTTATCAAATGCTTCTTGGAGTAATTGCGGTCGTTCGGTACGTATTGCGCTGTCATCCTTTAGATATTTGTCCGCCATCCAAAAAGGAAGTGCTTGAAAGAACATTGAGACATTTCGTCCGATCGGTTCACGCACCAGCGAGATAATTCGAACTTTTTTCTTGCGCTTTAACATATGGCTCATCGTTATACGCTTTAGTCGTCGCTTTAACGCATTGATCTGAGGCTTATGCAATTGCGCTCTAACGGGGGATATTTGTTTTTGCGCATCGACGGTCATAAGGTCGTGCAAGTGAATCGAGTTAGGAATGGAATGCTCTAATGCACTCGAACCTACTTTGCCCATTTGATAGATCAATACCGGTTGTTCTTGGCTTTTCAAGGTTTGGTACCAAGATAGGTTTACGTTAGTAGGCGTATTTCTGGACATAGAGCGTCTCTCCTTCCTTGGCCTTGGCTTGTGTGATTAAGACGCCAAGAGATGGAACTGAGTGTTGTATTTGTTTCGATAACGCAAGGTTAACCAGTGATGATTTTGTTGATTCTGAGCGAATGACGGTAATTAGACCATTGGCATACTGACCAAGAATAAGTGCGTCACTCACTGACAGTAGGGGCGGTGTATCGATAATGATCCGGTCATACTTATTTTGAAAATGTTCGAGCAACTTTTTAAAGCGATCAGAAGCCAGTAATTCCTGTGGGTTTGGCGGAATTAGGCCGGCCGGTAATACATCTAAGTTGGCTTCTTTTATATGTGTAACACAATCTTTGATTGGTGTATCCATCGTCAGGATATGCGTTAAGCCAGGGCTTGATTCAGCAATACCGAATCGCTTTGCTATGGAAGGTCGACGTAAATCGCAGTCGATGATCAATACCTTTTCCATTTTTGAAAACGACACCGCCATATTGATACTGGTTGATGTTTTTCCTTCTTCTGGAATAGCAGAGGTAAAGGGCAATATCTTTTGCTTCGTGTTGGTTAATCTGATCAGAAGCGAGGTTCTGACGGAGCGGCAAGCTTCACTAAATAGCTTTTCTTCATCATCTAAATACGCGGTATAACTGACGCCGTTTTTACGCAAATTGCGTTTTTTGACCATAGGAATCACACCTAAACACGTAACACCAAGTTTTTCCTGCACATCGGCTGTGCTTCGGATAACTTCTCGCATCGTTTCTAAGATGATGACTAGAGCGCAAGCAATGGCAAAGCCAAAAAAGGTGGCAATTAGTACCAGTTTGATTCGTTGTGGTGCCACCGGGAATAGAGGAATGATGGCTTTATCAGTAAAGCGAGCCGTGACATTCTTGTAGTCGCTGGTGGCGTTGGTCTCTTTCTCACGATTTAAGAACGCTTCATAGAGTGCCTTATTGGATTCAACCTCGCGTTTTAACTGTTCGTAACGCGCTTTTTGTGACCCTAACGATTGGAAGTCTGACTTTTTGTTATCGAGTTCTGCGCGAAGCATGTCCTCTTGCGCTTTTGCAGCAAGAAGGTCTTGTTGCTTACTGAAGGAAATGTCCCGGATGAGTTGCTGGGTTCTTGATTGAATTTCAGCAAGCTGTGCTTTCGCCTGAATCATTCGATCATGCTTAGGTCCGTAGCGCTGTGCCAGTTCAGAGAGATTTTTGGCTGCCTGTGCTTCCGACAATTTTAGATCGCGGATTTGCGCTTGATTAGCGAATTCATCAATTGACAACAAGCTGTCTAAACTTTGCGAAGATTTACGTCGTAACAGTTGGATTAACGTCTGCGCTTCAATACGCTTATTAACAGCGATATTCAGCTTGCGAGTGAGTTCTTCTAGCTCATTTGCGTAAATTTCATCAATACCGTTTATATCGATCAACCCTTCTTTTAACAAGAATTCTTGCAGCGCTTGCTCCGAGTTACGTAATCGCTCCTCCAATTTTTGAGAGTTATTTGTCAACCAAGTAGCCGCATTTTGTGTAACGACCAATTTGGCTTCAAAATTTGCGTCAATATAGGCTTGGCCGACCGCGTTGGCGATTGTCGTCGCAAGCTTAGGATCGGTAGAACGAAAGCGAATTCTGACTAATTGGGTGTTACGTACTGGCTCAATATCGAGTTTACTTCTGAAAGCTTGAAGTGCCTGATAATAGGACTCTGAAAACTGCGCGGTTTCTTTTGGGCTTGGTGCCACATTCAGTAGGTCTTGAACAAAAGGAATCGACTTTATTTGGTCGATTTTTTTATTTAACCCCCCTGAGCTTGTGAATTCAGGTAATTGGGTGAGGTTCAGCTCCCTAATGACCTTATCTGCAATATGATTCGATTTTAAAATGGCGATTTGCGTTTGAAAGTACTCTTTTTTTGTCGTGTCGACGCCATATACTTCCTCGATTGAAAGGGCGCTTTTTTGCTCCTCTTGGATGAGTAGCGTAGCTGTAGCTTGGTATATCGATGCTTTGGAGTAGATATACCAAGTACAAGTTAATGAGAACAGAAGCGTGAATGCTGCGATGCTTAGCCAATTCTTTTTAATCGCTTTGAAGTGATGGCCAAAACGAATCAGTTCTACTTTGTTCATCTGGAGATTATTTGGATGAGTCCCGTTCATTTGATTCCCTGTCACTTAAAAGAAGCTCTGGTCAATAAATACAATGTCACCAGGTTCAACGTTGCGGTGCATACTGACCCCTTCCATCGTTTGACCCGTTTTATGCTTGGTGAGGTTAATGCCTTTGCGTGAGGCTCTGTCGGTCAAGCCGCCTGCTAGAGCGATGGCCTTCTCTATGGTTAACCCTGGACGGTACTCAAATCCACCTGGTTTCCTAACTTCGCCATTAACGTAAAACAGACGAAAGTTATTGATGGTGACCATCACTTTTGGATTGATGAGATAATCGCCTTTTAAGCCCGTTTCTATTTCGTACTTGAGTTGTTTTGGTGTTTTTTTGATTGCTTTAATTCGGCCAAGGTAGGGGTAATCAAAGTAGCCATCTGACGTTATTAGAATATTTTTAATCGTAAGATCTTCTTCACCATAGACCTGCACGGAAATGGTATCGCCAGTATCGAGTAAGTAATCTTCCTCGTTTGAGTCAGCGTTGACCAAAGTGCTAAATAGCAACAACGCTACACTCATGAATTTGATGAATGCCTTCATTAATAATCCTTTTTACAGAGAAAACTGTGCGCTTAAAGTCCAAATATTTTGTTCGAAGCTATAATCCGATCGGCTAGAGTTTTTATCTTGGTATTGCCAATCGGCTTGCAGCTGTATCCAACGTTTGATCTGATAATCGATACCAAAAGATAGAGTGTACCGATCGTCGTTTCTGGAGATTCCCGTGTAATCATCTTGTTGATAAACAGCACCTAAGCGAGTTGCAAGGTAACTATTCCAATCGTGCTTGAGGTTCAGTCGGTAACGAGTTTGTAGGTTGTAATCGCCATCTTGATCGGGGTTAACCGCCGCTTGAGTGGTTTTCACGCTGACTAGAGTTTGTTCTTGAGGCAACCATTCAAAGCCGATATCCCAACTAAAGCCTTTAAATGTCTCTCGTTGAGCGCTGTCAAAATCTTTGATTTGATAACCGAGTCGAGCGATGCCTTTGGTTTTTCCTGTGACTTCCCATTCGGCACCGGTGTAATAGAAACTGGTGTTGTTATCTTTCGATGGCTGCGCAGAATTTCGGTGCTGATACTCGGTTACGATTTGGTTTGTTCCGACTAACCAATAGGTTCTTGGCGTCGCTCTTAAATAGAACTCCAAATGTGCATTGGGAGCTCGAAAATCGTTGTATTTAGTTTTAGCGTTTGGGCGCCCAGGCAAGCCGTCACGATAGTTTTGATAGGTTTTATCACTATAGCCTAAACCGAATTCGAGTCTGCCTTTGGCACCGTTAGATCCAAAGACATAATTGGTTTTTACATCGTTACGGTTGAACTCTATTGGTGAGTCGATTGCGCTACCATTACCTTCGGTAATATCTTCTCCTCGAACTTCATGCTGGGCGCGAAAACGGTAATCAACCACTAAACGATGACGATGATTAAATTCGAAAAAGTTGGAAAACTGAAAAGTGTGGTCGTTGAAGTCGTTGCGATCGTCAGATGAAAAGCCCGCTTTTAACTTATATAAAATATCTGCGCGATAGCGATTCCGTTCTATACGTGCTAGTAAGCTTGGTTCTATACCCCAAATATTGACCGATTCTACATTGCCGGATTTTTCCGCTTTATTGATGTTGTCATCTCCCTCGTAGAAAGTTTTTACGAGGGGAATCAACTCTATACCAGACTCGGTTTGGTAAGCCATCGGTTCTGCGAGCAAGTCAGTAGAAAACAGACTCAATGCTATTGCCATTGTCAGTTTCTTCATAATCTCAACCTTAGTAAGCGTTAGCACCAGTGAAGCCTTTGAAAACGGTCATAAAGATGATTTTGATGTCCATCCAAACCGACCAATGGTGGATGTAATCCAAATCAAACTCGACTCTCTTTTCCATTTTTTCTAAGGTGTCGGTTTCGCCGCGATAACCATTAATCTGTGCCCAGCCAGTAATGCCTGGTTTTACTTTGTGACGTAGCATGTAGCGATCCACGATCTGACGGTATTCTTCATTGTGTGCCACGGCATGAGGGCGTGGGCCGACAATAGACATGGTCCCTTGCAGTACATTGATAAATTGAGGTAGTTCGTCCAAAGAGGTGCGACGTAGAAATCCGCCAAAAGGCGTAATACGAGGATCGTTCTTTGTCGCCTGTTTCACGTTGGAACCTTGATCCATGGTTGTCATTGAACGGAACTTCCAGACTTCAATCTTGCGTCCATCAAGACCGTACCGATGTTGTTTAAAGATGACAGGGCCTTTAGAAGTTGCCTTAATGCCAATCGCAATGACGAATAGAATAGGGGCGATTAAGACCAAAATAATGCTCGAAAACAAGATGTCTTCAAACCGTTTTACCCAAGAAGAAATTCCAGCAAAAGGTGTATCAAAGACACTTAGTGTTTGAACTTGGCCGATCTGCGCCCAACGAGAATGTAAAAGGTTATAAGTGAAGAAGTCGGGAATCAGATACGTATTTGCGGTGGTATCTGAGAATTGGTTAAGAAGTGACGCAATGCGCTCTTTTGCGTGCATTGGCATCGCGATATAGACGTAATCTACTTCCCCTTTTTTAGCTCGCTCAAGGGCGTGGTCAACAGCTCCTTTAATAGGATAATCAGAATTTGGCAATCTGTCGGAAGATCGTTCGTCGTAAAAGCCATCAAAAAGCACGCCGTGTTCTGTGTGGTTTTGAATTTCGTTAGCTAGGGTAATGCCGTGAGGAGTTTGGCCGATGATGATCGCAGTGCGAGTGTTGAATCCTTTTTTTCTCAAATAGGCTAATCCGGTACGGAATGTTACTCGCCATGCTAAGAGCAGAGCGGGCGTAATCGCAAACCACAGCGCTAAAATTGTGTTATCAAATAAGGTATGGACTTCAGAAAAATACAGCACAATAAAGATAAGTGCAGAAGTCACCGCCCAAGCAACACAGACAATAAACATCTGCTCTTTAAACGAACTGGTTCGCCAAGAGCGATACAGATTGCCGCTTTCTGCCATAAATAGAAAAGAGATGCCTCCAACGAAAGCCAATATGACGTAATCTTTCCCCATCGCAGTATTCATGTCTTTGAACACTAAAAGCAGCATAAAAGAGACGATGACAGCAAGATCTGAGATGCGATATAAAAAAGCGAACTCCATCTCATGAGAGCGGATAAGTCCTTTTTGTTTCATGACTCAGTTTCCCTTCTGACACGCTACCGCCCTTGGGTGTCTTCCCCAATTGCCGTGTCGTGAACGTTATTAGTAGTTGGTGCACAGAGCATTCTGTTGAATGCTGCTGAGTTTTTTGTCACGTGTAATTTCGTTGATAAGTGTAAAAATTTGCGTTGTTGAGGTAAGTGGAAATAAGAATGATATTTAGCCCTTTGGCTAAGTTTGGAGGGTTAGGAAAAAGCTGGTACTTACTTATGAGGAATGAGGAAAAGTATTAAAAATGAAGTATCAGTACAAAGACAATGGTTTATGTGAGGGTAGAAGAAACGGGTGATTTGATTCGTTAACGATTAATGATTTAGTATCGAATTGCTGATATTTATTAAGATAAAAAAATCCCTCTCAAGTGAGAGGGATTTTTTTGAGTAAGGACGAATGAACTATTCGACTTCTACGCCGTTTTCTTTGTATAGGCGGCGGCATGCGCGACCATCACTGTGGAACAGGTGACAACGATGAGCTGGAATACCGATCTCGATTTTATCGCCAGTGTCGACTGCAAGTGTGTCAGGCTGACGGAAAATAACGTCGGCGTCCGCGCCTTCTAGATTTAGGTATACTTGAGTTTCGTTACCTAGCTTCTCAACAATCATCACTTCACCGTGAATACTTGCATCGGCTTCAGAAGCGGATAATAGGTGCTCAGGGCGAATGCCTAAAGACATTCGGTCGCCGCGGTTAACTGTTGTACCATCCACCGGAATCCAGAAAGATACGCCGTTAGATAGTTGAACTTTGACGCGCTCTGCTTCTACTTCATCAATGAATACGCTCATGAAGTTCATTTTCGGAGAACCGATAAAGCCAGCTACAAAGCGGTTTTGTGGGTAATGGTAAAGCTCAAGCGGCTTACCAACTTGCGATACATAACCGCCGTCTAGTACAACGATTTTATCTGCCATTGTCATCGCTTCTACCTGATCGTGCGTTACGTAGATCATGGTACAACCAAGTTGGCGCTGAAGTTTCGTGATTTGTGCACGCATGTTTACACGCAGTGCCGCATCCAAGTTTGATAGTGGCTCGTCTAGAAGGAATACATTTGGCTGCGATACCAATGTTCGGCCAATCGCCACACGTTGACGCTGTCCACCAGAAAGTGCTTTTGGTTGGCGCTCAAGCAAGTGGCCTAGTTGTAGGATTTCTGCTGCTTGTTCAACACGCTTGTCGATTTCTGCTTTGTCTGCTTTTGCTAGTTTCAAGCCAAATGACATGTTGTCATATAAGTTAAGGTGCGGGTAAAGAGCGTAAGACTGGAATACCATACCAACACCACGTTTGGATGGTTCGACGTCATTCATGCGCTGGTCACCAATATACAAATCACCTGAAGTAATGTCTTCAAGACCGGCAATACAACGTAAAAGGGTAGATTTACCACAACCTGATGGACCTACGAAAACAACAAATTCACCTTCGTTGATTGTTAGGTCTACGTTCTTAGAAATCAGTACGTCGCCATACGCTTTACAAACATTTTTTAACGTGACACTCGCCATGTAGCTCGTCCTCGATCAATTTTTTATTATTCACCGCTCATCATTATATGAATTATCTAGCGAGCAGTAACAGTAGGAATCGGTAAGTTCTTGCGGTTGGTAAGAAAAGTAGGGTAGCACTTCAATAAAATGTCCTGAATAGAAGTGCTACCCATCATAGCCAAGTACGAGTTTCTCTCCCCCACATTATTCGTATTGTCTCCCCCGTGAAATAATTACCACAAACAACACTAATAATGACATTCCACTCGTCTGGCAATGCAAAACCAGCAAATCTTTTTCCTAATACGTAGGCACTGCTGGGAAAGGGTTCTTACCATCCACTCTTGGATGACTGCAGTTTCTAAGATTGTGCGTAGTGCGACATCCTCCTAATAGAAATAATTGTAGGGGGAGTAGAAAGGGAGGAGTAAAAAAGGAGGAGGAAGAAAGCAGTTGGTCGGAAATCACATTATTGCACCACCTAAAGTTGAAACCGATCACAGGAACTATCCATTTTGTGATTTGAGTCTCTTACCCTTGGCGATTTAGATCACGAAAATACGTCATAATTGTAAGGGCGTAGGGATTAGGAGGATGAGACATATTGGATTATTTCAGATGATATATGTCGAAATACGGCTGAACCTCAATGGACTAGCCCTACATCAAAAATATAAAAAGGATACGAACATGAAAAAGTTAAGCGCTGTAGCACTAGGTACTCTTGTTGCTTTGGGTTCTTTTGGTGCTAATGCTGCCATCGAAGAAGGACAACTTACTATCTGGATCAACGGTGATAAAGGCTACAACGGCCTTGCTGAAGTTGGTAAGAAATTTGAAGAAGACACAGGCATTAAAGTGACTGTGGCTCACCCAGATGGCCTTCAAGACAAATTCCCTCAAACTGCAGCGACTGGCGACGGTCCTGATATCGTATTCTGGGCTCACGACCGTTTCGGTGGTTACGCAGAAGCTGGCCTGCTAGCAGAAATTAAACCTTCTAAGAATATTCAAGAAGGTATCGTTGATTTCGCTTGGGATGCAGTACGTTACGACGGCAAATTGATCGGCTATCCAGTTGCGGTTGAGTCTCTATCTCTAATCTACAACAAAGACCTAGTTCCAAACCCACCAAAGTCTTGGGAAGAGGTTGCAGCATTAGATGCAAAACTTAAAAAAGACGGCAAGTCTGCAATCATGTGGAACCTAAAAGAACCGTACTTCACTTGGCCACTAATGGCGGCTGATGGCGGCTACGCGTTTAAATACACTTCTGAAGGTTACGATGTTAAAGACGCAGGTATCGCGAAAGAAGGCGTTAAAGACGCAATGAGCTTCGTAAAAGGCTTAGTTGACAAAGGCGTAATCTCTGCGGATATGGATTACTCAGTGTCTGAGTCTGCGTTCAACCAAGGCAAAACAGCGATGACGATCAACGGTCCATGGTCTTGGGGCAACATTGAGAAGTCTGGCGTTAACTACGGCGTGACTACGCTACCTAAGTTCCAAGGTCAATCTTCTAAGCCATTCGTTGGTGTTCTAACGGCTGGTATCAGCACTGCGTCTCCAAACAAAGATCTAGCAGTTGAGTTCATTGAGAACTACCTACTAACAAACGATGGCCTACGTATGGTTAACAACGATAAGCCTCTAGGTGCGGTAGCACTTAACTCGTTCCAACGTGAGCTAGATTCAGATACTCGTATCGCAGCAACAATGGACAATGCGATGAACGGCGAAATCATGCCAAATATCCCTCAAATGAACGCATTCTGGGGTGCGGCTAAGAACGCAATCATCAACGTAGTTGACGGTCGTCAAACTGTCGATGCAGCTCTTGCAGATGCAGAAAAACAAATGACTAAATAATTAAGTAAGACCTTTTTAAGGAGGAGGCAACTCCTCCTTACTTTTCTATATTTATTCTATATTCGCTAGCAGGTTCCCTATGCAGTCAGTTCAAGGTACAAATGCTATGACAGCACCAGAAGCCAGCCTTCCGAGCAGCAAAAAAGTGTTCATGAAATGGTCACTTTTAGGCACAGTCGGCATCATCAATGGCTACGCAACAATCCTTATGTATTCTCGCGGTGAGATTGCGTTTGCACTACTTACGCTCATTCTTACCGCTTTAGCGTTGTTCATCTTTGGTAGTAAAAAGACGTACGCACACCGTTACATCTACCCTGGTATAGCAGGGATGATCCTTTTCATTCTTTTTCCTTTGGCGTACACCATAGGTTTGGCGTTTACCAACTATAGCGCGAAAAACCAACTCTCTTTTGATCGCGCTCAGAACGTACTTTTGGACCGAACTTACCAAAGTGGTGATAGCTACCCGTTCACTTTGTATAAAACGGAGCAAGGCCATCAACTTGTGGTTGAAAAAGATGGTGAGCTACTTGCAAGCCCGACTTTTCAGCTTGATAACCTTTCAGCATCGGAGTTTGATCTTTCACCAATTGAAGAAGTAACGGGTGAAAAAGAATCAATCAAGGCGATTGTTAAGAACCGCAGTGCGTTGAGCAGTGTCGATTTACATTTGCCAAGTGGTGATGATATCCGCATGAGTGGGCTGCGCAAATTTGCTGCAGTTGTACCTTTGTACACATTACAAGAAGATGGTGAAACGCTTTACAACAACCGGACTGAAGAAACGCTACGTCCAAATATGGAAGTAGGTTACTACCAGCCTGTCGATGAAAACGGTCAATTTGTTGGTAGCACAGTGTCACCAGGTTTCGTGGTGAACATTGGTACCCACAACTTTGAGCGTGTTTGGAAAGATGATGGTATCAAAGAGCCGTTTATCAGTATCTTTATCTGGACCATTGTTTTCTCTGCGCTAACCGTATTATTTACGCTTGTTATTGGTCTTGTCCTTGCCAGTGTGGTTCAGTGGGAAGCACTTAAAGGTCGCTCGGTTTACCGTTTGTTGCTAATCCTGCCTTATGCAGTTCCGGCGTTTATTTCTATCTTGATCTTTAAAGGTTTGTTTAACCAAAGCTTTGGTGAGATCAACATGTTGTTGGAAGGCTTATTCGGCATTAGCCCGGCTTGGTTCTCTGATCCGTTCATGGCGAAAACCATGATCTTAATTGTTAACACTTGGCTTGGTTTCCCTTACATGATGATTTTGTGTATGGGCTTACTAAAAGCGATTCCAGACGATTTATATGAAGCATCAGCAATTGATGGTGCGAACTTTGTCACGAACTTCACACGTATCACACTACCAATGATGTTGAAGCCGTTAACGCCATTGTTGATCGCGAGTTTTGCATTTAACTTCAACAACTTCGTACTTATCCAGTTGTTGACTGGCGGTGGTCCAAACATGATTGGTACATCAGAGCCTGCGGGTTACACCGACCTGTTAGTAAGTTACACCTACCGAATCGCATTCGAAGGTGCTGGTGGTCAAGACTTCGGTCTAGCAAGTGCAGTAGCAACGCTTATCTTCCTATTGGTTGGCGCATTGGCACTTATCAACCTACGCGTAACTAAAGTAGCTCAGGACTAAGGAGAAATTACAATGGCAATGGTACAAGGTAAGTCATTAAAGTATCGTGTTTGGGCTACTCATATTGCAATGTGGGCATTCTTGGCACTGATTATTTTCCCTTTACTGATGATCATCGCGATTTCATTCCGTGAAGGTAACTTTGCAACGGGTAGCCTGATCCCAGACAACCCAACACTTGATCACTGGAAATTGGCATTAGGTTTCTCGGTGACTAATCCAGACGGTACAGTTACACCGCCACCATTCCCAGTAATGACATGGCTATGGAACTCGGTAAAAGTGGGTGGTATTTCTGCAATCCTAATCGTGGCGCTATCAACCACATCGGCTTACGCGTTTGCTCGTATGAAGTTCAAAGGTAAGAACACCATTCTTAAAGCGATGATGATCTTCCAGATGTTCCCTGCGGTGTTGGCACTGGTTGCTCTGTACGCGTTGTTCGACAAACTGGGTCAGTACATTCCTTTCCTTGGTCTGAACACGCATGGCGGTCTGATTTTCGCTTACTTAGGTGGTATCGCACTGCACGTTTGGACCATTAAAGGCTACTTCGAAAGTATTGACTCGTCTCTAGAGGAAGCGGCGGCTCTTGATGGTGCTACACCATGGCAAGCATTCCGTTTGGTATTGCTGCCACTGTCTGTGCCAATCCTAGCGGTAGTCTTCATCTTGTCGTTCATCATGGTAATTGGTGAAGTTCCTGTAGCGTCACTACTGCTTTCTGATGTAGACTCGTACACACTTGCAGTGGGTATGCAGCAATACCTATATCCACAAAACTACTTGTGGGGTGACTTTGCCGCAGCTGCTGTACTTTCAGCAGTGCCAATCACTGCCGTATTCTTACTTGCGCAGCGCTGGTTGGTTGGTGGTCTAACCGCTGGTGGTGTGAAAGGATAATCTCTTGTGGTCTGAGATTGATAAGAATAACTAGAAAAGGGCGACCACATGGTCGCCCTTATACTTAGCACGGATATTACAATTTTGGTTTGGCCGCCGATCAGTAATATCTTGGCTTTTATTGGCGTTACGCATAGCTGGCTGTTAGCTTAGTTCCTTACGATTCAATCACTAACAGTTTTTGTAACCATAACCTGAGTTTAGACTCAGGTTTTTTTATGCCTGTTAAAGGCAATTGTGCAATAAGTAGATAGAGATTAGCGGCTTTGCAATGGATTACACAGGGCTTGAATAATGCCCTGCGTAGCACTTCACATAAATAACTAGAGCTTAGTAAAAAGCTAAATTGAGGTAGGGAAGGAAGAGATTAAAACTCTCGGCTGGAAGGTGCGCATCCAACGTATTGAAGCAGCGTGTACAAACTTTCTTGCTGCAGTGCGACGCGACGAAATAGATTAGCAAAGGTAACGTCACCGCCAAAGCAAGTTTGAATGTAATGATTAATTTCTGTTTCGTTATACCCCTCGACGTACATGGTTCTCACCCACTGGTACTCGACCGCTTTTAAATTGGTCAACGTCTCTTCACTTAAGGTCGTTTCTTTTAGTCTCAAGATCCAAACTCTATCCAACTCTAAAATAATGGATGGATTTAAGCAAAGCTAGGTGAAGGATTTATGACAGAGAAGGGCGAGCGTGAAACAAATGGCAAAACCATGATGTTGCTCCACACTCTGGGTCTGGGTAACGTTGAGGTACTTAATAGTGTTCTTAACGGATGCCAGTTACTTGAGATATTTAACGTGTGCTTCCATTTCTTCCCCAATCTCTTTACGCATGTTCATAAGACGGATCGCGGATTGCTCTAAGGCTTTGTCTTCATCTGACTCTGGAATCCATTTCGGTACATCGGTTGGTTTTCCGTTTTCATCTACAGCAACCATGATAACGATACAGTGAGTGGTGAGTCTGTTTTTCATTTGCTTTGGATCACTGGCTTGCACGTCAATCGCAATGTGCATTGAGCTTCGTCCGGTATAAATGACTTTCGCGCTAACTTCGACTAAGTTGCCGACATGAATCGGCGCAACAAACCGAATGCCGCCAGCATATGCGGTAATGCAATATTTACCACTCCACGCTGCAGAGCAGGCGTACGCTGCCAAGTCGATCCATTTCATTACGGCGCCGCCGTGCACTTTTCCGCCAAAATTTACGTCGCTGGGTTCTGCTAAAAAGCGAAGGGTAATGTCTCTTTGACCACTGCTCATCTGTCTTTCCTTGATGGGTTATTGTTTTCCCAATTTAGCAGCAAGATGAATTTTCGGGAATAGCGAATGAAACAAAATTTTAACTTTTATTCGAACGCTGGAAGTGACAAGCCACAGCGTAGTTCTGTGGCTTGGGGTGTAGATGTTAATTGGCGGTAGAGGCAATCTCAGAATTGGATAATGGTTTTCTCTGTCTTACTTTTACTTGCGACAGGATAACGCCAGAGATGACTAACAACCCACCAATAATGTGGTAAGCGTAAATTTTCTCACCAATTAGTGTTGAAGCAAGTATGACGGAAACCACAGGCATTAGGTTCATGAACATAGCACTTGAATCAGCACCAATTGAATCAATCGCTTTGACCCACATTAGCGGCGCGAAAATGGAAGCAGCAATACCAGCATAAGCGATTAATGGTAGCGCATCTTGGCTTGGTAACAGTTGCTCACTAGAGAGCCAAAGTGGTGTGAGCATCAAAACAGAAAAGAAGCCCTGCATGTAAACCAGAGTTAAACTACTGAATGGCATTTTCCAGCGTTTTAGCAGAACACAATAAGCCGCGTATACCATGGCAGCAACGAGCATTAAGCTGTCACCTTGCGTTAAGTCTTGATGTAAAAAGTAAGTGATATCACCGTGACCAAGCATAAATGCCAAGCCGCCGAGCGAAATGACACCACCGACGATACTTAACATTGATATAGATTTACCGAGTAATGGGACACTTAAAAACACACTGAGCAAAGGAACTAAAGAGGTGATCAGAGCCATATTAGAGGCCGTTGTTGTTAAACCGGCATAGTATCCAAGTGACTGGTTGAGAACCATACCAAGTAACGCAAGAAACGCCAACTTAGCTAAGTAAGGTCGAATAATGTGTCGTTGTTTGATGATTGCAGGCAGGCAAAATGGCGTTAGGAGTACCATTGCGACAAACCAACGGTAGAAACTCATCGCACTTGGTTCAATGGCGCTCGCAGCCATCTTGTTCACAATTGAGTTACCACCCCAAATCATAACGGTGAAAAACGGAAGTAAATAAATCATGAGAACCCTATAGCACAATTATTGATGGCGCTAGTCTGGCAGGTCTTTATAATAAAAAGTATCTCTTAAAAGACATCGTAAGCGATAGGAAGACAATTTTGAAAAAGAGCGCCAGAAATCTTCACCCCTCCTTATCAATCGATCGTGCGCCATCAGATGTATTTATGAATTTCGAAGCGTTTCTCTCTAATACAGAAACACGAATTCATAGCCACCCTTGGGGGCAAGTGCAACTGATCAGCGGTGGGATTCTGGAGATGGATGCAGAAGACACAAGATTTCTAGCACCTCCACATCTTGCTATTTGGGTTCCCGCCGGAATTCGTCACACTAGCTACAACCGTAAGCCAATCGAATATTGTTCTTTGAACATTGCCCCTGAATTGACAGCGCATTTTCCTACCAAAACGAGCTTGATCAAAGTGACTCCAATCGTGTCATCTATTATTGAGGACTTTCGTCAGCGAGACATTAACGTGGCGCAAACTGATGAAGACAAGCGCTTGGTACAAGTGTTATTGGACCAGCTTGCAAAGCAAGAAGTCGAACATCACTTTTTACCGACTACCGACAATAAGTATCTTGAACCGATTTTAAAAGCAGTAGAAGAATCGCCGACGGATGAGATCAGTTTGGCGGAGTGGGCGGCAAAAGTGCATACCACAGAACGCACGTTAGCGAGACATTGCCAGAGTGAATTAGGAATGAGCTTTACTGAGTGGCGCTTACGTGTACGTTATTTGCATTCTATGGAGTTGCTGCGTAAAGGGCAGACCGTAAAAGAAGTCGCTCTGACGTTAGGTTATAACCAAGCTAGCCCTTTTATCGCGATGTTCAAGAAATACTCCGGCATGACACCGGAGCAATACAAGAATCGATTGTTATAGCTGAGCGATTATGTAATTCAAACCACCCACCACGGCTGCAACCTGTGCATCGTTACATTCTTCGTCGGTCACCGTTGGGCTGTCTGGGTACACTTCCGTTGTCGTGCCGTAAACGCAATTTGTTACGCCGCCACACAGGCCCAGTTTTACCATTGGGTAGTTGATAACGCCAAACTGTACGACGGGTGAACCAATGATTTCGCCGTTTTCATCTGCTGGTGCAATGTGAGTCACTTTTGCAACTGACTCAATGACCGCTTTTTGGAAGTCAGGCTGAGGGTTTTCACTATCTCCCACCGTGTAAAAGCCATCTGGGATCATACCTTCAATGTACTCAATACCATCACGAGCAGCTAAGGCTGGACGGAACTCAGTTTCGTCAGAATCTGTCGTTTCATGTAGATCAATGTGCATTAACACATCGCCTAAAGTTGCAACGAGCTTCATGAGGTTAGCGGACTCTTCGGCAGGGCTATCCTTATAGAAAGAGCGGTTTGGATCAATCGCGTTTGGATTCCAGCGGTTGATCACCTCGTAACCCCAAGGGCTTACGCAGGGTGCAACGACAATATTGAAATGCTCTGCATAGCGCTCTGCTTCTGTTTCTACAAACTTTAATGCGCCATGTACACCGCTGGTTTCGTAACCGTGCACGCCGCCTGTGACCAACACAGCAGGTTTAGTTGAATCCCAATTGCGTGTTTTGATACAAAACAGAGGGAAGCGTGCCTCGTTGTATGAGAGCGCACCATATTGTTCAACATCAAAACGCTCGCGTAGGGCATCGATTTTACTGACGACTTCATCTTGGTAGCTACGTTTTACTTCTTGCGTTGCTAACCAAGCTTTACGTTCTTCTTCGTTCCAAGGTTGGCCAGGAGTACCGATCGGGTAAATGTATCCACTTTTCATCTATACTTTTTCTTTTGACTGCTGAAAGGTATCACAAGACTAGACCTGTCTTATCTTTACGGCAATATAAAACACCATTTGGGGTGGTATTCTTTGCAAAATCATCACTTTGATGAGTGATTCATTGGTGTTACATTTTGTTACTTACTCAATTTCATATAAGAGACAAAAAATGGCTGGAGCAAGTTTACTCACACTGTTGGACGATATTGCCACGGTGCTTGATGATGTCGCCTTAATGTCAAAAATGGCGGCAAAGAAAACCGCAGGTGTATTGGGAGATGATCTAGCGTTAAACGCTCAACAAGTGTCTGGTGTTGCATCTGAGCGAGAGATTCCAGTGGTTTGGGCGGTTGCAAAAGGCTCATTCAAAAATAAATTGATTTTAGTTCCTTCAGCTTTACTTATTAGCGCGATTATTCCATGGCTTATTATGCCATTATTGCTAATTGGCGGCTTATTTCTCTGCTTTGAAGGGGCAGAGAAAGTACTTGAGAAAGTGTTTCCTCACTCGCATCCGCACGAAGAAAAAGAGGAGCTAGTTAATACTGGCGAGTCGATAGAAGAGTATGAAAAGCGTAAAGTTTCTGGTGCGATTCGAACAGACTTTATCCTTTCAGCAGAGATCATCGTGATTGCGTTAGGTACCGTGACAGGAGCCAGTCTTGTTACGCAAATTTTAGTTGTCAGTTTAATTGCAGTGATTATGACGGTTGGAGTTTATGGACTAGTCGCTGGGATTGTGAAGCTAGATGATTTAGGCCTTTACCTTGAAAGTCGCTCAAACGGTAAAGGTTGGGTAGCGAAAGTCGGAGGGGCCTTGGTCGCTTTTGCACCAAAGTTGATGAAGTTGTTAACCATTGTAGGAACTGCTGCGATGTTTTTGGTGGGTGGAGGAATTGTGGTGCACAACGTGCCAGCCATTCATCACTTTGTAGAGCCGATTATTATGAACTTTAGTGGTCATTCGGTTGCTACAGCCATTTTGCCTATTTTACTGAACGGTATTATCGGCTTTGTGGCGGGGTTGGTTGTGGTTGCGGTATGGACGATGGTTGAAAAGCTTCGTGGTCAATAATCACATCTAAAACATGAGACGATAATAACAAGGGTCATGACTTCTTTTTACAAAAAGCATGACCCTGTTTTATGGGTGAAACGTCAGTAAAGTACTTACTTCACTTTCCACTCGATCTGTTCATTTGCTCGAATAGGCACAACGATATCATTGCCAAATGGCATCGTTTCTGGCACATCCCAAGCGGATTTTTCTAACGTTACTGTATCTGTGTTACGTGCAATGCCGTAAAAATCAGGACCGTTGAAGCTTGCGAAAGCTTCCAAGTTTTCCAACTTGCCTTCTTTTTCGAAGACTTCTGCATAAAGCTCTAGCGCAGCGTGTGCAGTGTAAGAACCAGCACAACCGCAAGCCGATTCTTTTGCCCCTTTCGCATGTGGCGCTGAGTCTGTACCTAGGAAAAACTTCTTGCTACCACTAGTTGCTGCTTCGATCAGCGCTTGCTGGTGGGTTCCGCGCTTAAGAATTGGCAAACAGTAGAAATGAGGTTTAATACCACCCACAAGCATGTGGTTACGGTTGAAAAGAAGGTGGTGGGCAGTGATGGTAGCCGCTACGTTGTCTGAGGCATTGTTAACGAAGTTTGCTGCGTCGGCGGTGGTGATATGTTCTAGTACGATTTTAAGATTAGGGAAATCATTGACGATAGGAGCGAGGACGGTATCAAGGAATTCTTTTTCTCGGTCGAATATATCAACATCGTGATGTGTTACCTCCCCATGAACCAAAAGTAACATTCCTACTTCTTCCATTGCTTCTAAAACGTGATAAATGTTTTTCGCATTGGTCACACCGGAATCTGAGTTTGTTGTGGCGCCAGCAGGATAGAGCTTGGCAGCAACAATGTGTCCGGTTGCTTTAGCCTTACGTATTTCGTCTGGTGTCGTGTTATCTGTAAGGTAAAGCGCCATTAAAGGCTCAAACTGTTCGCCATGTTGCTCTTTGAGAATTCGGTCACGGTAGGCTAGGGCGAGCTCAGTTGTAGTAACAGGTGGGACGGTATTTGGCATAATCAGCGCACGGCCATTGTAGCGGCTGATGTCGCGAACGGTGTCTTTAAGAACTTCCCCATCGCGTAAGTGAACGTGCCAGTCGTCAGGACGAGTGATAGTCAGTGTTGTCATTAATTGCTCCCACCATTGAAAAGTTGTCTGATTGGAGCCTAAGCGCCGTATTTGCTTTTGAGCAAACGCTTGCGCTTAGGCGACAGGATGATAGAGGAATTGCCCTCATATTTCATCCCATTTTTCAATTTTATAAAGAGTGAGAGTGTAAGTGGTTACTTCATTGTTAACCAAAGCGCGTGGATCGTACCTGGTAGAAAGAAGAAACACGTCAATATTAGATTAATCAAAAAGTCTTTATTTAGACCTTTCTCCATGAACACCGCGACAGGCGGAAGAAAGATACATAACAAAATCAGAACCAGTTTTCTTGTATCCATAATTAAGCTCCAAATCGATAAATGGGAGTAGTGATAACTTGGGTGAATTATGTGTGTCGTATCACACTTTATCAAACGGTATTTGGTCAGAACGGTGTTAAAAAACGCGAATATTGAGTGTAGTAAATACTTGTCACTAAAACCAAATTTATAAGAATATGGTTTCGAGAAAGTTGAAATGGATGAAGAGGCAGCAGACTCTGCAACTTAATGTGATTTGAGTATACAATACCGCAACAAATAAAAAACACCCGTAGGAAGAAGGCTATGTCGCAACCCGTTTTATCCCAAATTAATGTTTTTCCGGTTAAGTCAGTTGGCGGATTATCGCTGTCGTCCGTATGGGTTGAGAAGCAAGGATTGAGCTTCGATCGTCGCTTTATGATTGCGAAAGCTGATGGCTCGATGATCACTGCGCGAAAGTATCCGCAAATGGTAACCATTAAGTCTGCCTTATTGTCCGATGGAGTGGTGTTTAGTAGTTTGGGTATGGAGCCACTTAAAATCCGTTACCAAGATTTCAAAATGCAGGAGACACCTGCAACGGTTTGGAAAGATACGTTTACTGCCTATACCACGACAGATGATGCAGATGACTGGTTTAGTCGTGTGTTGGGGCAGCGCGTTGAGTTGTTGTTTAGTGGTGAGCAATCGAATCGTGTCCGTGAAAAGCTAGGTCAAAACGTCAGTTTTGCTGATGGTTATCCGGTTTTAGTGATCAGCCAAGCTTCACTTGATGAGCTGAACCGAAGAAGTTCAGAGCTACACTCAATGGATCAGTTTCGTACTAACTTAGTTGTCTCTGATACTAAGCCATTTGAAGAAGATTCATGGAAGCGCATACGAATCGGTGAGGTAGAGTTTGAGTCTCTCAAACCTTGCGAGCGCTGTATCCTGACTACGGTGAATACCCAAAGAGGCACATTCCGTGAGAGCAAAGAGCCGCTCAAAACCTTGCAACAGTTCCGTGCAAACGATGTCGGTGGTGTGTTCTTTGGCCAGAATCTTGTCGCGCGAAATGAAGGCATTATTCGTCAAGGCGATAAAGTTGAAGTATTGGAGTACAAAGAGCCGGAGTTTTACGCAGATAACTCGCCAGTGCGCATGAAGCTTACATGTGTTGAGCGTGAAGAAATTGCCCAAGACTTTGTGACCTTATGGTTAGAGCCAAACAAAGGTTCGTTGCCTAATTACTTGCCAGGACAACACCTGCCAATAGAGGTGAATATTGATGGTAAGAAAGTGGGTCGACGCTATACCTTATCATCCAGTCCTTCTCGCCCGGGTCGTTATGCTATTTCTGTAAAGCGTATCGCGGGTGGAAGAGTCTCTAACTCACTCTTAGACAACTTACAAGTCGGTGATGTTTTAGAGGCAGAACAACCTGACGGTCAGTTCCACCTTAAAACGCATGAAGCGCAGCCTCTGCTGTTACTCTCTGCGGGTAGCGGAGTAACACCAATGTTATCAATGGTGCGTTACTTAGCAGATCACAATCAGTTGGATAATGTGGTTTTCTACCATCAATGTCGCACCGAGAATGATATTCCTTGTCGCTCAGAGTTGGAGCAGTTAAAGCGTGAGCACCCAGGGCTAGAAGTAAAAGTCTGTTTAACGCAACCTGCTGTTGATTGGTTTGGTTTGAAAGGGCGTTTAAGTTTGTCACACATTAAGCAAATCAAAGATGTTGAACAGCGGCAGGTGTTTGTGTGTGGCCCGGATGGCTTTATGGATAAAGCAAAAAGTCTTCTACTAAGAAAAGGGCTGCCAGAGGAAAACTACCATCAAGAAGCGTTTGGAGTTTCTTCTCTTACGTCAAAGCCAGAGAAAAGTCTCGCTATTGACTTTAATGGAGCTAAAGTCGTAGGCAACAACCAAAAAACGTTGTTAGATCAGCTCGAAGATGCTGGGAAGGTCATCAGCAATAGCTGTCGTGCTGGCTTATGCGGCGCGTGTAAAGTTCAGCTTACGTCGGGGCAAGTTCATCATCCGGACGTGCCCGCGCTGACTGATGAGGAACGTGCAATGGGAACCGTGTTGGCGTGTTGTGCTGTGCCAGAGACGGACGTAACAGTAACCAACTAGGCGAGAGCAATTTTGTCCTTCGACAAAAACTGTTCCTAGACAAAAAAACGCTGCTATTTTTAGCAGCGTTTTGAGTTTTAAAGAGAGCTGAAAATATCGCTTAGTCGTAAATCGTCGGGATTGGCTGGCGTTTGTGCTGCGTTGCTTTGTAAATCGCTACCAGACGGTCACTCACTTGCTGTGGAACAGGTTTGCCCTCTAAGAAGTCGTCGATTTGCTCGTAAGTTAGGCGTAGGGCATCTTCGTCTGCTTTCTGTGGAGCAAGCTCTTCTAAGTCTGCCGTTGGCACTTTCTTCACTAGTTGCTCAGGTGCACCCAATGTAGCAGCCACTTCACGAACTTGGCGCTTACTTAATCCGAACAATGGTGCCATGTCACAAGCGCCATCACCAAATTTAGTGTAGAAACCAGTGATGTTTTCTGCTGAGTGATCAGTACCAAGAACAAGGCCGCCTACGTAGCCCGCGATCTCGTATTGAGCTACCATGCGAGCACGCGCTTTTACATTGCCTTTTACGAAGTCGACTTTTGCTGCATCAGTTGGTAGAAGGTCTGTGCCTTCTAATGCAACGTGAGAAGCCGAATGAAGCCCGTCAACACCTGCTTTGATGTTCACCGATACAGAATGGGTTGGCTGGATAAAAGACAGAGCGAGCTGAGCCTCATCTTCATCTTTTTGCTCCCCGTAAGGCAGGCGAACTGCGATAAATTGGTAGCTATTGTTGCCCGCTTCTTCGTTTAGTTGGTCTACAGCCAACTGAGCTAAACGACCACATGTCGTTGAGTCAACGCCACCGCTGATGCCAAGAACAAGAGACTTACAGCCCGCTTCTTGCAATTTACGCTTAATAAAAGCGACACGGCGTTCAATTTCAAAATGCGGATCAATTGAAGGGAGTACGCGCATTTCGTCACGGATGGATTGTTCCATTTAGGGTTCCTTTTCCTGCAAATATTTCAGACTCTAAAGCGCATTTGCTCAAA
Source organism: Vibrio sp. 1641 (assembly GCF_033339995.1). NCBI lineage: Bacteria > Pseudomonadati > Pseudomonadota > Gammaproteobacteria > Vibrionales > Vibrionaceae > Vibrio > Vibrio sp. 1641. Next base: position 519,244 of record NZ_JAWOVP010000001.1, read on the forward strand.
TGGTCATAAACCATACAGTTGAGGCTCATTAAACGCGACTTTAGGGTCAAAAGCTGTAAAGATTAGTAGTATCATACCGAAATCATCAGATTAGAAAACTCTCTTCAACCAGGTAATCACCGGATATGAAAAAAATCGCCATTTTTGGTAGTGCATTTAACCCACCTAGTTTAGGGCATAAAAGTGTTATTGAGTCTTTGAGCCACTTTGATCTTGTGCTACTTGAGCCAAGCATTGCACACGCTTGGGGCAAGAACATGCTTGATTACCCAACTCGGTGCAAAATGGTTGACGCGTTCATCAAGGATATGGGGCTTTCTAATGTTCAGCGTTCTGATGCAGAGCAAGCTTTATACCAACCTGGACAAAGTGTGACGACCTATGCGTTGTTAGAAAAAATTCAAGAAATTTACCCAACTGCCGATATAACTTTTGTCATTGGTCCTGATAATTTCTTCAAATTTGCTAAATTTAGTAGAGCTGAAGAGATTACGGAACGTTGGACTGTTATGGCATGTCCTGAAAAAGTAAAAGTCAGAAGCACAGATATTCGCAAAGCATTGGCCGAGGGTGAAGAGATCGGCGCCTATACAACACCTTCCGTACGTGATTTATTACTTAGTAAAGGCTTATACAGAGAAACATTGTCTGGGAACTGAGAGGTCAGATTTTCATGGTCAGAGCAGTTTTATTTAGTGCATGTGCGCTGCTTGTGGTGACACAAGCTCATTCCGCGTGTAACTATTTTTCTGATCGTTCCGTGGTGTTTGAAGATAACACGCTTCCAATCTGTGAAGAAATTTTAGATTCCATCGGCGTGTTAAGTACTGAAGCATTGATTTGGTATGCAGCGGAAGCGAAGCTTGAAGGACCAACAGAAAACTATTGGGAGGAGTGGGCGATTAAGCCGGAAGACACCCCACTTCTAACTCAAAACTTAGAAAAGAATTACTTTGGTCTTGGTTTTTGGATGCCGGAAGAGCTTCGAGACGAAGAGAGTAAAATGGATACAGAAGAGTGGCTTCGTAGTCACGGGTTGATGTTCAGCGTTGGTTTTGGTGATAAATCCGACGGACAGCCAAGAATGCGGTTTGATTATCGTTGGCACGAATATTATGACGCTGACTGGATGATGCAAATAGAGGTACCTTTCTAGACACCTCAAGCAAATGAAAAAAGGGCGTACATTATCAATGTACGCCCTTTTTGTTTTAATCTACTTTCTGTGTCCGTAATGCTGAAGACGTAGCTTGTTGAAGAGCAAGTTATAGCGCTTCTCCAAAGACTAAAAAGCAAAGCTGTTCATATTCTTCGGTGTTACCAGCAAAAAGAGAGTCAACAATTTGCTCTTCCTTCTTCCCCGACAGTTTCATTTTTCTTGCTTCACGTAGTGTTAGTACCAAGCAAAGCTCTTTAGAAATATTCATGTCACAGCCAGGAGTCCATTGATTGATGGTTCTCGTTAACGTTGAGTGCGCTAGTTTAGGAGACAGCGTCAATACTTCATGTCTTACTACTGTCAGTAGATCGGTTTGCAGATCCGAGCGTTCGGCAGTTGTTGCTAGCTTCTCGACGAGCGCTTTTAGTAGCGGTGAAGGCTTCACAAAGCCCGCCTGTTGTGAGAACTCGTCATTTAAACGCACAGAAAAATCACAACGATATACACGAGAATTAGGTAAAAAGGTGAGGGAGCTCAAACATCCTTGAGGAATCCAAAAATATTGGCCTGGTTCAATGGCATACTCCTGCTTACCCAATTTAATGACGGCTAACCCTTCGATGACAGATAGTAGACTGTGCTTCAGTGCTTTTTTACGCGCAGCTACATCAAGAAAGGGGTATTTAGCGTCGTGAAATTCAATTGCGTAGTTCATTATGAGTACCAGTGTTTTTTGGCGCTAAGGGTAACGTTAAACCCATACGATTCCAACCTGCAGAGAGAATTTTTTAGCATGATAAATGGTGGCTTAACTGGTATGACCATGTTAAAAGTATGGGTTGAAATGCTGCTTGTCAGCAAAACTATGCGTAAAATGTGCCAGCTTTTTTTGATATGTAATGAACAATGACAGCCAATACCGATCCTTATATTGAAATTCGTCCTTACAACGACGAAGAAATTCCAGCAGCGCTGGATCGTCTAATCCAAGATGATGAATTTATCACTGCTATCCTAGAACATCGCTTTGCTAATAAAGCAGCGTGGTTCAAAACGCTAATGAGCCCGATCCTGCGCATCTACCTGAAAGCCAAGTGGAGCAAGCTTGATTCTGTCGAAGCAATTCAGATTGAAGTGAAGAAGTATCTGAAAGATACATTGAATAAGACAACGGATGGCGTCACTTTTTCTGGTTTGGATAAGCTGGATAAAAACACGTCATACCTATTCGTTTCTAACCACCGTGATATTGCGATGGACCCTGCGCTCGTAAATTATGGCTTGTACCAAAGTGGGCACCGTACAGTTCGTATAGCGATTGGCGATAACCTGCTGAAGAAGCCATGTGCGACAGAATTGATGCGACTCAATAAGAGCTTCATCGTTAAGCGCTCTGCTAAGGCGCCTAGAGAAATGATGAAAGCATTGGGACAACTGTCAAGCTATATCAAACATTCGCTTGATACTGGCAATTCAATTTGGATTGCCCAAAAGGAAGGCCGTGCTAAAGATGGAAACGACTTTACTGATCCTGCGATTTTAAAAATGTTCCATGTTGAAGGTCGTAAACAAAAGATCAGCTTTGGTGAGTACACGCGTTCTCTGAAAATCGTTCCTGTCTCGATTTCCTATGAAAATGATCCATGTGACATTGCCAAAGCAAAAGAGCTGTACGAAAAAGCAGAAAATGGCCGCTATGAAAAAGGCGAATTTGAAGATATCGAAAGCATCATTCAAGGTATCGTTGGCTATAAAGGCCGTGTACATGTTGCGTTTGGTGATGTGATTGAGCAAGAGTTTGAAACGCCGGAATCTCTTGCTGGTGAAATCGACCGCCAAATTCACAACAACTACAAGTTGTACCCAATCAACTTGTTAGCTGCTGGGCATGAAGATTCGAGCATCATTACGGAAGCAGTTAAGCGTCATCTCGCGGATAAGTTGGATCAGCTACCTGAAGGCGCAAGACCTTATTTGGTGGCGAGCTATGCCAATCCTGTGAATAACCAAGAGTAACTTTCGTCACTGAACTCTGTTGATTCAGAATGCCTTAAAGCCTCGGTCTGCCGGGGCTTTTGTTTATCTGCTCTTTAAGGTGCGACGGCGCCACCAAGGGTTAAATTGCTAGGCCATTTGGTGATCCTGTTACCACCTAAATAGATATTCCCTTTCACCGTCATTGTGTCTGGAAATACTTTCAGCGCTGATCCTCCAATATAAAGATTACCATCAACCACCAATCCTTCAGGAAGTTCAGAAATGGGAGTGCGAATAACACTTAGATCACCTTTTACTCGAAGTTTAGCTGGAAGCGCTTTTAACGGTGTATCTGTCAGATTTAGGTAACCGCCTAGTTTGATGCCTTTAGGCCAGTTTTCGATCTTACTACCTAGTAGGTTTGCATAGCCTTTTATCTTTGTTCCTGAGCGAATAACTTTGAGTGCGCTGTTAGTTGCTTCCAGACTGCCTTCAACATCAAGCCCTTTAGGCAAGGTTTTGATAGGGGTTTGTGAGATGTTTAAGTTGCCCTTTACCACTAGGCCAGAGGGTAGTTGGGTATAAGGCTTGTTTCTAAGATCAAGATTGCCGTAATTATCGATGTGACCAAACTTAGAATAGTAATCTAGCTCATATGCCAAAGGAGACGAGCAGAGCAGGATTGAAGTAAGGCATAGGGAAACAAAACGCATAGTCAAAGAGTTAGTTAAATACCGAGATCAACAGGTGCTTATCTTATACTTAAATAAACCTATTATGCATTTTTTGCTCACAGTTTTTGATTCATAACTTAAATATTCAAATTAGAGATGCACGCTAAAAGTGTGCGCTTCTTTACTGCGCTAAGTAACTTCAAGCTTACTAAAATGAGATAAATTAAATGATTGAATGTGAAGCAGATTCAAGCGTAGAGGTGAGAAAAATATCAGTAGATATTTGAATAATATGAGATTCTTCCAAGAACTTCACAAGGGTCCTTGTTAGTATTATTGAGGTTTGAGGGAGATTTTCATGAAGTTAAAAAGTGTATCTATTTTTACCGCTGGTGTTTTTGCAGTACTGCTGTCGGGTTCCGTTTTTGCTAAATCATACAGTACACCAGAAAACAAAGCGCTAATAGTTGCTGACGGTAAGGTAGGTCAGCATATCTGTTACTACGATGATAAAGCCTACAGCACAGGGGCCGTGATTAATGTTGAAGGCGTATTACTGATGTGTACCGCTGAGAACGATTTTGAAACCAATGGCTCGTTAAAGTGGGTCGTGTTCAAAAAAGATAAATAAACGCGCCGAAGTTGTCTGTTTCATTTAGAGCGGTTTAAGATTAAGAGATTGGAAAAATAAAAAGCGAGCATCATGCTCGCTTTTTTCATTAACGCGCGAGTGAGCGAGTTTTTAATTCAAAGATAAGTTTTTCAGCACTTACTTCAAATTTGAATCGAGCCGTCGCTTGGTTCGATTCTTCGGTTATTTCTGAAACATTGTATTCAACATCAACACATACTGATTTAGCGAGCTCGATGTATTTTTGTAGTTCAGACTCTAGCTCTGTTTTTGTCTGTGCGAAAACCGTTACGTCGGCAACTTCGTCACCTTCTTTGATGATAAAGCCAATCTCGCCAGCACAGCCGCAGGCCTCACATACTTGGTTTTTTTCTAATTCGACACTCATAACGAATCCTCTTGTAAATACTAAGGGTATTCTATCAGGTATTTGATCTGTATCTACAAAAATGACGACTTTTGTGTAAAAAAGGAACAGAATAGGCACTTGTTAAGTAAGGGTTAAAGATTGGATTACTAAATCATCAAGAACGTTAATGTGATATATATCAACATTTAAAATCAATTAACGAACATAGTGACGAGATTTTGCTCAGTCCAGTTGAACTAATGGTTAATTTATAAGACTATTTCTTGATTGATTATTTTTAATAATTATCATTCTTGGTCTTTGAATAGTTTCGATGAATAATTGGCGCAAGGTTTTGATGAGACTAACTTTTCGCCTTATTTTGAGTAGCATGTATTGACAAAAACATAACTGAAAATTACACATTACGCAGTGTAAAGACGTTATGGTTTGGAACTCGACATGATATTAAATAGTCGCAATACATATACCCAAAGCGCTTTCAAGTGCAGCGCTTAGCAACCTGATTTCTAGGTTTTCGCTAATCGAACCGCATCGGCGAGCCGGGTATAATGCTAAGAATGATTTCATTCTGGCCTCATTTAATAGTGAGTTAGATGGATTTACAAAGAGAAGAGCTTAAAATATGCCAAAGCGTAGTAAAGAAGATACCGAAATCACTATCCAAAAGATCATGGATGCCGTTATTGATCAGCTACTCAGATTAGGTTACGACAAAATGTCGTACACGACGCTAAGCCAGCAGACAGGTATATCGCGTACCGGTATTAGCCATCACTTCCCTAAGAAAACGGACTTCACCGCCGCACTGGATGGCCGTATCTTTAAAATGTTTATTGAACACTTAGAGTTTGATAAAGGATTAAATGCATTTTCACAAAGTTGGATTAAAGCGCTGGAAGATGCTGAGTTTCTCGCGATTTTACGACTGCTATTCCATCACATTGTCACCGCTGAAAATGCGCAAGAATTTGCTGCTAATGGTATTGACCGCTTATACAAAATGGTTGAAAGCCAGTTTGGTGCGGGTGGTGACAAAGAGCTTGAGTGGTTGATTGGTCGATCATTGATCCAAATGAGCAAGTAATAGCCTTTAAAGCACCAAATTCTGCCACTATCAAAGCAAAGGCCCGCAACTCTCATATTGCGGGCCTTTGTCGTATCGAAGTGTTTTAGAGACGGCTTAGAGGAGATACGCTTTATGCTGCGGCATGCACTTGAGGGAAGTCTAGCGTCGGATGTTTTGTCACAATAGATCGATAGCCATAAACTTGCTCAATGCGCTCTGACGTTAGTGCATTCCATGGCGTGTCATCACAAACTAGTTTCCCGTTATGCAAGAGTACAAGGCGGTCTGCGTACTGAGAGGCTAGATTCAAGTCATGTAACACCACAACCACCGCTGCGTTTTGTGCTTTTGCTGTTTCACGAGCAATCTTTAACGTGTTGTGTTGGTGGGCGAGATCCAACGCTGAGGTAGGTTCATCAAGCATTAAGATTCGTTTTTCGCCAGATTGATGTAGTTGTGTCATCACTCGTGCTAGATGCAGTCGTTGCTTTTCTCCACCAGATAAAGACGGGTACAGGCTTTCTGCTAAATGCAATACGTCGGTTTGTTCCATGTAATGTAAAGCCAGTTTAGTGGTTTCTTTATTGGACAGTGATAGCGGTATTGCCCCCAGCTCTACTACTTCTCTGGCTAGAAATGGGAAGGTTAAGGTGCTGTGCTGCGGGAGCATTGCAATATGTTTGGCGCTTTTTTCAGGCTCCCAATCATGCTTTTGTTTACCGAAGTAGGTGATGTGATGATTCGAAGAGATCTCACCGCATAGAAGCTTGAGTAAAGTACTTTTACCTGCGCCATTGGGGCCGAGTAGGGCGGTCACTTCACCAGCTCGGATATCAATGTTGATGTCATCGAGCACCACACGGTTGCCATATGTCATCGAAATGTTTTTCCCCGATAAAACGATCTGGTTCATTACAAAATCTTCCCTTTTTGCTGGAACAATAAGTAGATGAAAAAGGGCGCGCCAATCAATGCGGTCACGATTCCAACTGGTAATTCAGCTGGTGCCACGGCAACACGAGCAAACATATCTGCGGCAGTAAGAAGCAGTGCTCCCATTAAGGCAGATATTGGTAATAGCGTTCGATGGTCAGGCCCAGCGAGCATGCGCCCTAAGTGAGGAATCACGAGCCCAATAAAGCCAATTGCACCACTGATGCTCACCGTAATACCAACACCCAGTGCAGAAAGTAAAATAAGCTGACGTTTGAGTTTTTGAACCGGAACTCCTAAGTGTCTTGCTTCTGATTCCCCTAACAACAGAGCATTCAGCGCCATCGACTTCTTCTGAAACCAGAGCAATAGGATGACGAGTGTTATAGCAGATAGAGCAATCCCTGACCAATTTGCACCAGCTAATGAGCCCATCGACCAAAGCGTCAAATCTCGCAGCATCTGATCATCTGCGATAAAGTTCATGTAGCCAATCGCAGCACCCGAGAGCGCGCTGATGGCAACGCCGGCTAACAACATAATTGTAACTGAGGTACCAAACTTACTTGTGCCGAGTTTATAAACGAGAATAGTCGTTAGTGCACCGCCAAGGAAAGCAAAAAGAGGCAAAGCCGCTAAGTTCATTAGTTGCGGATAGTTTTGGCTAAATTCAGCAAATACAACAATAGCGAATGCACCACCAAGAGCAGCGCCAGCAGACACACCAATGATACCAGGCTCGGCTAATGGGTTACGGAACAAGCCCTGCATAACCACACCACAAATTGCCAAAATGGCGCCGATGAACATACACAAAATGGTGCGAGGCAATCGGATTTCGTTAATGACCAACTGAATGTGAGGAGCGAGATCAGAACTGCCTCCCGTTAGGCTACGCAAACTGTCAGCAAAGCTAATGTTCATTGGGCCAACGGTAATAGAGGCGATAGCAATAAATGCTAAAAATCCACTAAGCACTGATAACGTCGTTGAAAGGGGGATGCGTCTTAACAACATGTCATGTCTCTATGGGTAAAGCAGTGCATTCAAGCGTTTAGCTTCTGCAAGGCTTTTAAGGCCCAAACCACCTACCAGAGCATGGCCATCAATCGTTATGATGTCTTTGTTCTTTCCAGCGGGTGTTGCAGCAAGAAGCGGCATTGCTTTTAAAATGGCATCGGCACCACCCAACGTTTCATAGCTGCGACCACTAACAAGAATCACGTCAGGCTGCATCTCTACCATCGCTTCTGTGGATAGAGGCTTGTAAGACGAGAGTTGTGTAGCGGCTGGGTTTTGTCCGCCGGCGAGTTGAATAATTGCATCGGGTGTCGTTTGTGAGCCCGCAACATTTGCAGGTCGCCCTTCATGGATCAGCAGAAAGAGCACTTTCTTTTTCTTTGCTTGATCAGGCTGGTTTGCATTGAGTGCTTGTACTTGCGCTTGGACATCTTGCTTTAAGCTTTCAGCTTGAGCTTTGCGATCCATAAGGTTCGCAATTTGATCAATACGTTGATAAAGGCCCTCGACATTTGCATCAGTATTAACGATTTCTACCTCTACGCCAGCCGATTTCAATTGGCTCAATGTTGTTTTCGGCCCCATCTCATCAGAACCAATGACTTTTGTCGGACGTAAGGCGAGCAACCCCTCCGCTGAAAGACGACGATGGTAGCCCACTTTAGGCAGTTCCATGCCTTTTGGTAATTGACTGGTGACGTCGATAGCAACCAAGCTATCTTTAGCGTCGAGTTCAAGCAAGAGTTCAGTGACGGCGCTGCCTGCGCTAACAACGCGCTCTGAGGATGGCGTTTCATTGGCAAAAAGTTGACTACTCGCGAGTAGGGAAATAGCTGCCGTGACAACAGCATGAATAGTGATGCGTGTGTTCTTCATTTTGAAAGGATCTCTATCTTACTTATTTTTATGATGGCTCTTCAGTGAGTAACTGAGTTGCTTGAATTCCGTTTTCTTGTAAAAAGCCGAGAAGTTGTACTAGCGACTGAATATTCGCGGTTTTTTCTGCTCCAATTACAATCGGTTTATCGCTTGACTTACTCTCTTCTAACAGCGCGAGGGTAAAGTTGTCCCAATCGATATATGTCTTGCCGTTAATAGCCCAGTAAGGCTCGTCTTTAAGAATATTTACCGTGATGGATTGCTTATCGACATCTGCAACAGCCTGAGATTCTGTGCTCGGTAAATTGACGTCTAATGAATCGAGTTTGACCGCTGCGGTTAACATCAGGAAAACCATGACGATAAAAATAATGTCTAACAGCGGTGTTAAATCGGGGGTTAAACCGTTACGACTATTTTCTTGTGGTGTTTTAATCATTGAGTTGCAGCCTCAATCTTCTCAGAAGAGCGCAGTGTTACTTTTGAGTGGTCTGGCGAGACATGCTGTAACGAGATACCTTCAAGCCATAAGTTGACGTAGTTTAAAGTGTGCTCAAGCTTGGCGATTACACGATCCGCCCACAAACCAATGATCTGCGCTCCTGAAATGGCAGGAAGTGCGATAATGAGACCCGCGGCAGTGGTGCGCATAGCAAGACCTAGGCCGTCAGCCAAATCATTCGGAGTGATATTCCCCGTTGAAACCGCGATGCCTTTGAACATGTCAATTAAGCCAAGTACCGTACCAAGCAAGCCAATTAAAGGGCTGATGACGCCAATCAGCGTCAGCAAACGAAGGCCGGAATGCAGCTGATGGCGTTTTTCTTGCAGCCAAATACCTGCGGCATCTTCTCTTAAAGATTTCGAGAAAGAATGATGAGCAAGCAACATCGCAACACCACGGTACAGAAGCGGCCGCTTATTCGACAACTCTTCAGCAAGTGCTTCAAGCTCGCTCCCATTTGTTGGGTCTAATCCTGTGAGCTTTTGGCGAATGGCTCGCTTTCCTACACCAAGGCTAATTAACACATGGAATAATCGCTCGGCGATGATCATCACGGTTAGAGCTGAGCAAATGATCAAAGGCCATGTCATCAGCCCAAATTGAGTTTGTAATTCTTGTAGTTGTTCCATTATCCATCCAACTTAAAACGAACAGGTACTTGTACTCGGTGAGCGACTTTTAGCCCACCTGAAATATGTGGTGTAAATTGCCACTGTTTGATCGCACGAAGTGCTGAGGCATCTAGCGACTCTGTGCCGGAAGACTCAATCAAAACCTGTTTAATCTGGTTACCATTCTCATCTAGCCATATCTCATACAAGGCTACACCCTCAATACCGCGTCTTTGTGCAGACCTTGGGTAACGGGGTTGTGTTGGTTGACTCACAAACGTTGGTTTGTCGACCAAGACAGGCTGAGACGTTGCCCCTTTGGATTGGCTCGCAGGTGCGGATTGTTGAGCTACCGTCTCTTTCTTCACCGGTTCCGTTTTTTTCTTTGGTTTCGCTTCGGGCTGAACCTTTTGCTTTGTTACGGTTTTGGTGGGCTCGACCGTTTTAGGTTTAGATTGTTTAACCGGTTCTGGTTTTTTCTCTACTACCTTCTTCTTAACAGAGTCTTTCTTGACGACCTGTTTTTTTACAATCTTCTTTTCTGGTTCAGGTTGGTCTTGAGGCTGCTGCTCTTTTGGTGGCGCTACATTTTCTGGTGTAGATTTTTCGACAGCGGGAGGAGCAGACACAAGATTTAGACTTACCGAACTTGCTGGGTTTCCAGCCGGCATCGCGAACACCTTTGTCTCTTGAGAAACAAAAAGAAGTGCGGCATGGATGGCAAGGGAAGCACCTCCTGCAATGACATATCTTTGTACGTTCACGGAATATCTCGGGAAACTATGAAAACTTGGGCAGATTATTACTTACAATGGAAATAAGATCAATTATCAATTGCATTATCATTACGCTCAAATTATGATTCTTGCAGAATTTTCAAGATCAGCTTCCATCCCTTACATGATGGGAGTTAAGCGAGTATATATGAGCGTCGATATCGATAAGCTTGATGAATCAGTGTTGGGCAGTGATAGTCCTGATCCATTGCGATTTGCTTTTGTTAAGAAGCATTCTGCACATGCCGGGGGAGCGAGCGTACCTGTGCCCTCGTCTCAACAACAGGCGATTTTTTCGAGTATTACGGCTAACTCAATTAAAGCGACCAATAAACGCTGTCTTTATATTCATGTTCCGTTTTGTCGCGTTCGTTGCACTTTTTGTAACTTCTTTCAAAATGCTGCAAGTCGCACACTGGTTGATGAGTACTTTGAAGCATTAATGCAGGAGCTTAGAGAGAAAGCGGCATTACCTTGGACACAAAATGGTATTTTTCACGCCGTATATATCGGGGGCGGAACGCCAACGGATTTATCTCCAATACAGGTTCGTGTGTTAGGCCAGGCTATCCGAGACCACTTTCCTTTGGCCGCAGACTGCGAAATCACCTTAGAAGGCCGCATCAATCGCTTTTCTGATGAGTTGTATCAAGGCGCTTTAGAGGGTGGGTTTAATCGTTTCTCTTTTGGTGTGCAAAGTTTTAATACACAAGTGCGCCGCAGCGCAAAACGTTTAGATGATAGGGAAGATGTCCTCAAACGAGTGAGCGAGATCGCCAAAGAAGACAAAATTCCGGTCATTATCGATTTACTCTATGGCTTACCTTATCAAACCAAAGAAGTGTTAGAGCAAGATTTAAATGATTCCCTCTCGACTGGCGCACACGGACTGGATTTGTATCAGTTAGTGGTTGGCGGGTCAGCTCCCATGCTCAACCTCGTAGAAAAGGGAAAAATCCCGCCACCTGCGACCACACCAGAAAAAGCGGGAATGTATGAGCTCGGTGTGAACTTTATGGCCAAACACCATATGAAGCAACTGAGTGTGAACCATTGGGCAATCGATAACCGCGAGCGTAGTTTATACAATAGTTTAGCCAAGACTTATGCAGAGGTATTGCCAATTGGCTGTGGTGCTGGAGGTAATATAGGTGGCTACGGGATGATGCAACACCGCACACTAGAGACCTATATTAAAGCGGTCAAAGAAGGTCAAAGCACCATCGCGATGATGATGAAGCAAAGCCCTCTAGAACCACTTTTTTCTACACTCAAATCTGCGTTTGACCGTGGCATTGTTCAAGCAAATCAACTTCCATCATTTATGGGAGAGGACGCGTTCGGGTTTTTATTGCCTCTATTTAAAGTGTGGCAAGCGAAAGGCTTAGTACAACTACATGAACGTAGCGCAGTCCTTACTCTTGCAGGCAGCTTCTGGGCAGTGTCATTGGCTCAAAGTTGTATTCAGGTACTCACGTCGGAGATGAACGAAACCGTACCGAAAGCATCCAATAATTAATGAAAACAAATTGAACAAAAACGGAAGACACAATGGAATCAATCAAGCAACAAGTTGAAGTATTACTAGAGCAAGAACCACGATTATTGCCAGCTGCGATGGCAGAGCGTCTTGGCATTTCCGAGTTTGAGGTTGTTGCGGCTCTACCTCAGGAAATGGTGGCTATTGCACCAGGAGAGCAAGCGCAAAGCATCTTAGAAAGTTTGGTTGGTTTTGGCCCGGTGACGACCATCGTCCACTCTTTTGGTTCTATCTTTGAAGTTAAAGCGCCGTTTCCAAAAGGAAAAGTGGCGCGTGGCTATTACAATTTAATGGGTAGAGAAGGTGAACTGCACGGCCACCTTAAATTAGATAACGTTAAAAATGTCGCATTAGTCAGTAAACCGTTTATGGGTAGAGAGAGTCACTATTTTGGTTTTTTCTCAGAGTGCGGAAGCAATATTTTCAAGGTTTATTTAGGCCGTAACGAAAAGCGCGAGTTGATTGAAGAGCAAGTCACCGCATTTCGCGCCCTACAAGCCGAATTAAAAAAGTAATCACAAACATAATCGAGGCTTAACTCGAATACTAATTAGTAAAGTCAGGTATCAATATGGATCAACAAGTTAAACAAGAGCGTTTGCAAGGTCGTTTAGGGCCAGAGATCAAAGAGTTTCGTCAGGAGCGCCGTACACTTCAGCTTGCAACTGTCGATGCAGAAGGTCGCCCGAATGTAAGCTACGCGCCTTATGTTCAAAACCAGGAAGGTTATTTCGTTCTCATTTCTAAAATCGCTCGTCATGCCCGTAACCTTTTAGAAAATCCAAATGTTTCATTGATGATGATTGAAGATGAAGAGTCTTCAAAGCAGCTGTTTGCTCGTAAGCGCTTAACTTTTGATGCAGTAGCAAATGTAGTTGAGCGAGACACAGAGATGTGGCAACAAGTTGTTGGACAAATGAAAGAGCGTTTTGGTGAGATTATTGATGGTCTAAGCCAGCTAGAGGATTTCGTGTTGTTCAACTTAAAGCCAGAATCGGGGCTATTTGTTAAAGGTTTTGGTCAGGCGTATCAAGTGTCTGGTGATGATTTAGTCGATTTTGTTCACCTTCAAGAAGGTCATAAGAAAGTCGAAAGTGCCTGATTGTAAACCGATCATATGAATGTCGATCATTTGGCATAATGAACGTTTAAAGGGAGTTAGGTTATACTGACTCCCTTTTTTATATTGGAACAAAAGCATGAAACCTGTAAGCAAGGAATTGAGCGAGATTTGCTATCCGTTTATTTACGAGGACAGTCCGGTTTGTGACTTTGAAATTACAGCAGATGAACTTTGTAGTCGTATTGGCCTTGTTCTCGCTATGGAATTGGACGAGTTTAGCCGCGATATACTGACAAGAATGCAGCCTAATGTTTATCATCTAAATGGTTCGGTTCGCGGAAAATTAGCGATTACAGAGACGGAAGTTGAAGAGTTAAAGGCCGATTATGCTTTGCTCAAGCAACGTATTGATGGCGGCTTCAAAGGCTTTGTTCTACCCGGAGGGCACCCGGCAGCCAGTCAATTGCATTTGTGCCGTTGCCAAGCTAAAAAAACGGTACGAGCATTAGTTGCCGTTGAACATACAGGTAAGAAGCAGCCCGCACCTATTTTGTTTCGTTACGCGAACTTATTAGCGAATGTACTTTACAGCCTAGCTTCTTATATTAATCATGCTCACCAAGTCAAAGAGACGGAATTCGTTTCTCGTAGTTACGCGATGCCAAAGAAGTGAGCTGAGAAATTAGCGGATGTGAGCATCAGGGATAGGACAAGCACTGCATTATATTCTCAAATCAACTCGTCCAATAAGAGTTAAGAAGTCATAGCTTTGGCTTCTAGCTCTTTTGCTCCTCGAAGCATCGCTTCGATTAGTTCTCCTGCATTGAATTTCTCAAGTGCCTCATGCGCGCCAACTTGGTGAGCTCTGTCTACACAGATTTCGCTCGATAACGATGTGTGTAAAATGCGGTATGAATGGTTCAGAGAGGAATTATTCTGAACTTCAAATGCTAACTCATAACCGTCTAATCCGGGCATTTCAATATCGCTGACCAGAATATCAATTGGGCGATGAGCCGCAGCGTCACTTTTCATCAGTTCCAATGCATCTAAACCATTTTTACAGATTTGATACCCAATATTGATGCTATCGAGCGCGTCACACAGCTGTTTACGAGCGATGGAAGAGTCATCCACCAATAGAATACTGAGTGCTTTTAGGCGTTCTCGCTCAATATCTGTCAGCATTGGTATCTTTGAATTCTCGTACTGCGGATAAATTTTGGAAAGTAGCAGTTCCACATCCAGCATTTGAACAGTTTTGTCCTCGTAGCGAGTAATTCCAGTCACGAAAATATTTTTTCCAGCGCTCGGAGGTGGCGTTTCAATAGCTTTCCAATCGCACTCAATGATCTTCTCTATACTACGAACCATAAAAGCAACCACGGTTCGCAAGCAATCTGTCACGATCAAGTAGCAGCTTTTATATTCTTCTTCACTTATAGGACGAAAGCCAACAGCCGCTGACATATCGATCACTGGTACTGTTAAGTTACGTATCGTAACGGTTCCAATGACGTGATGATGCGAGTAAGGGATCTTTGTCGTTGGCATGTACGGGACGATTTCACGGACTTTTAGCGTACCGATAGCGAAACTCTGTTGCAGGGTGAGCTTAAACATCAACATGCCCTGAGATTGATTCGCTTTGCTAATGACTTTTGCCATGAAAATAACCTTATAAACACCACCGAATTGTGTCTAATCTAATCTTATCAGACGAAGGCTTCAACCATCGGAGAGACAAATGTGAGCTTTTTAGACAATCTTTTAGAGACATAGTGATTAACTGAGCAAAACTTGTTTGTATTTTAAACTCATTATGTAGACGATTTTATATTCCTCGTGTATTGGGGCCTTTACCGCTGAGCTATTATTAAGAAATGTTTGGTCTGTTAAAAAGGATTGGGTACACTTGCGCGACCAGAATAGTGAGAGATAGATCAATGGCAAATACAGCAGCCGCATTACATATTCTTGTGAAGCACAAAGAGCAAGCGGAAGACATAATCAAGCAACTGAAAAAAGGCGCAAAGTTTCAGACATTAGCGAAGAAGTATTCAACTTGCCCGTCAGGCAAACGCGGTGGTGACCTTGGTGAATTCCGCCGTGGTCAAATGGTACCTCAATTCGACAAAGTGTGCTTTTCTGGCGAAGTGTTAACGCCGCATTTAGTTAAAACCAAGTTCGGTTGGCATGTTGTGAAGGTGCTTTACAGAACATAAGGCCTGGTATCAACCTAAACATTGTCAGATGAAACCCACAAGCATTAAATATCATCTGTACGGTCTCTTTTCACCAATCACTACCGTTATGACATGGCAGATACATTCTGATCTGCCATGCTCAACCAAACGCTAATCTTTCCAAACTAGAAACTCATTTATATGCAGTTAACTTGGCTTTTCTCATAAGTCGTTACCCTATTTCAAGCTTTGGTATGAGAATACGTTGGCTGGTTGTATCAATTATCAATGCTATTCCTTGCTGGCGAACTTTGGTTCATGTTCGGGCGCCATTCGCATATGATAGCGACCTTATAAAAATTAACCCCGTTCATTATTTAAGATGTCCCTGACTCATAAAGACTATTTTAAAATCGCATTTCCTTTCATCGTTTCTACTGTTACCCAGCCATTATTGGGGGCGGTGGACACCGCGGTGATCGGTAAACTCGGTGTGGCTGAGATGATTGGTGGTGTGGCGATCGGCACCGTCATCATGAATACCTTGTATTGGCTGTTTGGCTTTTTCCGCGTCAGTACTACCGGGCAAAGTGCAATCGCATTAGGTAAAAACAGCCCAGAGGATCAAGCGAGCAGTTTATTCCGTCCTTTCGTGCTTTCGCTCTGCCTTGGCTTGATTTTCATTGCGTTGCAGTCCGTGATTTGGATGGGGGCAGAGCTGATTATCTCCCCTGATGCAGTCGTGGCAGAAAACGCTAAGATTTACTTCGATATCATGATCTTTGGTGCGCCGTTTGTACTGCTGAACTACACCGTGATTGGTTGGTTGATGGGGCAAGCGAAAGCCAAAGAAACCTTGTTCACGCAAGTGTTTGGCAACGTGCTGAACATCGTGTTGGATATCGTCTTTGTGTTGTACTTCGATATGGGCATTGCTGGCGTTGCGGTAGCGACACTTATCGTGCAAATCTCGACGTTTGTTATTGGTGCGGTGCTGGTGTTGAAAACCTGCCGCTTCCCGCTGTTTGATTACATTCAGACCGCAAAAATGACGCGTAAAGATCTCAAAGTTATCGCGTCTTCCAATATGGATCTGCTGCTTCGTACTGTGTGTCTATTGGTGTTCTTCAACATGATGGCGCGTGTAGGCTCTCAGCTTGGTTCTGATGTGCTTGCTGCGAACGCAATCTTGATGCAAGTGACCTTTATCGTCAGCTACATGTTCGACGGTGTAGCGAACGCGTCGAGCC
Source organism: Vibrio sp. 1641 (assembly GCF_033339995.1). Lineage (NCBI taxonomy): Bacteria > Pseudomonadati > Pseudomonadota > Gammaproteobacteria > Vibrionales > Vibrionaceae > Vibrio > Vibrio sp. 1641. The sequence goes on from NZ_JAWOVP010000001.1 coordinate 535,887, forward strand.
TCTTTGCTGGTAAAGCGGTAGGCCAGAAGAATCCAACATTGCTTGATAACGTGATTAAGCTAAACACACAATGGACCGCGGCGTTCGTTGTTGTCTTGACCTTGCTGTTGGTGCTGTTCAAACACCAAGTGGTGATGTTGTTTACCACCTTGCCAAACCTTGTTGAACTGTATTTAGACATGAGCCCTTGGTTATTGGCATTCCCGTTGGTTGCTGGTTTTGGTCTTACGTTTTACGGCATCTTTACCGGTACAGGGACGACGCGACCAGTGCGTAACTCTACCTTTCTAACCATGGTGTTGTTCTTAGTGACTCAATTTATTGCGGTGCAATATTGGGGCAACCACGGTTTATGGCTGGCATTCACTTTGTTCTACGTTGGGCGCTTTGTCTTCTTGTTCCCATACCTCGAACAAGTCAAACAAAAGTGTCAGCAATTCACACTGTCACAAACGACCTAATTTAGATGTTCTTATAACAAGGGTGGAGCCATCTGCCCTTGCTGATAAATCTGAAAAAGGTGATGAAATAACCTTTCCGACTGGTTTCCTTGCTTTAACCCGCATGATATTATTTGTGATGTTATATTATTACATTTAGTTTTATGCCGTGATTTCTCAACCAATACTCTCCGTTAATAATCTCAGCCTTACAGACTCAGAACGCACACTCTTCAAAGACATTTCTTTTGAGCTGTTTCAAGGTGAAGTTCTTGCCATTATGGGACCTTCCGGCATTGGTAAATCCATGTTGTCGAAAGCCGTCGCAGGTTTTTTGCCGTCTGATATTTGGGTAGACGGAAGTATCCAGCTTAACAGCAGTGAAGTCGCACAAACTGCCATGCTGCAACGTAGTCAATCGCAGCGTCCTGCGGTCATTTTCCAAGATGCACTTAAAGCGCTGAATCCATTGGCGTCTGTCGAGCAACAACTGTGTTTGGCATTGACGGGCAACAAAACACGCTTGTCTTCAGCAAACCGAGATACGGTGACGACCTTGTTGTCTCAACTCGGGTTTGTGGACCCAAAAGCAGCATTGGCGCAGCATCCAAGCCAGTTATCTGGTGGTCAGCGTCAGCGTATTTGTATTGCGATTGCGTTGCTTGGTAGTGCCAACTTGATCATCGCTGATGAGCCCACCAGTGCGCTCGATCCAATCACCGAAGCGGAGATCCTTGAGTTGTTTCGCAGTAGTGTTCAGCAACGCAACATCAGTGGTTTGTTGATCACGCACGATCTGTCTGCGGCTTTGGCGTGTGACAAAGTCTTGGTGATTGCGGACAACACCATGGTGGCTTATGGCGAACCATGGCAAGCCATTCAGCAAAGTTCGCATCCTTTCTGCCAACAACTTGCGCAACTGCTGCCTTAACCTCATCTTTGGAGCCTATTTTGACTAAGCACAACTTGAGCGGGCACACGCAGCCTAAATCGGCGGAAGTTCGCTTTGAGCAAGCCAGTGTTCACTATTACTCCAAACCAAGTTGGTTAGGGGGTAAACCGTTTAAAGCGCTCGAACAATTGGATCTTGCCATCGACACAAAGAACATCGCGATTGTTGGTCCTTCTGGTGCGGGTAAATCGACTTTGATTGAGCTTCTGTTCGGTATTCGTAAACCCACATCTGGTGAAGTGTATGTGTGTGGTTATCCGCTATCGCGTAGCTCGGCTAAGCAGCGCCAAGAGTTATGTCAGCACATTCAGCTGATCCCACAAGAGCCGCAATCGAGCTTGAATCCGTACTACACCGTTCGCCAGATCTTACTGGAGCCGCTAAGCAACATTGGTTTGACGCAAGAGCTTAACGAGAAGGTGGAAAAGGTCTTGGCGGATGTCGGTTTGGATCTCACATTGTTGGATCGTAACCCGCAGCAATTATCAGTTGGGCAAGCCCAACGCGTGGCTATCGCTAGAGCTTTGATTGTCGAACCTTGTGTGTTGGTTGCCGATGAGCCAACTAGCAGCTTAGACCCCGTCAGTCGTAAACAGATTCTCGACTTGTTGGCAGGCATTCAAAAAAGTCGTCAGATGCGCCTGATTTTGGTGACACATGACCTCGATGCGGCACAAACCCTATGCGATGAAATCCTAGCGTTAGACAAAGGACGTGTTGTCGAGCACGGCACAGCACAGAACGTGACAAATAACCCATCACACTTGATCACGAGAGCCTTGATGAGCGCTCAACACAAAAGTAATGAATTCACAAAAACCATTGGAGAGGTTTCTTATGCACCTTAGTACTCCCAAGTTAGCTTTGTCGCTGGCTTTAAGCGCATTGCTGACGGGTTGTTTTGACTCTGGCGAAAGCAAGCCAGAAGCGGAAAAAGCAGCTGCACCGCAAGCAACGGAAATTCGCGTTGCCATGATGCAGCCACCACGCACAGGTTTGTCACCACTTTCAGATGACGCGTTCAAACTGTCACGTTGGAGCACGGCAGAAACGTTGGTAAACCTAAACGATCAGTCGGTAGCAGAGCCTATGCTGGCAACGGAATGGGAACAAGTTGACCCGATGACGTGGCAATTTACGGTACGTAAGGGCGTGAAATTCCACGATGGTTCTGACCTTGATGCCAACGCGGTTGTGAACTCTCTACAAAAAGCATTAGATGCCGCACCTAAGCCACGTATTTTGGATGGTATCGAATGGCAAGTTCGCGCACTGGACGACTTCACTGTTGAAATCAAAACGACCTTTAATGATCCACTGTTGCCAAGCCGTCTATCTAGCCCACAGCTAGCGATCCTTTCTGGTGCTGCATATCAAGAAAATGGTCGCGTTGTGCCAATCAATGCGGGTACCGGTCCATTCGTTCTGACAGAAATCAACGGTACAACCAGCGCGAAACTGAAGCGTTTTGACGGTTACTGGGGCGAAAAAGCAAAAGTAGACAGTATCTTTGCTGAATACGTACCAAACGGTTTTGCTCGTGCTGCTGCACTACGTACCGGTGAGGCGGATGTCGTTGAAGCGGTTCCTGTATCGCAAATCGCGATGATGGAATCTTCACAGCTGCACGAAGTCGCAATGCCACGTACCAACACGCTTTACCTAAACAACAAATCAGATGTGTTTAGCCAGTTCGGTTTGCGTAAAGCAGCGGCTCAAGCGGTTAACCGTGAGCAAATCATCAAAACGGTTTACGAGAACCACGCCGATTCAGCAAAAGGTCTGTTAGGTCCAGCATTGGCATGGGCTCAACCAATTCGTGATGCGAACCCTCGTATGGAAACCATGGAAATGCGCCACGCGAACGGTGAGAAGATCACCATCGGTACATTTACCGACCGTGCTGAGTTGCCAGAAGTAGCGGTGCTGCTAAAGCAACAACTTGAAGCGGCTGGCTTTGTGGTTGAACTAGACGTTCGTGAATACGCACAAATCGAAAACGATGCACTAGCAGGTAAGTTCGATGCGTTCTTGTTGTCACGTGCAACGGTGCTGGATTCTGGTGACCCAGTGGCGTACATGCAAAGTGACTTTAGCTGTAAAGGTTCTTACAACCTAGGTCAGTTCTGCTCTGAAGAAGTGGACGCAGCATTGAAACACGCTGATCGTCAGCCATTGGGTGAGAAACGCCAACAAGCGATCATCGAAGCAGAAAGCAAAATCCTTGAGCAATACGCTGTGATTCCACTGCTTCACGAGCGTGTAATCCAAGGTGAGAGTGACCGCGTGAAGAATGCACAACGTGACCCACGTGAGCGTCGCCTGATCGACCAGTTTACTGAGGTGAACTAACTCGATGTCGTCTGTTGCCAACATGCGCTCTCGTTGGAGCGCTTGTATGCCTGAATGGTTTACGCGTTTTTTGTCGCGCTTCCTGTCACTCGGGGTAGTGGTTGTGCTGGTGGGTTTGATGCCGGATATTGCCGGTATCGACCCAAGCCAATCAATCCTCCGTGCTCGTGCGGGTGCTCAACAATTGCTGACGGCAGAAGCTCTGCAAGCAATTCGAGAAGATCTTCAACTTGACCGCAGCGCTGCAGAGCGACTGTGGGATTGGTTGACGCTTGCCATGCAAGGTGACTTAGGTGTCTCTTGGGTGAGCGGGGCATCCGTGATGGAGAGCGTTCAACAAACCGCAAAAACGTCGCTATTACTGATGCTTACAGCGTTAGGCATGGCATTTGTAATGTGCATGGCGAGCGTGCTTTACACTGTGCGTCGTTGGCAACAGAATCGTTTAGACAAACATCATGACACGCTCAGTTCGGTGTTAGTTTCACTGCCGGAATATGTGATTGCTTCATTGCTGATCATGGTGTTTTCCATCTGGTTGGGTTGGTTCCCACCCTATGGTTGGCAAGGCGTGCAAAACCTCTGGCTACCCAGTTTGGCAATGGCATTACCTGCTGCTGGCTTGTTCGGTCGCTTGCTCAATGACAGCCTCAAGCGTGTACTAGATGAGCCTTGGGTGATCACTTGGCTATCGGCGAACGTCAGTAAGTTTCAAATCTTACGCTTTGCCTTGTGGCGTGCCGTTAGTAACTTGATTCCTCAAATCGCAATGACGGTGATTGGTTTAACCGGCGGCGCGGTTGCTGTGGAACAAGTGTTTTCCATTCCGGGCATCGGACGACTAATCTTAGGTGCAGCGAAGTCACAAGATCTGCCGATGCTGCAAGGTGGCTTGTTGGTGTTACTGGTGTTCTCGATGTTGATCAGCAGTGCGAGTATTTTATTGCAACGCTGGTTACTCGGACACAGTGTCACAAGTGGCAAGTTGATCAGCAGTCACAGTACGTTCCGTTTTACCCAAAGCACTACCAAACGCATCGTCAGTGCCACAATCTTTGCCTTGCTGATTGGTTGTGCGGGATGGGCGTTAATGCGCGATCCTTACACCATCCAATTTACTCGCCTTGAATCGCCAAGCTTAGCAGCCCCGTTTGGTGCCGATGCGGTCGGGCGAGATCTGCTTGCTCGTGTTGGCGGGGGTATGATGTCGACAATCAAAATGGGCATCATCGCGACGTTCCTAAGTTTGGTGATTGGTTTGCTGCTCGGCTTTGTGACTCGTTATAGCCAAGGCTTAATTGAGATCACCAAAGGTGTGCCATACATTGTGGCGGGTCTGCTGATCGCTGGTCTAACGGGAATGAACCCAAACAGTGCCTTGATTGCGATTGTTATGGTGTCATGGGCACCATTAGCGGCGCACTGTGCGAGCTTGTTGATGGAAGCCAAAGCGCAGCCTTATACGCATCTTGCGCCCATTTGGGGAACCAATCAGTGGCGAGTACTCCGCTACTACTTGTTGCCTTATGTGCTGCCGCCATTGATTCGTCACGCGTTTCTGCGTTTGCCGTACATTACGCTCAGTCTGACGTCTCTGAGTTTTATCGGACTTGGCGTTAAGCCGCCAGAACCTGAGTGGGGCTTATTGATTGCAGAGAATCTGCCTTATATCGAGCGCTCGCCATTAGGTGTCTTACTACCAATCTCAGGCTTGGTTTTGATGGCAATTGCGGTGAATTTGATTTTTGATGACAAGTGACGAGCAGCGATAAAGCGAAGTGAGCTTCCATATCCAGATGTAATCAGTAATTTGGTAATTTAGAAAACAAAAGGATGTGTTTTCTGCCAGAAAGTACACAGCACGGTCTACGTATATTGGAAGCACCTATAAATTAACGAGTATAAAAGTTACGCGAACTCAGATGTTTAGGTAGTATTACTCTTTATACACACGTAATCCTTTATCCGTTAATTCTTGAGTGACCACTTCGGATAGGTTTCGATCGGTAATAATTCCGTCCAATTGCTCGATGTCTAATGCATGAAAGCTCGCTATCTGACCGTATTTAGTTGAGTCTGAGATCAGATAATTGGTTTGTGCCGCCTTGATGATTGCTTTTTTAACGAGAACTTTATTTTCATTAGGTGTTGATAAGCCTTTCAAGCTCCAAGATGAAGTCGAAATAAAGGCGATATCAATATTTAGCCCATTCAAGAACTCTGCGACTTTTCCACCAATGGTGGATTGGTTCTCGCGGTCAATTTTTCCCCCTGTGTGGTAAAGCTCACATTCACTGTGCGTCATAAGGAAAGCAGCAATAGAGAAGTCATTGGTGATCACTAAAAGATCATTACGATTTGCTATTTGATGGGCGATTTCTAGAGAGGTTGTTCCCGCATCCAAGTAAATCGTAGCGTCTTGACCAATTAACGTAGCCGCCAGCTTACCAATTTGAATCTTTTCATCCGCTTGTTGCTCGACCTTCGCATCATGGGAAAGTTCGGAATGTAGAGCTTGAGCGAGTTGCACTCCACCAGAAACAGAAACGACTTTACCTGAGGATTCAAGCTTCACGATATCACGACGAATGGTCATATGTGATACGCCAAGGTGGTCGGTTAAATCTGAAATGCTTAACACTTCTTGATGTGATAACAGGGATAATATGGTTCTTTGACGTTCTGCTGGGATCATAGTTTCACTTCTATATTCTTGTTTTTCAGTATCCTACCAATCTTTTCATTTGTTGTGAATATCTGTGAATTATGTTCTCAACGTTGTAAGAACAGCCTTCGCTTGTGTTAACTACCCGGAATATCTCTGCCCATAAAGAGGTATATATCACGACATTGTTAATTTGTGTGAAAAAATGTGATTCAAAGCGAGGTCTTAGTATTAATCTTCACATATAATCACATCAACCAAACAAGAATTAACAAAGTTTAATAGACCAGAAGGCATTGTTTTTATGAGTGAAGTTCAATCTGTAGGTGTTATCGGTTTAGGCTCTATGGGAATGGGCGCCGCAAAGTCATGTGTGCGTGCAGGCCTAGATGTCTATGGTTTCGATTTAAATTCTCAAGCGCTTGAAGAACTAGGTTCATTCGGTGCAAAAGCAGTTTCTACAAATGCAGTTGAGTTTGCAGATAAGCTTGATTCGGTTCTAGTTCTTGTTGTGAACGCAGCTCAAGTTAACACGGTCTTGTTCAAAACCGGTCTTGCTAAAGTGCTTAAGCCGAATACGCCAGTGATGGTTTCAGCAACCATCTCAGCAGAAGACGCAAAACAAATTGAAGCGAAATTGGCAGAACACAATCTTGTGATGCTTGATGCACCGGTATCTGGTGGTGCTGCAAAAGCAGAATTAGGTGAGATGACTATTATGGCGTCGGGAGCGCAAAGCACATTTGATGCACTTGAACCAGTACTCAACGCAACGGCAGCTAAAGTCTACAACATCGGTGAAGCGATTGGCCTAGGCGCAACTGTGAAGATTATCCACCAATTGCTAGCAGGTGTTCATATCGCAGCTGGTGCTGAAGCAATGGCATTAGCGGCACGTGCAAACATTCCTCTTGACCTGATGTACGACGTGGTGACGAATGCAGCGGGTAACTCTTGGATGTTTGAGAACCGCATGAAGCATGTAGTTGATGGTGATTACTCCCCTAAATCTATGGTCGACATCTTTGTGAAAGATTTAAACCTCGTATCGGACACAGCAAAAGATCTCAAATTTCCACTTCCTCTATCAAGCACAGCACTAAACATGTTTTTGAGTGCAAGCAATGCTGGTTTTGGTCAGGAGGACGACAGTGCCGTTATCAAGATTTTTGATGGTATTGAGCTTCCAGGTGTAGAAAACAAACAGAAATAAGCGCACGTAAAACGGAGAAAAAATGATGTTATTAGGCGTTATCGCAGACGACTTTACTGGCGCAACAGACATCGCAGGTTTTCTTGTAGAAAACGGCATGCGCACAGTTCAGCTTAACGGTATTCCAAAAGAAGAGATTGATGTAAACGCAGATGCGGTCGTGATCAGTCTTAAATCTCGCTCTTGTCCTGTAGATGAGGCAATCGAGGATTCAGTAGCTGCGCTTAAGTGGCTGCAAGCAAATGGCTGTCAGCAGTTTTACTTCAAGTACTGCTCAACGTTTGACAGCACAGCAGAAGGTAACATTGGTCCTGTAACGGATGCACTGCTTGCAGAGCTAGGTGAAGCGTTCACCATTGTATGCCCATCATTACCAGTGAATGGTCGCACAGTTTACAACGGCCATCTATTTGTATTCCAAGACTTGCTAAGCGACTCAGGTATGCGTAATCACCCTGTGACCCCAATGACTGATTCAAGCCTAGTTCGTATGATGGATGCTCAATCTCAAGGCAAATCTGGCCTGGTGAACTTCCAAATAATTGAACAAGGTCCAAAAGCGGTAATTGAGCGCTTTGAAGAGCTAAAAGTACAAGGCAACCGCTATGCAGTGGTTGATGCATTCAATGCAGAGCATCTTGTCACACTTGGCCAAGCGGCGAAGTCTCTAAAACTGGTAACTGGTGGTTCTGGTTTGGCTGCGGGTATTGCTAAGAACTGGATAGAGAACCTTGAAGATCAAAGTGATGCGAAGCAAGGGGGGAACCCTAAAAAGGCACCAACCGTTGTGTTATCTGGATCTTGTTCTGTCATGACCAACCAACAGGTCGCTGTTTACAAAGAAAAAGCGCCACACTTTGCTATTGATGTGAAGGCGTGTCTGACGGAAGAAGATTACTCAAATCAAGTGTTTGATTGGGTCATGACCAACATCGAAAGCGAGTTCGCACCACTGGTTTACGCAACCGCAGATGCAGCGGCGTTAAAAGCGATTCAACAAGAGTTTGGCGCGCATGCTTCAAGTCACGCGGTTGAACAATTCTTTAGCCAACTTGCAATCAAACTTCAGCAGCACGGTGTGAAAAATTTCATCGTTGCGGGTGGGGAAACCTCAGGGGTTGTAACCCAAAGCCTAGCCGTAAAAGGTTTTCATATCGGTCCTCAAATCGCACCAGGTGTACCTTGGGTGAAGTCACTTGAAGGCGAGCTTTCTTTGGCTCTGAAATCGGGCAACTTCGGCGATGAACACTTCTTTGCCAAAGCACAGTCGTTTTTTGAATAGGTGAGGTTGTGATGAATAAAGAATTGATGACAGAACAACAACTGCGAGAGCAAATGGTCACTATGGCGCGCTCTATGTTTGAACGTGGCTATGCGACTGGCGGCGCTGGCAACCTTTCTCTAAAGCTGCCTAATGGACACTTTCTGGCGACGCCAACTGGTTCCTCGTTCGGCCGCTTGATTGCTGAAGAGCTTTCGGTTGTGGATATTGATGGCAACCATATCTCTGGTGAAAAGCCATCAAAAGAAGTCGCTTTTCATCTGGCGATTTATCGAAATAACTCAAAGTGTAATGCGATTGTGCATCTGCATTCTACTTACTTGACGGCGCTTTCTTGTCTTGAAGGTCTAGATCGCGAGAATGCCATCAAAGCTTTTACACCTTACTTTGTAATGCGCATTGGCGAACTGCCAGTGATTCCGTACCTGCGCCCGGGCGACCCTCAGATTGCTGAAGAACTTGCGCAGCGGGCTAGTGACTACAGAGCTTTCCTCCTGGCGAACCATGGTCCAGTGATCACGGGTACGGACTTTGAAGATGCAGTGGATAACGCAGAAGAGTTAGAAGAGACAGCGAAGCTAGCGTTCATTCTTAAAGACAGCAACATCCGCTACTTAACGGATACTGAGATTCAAGACCTAAAAGGGAGAGGTAAGTAATGGCTAAATTCGCGGCAAATCTGACAATGTTATTCACAGAAGTTCCTTTTCTAGATCGTTTCGAAAAAGCAGACCAAGCGGGCTTCAAAGCGGTGGAATACCTTTTCCCATACGCATTCGAAGCGCAAGAACTAGCAAGCAAGATACAGCAGTTTGGTTTTGAGCAAGCGTTATTCAACATGCCTCCAGGTGATTGGGATGCAGGTGAACGAGGTTTTGCAGCTATTCCGGGGCGTGAGGATGAATTTAAAACGAGCGTCGAGACTGCGTTGATGTACGCCAAGGCACTGAACTGTAAAAAGGTTCACGCTATGTCTGGCATTGTTGATTCACGCTTCACTCGTGATCAGCATATTGAAACCTTTATCTCAAACATTCGTTATGCAGCGGATAAGTTTGCCGAACATGGTGTTGAGCTGATGATTGAGCCACTCAACAATCGCGATGTACCGAACTACTTTGTTGCACATCAACGTGAAGCGGTGGAACTCATCAAACAAGTGGCTCGTCCAAACGTGAAATTGCAGCTCGATCTCTATCACGCACAAATTATGGACGGTGATCTGAGTACGTTGATTCGCGATGTGGCGCCATACACAGGCCATATTCAAATTGCTTCTGTGCCTGAAAGGCACGAACCATCGGAAGGCGAACTGAATTACCCACACCTATTCAATGTTTTGGATGACTCTGGTTACCAAGGCTGGATCGGTTGTGAATACAACCCAAGGCATAGCACGCAGCTGGGCCTTAGTTGGGTTAAACCATACCTATAACAATTTTAATTTCTATCCATAAATAACTTGAAACCAATTACAAAAACAAAGGGTCGTGACTATGAATATTATCATAACTGGAGGGGCGGGTTTTCTCGGAACCCTACTTGCCAAATCACTACTAAAAGAAAACAAAGCTGAAAGTATTACTATTGTCGACATTCAAAAGTCGCGCTTAGAGGGCATTGATGACCGAGTCGTTTCTTTAGTCATGGATATGACAAAGCGAGAAAATATAGACCAAGTTATTACTGCCGAAACGACACACATTTTTCATTTAGCGGCAATTGTATCGAGCCATGCTGAGCAAGATTTTGATTTAGGCGTAGCTGTAAACCTGACGACCACACAGTTATTGCTTGAGCGTTGCCGTAAAGTAAACCCTAATATTCGTTTTACGTTTGCTTCATCTTTAGCTGTATTTGGTGGTGATCTTCCGGAAACGATTACACCAATAACAGCACTTCATCCTCAGTCATCCTACGGGACGCAAAAAGCTATAGGTGAGTTATTGGTGAACGACTATGCCCGTAAAGGCTTTGTTAAAGCTGTATCCGTACGTTTACCGACTATTTGTATTCGCCCTGGGAAACCAAACCTTGCCGCTAGCTCTTTCGTAAGCGGAATTATTCGTGAGCCTTTGAATGCTCAAGAATCAAATTGTCCTGTAGACCCTACGCTAAAACTTTGGATATCGAGCCCGTCTAGAGTGGTGGACAATATTCAATATGCAGGGCTAATGCCTTATGAGCAGTTAAATAATCTGTCCTATAGAACGCTTAATTTACCTGGTATTCAAACTACACCAGCTGAGATGATTCAAACAATGGACACTCTAATGGGTAAACAACTTTCTAATTATATTACCTATGAGCATGATGCGGGTATTGATCGTATTGTGAGTAGTTGGCCACAAAAAATTGATTGTACTAAAGAACTGGAGCTTGGATTTAAATCAGACAGTAATTTCAAGGATGTATTACAACAATTTATTTCTGTTAACAATATGGAGATTGTCTAATGTTACCAACTTCAGTAATTGGACTAATAGTAGCCGTATCAGTCCTTGTTTTTCTTGTATTACGTACAAAAGTACATGTGTTAATTGCGATGTTAATTGCGGCATGTATCGCAGGTATTATTGGTGGGTTAAGTGTTGACGACACGATTGCGACCGTTAGCAAAGGATTTGGTGGAACATTAGGCGGTATAGGGATTGTCATCGGTCTCGGCGTTATGATGGGGGCTATTTTAGAGGCTTCTGGAGCAGGAGAAAGTATTGCCTATAATTTTATAAAGTGGTTAGGAAAAAAGAAAGAAGAGGCCGCTCTTGCTGTGACTGGCTATATTGTTAGCATCCCAATCTTTGTGGATAGCGCGCTTATCATTCTTTATCCAATAGCGAAGTCTTTGTCAAAAACGTCCAATCGCTCGATTTTAACGCTTACGGTTGCTCTGGCGGGCGGCTTGGTCGTAGCGCATCACGCTATTCCGCCGACTCCAGGGCCTTTGGGCGTTGCTGGTATCTTTGGTGTCGATCTTGCCAGCATGTTAGGTTTTGGTTTGATGATCGCAGCGCCTTGTGTCATGGGTATTGTTTGGTATGCAAGATGGTTAGAAAAGCAGTTTCCTGAATTCATTCCAACCGAACATTTCTCGAAGTCTAGTGAGCAACTGATTAATGATCACAAAGAGTACATTGCAAGTAAAGAAGCGAAAGACCTACCATCTTTAAGTAAATCTATCGCTCCAATTATTATCCCTATTTTACTTATACTTGCGAAATCAGTGATGGGTTTATTAGAGGGGACTTTCGGTTTCGAAGGGCTGACTGCAACAACATTTGGTCAATTTATCGCTTTTATCGGCAGCCCTACTATTGCACTATCAATAGCGACGTTATTAGCGGTTTACACATTGGGTAATAACCTTACCAAAGAAGAAGCGAATGAAAAGATGGAACAAGGAATCTCCACTTGTGGCATCATTTTGTTAGTAACAGGAGCTGGTGGCGCGTTAGGTGCCGTATTGCGTGAAACGGGTGCGGGCGCAGAGATTGCTAACCAAGTTGCAGGGCTTCCTATTTCTGCGGTTATGATTCCATTTATTATTGCGACGTTAGTTCGTATTATTCAGGGCTCTGGTACAGTCTCCATGATAACCGCTGCTTCTATATCTGCCCCAGTTTTAGTAAATATTCCTGACGTTAACCTTTTATTCGCAGCGACGGCAGCTACGATGGGATCTCTATTTGCTGGCTACTTTAATGACTCGCTATTCCATATTGTTAATCGATTAATGGGGGTGACTGAGGTTAAGAAACAACTCATTATTTGGACTATTCCAACAACAATTGCTTGGGCTATTGGTGGTTCATTAGTAATGATTCTTAACTTATTCTTCGGATCTCATGGTTCAATCTTTGATCCCGTGTTACCACTTGCTGTACTTTTGGGGTGTGTTGCATTTACAAAATCTTACAGCGCTAAGCACGTCGAATTACAAGAGGTATAAAGGTTTACTTGTACTCTTCCATAAAGTAAAAACCTATCACAACATGTATTTTTATCAGATGGTTTAGAGATTGTTAATAGTATGAACGGCCCTATGTTTGGGCCGTTTTAGTTCTTATAAATAAACTATTTAACTTGAACCGATATAGGTTCCGTTTTCAACTTAATCAATATGAAATGGAATTGTTATTTCCCGCTTAGTAAGCGATTACCTATAAAGGATCTATTCGAGTTTAACCCTAGTGACTTTACTCTAGCGAAGTAGGGTTACTTTATATAAGAGTCCAGTACTTTTAATACGACTTCCATATCTTTTTCACGTTGAGTTTTGTCTTCCTCAAGTACGACGTGTTCAAGTAAGTGACCTTTAATTACTTCTCGCATCAAACCATTTACTGCCCCCCGAATAGCGGCAATCTGCTGCAACACATCTTGGCATTCATGCTCTTCTTCCAGCATTTTTTTAAGTCCATTCACCTGACCCTGTATTTTACTGACTCGAGTGTTGAGCTTCTTTTGATCTCTGGTTGTATGCGACATGTCTTATCTTCTTTAAGTTACGGGCCGAGTTATTCTAACTGATAATGTAGCACTCAATTTATACTGGGGGGTAGTATTTAATACTAGGGGGGAGTATAGTTTGCGATAAATTAGAATCAACAACAGAGAACAACAATGGATTTTGTCGCGTTACTACAACAAGGTAATGGGTGGTTCTTTATTCCCAGTGCCATTTTGCTTGGCGCTTTGCATGGTTTAGAACCTGGGCACTCTAAAACGATGATGGCGGCGTTCATTGTCGCGGTGAAAGGAACGGTCAAACAAGCCGTGATGCTGGGTTTAGCTGCCACACTTTCTCACACTGTAATTGTATGGTTAATCGCTGTTGGCGGGATGTATATTAGCCAGAAATTCACCGCTGAAGCGGCTGAACCATGGATGCAACTTATGTCTGGGGTCATTATCGTGACAACCGGCGTATGGATGTTTTGGCGGACATGGAGCGATGAGCGAGCTTGGAACAAAGCTCAGGATCATGCTCGCGATTGGACGACGCAAGTTGTGGATACAGGACATGGGCATGTTTCGCTTTCGATTACAGAGGAAGGGGAGCATCACCGTTTCCAGTTGCGAACACTCAGCGGTAAACCTTTAACTGCTGAAGGTATCAAGGTTTCGGTATCGAGTGATGGTTATCAACCTGCTGATATCTATCACTTTATAGAGCGTGATGGATACTTGGAATCGGCGTCTTGCATTGAAGTCTCTAATGGACTTTCTGTCACTTTGATCATCGGGCACCATGATCATACCCATGACTTTGATGTACATTTCCGTTCTAGTTCTCATTTAGAAAGCGAAGATAAGGAATATCAAGATGCTCACGAACGCGCTCACGCTTTAGACATTCAAAAACGCTTTGAGAATCGAGACGTGACGAATGGGCAAATTCTGCTGTTTGGATTAACGGGCGGTTTGATTCCATGCCCTGCTGCGGTAACGGTTTTGCTTATCTGTTTGCAGCTTAAGGCAATGACTCTTGGTGCGACTTTAGTTGTGTCATTCAGTATTGGCTTAGCCTTGACTCTGGTTGCTGTTGGCGTTGTGGCAGCAGTGGGCGTGCAAAAAGCGACATCTAAATGGAGCGGTTTGAATGATGTTGCACGTCGAGCTCCTTACTTATCGGGCGTCTTGATCAGTGCAGTTGGTTTATACATGGGTATGCATGGATACATATCGCTGACGAGTTAAACTCTGTGGTAAAGATTTTTTTCCTTTCTTTTTTTATGGGCAATGGCTTCATGCCTTGGTTTGCATATTTTGCTGCCGATTCTTGATTGAGAATCACTCGATCTGACATCGCTGCCATATCTACAAACCAAGTCATTCTCGCTTCACCAAGCATCTCGGATTACAACCGCTGCGATTGTGGCTCTAATATCTGAACCTGAGATACTAAATGATAAAACGGGAGCACTGACCACAGCGCTCCCGACGGCAAAACGCTAATTAGCACTCTTTTCTTTAATGTTCGATACCAATTTGGTCGCATAGTTAAATTTAACTATGCAAACGTTTCCTTTTGCGTACTCGTCCCTTCGCCAAACCTCGTAGAAATGTGACGTTTTGAAGACTTTTTTTCCTTCTGTCTAAAGTAATCGGGAACCAAGCAGATACATAGTTATAAAGTTATGTCTTGCTCTGCCAAACAGACCCAAAATGCAGTTTGGTTGGTTTTGGAGAAGAAAGGCTTAGCGCTCGATTAATGAGCATCAATTGAATTGTATTGAGACAATTATAATGAAAAGAATCATCTTATTAGCAGTCTGCGCCATGTTTGGTATTGCTGTCGTGGCGAGTATGGCATCAACGTACCTAATTTCGAGTCAGAAAATCGATGACATCATCTTAAACAAATCCCAAGTTCAAGCTGAGTTTCTAGCGGGAAATGCGAGTTATATTTTGGAGAACTCAGCCAATCCAATGCAAGATTTACAATCGCTTGTTGAGGGGCTGAAACAACGTTCAGACGTGAGTTATGCCGTTGTAATTGACCGTAACGTAACGGCAGTAGCCCACAGTGATAAGCACAAGCTGAACAAAACCTATAACGATGAATATACTGTTGAAGGCGCGACGAGAGGTGTTCAACAGTACTCAAAGTGGTATGCCGATGTCCAGAAAGTATGGGTGTTTGACATCATGGCACCAATTTATGTGGATGGTCAGTTATACGGTACTTTTGATATCGGTATTCCTATTACCGAAGTGAGCCAAGCGACAAATGGAATTATTACTTACCAGTTGATCTCTATGGTGGCGATCTTCGTTATGTGTGTTTTGATTCTGTCACTTCTGCTAAATAAACTGATGAGACCGCTTTCTGCGCTTAAAGACGCTCTACAAGACATCTCAAAAGGAGACGGAGACTTAACCGTTCGTTTGCCAGCGAAAGGTAATGACGAAGTCGCGCAAATTTCTTCTGCTTTCAACGTTTTTGTTGGGAAAGTACATGAGATTATTACACAAGTTGTAAATACTGGTGTGGAGCTTAATAGTTCAGCTGTCGCTTTGCGTGGGCAATCTCAACAAGCGCTCACAAGAGGGCAAGAGCAGAACGAGCAAACCATGCTGGTTGTCACATCCATGAACGAAATGATTGCGACGGTCAATGAAATTGCCTCCAATGCTGCCGGAGCGGCAAATGCTGCGAGTGCAGCAAGTAATGAAGCGCAAGATGGCTACACGACGCTAGAAAGAACCAAAACGGCGATGACTAATCTTGAAAACGAGATGAACAGCACTTCCAACATTATCGTGAGTCTTGCTGAAAATACTCAGTCGATTGGTAGTATTCTAGAGGTGATTAGAGGTATTTCGGAGCAAACCAATCTATTGGCTCTCAATGCGGCTATCGAAGCGGCACGCGCTGGTGATGCCGGCCGAGGTTTTGCAGTAGTCGCTGATGAAGTTCGCAACCTAGCGACTAAAACGGCTCATTCTACCGATGAAATTGACAATATGATTCACCAGCTACAAACTGAAGCTCAAAGTGCGGTGAATTCAATGAGTAATAGTAAGACTCTTATTGAAGAAGGAACGGCAGAAACTGAGTTAGCTCGACAGGCTTTAGAAGCAATAGCTGCACAAGTGACGACTATTTCAGATATCAATACTCAAGTAGCAACCGCAACAGAACAGCAATCAACGGTAGCAAACGAAATTAATATGAACATGGATACCGTCAGCCACTCAGTGAAAAGTGCGCTAACAGCGAGTGAGCAACTAGAAGAATCAAGTCAACAACTCGCGGAGCTATCGCGAACACTCGATCGTCACGTAGGAGCGTTTAGAATCTAAACGCCAACTGACCCTCTTTAATAAAAGCCAGTAAATGTTAATTGCTGGCTTTTTTATTTGAAAAAATCGAGTCTCAAATCGCTTAGCGGTGTTTGTCCTTTCTAGACGATAAAACAGAATACGATAAATTAGTTGAGTAAAGCTTAGCTAGGCGTTGAGTTTTGCGTTTTGCTTTAAATGTTCAACAAACATAGATATTTTCTTAGCTACATGTTTTCTTGACGAGTAAAAGGCGTAAAGCACTAAATCCTCAGGTTCGTACTCTAGAGTGACGATTTCTAGCTCACCATTTTTGATCTCATTTTGGCATGACTCAATTGGCAATATTGCGTATCCAAGCCCTAATAACGCGCCATATCTGGCGAGATGACCGCTGTTTACTTTGAGTGAAGATTGCACAGTTTGAGTAATATGGCCCCCAACAGGGTTTCTGAATACCCATGGTGCACCATTTACTGCGGTAAGCGTCGTGATGCAGGGAACATGACTTAGATCCGTAATTTTGTAAGGGGTGGCGTATTTCTCAATTAGTTGAGGCGCGGCTAAAATGGCACTGGGCCAGCGTTTTATCTCTCTCGCCACCCAGTTACTGTCTGACAAAGTCCCTCTATGAAAACTCAAAATGACATCAAAGCTGTCAATAACATCATCTTTAGGGTTTAGCGTTGTATCGCAAGACAAAGAGATTGACGGGTATTGCGTGCAAAAGGTGACAACCGCTTTGGCCAGTACAGGTGTGTCTGGCATAAGAATTCGCAGTTCCCCTGTTACCGTGTGCGAGTGGCGCGTTACCGTTTCTAGTGCGGCGTTGAGTTGCTCCAATAACGGACGAGTGCTGCTATAGAGCTCTTCTCCAGCCTCGGTAGGCGTCATTCGCCTTGTTGTTCTATTGAACAACCTAATGTTTAACTTTTCTTCAAGCAGGGCAATGTGTCGGCTGATATTTGATGTTGGTATATTCAAACACTCAGCGGCTCGCTTAAAGCTGTTGTTCTCATAAACACAGTGAAAACTTTTTAACCAGATTTGGTCAACGTTATCAAACATTTCATTATCCCACTTTATTGGATTATCAAGCCAGCATATCGCACTTTATCCCTGTACTAAGTTACATACAATTTTATTTACAAGTTTAAGCGAACAAACAACGAGATATCGCGCTAGAACGTAATCAATAGTGGTGAATTTATGAGCTGGTTAGAACGGTTATTTGAGAATAAAAATATAATAGGTTCGCGCAAAGCGTCTATCCCTGAGGGAGTTTGGACAAAGTGTCCTGAGTGTGAACAAATACTTTATCGTGCCGCGTTAAAAGAAAATTTGGAAGTATGCCCTAAATGCTCATATCACATGAGAATGGCTGCGCGTCAAAGGTTGATCTCTTTTCTGGACTATGGAACACAACAAGAGTTGGCAAGTGAGTTGGAGCCACAAGATATTTTGGGTTTTAAAGACTTAAAGCGATATAAAGAGCGAATTGCTTTAGCACAGAAAACGACTGGAGAAAAAGATGCGTTGGTGGTGATGGAGGGCAAGTTATTGGGGCTGCCTGTTGTTGCGTGTGCATTCGAATTCTCTTTCATGGCAGGCTCGATGGGCGCAGTGGTTGGCGAGAAGTTTGTCCGAGCAGTTGAAAGCGCAATTAATACAAAATCTGGGTTAGTATGTTTTTCCGCTTGCGGAGGGGCGCGCATGCAAGAGTCTTTGGTGGCACTCATGCAAATGTCAAAAACCAGCGCCGCGTTAAACCACTTATCTGAGCACAGATTACCCTATATCTCAGTATTGACGGACCAAACTTATGGTGGCGTCTCGGCGAGTTTAGCGATGTTAGGAGACATCAATATTGGTGAACCTAAAGCAAGTATTGGCTTTGCGGGAAGACGGGTCATTGAGCAAACGGTACGTGAAAAGCTACCAGACGAGTTTCAGCGAAGTGAATTTTTACTAGCGCATGGTGCGCTAGATATGATTGTCGATAGACGTGAAATGCGCGATCGCGTTGGCCGCTTACTGGCTAAGTTAACCAACGCGAGGGTGGTCTCAGAATAGGTTGTATTAAAGTTAGACTTAGTACTTGCGTTTATTGAGCCGTAATCATTACAAACCGTTCATTTTGCCCCCATCTTGGTTCCGCATTCATTAGGCTGAGATCCAACGCCGTTTGGTATGGGTCAACAGCAAAATGGTCGCTTACTAACCCCCAGAGCATCCAGTTGATTGCGGTTTCATTCTCGGTAAGCTCTTCGAGTGGCGCTTGGAGGAAAAAGTACTCATCTTCGCCATCGTAACCGAGCCGATCATAGATAATGTTGCGTAGCTCTCGATCCAAATCATGTTGGAGGTTGATTGAGTCGTACAGTTGCTCTTCTGTTGGGCCATTCTCATGGTGATAAACATTGCGTTTTGACTCTTTGTGTAAAGTACCTGCGCCAGTTTCAATGCTTACTTTCTTTTGCGAGTGTTGCTCAAGAACTTGAATGATTTCATCCTCTAGTTGATCGAGTTTAATCAGCAAAACTTGATTGTTTATGTCACCAGCGGGGGAGGCCATCGTTTGGAAGGCTTTCACTCTCTCGTAGACTGCTTTCCCGTGAGGAAGGGCTGCAAAACACTGTTCTTGGAGCGCTTCATTGGCTTGCCAAATGCCCGAGTAGAGCTCGTAATCATGTGTATATGGTGGAAGCTCTTCAGTATCTTCCCCTAATAATTCTCGCCAGCGCTTTTGCCACTGTTCTTCTTTTGCGTGTTTTACACGCGCGTATTGCTTAACCCAGCGGTTACGAAGTTTTACCCCAAAAATGGCAAGTCCCCATGGAGCGAGCAAATAAAAATAATAGTGAGAAGAGTTATCCCAAAAGTAACCGTAAACGTAAACACCAAAAGCAAGCACCCAAGTTCCAATAGTACAAGCAATAACCCCGGACATTATTGATGATTGGCGCTTTGTTTCTCTTAATGTATTACCTTCAGCACATAACCAAAAAATGCCGCCAAAAACAAAGGCAAATGTTGTCATGAAGTAGGCAATCCCCGTTCCCAAAAATCCCCAAAGTGACATGTATTATCCCTAGCCAAATATCTGCTTAATTCACTCATCAATGACTCGAGGAGTAAATGTGTTTGATTTGGCGGAGAATTTACCATTAATGCCAACCTTTTGATATGCACTCGATGACTTATTGGGAATGAGTCACAAATAAAAATAGATGGTATCAAGCATCAAAATTTAATTTAGAACCTTTGATTTTCGTGAACTCTATCTGGAAGAGTTAAGAGGGGCGTTTAAGGGCAATTTTCCTCATGAAGTCGTTATTTAGAAAAAGGTAACTTAATGTTTTTATTGATAATTGTGAGTTTTTTGGGAGTGGGATTGCTCCCATTTAATTAGAGTAAAAGACCTATTTTTGGGAGCGGTTTCATAAATTTTATGACACTGATTTCACTGTTTGAGCTGTAAAGAATATAAATCCCCACTCAATGTATGTTAATAATCAATGAGTGTTGTTATGTCTCATATCCGTTTTTTCCCGCGCCATCGTTTGGCGCTTGCTTGTATGCTAGCGAGTGTGTCTGGCTTCTCTTTTGCACAAAATCAGTGTGCTGTTGCTGATTTACAACAATCGCGAGATCTGGCTACTGCCGTTTCTGGTGCTGAGTATGATTGCTACCACGCTTGGTTTTCAGCACCTTCAGAAACGCTGAATGATATCTATAGTGAAGCGAGCCTAAGCCGTATCCAAGTCGCTCTGGATCAAGAAATCGCTCGCTATCGTGGTGAAGCAGATCAAGCCCGTGTTCTAGAGAACTTAGGCGAATTTGTTCGAGCGGCCTACTACGTTCGCTACAACGCTGGTACTGGTACACCTGAGTTTTCGCAAGCGTTGAGTCAGCGTTTTGCTCAGTCGACGAACCTATTCCTAAACAACCCTCATGCTTTGGATCAGGGTCGTGAACAAGTTGGTGCAATGAAGAGCCTGACTTTGATGGTTGATAACGTTAAGCAGTTGCCGCTGACCATGGATAGCATGATGGCCGCGTTGATGCACTTTAATCGTGAAACCGCGCAGGACACGCAATGGGTCGATGGTTTGAACAACTTGTTCCGCTCTATGGCAGGCCATGCGGCGAACGATGCGTTCTACCGATACATGGCAAACAATACACACCATATTGATACGTTGGTGAAATTTGCATCTGATAATGCTTGGGCATTAGATACGGATGCAAGCTTTATCGTTTTCAATGCATTACGTGAAACTGGTCGTTTGCTCGCGAGCCCAGATCAGGAGACCAAACGCAAAGCATTGGCAGTAATGCAACAGGTGATGCAGCGTTATCCACTGGGTAGTGAGCATGACAAACTATGGCTTGCTGCCGTTGAAATGATGAGCTACTACGCACCAGAAGGCCTAAATGGTCTGAATATTGAGCAAGCCAAGCAAGATTTAGCTGCACGTGTAATGCCAAATCGTTTTGAATGTCAGGGACCTGCCATTATTCGCTCTGAAGATCTGACCGATGCTCAAGCAGCGAAAGCGTGTGAAGTGCTAGCGGCAAAAGAAGCCGACTTCCATCGAGTTGCGAATACGGGTAATCAACCTGTCGCTGATGATTTGAATGATCGTGTTGAAGTGGCGGTATTCGCGAGTAACGCTAGTTACGTTGATTACTCTTCATTCCTATTTGGTAATACAACGGACAACGGTGGTCAGTACCTAGAAGGTGACCCTTCAAAAGCGGACAATACTGCGCGTTTCGTCGCTTATCGCTACGCGAATGGTGAAGATCTCTCTATCTTGAACCTAGAACATGAATACACGCACTATTTAGATGCACGATTTAACCAATACGGTTCGTTCAGCGATAACTTGGCTCATGGTCATATTGTTTGGTGGCTAGAAGGTTTTGCTGAATATATGCATTACAAGCAAGGTTACCAAGCTGCGATTGAGCTGATTGCAGATGGTAAACTGAGCCTTTCCACTGTGTTTGATACCACGTACTCTCACGATACCAATCGTATCTATCGTTGGGGTTATCTAGCTGTTCGATTCATGTTAGAAAATCATCCACAAGACGTCGAAAGCTTGTTGGCATTGTCGCGCTCTGGCCAGTTCGAACAATGGGCACAGCAGGTGACGTCTTTAGGTCAACAATACGATGCTGAGTTTGAACGTTGGTTGGACACATTAAAAGTGGAACCTGAGCAACCTGATACAGACCCAGAAGAGCCAACAGAGCCAACAAGCCCTGAAGCACAAGTGACTGAATTGACGGCGAACCAAAGCCTTCAGCTCAGTGGCGAAGCATACAGCGAAAAATTGTTCTATGTTGATGTTCCAGCCAACACCGTTAACTTCAATGTATCTATTGAGGGTGCGGGTGATGCGGATCTTTACATGAGCTACAACAAAGTCGCGCATTACTATGATTTCGAAATGAGTCAATATGCTGATGGCAGCAATGAAGAGATTGTTTTTGAACCAGAGCAAGATGGTTACGTTAAAGCGGGTCGTTACTACATCAGCTTAACTGGACGTGATAGCTATGACTCAGTGAATCTTGTGGCTGCGTTAGAAGTGGAAGCGCAAACACCGCCAACCCAAGTGCAAGATGATTTAGCACCTGTGGTATTAGAGTCTGGTGAAGCCAAAATGCTTACCGTTCACAAGCAGCGTTATGCAGCAGTTTATGTGCCTGAAGGTGTTGAAGAGGTTCGTGTATGGCTAACGGCTCACTCTCAAACTGGTAATGTCGATCTATACGCGAGTAGGGAGCATTGGCCTACAGTAGAGCAGCACGAGTATGCGTCCAACTATGCAGGCAGCAATGAATACCTTGCGATTCCTGTTACTGAAGCAGGGTACGTGCACTTCGCTCTTCAGGCTCCAGAGCAAGGTGATGAAGTTGAAATGCTAGTGCACTTCAACTAAACAGGTTCGATTAGCTAAAGTCGAGATAAAACGTCGCTGATACAGCGACGTTTTTGTTTATATCGGACACGATTATAAACAAACAGCGGCGAATGCTAGTTAATCGGCTGATCTATCGAGTTATCAGTTGCCCTTTTTCTGAACGGCTTTAGGTTTGTATTGCAATTTACCGCGCACATAAACTTTTTTAGCGACGCGTTCTGTGACCTAGCTTCTGATTTGTGCTTCCCAAATGGATACAATATATATGCACCCCGTGCAATAAAGTGAAAAGGGAAAGACATGAAAACGCTTATTTATGAAACGTTGATTAGCCTTGCTAACCAAGAACCAGAACAACATGCAAGAATCCGACAAAATCTCTATGAACAGTTGGATCTGCCGTTCGATAAGCAGCTGGCTTTGTATTCTTGTGCCCTTGGTCCTGCAAGTTCAGGCAAGTTGGAGAGCAGTCAAGGCATTAACAACGCGGTAGATTGCGCGGTTAAACTGCTTGAAACTCCTGAGCGCTAATTCACTCGTTGTTTTAATCACGGCCCGATCCCCAAGGGCCGTTTTTAATTGCGGTTAAATTGATTTCAACGTCGTTATTACTCTGCTCTTTCCGCTAGCACTTCTTTGAATGCAAACATGCCGTTTAATGCCGCGGGAAACCCTGCGTAGACGGACATCTGCAAAATGATCTCTTTAATCTCATCCTCGCTACAGCCTACATTCAGCGCTGCATTTAAGTGCACTTTTAGTTGCGGCGCGCAATTCCCCATTGCCGTTAGCGCGGCGACGGTTGCGATTTCTCTCGATTTTAGGTCTAAGCCCGGGCGAGCATAAATATCGCCAAACGGATACTCAATGGTGTACTGAGCTAAATCTGGACAAATATCTTGTAAGCTTTCGATGACATTATGACCAGCGTCGCCATCAATTTGAGAGAGTAGTTCTAATCCTTTGTTAAAGCGTGATTGTTCCATTGGTATGTTCCTAGTGAATAAACGTAAACACACCTTAATCGTTAGAGTTAACTCTAAGTCAACGAACTTTTCCGCTTTTATACAAGGCAATTTTTTCTTCTAGAGCCGATAAGTGCTTTTTCTGCTGATCAATGTGGCGTTTGAGGTTTTCTTGGTGTTGTTCTAACAGAGCTTGACGTTGTGGTACAGATAGAGAGCCGACTTCCCTTAATTTGGCATACTCTAGAATCTCTTCAAGTGGCATTGCAGTGTCTTTTAAACGCTTAACAAAGCTTATCCAGTTTAGATCTTTCGAACTATACATTCGATGTCCACTCGCGTTTCTATGGACATGTTTAAGTAAACCGATTTTTTCATAGTATCGAAGTGTATGAGCAGATAGCCCGACGAGGTCAGAAAATTCTTTGATATTCATTATTATCCTCCAAGGTAGAGCATACCCCATAGAGATAAGCTAAGTTTCGCATTTTGAAGTCATTTCGGGACAGATACAAACAGAAATCTTTAGTCTTTTAACGCTAGGTATGGTGATTTACTGGATTTTTGAAACGCGCCAAACGTGATCCATCTGCCAGTTTCGTTTTATTAACAATTGATTACTCAACGGGTTGGCTTGGCTATTTTTATCCTTTGGGCCTATTTTAGGGCGTACGTAGGTCTTATGTTGCATCTTTTTTGATTGATATTTTGCTAAATAAAACAATGCCTTAGGTTTGTTCTGGGCTGTTTGGGGTGTATGTTGTGTGCCCGTTATTCACTCAGAACGATTTATCGCTGTGCAATGGATGAGTCGCTACGCCTTCGATTTCAGCCTTGAGTTAGTGCTAAAAGGGTGAGTGCCTCTGATGAATAGCTTTTATAATTTCGATTATTGAATTCACTCACAAAAAAATGCAAACAAGTAATCGTGAGTGGAAACGAGCAGGAGAACAACATGAGTGGCTCACAGGAAACACAATCATTCGGTGCAAACGTTATCTTACATGCGTTTGATTGGAAGTATGCTGACATTGCCCAACGAGCAAAAGAAATCCGCGAGCTTGGTTATGGCTCTGTGTTGGTTTCGCCACCAATGAAAAGCGCACACGATGAGCGCTGGTGGCAGCGTTATCAACCACAAGATTATCGTGTTATCGATAATGCCTTGGGTGATACCAAAGATTTTATTCATATGGTTCGTGAACTGGAGCAAGTTGGTGTGTGGGTTTATGCCGACGTAGTGTTTAACCATATGGCAAACGAGGCCCACCTTCGCAGAGACCTTCAGTACCCAAGACAAGAGGTCTTGGAGGAATACCAGAACAACAAGCAGAAATATCAGTCGCTAACGTTGTTTGGCGATCTATCTCAACCACTTTTTGATGAAGAGGACTTTGTTGAAGCATTCGGCATCAAAGACTGGAAAGATAAGTGGCAGGTTCAAAACGGACGTATCACAGGTGGACCAACCGATCCTGGCTTGCCAACTCTTCGTGTTTGTGACCATGTCGTTGAGCAGCAGCGAGCGTACCTAAAGGCGCTGAAAGCTATTGGTGTGAAAGGTTTTCGTATTGACGCTGCGAAACACATGACGTTAGAGCATCTTAAGCGTGTTTGGACAGACGACATCATGCGGGATGTGCATATATTTGGTGAAATTATTACCGATGGCGGTGCGACGGAAGAAGAGTATCAGCTGTTTCTTGAGCCGTATCTACAGGAAACTCGCCTAGGTGCGTACGATTTCCCTTTGTTCTCAACCATGTTTAAGGCGTTTGCTAAAAAGGGCAGCTTCAAGTCTCTGATTGATCCCTATTGTTTTGGTCAGGCTTTGTCCCCCGGTCGTGCGATTACATTTGCTATCACACATGATATTCCTAACAATGATGTCTTTCTTGATCTCATCATGGACGAGGAAAACGAATGGTTAGCTTATGCCTATATTCTAGGCCGAGATGGCGGTGTGCCGTTGATTTATACCGACTTAAACACCAGCGGTATTAAAGGTAAAAATGGTCAGCCAAGGTGGCAAGGTGCATGGAGCGATCCGAGAATGGCAAAAATGATCCAGTTCCATAATATGACGCATGGCGAGCCGATGAGTGTTCTTGAAGGTAACGATGACATGCTCGTACTTAAGCGAGGTGACAAAGGTATTGTGGTGCTTAATAAATCACAGCGTCAACAGTCTTTGACATTAAAAACGGATGGCAATTGGGTTGATTTGATGACAGAACAAATCATTCCAACTGACGGTAAGTTAATCGTACCATCTAAGTCGTCGATGTTACTTGTCGCGAACTAGAAGATGTACACACCGAGCTTAGCAACTTCGGTGTGTATGTTTTTCATCGTCATTCACGTTCTGCTGAAGTTCAATAGAAACTCAAACTCTCTCGTTTTTGCTAGAAATTTATGAGCACTCGTTAACGCAACATTCTGCTTTTAAAAAACCAATTACGTCATCTAAGCACTGATACTCTGCAACACAAAAAAGGGTTCTACCCTCGCGGCGCTGGGTGAGAAGACCAGCTGAAGCAAGGCTCGAGATATGATGAGAGAGAGTGGATGCTGGAATGCCAAGCTTTTCTTGTACGCCGCCTACCGCGATACCTTTGTATCCCGCTTTGACGACTTCTTTGTAAATACTTAAACGAGTCGGATGCCCTAACTCTTTTAGTGCTTTAGCAACGGCTTCAAGCTCCATACTGACCTCTAAAGAATGACCACAGTAATTTTGTTTCGATAATAGGGAAAGTCTCAGTAAATGCCAACTATTACGATCTCAGAACAATTTAAATCAGATGAGATTCATACTGGCTCATGCCTTCATGACAACAATTGTCTGTTCTAATGAGACAGATCAATCTTCATTATTATTTCACGCCACGTTCAAAATCCCTCGTCTACACTCAATGTTGAGTTGTCAGTTGGCAGACCAAGGAGGCGGCCATGATTGCGGTTCATAGAGATTATTGTTTGTCTAACAGTTCGGAGTTACATGCCCACGTTAAAGTCAATCCTGTCGGTAAATTAGAAGTTGAGATTGTTGAACTTCAAGAGCGCCACACCACAGAGTTTGATGATTTGTCTTTTGAGAGTCGTGGGTGTGAAACTCGAATCTGTGGTAAAGAAGACACAACTCCGTGGCAGTTCAATCTTGCAGTTACTGATGCGTTAGAGCTTTCTCATTTAGTGGAAGAAGCAAACGAAGAGTATGAGATTTTAATGAATGATCTTATGTAATATCGAGAAGATCATTTTATCCTGCACGGCGTGTGGCTCTGTACTGAAAAAATAAAAACCTCCCAAGCGGGAGGTTTTTAATATGGAGTGCGTTATCGTTGGATAGGCTCTTCTCTTGGTGGTGTTAGCTCTTGGACGTTATCTTCATTAAAGTCATCGGCGTAACCTTTAGGTGGCGGTGTCCAACCACGTTCTGACCGCGATAGTTTGTCATGACGATCTTTTTGCATCTCTTCCGCCATTTTCTCCTCTAACTGAATAAACAGTTGTCGGAAATTGTTGTCATAGCGTTCACCTTCAGAATCATCTTCCCAAGCTTTGTAGAGTATTTCTGACTTACGTGCTTCAACACGCTTATATGTCGCCTTCTGTTGTTCAACAAAGAAGGGGTGAATGCCAAGTGCTTTCATTGTGTGACCGCCCATCTCCAATGCAGAATGGTAGGTCTCTGATTCAATAATATCAGCTCCCGCTTGACGCAAAAGATAGCCATGTCCACGGTCAAAGGCACGTGCAATCACTGTTACTTTTGGGTACGTGTGCTTAACGTACTTCACCAGTTCTACACTCGATTCTTGGTTATCAATCGCCACAACCAACGCAGCGGCGTGCTCAATGCCGGCTGTATGTAGCATATCTGGTCGAGTCGCGTCGCCAAAATAGGCGCGAGTGCCAATCTGGCGCATGTTATCGACTTGGTCAGATTGATGGTCAAGTACCACGGTAGTCACGCCGTTTGATACCAATAGGCGATTCACTATTTGTCCAAAGCGGCCGATGCCGGCGATGATCACCGTGCCTGTTTCCTCAATCGTATCGCTTTCGCGTTCATTTGACTGGCTTTCAAAGCGCGGCAGAATCACTCTATCAAACAGAATAAACAAACCTGGTGTCAGGAACATCGAAATCGCAACCACTAACGCAAGAGTTTGTGAAAGTTCAAATGGGATGACGTGGTTTTGCACTGAAAAGCTTAGAAGCACAAAGCCGAATTCACCTGCTTGAGCCAAGCTTAGGGTAAACAGCCAGCGGTTGCTTCCTTTCACCCTAAATATCAGTGCAAGAATAAACAGCACCAAGGCTTTCAAAACCATCACGCCAATGGTCAATGCCATGACCAACCAGAAATCACCAAAAAGGACCGAGAAGTTGATCCCTGCGCCAACGGTAATAAAGAACAGACCTAACAATAGGCCTTTAAATGGTTCGATATTGGATTCTAACTCGTGGCGGAATTCACTGTTCGCCAATACAACGCCAGCCAAGAAGGTTCCTAAGGCAGGAGATAAGCCCACTAAACTCATCAGTGCAGCGATACCAATGACAAGCATGAGTGCAGTTGCGGTAAAGATTTCTCGCAAACCAGAGCTAGCCACATAATTGAGCAGCGGTCGACTTAAAAAGTGTCCACCAACGACGACGATTGCAATCGATGCTGTGATTACGATGCCGTATGCCCAGCCGGGCAACCCCGCAACGAGGCTTAATTCTTCATGGTGCGCTGCGGCTGTTTGTGCTGCGGACTGTGCCTGTTCAATTAATTCAGGTAAGGCCAATAGGGGAATGAACGCCAACATTGGTATCACTGCAATATCTTGAAAAAGCAACACGGAGAAAGCGTTTTGTCCACCTTCCGTCTTCGTTAATCCTTTTTCGCTAAAAGTTTGCAAAACAATCGCAGTAGAAGAGAGGGCGAAGATCAAACCTATGGCTAAGGCTATGGTCCAAGGCTGGTCAAAGTATAAGGCAATACCCATAATCGCCGCGACGGTACCGCCGACTTGCAGACCTCCTAAGCCCATTAAGCGATTGCGCATCGCCCACAACATTTTGGGTTCGAGCTCTAAGCCAACGAGAAACAGCATCATCACCACGCCAAACTCGGCAAAGTGCTGGATTGTTGTTGTTTCTTCACCGACTAAACCGATAATTGGGCCAATGACCACACCTGCGATGAGATAGCCTAAAACGGACCCAAGTCCCAAACGCTTAGCAAGTGGGACTGCAATTACAGCAGCAATCAAATATACGAAGGCTTGTAAGAATATCCCTGTCATGAAGCCTCCTTAATGAGCTCTGGCAATGCGCTGTTAAGCTTGATTAATGACGCCGCAGCTTCAACATCCAACCTATCTTCGACTAAAGCTGTTAGCAGGCTCTTGTACCGCTCAACATGACGAGGGATTCGCCCTTCTTCATCTGCTGTACGTGCGCCAAACATCGCGAGAGGGGCAATGTAGTTCATGCCGGTCAGTGCGGACATTTGTTCAATAGGCGCAAGCAGTTGACGAATCGTAAAGTGGTTGTAGCCCTCTGCCTTATAAGCTTCTTCTTTGCCCCCTGCAGACAGCACACAAAGCATGGTCTTGCCTTGCAGTGCTGTGCCATCTGTACCGTAAGCAAAGCCATATTCCAAAACCAGATCTTGCCACTCTTTTAAAATCGCAGGCGTTGAATACCAATATAGTGGGAATTGGAAAATCACCACGTCATGCTCACGTAAGCGTTGCTGCTCACGGTCGATATTAATATCGAAACGAGGGTATTCGCCATAGAGATCAACACATGTCACGCCTTCAATTTTTTGAGCTTCTTTGAAAAGTGGAGTATTCACTTCTGAACGATGCTGGGAAGGATGAGCAAAGAGAATGAGTACTTTTTT
Organism: Vibrio sp. 1641; assembly: GCF_033339995.1. NCBI lineage: Bacteria > Pseudomonadati > Pseudomonadota > Gammaproteobacteria > Vibrionales > Vibrionaceae > Vibrio > Vibrio sp. 1641. Next base: position 565,391 of record NZ_JAWOVP010000001.1, read on the forward strand.
ATTTGCCATAGGGATCCTTGCTATCTAAATAACCATGCCCAGTAGGAGCGCGGGTTGGTTAGAAAATGTAACTCATAAATGATCGCCAAGCTAGTTTGGAAAACTGTTTAAGCTGTTTCAATATCAATAAAAAACCACCAAATAAATTGGTGGTTTTGGGAAGTGTTACGTTTTACTAATCATGAATAGGGACGACTAGAATATCCACCGGTGACTTGTTAATTAAGTGTCTGGAGTAAGAAATAATCTTGCTCCAGAAATCTTGGTGGTGGCCACAAATCAGAAGATCCACTTCTTGCTCTTTAATGGTGACCTCTAATTTATCAGCTAAGTCGCCAGTACCTACGAAGAAATGTTTAAGTGGGTAATCCATGTAATCACTAAATGTTTTTAAACATTCCATTGAATGCTCATTCAACGGCCTTTGATCCGGGTTTTCTTTAATGTCTACAAGCTCACGATAGATTTCTCCGTGCGTACCATCAATATGAATAAAGGAGATATCGGAGTCGAGATAGTTTGCCATTGATACCGCTCTGTCGATAAGCACGGTGCTTTCATCTGACAGTTCGAGTGCAACAAGGATATGTTTGTATTTCATAACCACGCCCTTATGTGGATTATCTTTACCCTAAGCATAGTATGGCTTGGATAAAAATTGTGTTGCTAAGATCTCGAAATTGTTCAAAGACTTGTTAAAAAGTTAATGTGATATAACAACTTACTGTGAAACTTTCTTTTTGTTCACATTTGGTTAGAAAGCTTGCTTTTTGAACAAAAAAGCGGCTACACTCTGTGCATCATTTCTCTAGGAGATTACGCCAACATGAAGAACTAAACCTGTCATCCATATTTTTACTTATTTTTTGGATCTGCAGGGTTAGTAGGCGTAGCTCACTTTCCGATATTTCTTTGCAACAAGACGACTTTTTGATTTGACGTATATCGTCGAGCTTTACATAGAGCTTAATGCGTTTGTGCACGCGTTTTGTTGCCATTTCAAATCATAGCTACGGCTGTTGTCCCTGTCATACAGGAGGCAAATTATGCCAGTTTTACAAGCTTTTAATGTTAGCCATCAGTTTGATAATGGCGATACGCTATTCCAGTCTATTTCTTGTTCCATGACTAAACGACGTGTTGGTTTGGTTGGGCGCAATGGCATCGGCAAGTCGCTTTTGGCTTCCATTTTGGCGGGCGAAACTCAGCCTGCCAGCGGTGTTGTGACTGCTCCCTCTTCTTTCATGATGTATCGCCAGCAGCCGTCTGATCTGCTTTCAGGTCAGCAATCGATCGCCCAGTTTCTGGGCAAAGATGCGGTCTTGCATGCTTTAAAGCAGATTGAACAAGGTGATGTTTCTGAACATTGGTTCGAACTGGTTGGCGAGCAGTGGGATATTGAATTAAAACTCAAACAGCAGCTCGCTGCGATGGGATTACCGCAAGATCCTGATTTCTCTTGTGCTCGGCTCAGTGGTGGTCAGTTGGCGCGTTTGCAGTTATGGCAGTTATTTGAAAACGAAACGGAGCTTTTGATTCTCGATGAACCATCCAATCACCTCGATACCGAGGCGAAACAATGGTTGATAGAGTCTATGACGCACTTCAGCGGCGCGATTTTACTCATCAGTCACGATCGTGAGCTGCTGCGAGAGATGGAGGAAATTTGGGAGCTATCGGGCCTAGGTTTACAGGCTTTTGGTGGAAATTACGATGTGTACGCCGAGAAAAAACGCACTGAACTGCAAGCGGTCGAGAGGCAGTTAGCGCAAGTCGATAAACAGAAAAAACGGTTAGCCGAGCAAGCCCAGAAAAATCGCGAAAAAGCAGACCAACGCGCCGCGCAAGGGAACAAACTGCGCAAAGACGGCAGTCAGCCCAAAATTTTGCTTGATGGAAAAAAGGATAGCGCGACCGCCAGTGCCTCAAATCGCAATAAGAATGAGCAACTCAGACAAGCGCATTTACAAGCCAAAGAACAGGCGTTGCAATCGCGACATGAGCAGCTCAAGGCGCAAAAGTTTTATCTTACAGATAATCCGAACCGTTCGCGAAAAGTATTGTCGATACAAGAAGGTATATTACCTTTTGGGAATTCTACACCTATCACGTTGCAGATTTTTGCGAACGACAAAGTCCATCTCAAAGGGAAAAATGGCTGCGGAAAATCAACCTTGTTAAAGGCATTGCTTGGCGAGTTATCGTTGCAGAGTGGTGAGTTGCAAGTGAATACGTCTTTGTATTATCTCGACCAACATTTTGGCGCAGTGAATCCAAATCTTTCGTTACTTGAAAACGTAATGGAGAGCTGCCAAGAGATGACGGAAAGTGAAGCGAGGACCTTATTGGCCGGGATCGGTTTTCGTCGAGATGCTGTGTTTCGGTTGGGGCGCCTACTGAGCGGTGGCGAGAAGATGAAGCTCGCGATGCTGATAGTCAGCCACCAAAACTCTCAGCCTTTGCTGCTGCTTGATGAGCCAGATAATCATCTCGATCTGGAGTCAAAAATAATGCTTAGTCAGGCGTTAAATGTATACAAAGGTGGATTTGTTCTGATTAGTCACGACCAAGATTTCGCTTCTGAGTCTGGGGTTTTGCGCCAAATCGAGCTGACTTAGACGAAAGAGAGTAAACGTCATCGTAGCTCTTCAGTATTGTTCCCAAGTTCTACACTTCCACTTACTAGTTTGTAGAACTGGAAGGAAATGAGGGAGTTAGGATGGCTTTCACAACTCGTTTAATGAAATTAGATTCATTTTGTCGATATATAGTAGAGTTCTGATGTATTGCACAAAAAGACAACAGAAAAATAAAAAGGAATTTCATGAAAAAGAACACCCTAGCACTCACAACGGCTCTCGCACTCGGAAGTGTGTTGTCTGTGGCGTATGCAAATGAAGCGGCGCAATCGTCGGTTGAACAGGTAACCCCGAAAACCATCACGTATCCAACCACACAAAAAGTGGATGTTGTCGATGACTACTTTGGTACAAAAGTGAGTGATCCTTATCGCTGGTTGGAAGACGATCTCAGCCCAGAAACCGCAGAATGGGTTAAGGCACAAAATGCAGTGACGTTTGATTATCTGTCGAAAATCCCTTACCGCGAGCAGATTGAAGAGCGCATCACTAAGCTCATGGACTACGAAAAGCAAAGCCAACCGTTCAAAGAGGGTAAGTTCACTTACTTCTACAAAAATGACGGGTTACAGAACCAAGATGTGCTTTATCGGCAGTTAGGTGATGGCGAAGCAGAAATTTTCCTCGATCCAAATACTTTTAGTGAAGATGGCACCACATCGTTAGCGGGAGTGAGCTTTTCACGAGATGGATCTTTGGTTGCATACAGCATTTCGGAAGGCGGTAGCGATTGGCGCAAAGTCATTGTGTTAGACACAGAAACCAAAAAGCCCGTCGGTGAAACGCTGGTGGATATTAAGTTCAGTGGCATCAGTTGGCTCGGCAATCAAGGCTTCTATTACTCAAGTTATGACAAGCCAAAAGGGAGTGAACTTTCCGCGAAGACAGACCAACACAAGCTCTACTTTCATAAACTAGGGACGAAACAAAGTGAAGACCAATTAATTTTCGGTGGTGTAAAGGACGAAAAGTATCGCTACGTTGGGGGTTACACGTCGGAAGATGAACGCTACTTGTTTATCTCAGCCAGCGTATCGACGTCGGGCAACAAACTGTTCTTCAAAGACCTGAGTAAGCCAAATAGCCCGCTGAAAACCATTTTAGATAACACCAGTTCTGATACTTGGGTGATAGACAACCAAGGCACGAAACTGTACTTGGTTACGAACCTTAATGCGCCGAACAAACGCGTCGTGACGGTGGATGCAAGTCAGCCGCAGCCCAAAAACTGGAAAGATTTGATTCCTGAAACAAAGAACGTGTTACGTGTTTCTACCGCGGGTGGCAATTTGTTTGCGAGCTATATTGTTGATGCGATCTCGATGGTGAAGCAATACGACATGAACGGCAAACTCATCCGAGAAATCAAATTGCCTGATATTGGCAGCGCATACGGTTTCTCGGGGAAAAAAGAAGAAACCGAAGTCTACTACTCTTTCACCAACTACAAGATGCCAAGCACTACCTATCGTCTGAACATCAAAGATGGTGATAGCGAGGTGTACTACAAATCTAAAGCGCCATTTGACCCTGTTTTGTATGAATCTCGCCAGGTGTTTTACACCTCAAAAGACGGAACAAAAGTGCCGATGATCATCACCTATAAAAAAGGGACACCGATGGACGGCAGTGCACCAACCATCCTATATGGTTATGGCGGTTTCAACATTAGCCTCACGCCATCTTTTAGCCCGACACGTGCGGCTTGGTTAGAGCTTGGTGGTGTTTACGCGGTAGCGAACATTCGTGGTGGTGGGGAATATGGCAAAGAATGGCACAACGCTGGCATTCAAATGCAAAAGCAAAATGTGTTTGATGACTTTATTGCTGCGGCTGAATTCCTAATTGATGAAAAGGTAACGTCATCAAACAAGTTAGCCATTAACGGTGGATCGAATGGTGGCTTGTTAGTAGGGGCCGTTATGACGCAACGTCCAGAGCTGTTTAAAGTGGCGCTGCCAGCAGTCGGCGTACTGGATATGCTGCGTTACCATACTTTTACCGCAGGTGCTGGTTGGGCGTATGACTACGGCACGGCAGAGCAAAGTAAAGAGATATTCCAATATCTGAAAAGTTATTCGCCGGTACACAATGTAAAAGCAGGGGTGGAATACCCAGCAACATTGATTACAACGGGTGATCATGATGACCGTGTTGTTCCTGCTCACTCATACAAATTTGCTGCTGAGTTGCAATCGAAGCAAGCGGGTTCAAATCCGACCTTAATTCGCATCGAAACCAATGCAGGACATGGTGCAGGCACACCAACGCGTAAAATAATTGAGACAAATGCAGATATTTATAGTTTTGCACTGTTCAATATGGGAATAGAGAAACTGCAATAGTGCGAATTGTTTGCGTTTTAGTTATCGAAACGCATCGGCGCTTTATCGCTCGATAATAAAAGGGAATCACAGAGAGTGATTCCCTTTTATTTATTATAGGCCTACTATTCTAATCTGATGCTAGGCTAATCAAACTAAGGTTTTTTAAATTATTATAATGTTCTAATTAATCTGAAGAGTGTTGTACGGTCGAAATGAAACATTGATCGCGATCACCTAAATCCATTGCACTCTCTATTTATATGGTAAAATTAATTAATCATTCGTTCTAATGATAATTGAATTTTCATAAGTTTTAATATTTCCTTCTTCATTGTTATTACCAAATTTCAAGTTATATAAGATATAAGTAGCGGTGATTGAACTTTTACGATGCTTTATTTTATTTTAATTAAAACGTCGAATGTTTCGTCATTATTGAATTTGCTTTGATAATTTATGTTATCCAAAGCGAGTTGTGTTGCTTGCTATTTATGATGACCTCATGACGTGAATAATTTTATAATCATTAAAATGGATACAGTTTTATGAATTTAGTGAAACCGTCTGTTGCCATTGTGGTTGCAGCCCTACAACTCGCGTCTTCTGCCTATGCGCAGACAAACAATAACGAAGAACTTCAAGATATGTCTGACCCACTTGCGGTATACACCCAAGCTGGCTTTGGTATTACTGATAAAGGTGCGAACATCAAAATCGGTCAAACTTACCAATCTAGCCAGCCTGGTACCATGGCGATGAACATCATTGAAATGAAAGGCATTGGTGGTGAGCTATTTGGCATTCGCGACAATGACGATCCAATATATGCCAACGTTGATGACAGCATTGACTCTTTCCGACTACGTAATTTCCAAGTAGAAGTCGCAAAAGGTCTAGGCCGTCAATTAGATGTAAACTACGACGTTGATAACGATAAATTAGATGCATCTTATAGCTTTATTCAAGGTCTACCTAAGTTTGGTATGTTGCAGCTATTTCCTTTAGCTGGTGCGGGTGTCACTATTGCTAATGATTTTAGTGGTGATGACAAAGGTTATGAAATTCCAGGTACTTTCACTGTTGTGGGTATGTACACAAAAATTGAATTAACCGATAAAATCTGGATTAACTACAACCCAATGTATATGCATACGTTGTCAGGGTCTAGTCAATATAAAGATACTTATTATGCGGGTGAAGATAATATCTTGACTCATGAGTTTGCGTTGTCTTATCAAATTAATCCTCGCGCAAATATTCGTTACTTTGCAAACTGGAATGAGCACGTTAATTTCGGTGATGGTGATCACCGCATCGAATTTAACTACCAATTCTAACTCCCTCGTTTATTTCCAGAATGGAAAGTGTGTTTATCCATATATTTAAATATTTAGGCCAAAGCACTTTCTACATAAAGTAGGTTTATCATGAAAGCCAAATATAAATTTGCGTTGGTATCTATTGCTATATCTTCTGCATTACTATCAGGATGCAAAACTGGCGATATCGTAACGAAAACAGCCCAAGCACCCTCTGTTGAAACCGTTACCCTAACCGAAACAAAAATCACTCCTTATCATAATTTTATCGGTCGAACTGAAGCGGTAAATGACGTTGATATTATGCCGCGAGTCGGTGGCGAATTAACCGCGATTCATTTTAAAGATGGCGATATGGTCGAAAAAGGCCAATTGTTGTTTGAAATCGACGACCGTCCTTACAAAGCGGCACTGGCGTATGCAAAAGCGTCGTTGCAAAAAGCAAAAGCGCAACTCGTTCAAACTACGCGTGATGCAGAACGTGTGAAGAAACTCATCAAAGATAAAAGCATCAGTGAGCAGCAATACGATGACGCCATTGCCGCGCAAGCCGCAGCGATTGCTTCGGTAGAAGAGGCGAAGGCGACGCTGGTTTCAGCAAGGCTCGATCTTGAATTTAGCTCTGTGCGTGCTCCTTTCTCTGGTCGCGTGGGTTTCAGCAACTTCCGAGTGGGTGACCGTATTTCGAAAATTCAACTCGTTCCTCTTGTTTCGATCACTCAAGTAGACCCAATTCACTTTGGCTTTGATGTGGATGAGAAGCTCTACCGCCGCGTAAGAAGTGCGATTGATGTAGCTCATCGTAACGATGACAAACTGGATGTTGATTTAACACTGACGCTTTCAGACGGTTCATTGTATCCGCTTGATGGCAAGATCTACGCCGTTGGCAATAAGATCGATTTAGAAACAGGCTCAATTCGAGCAGAAGCACAATTCGATAATCCAACTTACGCGCTTATGCCGGGTGAATATGGCAACTTGACCATCAAGCTGCGCAACAAAACCATTGATGGTTTGCTTATCCCATCGGCGGCTGTTCAACAAGACCAAGCGGGTGACTACGTCATGGTGGTTGGTGATGATCACGTGGTGTCTCGTCGTAACGTTGAACTCGGTCAGACCTACGGTGTGAAACGTGCTGTGCTGACTGGTTTGGCGGCTAACGAAAAAGTCATCGTCAATGGTCTACAAAAAGTGCGTCCGGGTGCAACGGTGAAAGACGTTGAGCTACAGAGTGAACAAGGCTGAGTGAGTACTGATGTTAAGTAAATTTTTCATTCACCGGCCGAAGTTTGCTTTGGTGATCTCACTGGCGATGACATTGATGGGTATGATCGCCCTGAAAGTCTTGCCAATTTCTGAGTATCCTCAAATCTCTCCAACGGTAATTACGGTGAGCACCATGTATCCGGGTGCAAACGCGGACGTGGTTAAAAAGACCGTAGCACAACCGATAGAAGCCAAAGTCAACGGCGTTGAAGACATGATTTACATGTCTTCTGTGATTGGTAACGATGGCTCATACACATTGCGTATTTACTTCCGAGTGGGCGCAGATGGCGATATGGCGCAGGTTCGTGTGAACAACTTGGTGGCACAGGCGACGTCGTCTCTACCACAAGAAGTAAACCAAATCGGTGTGACGGTTAAGAAGAAATCTTCCGACATGCTGGGCGTTATCACACTGCGTTCTCCGAAACAGTCTCACGACAGTATCTACCTTTCTAACTACGCGGATCTCAATATTGTCGAGCGTCTAAAACGTATCGAAGGTATGAGTGACATTACGCTTCTGGGTAAGAAAGACTACTCAATGCGAATTTGGTTGAACCCAAATAAACTGGCTACCTTGAAGCTTTCTGCTAGCGACGTTATTGGCGCAATTAAAACGCAAAACATCCAAGTGGCGGCGGGTAAGATCGGTGGTATGCCAGCTCCAGATGATCAGCAATATCAATATGTTTTGCAAACTAAAGGTCGACTCACTTCTGCGGAAGAGTTCGAGAACATCATCATTCGTGCGAGCAAGAAAGGTTCTTTGATTCGCTTGAAAGATGTGGCTCGTGTGGAAGTTGGTGCACAAGGTTACGAAGCTGATGGTCGTATGAATAACGAACCAGCCGCCGTTCTGGCCTTGTACCAGTTACCGACCGCGAACGCGCTAGACGTGATGGAACGCGTGAAAGAGGCCATGACAGAGTACGAAAAATCGTTTCCTGATGATTTGGTCTATGACATCGCTTATGACTCTACTGAATACGTAGAGACGTCGATTGATGAAGTTTACGAGACGCTGGTGATTGCGGTACTTCTTGTCACCTTCGTTGTGTACGTTTTCTTGCAGAACTGGCGAGCGACCATCATTCCAACCTTAGCGATTCCGGTTTCCATCATTGCGACGTTCGCAATCATGGGCGTGATGGGCATGACCATTAACACGATCTCGTTGTTTGGCTTGATCCTCGCCATCGGTATCGTGGTGGACGATGCGATCATCGTGGTAGAGAACGTGGAGCGGGTTATCCATGAAGAGCATTTAGACCCGATTCCGGCCACGATCCAAGCTATGAAAGAAGTGACGGGGCCAGTATTGGCAACAACGCTTATTTTGTTGGCGGTATTCGTACCGGTTGCGCTATTGCCGGGTATTTCCGGTCGAATGTTCAACCAGTTCGCAGTCACCATCTGTGTGTCGGTGCTGATCTCTGCGATCAACGCATTAACGTTAACGCCAGCGCTTTGTGCGTTGATGTTGAAATCTACTCACTCGCAACCTATTGCGCCTTTGCGTGCGTTTAACCGCGGTTTTGAAGCAATAACACGTAAATACCAAGGTTTAGTTGGCTTCTTGAGCCGTCGTATTGTGCTGAGTATCGGTGTGTATGGCGCGCTTATTGCGGTGCTGGCATTTGCGTTCATGACCGTACCTTCTTCTTTCGTTCCGAACGAAGACAAAGGCGTGTTCATGGTCGAAATGCGTTTGCCAGACGCTGCAGCACTGCAGCGTACTGCACCATTAATGAAGAAGTACGTTGATGAGCTAAAACAGATGGAAGGTGTGGAGAACGTGGTTTCGGTTGCGGGCTTCTCGGTAATTAACATGGCGTCGATTCCAAACTCGGGCATGTTGATCATCAAACTGGATAACTGGAGCAAACGTAAAGACCCTGAACTACACCAACGCGCATTGATGAATAAAGTTAACCAAATGCTGAACTCAACGCCAGATGCCGCTTCGTTCGTTTTCGCGACGCCGGCAATCAAAGGTATGGGTGCGGTGGATGGTTTCAACCTTGTGCTGCAGGACAACTTGGGCCGTTCTCCACAAGAGTTGGCAAAAACAACCGCTGATTTTGTTGCCCAAATCAACCAACTGCCTGAAGTGGCACGTGCGTTCTCGATTTTCCGTGCGAATATTCCGCAACGTTACATCGATATTGATCGCGATAAAGCGATTTCGATGGGCGTACCGTTGAATGAAATCTTCAGCACACTGCAAGCACAGTTGGGCGGTGCCTACATTTCTGACTTCAACTTGTTTGGTCGTTCGTACCAAGTGAAAGTGCAAGCAGAAGAGCAATACCGTGACAACATCGACGACATCAACCATCTGTTTGTTCGCTCAAGCTCTGGAAAAATGGTGTCACTGGCAACACTAGTGAAAGTGAAGCCGATCTTTGGCCCTGATACCTTGTCGAACTACAACATGTTCAGTTCTGCAACCGTGAACGGTGCGCCAGCGCCAGGTTACAGCTCGGGTGATGTTGTAAAAGCCATTGAAAAACTGGCTGCGGAATCTTTGCCAAGTGGTTACTCATACGAGTGGTCAGGCATGACTTACCAAGAGATGAAAGCAGGCAACATGGCACCAATCGCGTTCGCATTGTCTTTGCTGTTCACCTACTTGTTCTTGGTGGCCCAGTACGAAAGTTGGACCATTCCTGCTGCGGTAATGATGGCGGTTCCAGTCGCGATTCTCGGCGCAATGGGAACGCTACTGCTGGTAGGACAACCGTTCGATTTGTACGTTCAGATTGGTGTGGTCATCTTGATCGGTATGTCCGCCAAAGTGGCGATTCTTATTGTGGAATTTGCCAAAGTTCTGCGAGAAGAAAAGGGCTTATCCATCATTGATGCTGCCAAAGAAGCTGCTCGAATCCGTTTCCGTGCAGTACAGATGACCGCATTCGCCTTCATCTGGGGGGTATTCCCGTTGGTGATTGCATCGGGTGCCGGTGCGGCATCTCGTCACTCACTGGGCTTTGCGGTATTCGGCGGCATGATTCTCTCTACGTTTGTTGGCACGTTACTGACGCCAGTGTTCTTCGTGATGATGCAATCTCTGCGCGAGAAGTTTAAGCGAAAGAAACCCACTGAACTTGAGGTGAGCGAGCAATAACGCTGATTTTAACTGACTGACTCCACAACACCCCCACGCTGTGTGCGATTGGCCAATGCCTTTCATTGATATACAACCACCGTCGCAGCGTGGGTTCCCCTAACAATAATAGGTTTTAGCATGAAAAATCTTTCAAAAATCGTCGTAGCGAGCTCTCTACTGACGTGTGCTGCTGCGCAAGCGGGTGGGTTATACCTTTATGAAACTACAGCATCGGATATTGGTTTGGCATCCGCTGGTATGGCGGCTCGTGCGCAAGATGCCTCAGTAATGGCAGCAAACCCGGCTGGTCTGGCGAATGTTTCTGGTAAATCTTTCTCTGGTAACCTGATTGGCCTTTACGGTGACGCGCAACTAGACACGATGACTAGCGATGCGGGCAACGTGATTGGTTTTGTTCCTATGGCGTCGGCATTTTACAGCCAACAAGTGAACGACAAATGGACGCTGGGTATTGGTCTGTATGGCAACTACGGCCTTGGCCTCGAGTACGAAGGTCTTTTGAATAATCATTTAGATATTCCTACAGCAACGACACAAGCGTTGACCATTCAACCTTCCGCTTCTTACCGCATCAATGATCACTGGTCTGTGGGTGCGGCGCTTGGCATTCAGTACGGTATGTATGAAGTGGAAACGAAGGGAGCCCTGAACTTCAATGACGAAGACCAAGATACTCAGGTCAACGGTCGAGTAGGTGTGCTTTATGAGGCAACACCAGGCACTCGTCTTGGTCTGTCTTACTCTTCTGAAACCGAATTTGAATTCGACAACAGCAACTCCATTGCTCCGCAACAACTGATCTTCAGTGCTTACCATGAAGTGAATGATGACCTAGCGGTGATGTGGAACGTGAACTGGCAAGACTGGAGCGAATACACAACCACGCTTAAGGCTGCAGAATTGGTCGATGTAGAGACACAAGACACTTACCAAATCGCATTGGGTACTCAGTACAAACTGAATGAAAAAATGATGTGGAATGCAGGTTTTGCATTCGATACCAGCATGTATGAAAGCCAATCAAACGGTGACATTACCGTTCCTACTGGCAAGGCGTACCGCATTGGTACAGGCATTGATTACAAATTGGATTCAGAAAACTCAATTGGTTTCGCGTTTGAAGCGATCTTGATGGAATCGTCAGAAACGCCACGCTTACAAGCTGGCTTTGATGAGCCTGCTCTGTACTTCATGAGCATGAGCTACAACTGGAAAAACTAATCATTCCTAATCGCTAAAACGCCTTCCTTACAGGCCATTCTACCCTAACTACCTGCACTGGATGCTGTCATGCCATCTAAGGTAGTTAGGGCGCTTCTGTCGCATCCAGTGAGTGATGATTCAAAAAGTATCTGCGCAGCTAAGTGCGGGTATTCAACATCTCAAAGGACTAAAAAATGAAAAATAAACTAGCGTTAGTGTGTACGACTTTGTTGGTCAGTACGCTGGCTCATGGTGCCGAGCATCGAGTAAAAGACAATAAAAACAAGTTGGCGGATGACCCAACAAAAGTCATCACGAAATTTGGCGCCTCGTACGCAAACAACTACGATTTTGATGATCAAAACATCTCATTCTCGGGCTCACTTGCGCTTGACCAAGCGCGCAAAATCAACCTGCGTATCAATGATGATGCGAGCGAGTGGCGTATTGGTGGCTCGTGGTTGTTTCCGGTCGGTATCGTGAACTTCAACTTCGGTAAAAATGAATACGTAAATGGCGCGGATCAAACCAACTACAGCGTTGGTACCTTTATGCCGCTAAGTTATTTCGGGATTGAGCCAGCAGGCTTCCAAATTTTCCCAATGGCAGGCTATACGTACAACACTGGTGATGTTCCTGTTTGTGACGGTGCAGAAAGTAGCCACTGTAGCGAGCCTAACTTTACGGGCACTCCAAGTGCAGAGAATGGCTTCAATATGATGAGCTCTTCAGGCAGTAGCGGTTACGTTGGTGCATTTGCGCTGAAATCGTTTACCAAAGAGCTGACGTTAATCAGCTTCGCAGCAGGCACTTACGGCTCAGAAAACAGTGAAGGAGAGAACTACAAAGGCTTCTTTGGTGGTATTGGTCTTGGTTACCTCGTGAGCAAACGCCACTCTTTTACCGTAATGACGTTTGTCATGGACAACAACACCTATTTGGATGAAGCAGACAAGCGCATCGTATTATCATATCAATATCAATTTGAATAAATAAAAACGCAGCCCAAATAGCTGCGTTTTTACTTTGATAGAATGAACTAGTGAATTGAGTTGTTTTCTTCGATCTTTTTCTGGTACTGGTGTTTTAATATATACATGCGCTTAACATCGCTGTAAGCGCCGTTAATAAAGTATTCTTCTACAAGGTGACCTTCTTCGATAAAGCCGCACTTTTTGTATAAGTGAATAGCGACTTCGTTATCCACTGCGACTAATAAGTAGATTTTACGTAGATTAAGAATTGAGAATGAGTAATCTAACGCACGATTAATCATTTCTGTCGCATAACCTCGGCCTTGATGCTCTGGGGCGATGATTATCTGAAATTCCGCGCTGCGGTGAATGTAGTTAATCTCGATCAGCTCAACTAAGCCAATTACGATGCCGTCTTCATCTTCGACGACAAAACGCCTTTCAGCGTCATCATGTATATGTTTTCGATAAAGTTCTTCGAGCTCGTCATAAGACTCGTAAGGTTCTTCGAACCAGTAGGCCATGATATTTCGGTTGTTATTCAGTTCATGAATAAAGCGCAAATCAGAACGCTCTAATGCACGCATTTTTAGGCCTTTCTTCATCATTTTTCTCCAATGAGGGCGGAGAATACCTCCGCACTTGATGCTAGAAAATATTACCGTATTTCACAAGAATAGCGCATCTTTTTTTGGAAAATATCCTGTGATTTTCAATGTGGAAACTTAGAGTTCACGACAAATATAAATTAATCTTTACGATAAAAAACTCGATTAGGTGCTTTGCCTAATATCGTATTAAATACCGCGCAACGACTTAGTGTCTTAATCTAAACAAACAAGGTATTCAATATGTTTTCAATCGGTGACGTAGTAGTAGCGACTAAAGGTATCGATCTTGGCGAAATGGTTGTTACAGGTTTAAGCAGTGGCGGTTTTTACACACATGTAAAAGCAGGCGAAAAAACACTAACTTACCCAGCTAAAGATCTTAAGAAAGCATAATTAAATTTGCTCATTCTTATTTTTAACTGGCTTAAAGTTCGTATTAGTTATTTTAAGCGGGTTAGAATCGATAAAAGGTAGCGCAATGAGTCGCTACCTTTTTTTATTTTTTCTACCTTTCTTCACCAATATGAAACTCAACGCGATTTCTTCCGGTTTCTTTTGCCTTGTAAAGTGCTAAGTCGGCGCGTTTAACGAGTGGTTCAAATGAGTCGTCGAGACGACAGACTTGAGTTACCCCAATACTCGCGGTGAAGCTCATATCACAACCTGAATGTTGAACGGTCGTCGTTTCTAGTGCATTACGAATTGTTTCTAATGTGTCTAGAGCTTGCTGTGATGAGCGACTTCTTAATACGATGGCAAACTCTTCACCGCCAACTCTGGCAAGTAAGTCACAATCAAGTAGATGACTTTTAATAGTATTGACTGCATGGATCAGTGATTTATCGCCTGCGTCATGACCAAATCGGTCATTGAGGCTTTTAAAATTGTCGAGATCTAAAATAGCAACATGGAAGTCAATGCCCAGGGTTCGGTATTCATTTAGGCGGCTTTCGATTTGTCGCATGAACTCTCTGCGGTTTGGAATACCTGTTAGATCATCCGTCGTGGCGAGGTGTTCCATTTTCATAATCTGTATATGAAGGGCAATGTTTAAAGCAATCCAATTAGCGATGCACTGAAGCTGTGCCGCTTGTTCGTTTGTGTAAATGTGCGTTTGATGATGCGCAACATTAAGCGTTCCTAGGCAGACTTTACCGTGCATTAAAGGCGCGTCCATACACGTCCCCATACCATTGGATGCGAGCATCACACAATCGATCTCATCAGATTGCGTAACATCGTCGCAGATCATCAGTTGTTGCTTTTTGAACACTCGGCCAACAAACGCTTGATGAATGGGCACTAAAAATTCAGCGGGAATCGCTTTACTACCAGAGAAAGAGTAGACCTTTAAATGATCATTGTTTTCATAAAGTGTGATACTCGCACGGTCAGAATTAAATATACGATTTATCCATTCTGCCACCGTATCAAGTACTTGCTGTAGTGTTTCCGATTGAGCTAAAAAGTGAACAAACCCTATCGGCATACATATCGGACTTTCCATGTTTTGCATCGATAAGTCATCAGGGTTAAAAGTTCTTTCAAGTCTCAATAGACATCTCCTTGGCAATGTTGGAAATACCAACAATAAATTACGTGAAGCTATTTTGTAGAAAATGTGCTTCTTGGTAAGAGTATGGTTTAATTATCGCCATTTGTGTGCATTTAGTTGCTTAATGTGGGCGTTAACTCACCCTAAATAAGTAAATCTTATACCTATTTATAAGTAAGTCATTACTCAATAAGTGGTGTTTTTAAGATGGAAGTACAGAATGAGCCCTTCTGGAAGAGAAGGGCTAGAAAAGGATACAAATGGGGTCAGGTGAGTAGAGACTTAATTGTCTTTGTACTTTTGTAAAATCAACTGACTTATCTGCGCAACGAGCTGGTCCCTAGCTTGAAGTGAGAGCTCGGTTTCTGTGACATAAATACTAATGTAAACAGGTCGATGATTTTCCTTCCATATAATCGCGTTAATGCCACGCGAACCATGACCTCCCGCACCAGAACGGTCTGCAATAGACCAACCTGTTGGTAATACAGAACGCATTAACGAGTCTGAAACTTTGTTGTCCTGCATCCAGATTTTTAATTGTACACGAGACTCATAAGACAACGTTTCGCCTTCGACCAAAGTTCGAAGAGTGTTTAGTATGGCGTTAGGTGTGGTTGTGTCGCGGCTGTCGCCTGGTGTGGCTTCGTTCAAGCGAGGTTCTATTCTGTCTAGGCGCGTTGCTTTATCTCCAATTGTTCGCAGAAACATTGTTACGGCCTTAGGGCCGCCAATTTCATTTAATACTAAGTTGGCTGCGGTATTATCACTCATTAACATAGCGGCTTCACACGCGTGCTCTATGCGTGTGTTTTGGCCTGCGAGCTTATCCATCACTGGAGACCATACAACGATACTGCGCTCATCGACTTTTGCGGTCGCATTTTTACTTAGCTTACCGCTGTCCATATCACTTAGCATTTTGGCACAAGCTAGGGTTTTGAATGTGCTCATGAGTGGGAAGCGTTCATCGCCACGGTAATCCCAACGCTCGTCTGCTTGGGTATCCCAAACTGACACCCCAATTCTGCTTGAGGTTTGTTGCTCGAGGAGAGAAATGTCCTCATTCAGTTGGGACGCGTAACTTAGGGTTGAGCAAACCATTAGCCCAGCCAACAAAAATAACTTTTTCATGGATCGTGTTCTTCAATTTTAGTTTTAGTTCGCACGGTAGCGATGTCACGTAAACTATAACGAGCCAATACTCTAAACACTGTTAAATCTATGTCTATTTTATGTAGGATTCTTTGCAATACGCTTAAACGGTCTCAATATGGGGAGAAGAGTGTTGCTATCAAGGCCTGTAGTTTGGCTTATATATTACGTCGGTGATTCGGTCACAAAAATATCTTAGCGAGAGACACTGGCTCAGAATTTCTTATCATGAGCTAACGAATAGTTTGATCCAGAAATAAAAGGAGCTGAATCATCAGCTCCTTTGTCTAGTTGGATAATTACTTACAGTTCAATCTTTTTAACCATGCCCGATTCTGCATGGCCCGGAATGTTGCACGCGAACTCAACGTTGTTGTCACCGTGGAAATGCCACAACAACTGCTTCGCTTTCCCCGGTTCTACCGTAACAGCGTTGCCTGAGTCATGCATGTGATCGCCGCTCATCGTCTTCATCATTTCGCGATGTTCTAGCTGCTCTTTGGCCGAACCGATTGTGAACTCGTGGTTGATCTTACCGGTGTTCATGACCACAAATTGCACCACATCGTTTGGCTCAATTTTAACGTCTTTTTTGAACTTAATAGTCATGTCATCACCCAAGATAACGTGTACCACCTTGTCTGGCTTTGCCCCTTTTGCTGGCATACCTACTGCCGACATGCCCGGCATATCCATCATGTTTGAATGGTCCATTTTACTGTGGTCCATCTTCATGCTGCCGTGGTCCATGTTTTCATGCTTCATGTTGCCATGGTCCATGTTTGAATGATCCATTTGGGCAAACGCAGTCGTTGTTGTTAGGGCTAGAGCAAGAGTGATTAGTGTCTTTTTCATTTTTATATCCTTGTTTTAATTCATTAATAACTTGGTTGCTTCCCCCCAAACGGCATGTTTGAGGGGAAGGTAGGGATTAAGCGTTGTTGTTTACATCACTAGCTTGGTGATTAGTCGCATTGCTTTGGCGTAACTCACGTTGTTTCCACAGCTTGAAGATGGCTGGAAGCACCAACAGCGTCAGTAGCAGTGCCGATGCCATACCACCAATCATTGGTGCGGCGATACGTTGCATTACTTCTGATCCTGTACCTTCGCCGTACATGATCGGAATAAGGCCAATAATGACCGTCAGTACCGTCATCATTACTGGGCGAACACGCAGGCCTGCACCTTCACGAATGGCATCGGTTAGGTCTTTCGCCTCAAGCTTCTGTTGGCTCTCTTCCGCATCCAGCTTTTTGTAGTGCCATGCTTGGTTGAGGTAGACGAGCATGATGACCCCAATTTCAACCGCGACGCCTGCTAGGGCAATAAAGCCGACCCCAACAGCAATCGAGAAGTTGTAGTTGAGGATATGCATGAGCCACAAACCACCAACCATAGCGAGCGGTAGGGTAAGCATGATGATCATCACTTCGCCGACACGACGGAAGCTGAAGTAAAGCAGCAACATAATGATGGCGATGGTGATTGGCACCACGACACTCAAGCGATCTTTCGCACGTTCCATGTATTCGTATTGACCAGACCAAGCCAGCGAGTAACCCGCAGGAAGCTCCAACTGATCGGCCACGACTTGCTGTGCTTCCACGACGTAAGAGCCAAGGTCACGACCATCGATATCGACAAACACCCAGCCGTTTGGACGCGCGTTTTCCGTCTTGATCATCGGAGGGCCGTCTTCGTAACGAATGTCCGCTACATCAGCCAGCGCAATACGAGCGCCATTTGGTGTCACTAACGGTAGGTTTTGCAGTTTAACCACTGAATCACGGTAGTCTTGTGGGTAACGAACGTTGATTGGGTAACGCTCCAAGCCTTCGATGGTTTCACCCACATTCATGCCACCCACCGCAGTGGAGATCACTTGCTGAACGTCTTTGATGCTTAAGCCATAACGCGCAGCGGCACGACGTTTAATGTCGATCGTGACATAACGACCACCTGCTACACGTTCTGCGTAAACCGATGCCGTGCCTTGTACGCCATTAAGAATTGGCTCCAACTGAGAACCGATCTTCTCAATCACTTTCAGATCGGGTCCGGCGATCTTAATGCCGATAGGGGTTTTGATGCCCGTTGCCAGCATGTCGATACGCGTTTTGATCGGCATTACCCAAGCGTTAGTAAGACCAGGGAACTGAACCAACTTGTCGAACTCTTTGCGCAGTGACTCGGTTGTTACCCCTTCACGCCATTGGTCGCGTGGCTTCAACTGAATCACGGTTTCAATCATGGTGAGTGGCGCTGGATCGGTTGCAGTTTCAGCTCGGCCAATCTTGCCCCATACGGTTTTCACTTCTGGAACGGTTTTGATCAGCTTGTTGGTTTGTTGTAGAAGCTCGCGTGCTTTACCAATTGAGATACCCGGATAGGTTGTTGGCATGTACATCAAGTCGCCTTCATCCAGCGGAGGGATGAACTCGCTACCCAGTTTACTGGTTGGGTAGTAAGCCGACGCCATTAGACCTAATGCGATAACAATCATGGTCTTAGGGTATTTTAAGCTGGTGTTCAACAGCGGGCGATACAGCGCGACCAAGCCGCGGTTAACCGGGTTTTTGTGTTCCGGTAACACCTTACCGCGAATGAAGTAGCCCATGAGTACTGGGACGAGTGTGATTGCCAAACCTGCTGCCGCTGCCATGGCGTACGTCTTAGTGAAGGCAAGCGGCGAGAACATCTTGCCTTCTTGGCCTTCTAAGGCGAACACTGGTACGAAGCTAAGAGTAATGATCAACAACGAGAAGAACAGCGGTGCGCCGACCTCTTCTGCGGCTTTGCCGATTACTTGCCAGCGGTTCTTGTCGGTCAATGGCGTTCGTTCAATGTGCTTGTGAACGTTTTCAATCATAACGATTGCACCATCCACCATGGCACCGATGGCAATCGCAATACCACCCAAAGACATGATGTTGGCGTTGATGCCTTGCCAATGCATTACGATAAACGCACTAAGAATACCAACCGGTAGGCTCAGAGCGATAACCAACGAAGAACGAATGTGGAACAGGAACAACGCACACACAATCGCGACGACGATGAACTCTTCTGCAAGCTTCTTCCATAGGTTTTCTACCGCTGAATCGATGAGGGTAGAACGGTCGTAGGTTGCAACAATTTCCACGCCTTCTGGTAGACTGCGTTGTAAGTCTGCGAGTTTGTCTTTAACTTTCGCAATCACTTCACTGGCGTTTTCACCAAAGCGCATCACGATAACGCCGCCGACCGCTTCACCTTCGCCATTCAGCTCTGAGATACCACGGCGCATTTGTGGGCCAAGGTTAATGTCTGCGATGTCCCCTAATAGCAACGGCGTGCCTTTCTCGGTGACTTTTAGCGGCAGTGATTTGATGTCTTCAATGCTGGTTAAGTAACCCGTGGTACGAACCATGTGTTCGGCTTCAGCCACTTCGATAACGGACGCGCCAGTTTCTTGGTTACCGTTTTGGATTGCCATGTTCACTTGTTGCAGAGTGAGGTTGTAAGCACGTAGCTTGGCAGGATCAATCTGCACTTGATACTGCTTCACCATACCGCCCACGGTCGCGACTTCAGAAACGCCATCAACGGTTTGCAATTCGTACTTCAAGAACCAGTCTTGCAGGCTGCGAAGATCCGCCAAATCATGCTTGCCGGTTTTGTCTTGTAATACGTAGCTGTAAACCCAGCCCACGCCCGTTGCATCAGGACCTAGGGTTGGTTTTGCGTTCGGTGGCAGCTTTGGTGCTACTTGGCTTAAGTACTCCAACACGCGTGAGCGTGCCCAGTACATGTCGGTATCATCGTTGAAAATGATATAAACGTAAGAGTCACCAAAGAAAGAGTAGCCACGAACCGTCTCAGCACCCGGCACGGCAAGCATGGCGGTGGTGAGTGGGTAAGTAACTTGATCCTCGACGACTTGAGGAGCTTGACCCGGATAGCTTGTCTTGATGATCACTTGCACATCAGAAAGATCCGGAATCGCATCAACAGGCGTATTCTTTACACTGTAAAGTCCGCCTAATACAAGGGCTAAGGTCGCGACCAACACTAGGAATCGGTTGCTCAGTGACCAACGAATAATAGCATTGATCATAATTAACCCTCGACGGCTGATGTTGCAGGAACTAGCTGTTTAAGAACGTAGTCAGATCCTTGTTTTTCAACTAGAAACCGAACTTTCTGTCCTTCTTCAAAACCCGAT
Source organism: Vibrio sp. 1641 (assembly GCF_033339995.1). Lineage (NCBI taxonomy): Bacteria > Pseudomonadati > Pseudomonadota > Gammaproteobacteria > Vibrionales > Vibrionaceae > Vibrio > Vibrio sp. 1641. The sequence goes on from NZ_JAWOVP010000001.1 coordinate 585,786, forward strand.
AGATCAACGTCTTCACCCACAGAGAAGTTCATCTCACCCGCATCCCAGTTCCATTCTGCAACCGGTAAGTGGTTTAAGGTGATCATGCCAAAGTCGGCCATCAGCATGGTGATGTCACCAGTTAGCCAAACTTCTGCGGCAATGACGCTTTCATCAGCCTTATAGTTGACGATTTGGTACTGACCGGACTCCGTCTTTTGCATTTCAAATTCGATAGCCTGACCTTTTTTCAAGTCACCCATCTCAACGCTATCTGCGAAAGTGAAGTTCATTACCATGCCCGGCCAATCCCATTCTGGTACAGGCTGGTGGTTGATGGTCAGCATGCGGTGATCTTTCATTACGTCTGTGACCTCACCTTTGGCCCATGCTGTTTCTGCCGCTGCTTCTACACCATTGATGCGAGACAGATCCGCAGACTGGCTTGATTCAGAATCGAGCATGAAGTGAGATGAAGTAACGATCTTGTCGCCTTGTTTAAGTCCTTGTAATACTTCGATTTGTTCGCCAGCTTCGCGGCCAACTTCAATTCGAGCAGAACGGTATTTGCCATCACCTTCCGCCAGAACAACGCGAGTCATACCGCCAGAGCGGATAACAGATGACTTAGGAATCGTTAACACTGCGTCGTCAGTGACAGGCTGCAAGGCAATATTGGCGAACATGTTTGGCTTCAATGCGCCATCTGGGTTAGGGAATTTAAGACGCACACGCAACGTACGTGTTTTCGGATCGAGGATTGGGTACACGTAATCTACGACACCTTGCCATTCATTGCCCGGAATCGCGTCAAGGGTCATCGTGGCTTGAGAGCCCGCTTTCATCCAGTGTGCTTGACGCTCAAAGACTTCTGCATCAACCCAAACATTGTCCAAAGGACCTGCACTGATCACCGCTTGAGCAGGGGATAAATAGCCACCTTCACGCACGTTTAAGCTCGCGATAACGCCATCAGCAGGCGCTTTGATTTCAATGGTTTGCGATGCTTTACCACTACGAGTAATGGATTTGATTTGAGCGCGGTCAACACCAAGCGTTACCAAGCGTTCGGTCGCGCCTTTTACAAGACCTTTGCGGCCAGTGCGGTACGCATTCAGCAATTCTTCTTGTGCTTTAACCAGTTCTGGAGAGTAGAGCGTGAAAAGCACATCGCCTTTCTTCACTTTCTCACCCACGGCATTGATGTAGAGTTTTTCTACCCAACCCGCCACACGAACGTTGGTTTGCCATAACAGACTTTCATCAAAGGCAATATAGCCAACCGTTTCGATGCGTGGTGATAGCTGTTGCAGTGTCGCGTTTGCGGTTTTAACCCCGAGGTTGTTTTCTACTGAAGGGTCAATAGTCACTGTACCCGGTGCGTCTTGTTCACCGGATAGGTCTTCTGCGTAAACCGGAATCAAATCCATGCCCATTGGGGACTTACCCGGTTTGTCGCGTTTGTAATTCGGATCCATTGGGGCAACCCAGTAAAGTGGATCATTAGAGCTTGCAGCAGATTTGCCACCCATTGCACTCATGTCGTGAGCCGAGCCCGTAAGAAAATGATTAGCACCAAACCCTAAAGCACCACCAACAATCAGCGCGATGGTTGCAATTTTTAATGTTTTCATTGTTTTACCTTATTTTCCCCTTCACATTTGACGCTACAGCGTTGTTGCCTGCTCTCGTTCACCCAAATCACATAGAAGATCCCTTGGTTTATAAGGGAAAGTGCTCATGGGATTCTCTCGTTTGCCGTCTAGCTGCAGCCCCAACTGTCTTGGGGAATCACAAATTAATATGTCGAAATAGAGCGAGCTTCCGGTGAAGCCACTTGGTAGTCGAAACCACCGAGTAGGGTGGCTAAATTGCTGTTTGCGATGTTGAGATCGGTCAGTAGACGTTGTTGCTCCAATTGCAGAGCCAACTCGTCAGTCGTGGCGGAAATCACATCGTTAAACTGCGCTGTGTTGTTTTGATAACCCCGCTCAACGGCTTGAATGCGCGCTTTCGCTTGAGGCAATAAGGTGGATTGATAACGTTCTAAACGCTGGGTTAAGTTGCCGCGATCAACCAGCAAAGTGTTCACCTTGGCATTCATCTGCGTTAGTAAGGTGTCTTTTTGCGATTGTGCCGCGCCAACTTGGTATTGAGCGGCAGCAAGATTGCGATCTTGGCGGTCACCCGTAAACAACGGAATGTCCATGGTGAGGTAAGCGCTAACCAAATCAGAGGCGGGCTCACCCATCATGTTGTCGGCTTGGCGGTAGGCGTACATTACTTCGACGCCAAACTGCGGGTTGTAGGCTTGCTCAGCAATTTCCACCTGCGTTTTATTGGCAGAAATGCTGACGTCGGCCATCTTAACCATCGGGTGTTGGCTGAGTTGCTGATAATGCTTGGTGGAACCCTGACTGGCAGCAAGTTTGCTGTTCAGTGTGTCCCAGTTCAATTGGTTGCTCGCGTGCAAAGCCTGTTCGTTTGCCAACCAATCTGACCCCAACCATTCGGAGAGTTGAGAGATAAGACGACGTTGCATTTGTGCATTGGCTTGCAGTTTCTCATCTAACTTACTGACTTGAAGCTGGGCGTTGAGCAGATCTTGCGCTTCACTCTTACCAATCGAATAGTTGGTTTGAATAAAGCTTTCCATCTCCTTCATCAACTTGCGATTCTCAAGCATGATTTGTTCAGCGCGTTGCTGGTAACCAAGCTCTAACCAAAGTTGAGTCATGCTGTTGGCTACCTCAAGCTCACGAGCATGAACTTGAAGCCCAAGGCCGTCGGCTTGTTGATTGGCTTTCTTCTGCTGTAAATCAAGCGTAGAGCCACGCTCAAACTGTTGCATTAAACCAACGGAGATATTGGTCATTGGGTCTTCATCGAATTTGAAGCTGTCGACAGGCAAGCCGCCAAAACCCACTTTCAGTTTTGGGTCCATCAAGGTCGCGCTCGCGACGCCCGTTTCACGCATGGCAGCAGATTGCGCTGAGTATTGCTTACGATTGCCATCGTTACTCAAAGCGACGTTGATCAGTTGGGCAAGCTTGGTCGTCGAAGCTCGCTCACTTGATGCGGAATTTTGTGCTGCGTGCGTCTCTTTACCAGCGGCGTTAACCAAGGTTGGCGCAGCGACCAGAGCCACCATAAAAATAGGTGCAGCTAAGCGGTATGGTTTGATATCCATAATCTAAATCCAGTGTTCGCCGGATCGATGGAGGTGCGGATTTTATTGCGGGAACAGTAAAGCCTTGTTACCTCATCGTTCAGGCGCATTAAAACAGCCTGCGATACACGCGCAGGGTCGAATGCTAGGACGGATTTAGGCTATAGGAGGTCGGTATAGGTCGCGGCTTACGTGTACGACAGGGGAAGCAACTTCAGGAGTAATAGTTGCGCGATAGACGACGGGCATTGGGCTATTGATAGGATTCGGTAGGGGGACGAAAACTATCGTACACGCGGCAGTACAGCAGGTATGAACCATGCCGGAGCCTCCACCACAGTTCATGCTGGTTTCTCTTGCATCGCCATCTTCGGACATAGAAGCGTCAGTCATGGAGACGTCCATCATGCGAGGCATACCGCAGTGTTCGCTGTCACTCATCATAGAAGGATGATGAGCCATGCCAGTAGACATCATTTGAATATTCATCAACGGCTCACTGTTCGCCACACTAGATACTAATAGCACTAGTGTCGTGAAGAGAGTTAACCAGATTGTATGCAGCGATTTTAAGTGCATACCCTTTCCCATGTGTTTGATGAAAATGATGAAAACCCTTCGATTCTAAAGGTTAACCTAAGGGTAAGGTCAATCATTTATTACTCTTATTATCAAAATAGTCCACCCCTTCAGTTTTCGCACTTTCGAGGGAGTAAAACGTTTGTTAAATACCGAGTGTTGAAAGTTAGCGAAAGAAGCCCTCGCTTTTTATGACACGTGAAAAATGTGGTTTATAAGTTTTACATCACACTAACTTGTCTTACAAATGATTATCCTTATAGAATGCATGGTTTTACTTGTGCAGATTTGGATTTGCTTTGCTGCGGGGGTTGCATGATAGAAATTGTCATCGATGGAAAATATAGAATTGTAGAAGAGGGTCTAACCCTTTTAGAAGCAGCAAAAGTGTGTGGGGTCGAGATCCCATCGCTGTGCGGAATGAACAAAAGTAATGAAAAAGTACCGTGTGACTTGTGTGAGGTTGAAGTCGAAAGTGGCGGTACTAAGCGTGCGTGTGAACTCGAAGTTTACCGCGGCCTTAATGTGGTCACGCAATCAGAACAATTAAGCGAGCACCGCAGAAAAGCACTCAACCGCATCATGACGGACCATTACGCCGATTGTGAAGCGCCATGTAAAACCGCGTGTCCTGCGGGCGTGGATATCCAATCGTACCTTTATCACATCGCACAGAACGATCATCAAAAAGCGATTGAAGTGATTAAGCGTACGCTTCCTATGCCGTTATCGATTGGCCGCGTATGCCCGGCATTTTGTGAGAGCGAATGTCGCCGTTCGTTAGTCGATGAGCCTATTGCAATTCGTCAGCTTAAACGTCATGCCGCGGATGCGGATTTGTCTGCGCATGAAGCCTACGTACCAGAAAAGAAACCAAGCAAAGGTTTGAACATTGCCGTCGTCGGCAGTGGTCCTGGTGGTCTGACAGCTGGCTACTACCTATCGAACGAAGGCTACGACGTTACGGTTTTTGAATCCATGCCAAAAGCGGGCGGTTGGTTGCGTTATGGCATTCCAGAATACCGTTTACCAAAAGACATTCTCGATAAAGAAATCGAACTGATGTGCCGCAATGGCATGCAAGTTCACACCAATCAAAAGCTGGGTGTGGATTTCACGCTTTCTCAATTGAGTGAAGAATACGACGCAGTGTGTTTGGCTGTTGGCGCGTCTCAAGCGGTTGAAATGCATTACACAGGCAGCGACCTTGAAGGTTGCTACTTAGGCGTTGATTACCTTAAAGATTACGTTACTGAGCAAAACTATGTAACGGGTCATAAAGTCGCGGTGATCGGTGGTGGTAACACAGCAATTGACTGTGCTCGTACTGCGCGTCGTGCTGGTGCAGACACCACGTTGATTTATCGTCGTACCCGTGACGAAATGCCGGCAGAAGACTACGAGATTGTCGAAGCGGAACACGAAGGGGTGAAATTCCACTTCTTAACCAACCCGGCAGAAAACCTTGCCGATGAAACCGGACGCGTGAATGCGATTCGTCTAGAACGCATGGCGTTGGGTGAGCCGGATGCATCTGGTCGTCGAAGCCCTAAACCAACCGGCGAGTTCTTCACCGAAGAGTTCGACACCGTGATTGCGGCAGTATCGCAAAAGCCAGATCTGAGCTTCCTAGAGGGCGAAGATTTGTCGATTCCGCTTACGCGTTGGAACACCTCCGATGCAGATGAAAAGACCATGCACACAGGCACGGGTAACATCTTCAGTATTGGTGATTTCCGCCGTGGTCCAGCAACGGCAGTTGAAGCCGTGGGTGATGGTCGCGTTGCGGCAAAAGCGATTGACCTGTTTTTGAATGGCGATATGGCAGACATGCCAAAGGTGGCGTTCAACTCGCGCAAAGAGAAGAAACTTTCTCAAGTCGATCCGCTTCACTTTGAGAACATCCAGAAAGTCGCTCGCTCTATCATGCCTGAACTGACTCCAGCACAACGCGAGCAAAGTTTCGCTGAAGTGGAGTTAGGCTTTGATAACGAAGAAGCGATGAAGGAAGCTGCGCGCTGTCTAGAATGTGGCTGTCAGGCAAATACCGATTGTGCGCTACGTGACTACTCCACCGAATATGAAGCCGAGCAAAGCTTTGACTTCTCCTTGCAGATTAAATCACACCAAGATTGGTTAGATCTTCGTGCGAAAGACTTGCGTCATAAGTACGAAGTTGACCGCAGTTCTGAGTTTATTGAGTTTGATGCTAACCGCTGTATTAGCTGTGGTCAGTGCATCCAAGCGTGCCGCGACAAAGCCGTACACGGTGTACTGAACTTCGTGTGCGATAAACAAGGTCGTCCGGCATTACGTCCTGACGATCGTCCACACTTTGGAAGTAACAAGAATGGCTTAACCCTAATGGGTGATTCGAACTGCGTGCAATGTGGCGCGTGCGTTCAAGTGTGTCCAACGGGCGCAATGGTCGATAGTCGTGACCGTTCACAAGGTCGTACCGAAGATCTGAAAGCGGTCGACACCATTTGTACATACTGTGGTGTGGGCTGTAAGTTGACTATGTTCTTGGATGAAGCAACCAATACGATTCGTTACGTGAAGGGCGGTGACTCGCCAGTGAACCAAGGCATGCTGTGTGTGAAAGGGCGCTTTGGTTTTGATTTCATTGGCAGTGAAGAGCGTCTTACCACGCCATTGATCCGCAAAGACGGTTGGTTGCAGCCTGCAAGTTGGAAAGAGGCGATTCAACTGATTGCGAGCAAGTTCTCTGGCATCAAGCAAGATTTTGGCAGCAACGCATTGGCGGGTTTCTCTTCAGCGAAAACCACTAACGAAGACAACTACGCGTTCCAAAAATTTGTCCGTCGTGAACTGGGTACTAACAACGTCGATCACTGTGCGCGCTTGTGTCACGCATCGAGTGTAACAGGTCTTGAGGCATCACTCGGTAGTGGTGCAATGACCAACGACATCCCAAGTATTAAGCACTCTGATGTGATCTTTATTATTGGTTCGGATACCACATCGGCGCACCCGATTATCGCTTCACACATCAAACAAGCAATTCGTCACCACGGCGCTCGTTTGATTGTGGCTGATCCGAAACGTGTCGATATGGCGGAGCATGCAGAGCTGTATATGGCGCACCGTCCGGGTACGGATGTGATGCTCCTGAACGGCGTCATGCAGCAGATCATCAAGAACGGTTGGTACGATCAAGAGTACATCGAAGAACGTGTCGACGGCTTTGATACCTTGTTGCAAGAGGTGATGTCGCCAGCTTACAACCTCGATAAAGTGGAGTTGGTTACGGGCGTAAAAGCCGAAGACATTCAAGCAATGGCGCGCATGATCGGTACGGCAGATCGTACGGCTGTGTACTACTCGATGGGGATTACTCAGCACACGACAGGTCATGACAACGTGCGTTCTATCGCTAACCTGCAATTGCTGTGTGGCAACATCGGTATTGAAGGTGGTGGTATCAACCCGCTGCGTGGTCAATCAAACGTGCAAGGCGCGTGTGATATGGGCGCTTTGCCAAACAGCTTCCCAGGCTACCAAAAGGTATACAACCCAATTGTGCGTCAGAAGTTTGCGATTGAATGGAACGCACCTAATCTGCCTTCTGAGCAAGGTCTAACCCTGACAGAAATCATTGATGCGGCTTGCCATCGTGACGTTCGTGGTATGTACATCATGGGTGAGAACCCAGTGTTGAGTGATCCGAACCAAGCGCATGTGATTGAAGGTTTAGAAGCGCTCGATTTCTTGGTGGTTCAAGACATCTTCTTAACGGAAACCGCGCAATACGCGGATGTGGTTCTGCCTTCTTGCTCGTTTGCAGAGAAAGCGGGTCACTTCACCAATACGGAGCGTCGTGTTCAGCGTGTGAATCCTGTCGTAACGGCGCCGGGTGAAGCGAAAGAAGATTGGTGGATTATTCAAGAAATTGCCAATGCCATGGGCAGTGATTGGGATTACCACTGCGTGTCTGATATCACTAACGAAATCGCACGTGTGACACCTCAATACGCGGGTCTTCGTTGGGATGCCATTACGCCAAACGGTGTGCAATGGCCGAGCAACAAGAACAACCCGGCAGGTACTCGCATCATGCACCAAACCCAGTTTACACGTGGTAAAGGGCAGATGGTGGGTGTACCGTTCCGTTATGCGGCTGAGTTGCCAGATGAAGAGTACCCACTTGTGTTAACGACGGGTCGCGTACTTGAGCAGTTCCACACTGGCACCATGACGCGCAAAACCAAAGGGTTGGATAACCTTGCTGGCCCTCGCGCGATGGTGAGCGTGGAAGACGCAGAAGCACTTGGCATCAGTAATGGTCAGCGTCTGACGGTGTCTACACGTCGCGGCAGCATTGAGATTGATGCTTTTGTGACTAAGCGTATTCAAAAAGGAGTGGTGTTCATTCCATTCCACTTTGTTGAATCGCCAGTCAACCGTTTAACGACAACGGCGACGGATCCGCATGCGAAGATCCCTGAGTTCAAGGTCGCTGCGGTTAAAGTGGAAGTGAGCGAAAAAACAACGCAGACAGAGTCTCTCGAAGATAGTTACCAACACGTTTAAATTCGGTGAGTCACATTGTTGTGGTCACTGACAATTTGAGCCTAGTTGATGGGCGGATAATCTAATCTTGATTTCCGCTCTCACTACATTCACTCGGATTGTCTTTTTCTTCCAACTCCTTTTACTTTTCTGTTATCACCGCGCTCCGGTTAGTTTTCCTTTCTTACTTCTTACTTCTTACTTCTTACTTCTTACTTCTTACTGTCTCTGTGGCGTATTTTTGTTCAAGCCCATGATGAGAGTGCAATAAAGTTTGTTGTTGAGCTTGTCATAGAATTGACTGTCTCTGACTGTCCCCTGTTATTTGGGCAAGTTCTATAACCTAAACTTTGCTCGCTTCCTATACTGAATTAACGAAGCAAGATTTTTATAACAACAAGAGGAAGCTTGTATGACAAGAACAACCTCATTTGCACTCGTTTTATTACTTATGTGCGCATACTTTGGTTACAACCGTTATTATGTATACCCCCAGCAGTTGGAAACACAGGCGAAGTCCATGCTAATACAAATGGCAAATCGCGAAGAGTGGGTCGATGTGTTTGAGATGATGAATCGCGTAGACGCGCACAAGGGCCATTTGGAACTTGTTGCTGACGTGACATCCTCTGATGGTCAGCGTGCGTACAGTGAAGGTATTATCACGTACACGGATCGCGAAGGCGTTGTCTGTAAACAGGTAGTGTTCAACTTTAAAATAAACTCTTTGAAAAACTACAATATTTCCGATTTACGAGATTGTTCCTACGGTGAGTACTATTAATATTGTCTGAGAGTTGAGCTCGATAGCGCAGTGTATGAATACAGAAACAAAAAATAGCCCTTCGTTGGGGCTATTTTTGTTTTTAAGGAATGAACGCAATATCGTGGAATTAGTCGAGTGATTTTTTGAAGCGAAATGAAGCGACAATAAGGCCGATAACGGTGAATCCAAGTAACCAAACTGTATCTCGCCATAGCTCCATTAGGTCTGCACCACGCAGCACCACACCACGAATAATTCGCATAAAGTGGGTGGCAGGCAGCGCTTCGGATATCCATTGTGCCGCGATGGGCATTCCTTCATAAGGGAACATAAATCCGGACAGAAGAATCGATGGCAAAAGAATAAACACCGTCATCTGCATTGCTTGAAGCTGCGTCGTCGCAATGGTGGATATCACCAAACCTAAGGTTAAACTCGCGGCGATAAACAACAGCGTGCCAAACAGTATCTGACTAATGGCGCCGTTTATCGGTACACCAAATATCCAATGACCCAAGCCTAAAATGATAAACACCTGTATCAGACCAACAAAGATGTAGGGAATGATCTTCGCTACCATGAGTTCGATGGAGTGGATTGGCGTAGTAATCAGTAACTCTAAATTGCCACGTTCCCGTTCTCGAATAATGGCTGCGCTGGTGAACAAGATCATCGTCATGGTTAGAATCACGCCCAATAAACCGGGGACAATGTTCACCGCCGAGCGCCGACTCGGGTTGTAATACAGCGCAACTTCAAAGGTTTTGGTTGGGGCAGGGCGTATCTCAAAATCAAAATCCGTTAACGGCATGGTTTGCAGTGAGAGAATCGCTGAGCTGATCATGGTGTCTGAGCCATCCACAATCCACTGGCCAAGCTCTCTACCTTGCACCATGCGTTGGGTTAGGTCGCTAGGTAGAATTAAAGCCGCTCGCACCAAACCGTCTTGAATGGCTTGCTCGGCTTCAGAAGCGGTAGCGAAGGTTTCGACCACATCGACCACTTGTGTGACTTTGACGGACTCAGTGATCACGCGCCCGGCAGTGCTGCCACTTTGATCGACGACGCCAACGGGAATGTTGCGAATATCCGTATTAATGGCAAAGCCAAATAGCAGAAGTTGAATCAGGGGGATCATTACGACCATGCCAAAGGTAATGCGGTCACGTGAAAGCTGACGGATCTCTTTGATCATCACCGCTTTCATGCGGGCAATAGATTTCATCATTGGCGACCTTCTCCCGTCACGCTGACAAACACATCTTCCAAGCTAGGACGAGCAATGTTCATCTCGCAGCCATCAAGCTCAGGAAAGGTTTGGGTTAACCATTCGATCGGTTGTTCGATGTGCTGGTGGATCAAAATGCGTAAGCGAATGCCGAGCTGTGCGGCAGAACGGACTTCTTCGCGTCGAATGACTTTCTCTTTTAGCTCGCGTAAGTTATCCGCTTTGACTTCAACGATGTTAACGCCCATTTGGGCCATGAGTTCTTCTGGCTCACCATCGGCGCGGATTTCCCCCGCTTCCATAATAGCCAGACGATGACAGCGCTCTGCTTCATCCATGTAGTGCGTTGTGACTAAAATCGTCGTGCCTTGGTCAGAGAGATCAAACAACTGCTCCCAGAAATCGCGTCGGTTCTCTGGGTCAACCGCAGATGTGGGCTCATCGAGAAACAACAGTTCTGGCTTGTGCATAGTGGCTGCGGCGAGAGACAAGCGTTGTTTCTGGCCGCCACTCATTCCGCCGACGCGCTGTTTACGCAACTGGTCGAGACCGTAGGTGGCTAGTTGTTCTTCGATGCGAGCTTTCAGGGCCTTGGTTTCCATACCAAAGATTTGTCCAATAAACTCAAGATTCTCTTGAACCGTCAGGTCATCATAAAGCGAGAACTTTTGTGTCATGTAGCCAATCTTGAGGCGCAGAAGCTCAGATTGTTTTGGGATCTCTAGCCCGAGTACATCGACATTGCCCTCACTTGGGCTAAGCAAGCCAGTCAACACACGAATGGTTGTCGATTTACCGCAACCGTTAGGGCCAAGAAAACCATAAATACTGCCTTTGGGCACATTAAGCGTGATGTTGTTGATGGCGGTGAAGTCACCAAACTTCTTCACTACATTTTCAGCTTGAATCGCGTATTCGGTCATTGGCTTACTCCACCAAATCCACTTGCGCTGGAATGCCCGAAGGCAAGGGTTGTGCTGAGTCTTGAAGGTCGACTTCTGCTAAGTACATCAAACGCGAGCGTTCTTCCTCGGTAAGCGCGAAATAAGGCGTAAATGAAGGCTCAGTCGCTACCCAACGAACGGTGCCGCTATATGGTTGCTCAACGCCATCTACATGCACGTTAACCGTTTTACCAGGCACAAAGTCGACTCGATAGTTAGCAGGAACATAAACGCGAGCGTATGGGACGCGGCTGGCTTGTATTACAGCAACCACACCATTCACAGGAACGCGTTCGCCAAGGTTAAACGGTAGGTTATCTAACAAGCCATCTCGCGTGGCCGTGATGGTGAGTTCTGCCAGTTTCTGTTCTTGCAGTGCCACATCGGCTTTTGCTGCCATGAGTGCGGCTTTCGCTTGTTCAATATCTTCAGGACGAGAGCCAGCGGTCAGTTTGCTGAACTCTTCTTGTGAGGAGTCTAGCTCTGCACGGGCAGAATCTCTGGCTGCTAAAGCGGTGTCTTTTTCTGATTGGCTGATGAGCTTTTTACGAACTAATTCCGCTTTACGTTGGTAGTTCTTTTGCGCTTCAATCAATTGAGCTTCCGCTCTGGCAACGCGAGCTTGCGCTGCGGCAATGTCTTCTGGTCGCTCACCATTGGTCAATTTCAAAAGATAGGCGTCAGCCTTGGCTTGTTCGGCAACGGCGTGAGCTAAAACGGCTTCTTGGTTCTTTGTATCGAGCTGAACCAGCACTTCTCCTTCGGTGACTTGGCTGCCTTCCTTAATGGGTAGGGCACGAATTATCTCGCTAGAGGTTGCAGTAAAAGTTACGCGGTCACGCTCAAGCGTACCAAGGGCTTGCTGTCCGTCATCTTTGGAACAGGCAGTTAAAAGAGTCAGGGCTAGGGTGCAAAGAATGATTCGCTTCATCATGCGACGCTTCCTCTAAGAAGGTGAGCTCGAAATCGTATCAAGCTATAGAAGAGTGTGGGACTGCATTCAATGTAACGTGAGTCAGTTTTGTCCGGCTAGGAAGTTAATTCCTTCAATATTCATCAATTGATTAATTATTGAAGCTGGCTTGATCCTGCGGAAGCCGTGCTTTACTTGGCTCTTTTAAGTTGATTACATGAATATCATTTAAACAAAAATCTTGCCTTTCATGTAGAGCACGCCGTCGCCAGATACTCTTACTTGTTCGCCAGTAACTTCACAGTGCAAAATACCTCCGCGCTGAGAAGCTTGGTAAGCGACCAGTGACGTCTTGCCTAATTCTTCTGTCCAGAACGGTGCTAATCCAGCGTGAATCGAGCCAGTTACGGGGTCTTCGTCACCACCATTTGCAGGCCAAAAGTAACGAGATACAAAGTCTTGTTGATCGCCTTTTGCGGTAACGACCACATCGTAAGGAGCGAGTGTCTTGAGGTGCTCTGAACGGTATTGAACCTCAAGTACCTCCTGCTGGTTGCCGACCACCACGAAATACGCTTGAGGGCTAAGCAGTACGCGTTCCACATCGCAACTTAGGCCTTCAATCAATGCCGAGGGAATATCAGAAACGGCTTTTGGAGGACGAGCAGGGAACGTCATCTCGATCTTACCTTGCGCATTCTTCTCTACGGTGAGGGTTCCTACTTCCAGAGTATGAAATTCAATCGTGCCATTAATGCCAAACTCATCAAACAGAACTAACGACGAGGCCAGTGTCGCGTGTCCACAGAAATCGATTTCAGTAATCGGAGAGAACCAACGAATCTCATATCGGTTTGCGCCAATGGATTTTAGAAAAGCCGTTTCCGACAAGTTGTTTTCTGTCGCGATATTTTGCATCAATTCTGGGGCTAGCCATTCCTCTAAAGGTATCACCGCTGCTGAGTTGCCTTTGAATTGCGTATCGGTGAAGGCGTCCACCACGTAGATATCCAATTCCATTTTCCTTCCTTATTCCGTGAGCGATTAATTAGCATAAACCAAGTGCAATTAAGAGAGTAAGAAGTTTGTGTTAGAATCTTAAAGTGTCAAAATTATAGATTATTTTGTGGTTTTTGATACTTACTGACAAGGATTCGGACTGCTGGGTATTTAGACTAGTGTTGAATTCATTGAAAGGAAGAAAAACATGAAAGCGATATACAAGTCAGTTTTGGTATTGAGTGTTTTTGCGGTCGGTTCTGCCCATGCATTTGAACTCGTGAGTAGAGATATTCAAGAAGGCCACCCGATGGCGAAGACATTTGAATACTCTGGTTGGGGATGTGATGGCGGGAATCAATCACCACAATTGATGTGGAAAGAAGCTCCAAAGGGCACAAAAAGTTTTGCGATCACCGTGTATGACCCCGATGCACCAACAGGCAGTGGTTTTTGGCATTGGATAGCGTTTAATATTCCATCCACCGTTAGCGAGCTACCTCGAGGCATTGATATGAACAAGTTAGGCGGCAAAGAATCTCGTATTGACTACGGCACAACGGGGTTCGGCGGCGCGTGTCCTCCAAAGAATGATGGGATGCATCGTTACCAGTTTACGGTGTGGGCATTGCCAACTGAAGAACTGAACTTGGATGAAAACACGCCACCAGCCATTGTAGGGTTTACTTTGAATAGTGTTGCTTTGGGTAAAGCGACATTAACCACGACTTACACGCGATAATTGAATATAAGGGGAGAGAATGGGTCACCAATATCAGGTTACGCTGTTTCGTGCGGAGCAGCAGCAGAAGCTTCGTAATGTCAGGATTCACTCCCCAAGCCTTATTCAGATTGTTAAGGGGAGTAAACATCTTTTCTGGAAAGATGAAGTACTCGACATCCATCATCCAAATATCATGCTTTGTGAAGCAAATGCATCCCTAAATTTTGAAAATCTTCCTCTACAAGGGCGATTTCTTTCTCGAATGTTCAGTTTTCACTGTGTGCCTAGCGATGAAATGTTGGAGCTAAGCATGAGCAACGCATTAGGAAACTATGTACCCGTTGTTGAGACAGATAAAGCATTGCAAGCGACGTTAAATGCTTTGTTTTCGTTTGAGCGGGAAAGCTTAAGTGAAGCGACACAACGCTATTGGATTATGGGCCTATATCAGCAGCTAGCTGAGAGAGGGTTATTGCATCGGTTGTTCTCGAGTTCACATATCTCTTTTAGTCAGAAACTTAGTCGTTACTTATCGCGCTCTCCAGGGGAGGAGCATCCATTAGATATGGTCGCGGGGCACTTTGCTATGAGCCGAGCAACATTGATACGAAAACTGAAACAAGAAGGTACCCAGTATCGTGAAGTATTGGCAGAAGTGCGCTTAAATCACGCACTTTACTTGATGCAAAATGGCTCGTATAACGTTGCTATGCTCGCACAGTTGTGTGGTTATCAGTCAGAGGGGCGTTTTAGCCAACGCTTTAAAAGTAAGTTCGGCCTAACGCCCAGCGAGTATATTAAAACGGTAGTGAGTTAATGTTTTACCGCTTTTGTATTTTTTGTGCTTTTTAAGTTAGCCATAATATTTGGCTTTCATTCGCAATGCTACATTCACCAAAGCAATCAACACAGGCACTTCGATCAGCGGACCAATGACACCAGCAAAAGCTTGGTCTGAGTTTAGGCCAAACACCGCGATAGAAACCGCAATAGCCAATTCAAAGTTGTTGCCTGTTGCCGTGAAAGCAATTGACGCGTTTTTGTCGTAGTCGATGCCCATTTTCTTACCAACGAAGAAGCTGACAAAGAACATCAACACAAAGTAGATAGCCAGTGGAATTGCTACACGGAATACATCCATTGGCAGTTCAAGAATCATTTCACCTTTCAAGCTGAACATCAGTACGATGGTCGCAAGCAGGGCGATAAGCGTAATTGGTGAAATGCGTGGGATGAATACGTCGTTGTACCATTGTTCACCTTTCGCAGCGACCAGCCATTTGCGGCTTAGGAAGCCCGCTAGGAATGGGATACCAAGGTAAATAAGAACGCTTTCCGCGATGTCCATCATCGAGATATCAACTACGAAACCTTCGTAACCAAAGACTGGTGGCAACACAGTGATAAACAACCATGCCATCACACTGTAAGTCACGATTTGGAAAGCGCTGTTTAATGCAACTAGGGCTGCGCCGTATTCTTTGTTACCACCACCGATATCGTTCCATACCAATACCATCGCAATACAACGAGCAAGACCGATCAGAATGATACCAACCATGTAACCCGGATGATCACCTAGGAAAGTCAATGCAAGGATGAACATCAAAATAGGGCCGACAATCCAGTTCATGACCAAAGACAGCGTGATTGCTTTTTTATCTTTCGTCACTGTGCCTAGCAGGTTGTAGTTCACCTTTGCGAGTGGCGGGTACATCATCAAAATCAAACCAATCGCTAGCGGTACGTTTGTGCTACCAACTGACATTGACTCGTTCCACTCAGCAACTTGAGGGAATGCTGCGCCAATACCTACACCGATTGCCATTGCAACAAAAATCCACACCGTTAAGTAACGGTCCAAGAAGCTCATTTTGTCGCTGGCACTATTTAAAACTTGAGTAGTCATAGTGTTCTCTTATTCGTTTATCGTCGAAAGGCGATAGTTAAAGGTATAGTTTATCTCTGCACGCCTGACCAGCGTGCAAAGGGAATTAATCAAATAACTTGGAAAATCCTAGATTGAACTGATCAAACGCGTCGCGTTGAATGCGGTAACACACCTTAGGTGGGTTTGGCTCGGCGCTGATAAAGCCTGCTTGCTTGAGAATACGCAAGTGCTCGGAAACAGTAGATTGCGCAAGACCCAGTTCAGAAACCAAATCACTGTTCAAACAACCGCCCATGGTATCGAGCGTGTGCAGGATATGCAGAATGCGCAAACGTGCTGGATGCGACAAAGCTTTTGCTTGCGCTGCGAGAGTTTGTTCTTTCTCGAGCTGTTGTTGCGTTGTCTGAAAAACAACTTCGCACGTGTCCTTGCACTTATCACTCATTCGCTGGCCTTAATAGTTAATCGTCGAATTGCGATAAAGTGTACGCCTGCTCTGTGGAAGATGCAACAACTCGATGAAAAAATTAATCGTAAAATAACGATGAATAAAAAATTGAAAAAATATATGTTTTAAAAACAGTGATATAATAAAAAATTAAGTAGGTTACTAAAAGTTAACTAATTGCACTATATTTCTAGGTTACCATAATAAACCACATCCGACGCACAATGGTTACTGCGTCATCTTGTGAACTTATTTAAAGGTAATCCCATGAGCAACGTACTGATCATCAATGCACACGAACCATCACCATATTCAGAAGGTCGTCTAAATGCTTCTCTTGTCGACAAAGCACAGACGCTTCTGCAAGCAAAAGGCCATGAGGTTCGCGTTGTGACAATGCAAGATGAGATCAACGTAGATGAGCAACTCGCACACTTTGAGTGGGCTGATCGCGTGATCATCCAAAGCCCAATCAACTGGATGTCTGTGCCTTGGTCATTCAAAAAATACATGGACGACGTGTTTACTGCGGGTATGGGCGGCGCACTATGTGCATTCGATGGCCGTAGCGCAGAAGAACCAAAGAAAAACTATGGTACAGGCGGCACTCAAACCAACAGCAAATACATGCTGTCACTGACATTCAACGCGCCAGAAGAATCGTTTGATGATGAGAGCGAATACCTATTCCAAGGTAAAGGCGTGGACGATTTGATGTTCCACATGCACGCTAACTTCCGCTTCTTTGGTATGTCAGCACTGCCTACATTCGCTTGTTACGACGTGATGAAGAACGCAGATATCGAAAACGATTTTGTTCGTTTCGAAGCTCACATTAACGAAAACTTCTAATCCTTTTAGAAAGATAGTGCGAACTGAATGATGAATTGAGATGGACTGCTACATGCGGTCCATTTTTATTTGTTTGCGGCGAGGTGACGTTTTTATTACTCTAAAGCACTAAATGTATCTAGCTTACTTTTCGTTACCTAGATTAGGTGCGTATCTTGAGGTGTATTGTGGAAAGCAGAATCAGTGTAGATAGCAAAGGTCGTAAGTCAGTGGCGAACGTATGTGCGGAGCCATGTGCTATCGAGAAAGGGATGCGTCTAATTGGTGGTAAATGGAAAGGTTCTTTGATTTATCATTTGAAAGACGGCCCAGTTCGTTTCAATGACTTAGCACGCATGCTAGGCGGTGCAAGTAAAAAGATGATCGATCAACGCCTTAAAGAGCTAGAAGCGGAAGGTATGGTGGTGCGCAAAGTGATCAGCGACCGCCCAATTGCAGTCAGCTATGAACTAACAGAGTTCGGCCGTACCGCACTTAAGATTCTCGATGATTTGCGAATTTGGTCTGAAAAGCATCAAATTGAGCTTCGTTAAGACCAAAGTAGTTAATCGCAAACGTTACTCTCTTTTGAAAGCTGATAACAACACATCGCCTTTTATGCTCAAGTAACTTAGATGTGCTTCATTCAAATCGTAATTTGTTTCGTAAAACAACGTACTCTTTCGAGGCTACTTGAGCATAATCGTACTTTTTAAGTTTTTGATTTTTAGTTATTATTTTATCATACTTAATAAGTTGTAGAATAAATCACTCACTTCAGTTGAATTTAAAAAAGCACTATTTAATTCCAGTTTCTTTTCAAAATCGGAATATTTATCGAATTCCTCTTTCTCAACTAAACCTATTGGTGAGTTGTCGTTAACGTGGCTTTCATATTTTTTGATGGTATATAATTTAGACTTTTCGTCAAAATATTGAATTATCTTAATGTTAACGTCAGGTCTCTCCGTATTATACGTGATCGTAATTTTTTCATAATCTTTATTAATCGGAGTCGTAAGGCCTGTAGGGTAGATGATTTTAAACCCATGAATGTCATTCTTCTTCGTGCTTTTATAATGTTTTGAGTATGAAAAGTTTTCAATTACACTTTTAGTGACGATAATTGACTCACCTTTCTTTAAACCGTATTCGGTACATTCATAATCATCGACAACCGTAGAATTTCTTGTCTTTTCAATCAGGTAGGACATGCTTGCAGATGTCCCTCCGTGTTCCAGTTTTTGTTGGTTTACAGAACAATAGAAATGACCTTTGTCCACCATCATTGCGTTGACTTGTTCCGGATTTGAAATGGTGGGATGTATATATTTTGCTGGATCGTTGTCGCTTCCTCCTGAACCGCATCCAACTAATCCGATACAAACGGCCATATAAAGCAAAGAGATTTTATTCATACTGTATTTCTCAATTAAGATGTGTGATTGCAAATAACGATTAATTATATTTATATAAAGTGAAAATTTTTATTTTTAATTGAACGGTGTTTTATTTATAATTTAATCGTTTGCTTTTATTTTGTCTCTTACGGTATCTATGTTTTCATTTATGGTATGAATTATTAGAATTGCACAATTGTGGGCTGCAATAGGATAATAATCGCTAGCCAACTACTTGTGTAGATACCGTTATGATTTATATATCCGTTAAGTCTAAGTTTTTAGTCTTAATTTCATGTATTTATCGTGAAAGTGACTTAGAAGTAAATACTTAACGTCGTTTGAGGGGAGCCTGAGCTTCACTGATCTCGTTTTTCATCAAGGCGTTGTATAATGAACAAGGACTCTATTTCCAACTTGTTGATACATATCAGATCTCACGGATCTGATATGCATTCCAAGTTATTCTCACTGAGGCAAGAATCCTAGCTTATTTAAGGATAGAAAGTTTACTTGGGTGTAGAAGATATTAGTAATCCAATGTGCCACGGATAGGGTAGTTATTGTTTGGATCGCGAATCCATGCCAATCCGCGTGATAGCGCGCCAAGCTCAGGGCGAACAAACGGGTTGTTTGAAATATCCACCACGTGTAAGTCGCCGTGTTCATTCACCACAAACAGACCTGGTTCTGCGAAATTATGATCGGTTTCCTGTTCAGATCGAGGAATAGATACATACAAGCCTAGCGTTTTCATTTGTTCTTCGGTCAGGCCGTAAGCGATAGGGAAGCTGATTTCGAGTTTCTCTAGATGCCCCTCTAGCTGTGCTTTTGAGTCGCCAGAAACGGCAAGAATATCGACGCCAGCATCAGCGAAAGCCTGTTTGTAACTCTCAAGCTCGTTGAGGTACTTAGTACAAAGAGGGCAGTGTTTACCACGATAAACGAATACTGCTTGCCAAGTCGCATCACCTTGCGGCTGACCCAACGTCACGCTTGAACCATCTAGCAAAGTGGCTTGAAGATGAGGGAAGCTGTCGCCCGCTTTAAGTTTCACTGAAGTTGCCATATTGACTCCCGAATTGGTGGTGTATATCCATGAATGCCCCTTTCTCAACAAAGCGATTGGGGGATGAGACTTCAATGTAGACTCTGTTTTGCGGTGTTTCAACTAGTTAACTTTTAGTAACCTGAAATAAGGTAGTAGAGTGCAAAAGATGAAAAAGCAGAACTTAAGATACAACGAAGTGGGGGTGTAGTATCAGGAGCTAAGTTCTGCTTGAGGTTAGGCTATGACCACTGGAACATATCGTTAAGATAAACCAGAGTCATCACTTCTATTTTATTACTCGATTGAGCTAGGCGTTGGCGAAAAAAGTACGCCATCATTGGCTTCTTCATTTTTTCCTCCTTTAGCTGACGAGTAAATTATGTGTATAAAAGGGGATATAAAAAAGAGAGTGCTTTTGTTGGCTTTTTTCCTAATAACGTAAATATATGGGGCTTTAAAGCCGAATTTGGAGGTTAATTGTGGAAAAGGGGAACAGATAATTAGGAAGTTTTCTTATTTTATTACCGCCAACTTAAGTAAACTATTCCTATCCACAAACTTCACAGATCTAAGGTTGATTCAGTGTCTGATCTCAATTTGTTTCGCTATTACCAACGATTACTCTCGTTTAGCGTTGGTGATGAAACAAAAACCACGTTACAGGACATTGCCGACATCATGTTCACTTCTTCTCGGCATGCTCGTAGCCTGCTAACGCAGATGCAGCAGAAGGCGTGGTTGAGCTGGCACCCGAAAGCTGGGCGGAACCAACGATCGACTCTTATTCTGAATATGGAGTTAGACGTTTTAAAAGAGAGCTTGGCTCTTGAACGTATCAAGTTAGGCAAGTATGAAAAAGCACTGGCGATATTAGATGAAGACGAAATGGCATTTGGCCGTTTGTTAAAAACAACGTCTGGTGCTTCTGTTCAAGAAGGACAGCTCAATATTCAATTAACCTATAAGCGAATGTTTGAGCGCGTCGTTCCACATCAACTTCAGCGTAGCAGCGAACGTTTCTTATTAAGGCAAATCTATTGTTGCTTAGTTTCGAGTGATAACAATGGGAAAGTGCAACCAGAACTCGCACATCACTGGCGTTATGACGAAGACACCTACGAATGGACTTTCTACCTTCGTCCAGGTCTGACTTTTCATAATGGTAATTCCATTGATGCAGAAACAGTGGTTAGCTTGTTTGCAAAGTTGAGTTCACTACAGTACTACGAAAAAGAGTTGGCACATGTTGCTAACATTACTGCGCCAACGCCATTGAAAGTTGTTTTTAAGCTTAATCGAGCTGACTTGGGCTTTGCTGGACTTATTTCTGGAGTGAAATACGGCATTCAACCAGTAAGCCAAGTTAACGTAGCGAATAACAAGCTGGTGGTCGGAAGTGGCCCATTCTCTGTTGTCGAGCACAATGAAAGTCGTTTAAAACTGCAAGCATTTAATGGTTACTATGCATGTAGAGTTCTAACGGATTTGGTGACTATCTGGATTGTTAATGACGAGCAAATGGAGAACCCGTCATTGGCAGCAAATACGTTGCAAAGGGATGCGTCGCCCGCGGAGGATTTGTGTGGACACTATATGTCGACGCAAAACCGAGAAAACTCATCGGCGAGCAAGCGTAGCCGAGTAGAAGATGGTTGTTTATTCGCCTTATTTAATCAGCACGCTAAGCACAAACTCTCTTTAGCGCAGCGCCGTTATATTAGTGAGCTAATTCAACCTGAGCACTTGGCCGAAGTGATGCGCCGCGAGAATATTGTGTTTGGGAGTATACCCGCTTATAACCTGCTACCAGGTTGGAAGCCAGTGCTCCGTCCGTTCAGTGAGCCGCTTAAGTTACCTAAACACATTACGATAGCAGGATATAACTATACCGCATTGCGTCGCTGTGCGCGGGCTATTTCTAATCGTTTGGCGAGTGTTGGCAGTAAAGTAGAAATTGTTATGTATTCCTACCGTGAGCTGAACGAGAAGGCTAAGAACGGTGAGCTAAATGAGACAATGGTCGTAACGAACATAAACCTAGATGATAATCGTCATGCCTCAGCGTTCACGAACTTCTTCAGCAACGCTGTGCTATTCCACACTTTGGGAGAAAAGAACGCACAATGGTTAGATGAACAACTACAGAGAGTCAGATCTTTCGTTCCACTTGAGGACTACCTTAATGCATTGGAGCCAATTGCATCGACGTTGATCAGCGAATACTGGATTGCACCCATGTTCCACCATACACAAACTTTGCGTTTCCAAGGCGTTTTAGAAGACGTCGCTCTTACTAACTGGGGTTGGCCAGATATTCGCTCGGTGTGGTCGGCGGATTAACTGCTTTAGTTATTGAGCAAAGTGCTGCTTCACAAATTCAATGAAGGCTCTGGTTTTCGCCGATTGATAGATGAGCTGCGGATACACCAAGTAAACCGCGTTGTGCTGGTGGTCGGTTTCTTCCGATAGAACCTGCACTAGACGGCCGTGCTCAACGTCTTGTTCGACAAAGTAACTTGCTAACCGAGCAATGCCATTGCCAGACAGGGCTGATTCTTTGAGTAAGCGGTTTTCATTGCTTGAAAGCCAACCTTGGGTTTGAACTGTTCCCGTTTTTAACGGCCACTCTTTTTGATGCAATGTGGTTAAGCATTGATGCTCTTGTAAATCATCTAATGTCTCCGGCGTACCTTCTTCTTGCAGATACTGAGGAGAGGCAACCAGCCAGTGGTGGTAGTCCAAAAGGTGATGAGCAATCATATTCTCTGGCGGCGTTCTTGTCGCTCGAAACGCAAAATCAACGCTGGTTTCCGTCAGATTAAACGCTTGATAGCTAGAAAGAATCTCGAACTCTACGTTTGGATGTAAAGCGCGAAACGCTACGCACAAATCATGCAGCACCGCTTCAGCAAACATCTTGGGAGCGGTAAGACGAATCAGACCGTCTATTTGTTCAGATCGCTGACTTAAACTCTTTTCCATTTCCATTACGCGGCGTTTGAGATCTTCCGCTTGTGCAAAGATCGATTCACCTTCTGCTGTTAGTCTCACGCTGCGTGTGGTTCGAACAATCAAAGGCGTGGCGAGTTCCGATTCCAAACGCTTGATTTGTTCCGACAGGTAACTTTTAGAAATGCCAAGTTGCTCTGCTGCTCTAGAAAAGTTGAGTGTTTGAGCCACTTCAGCAAACAGCATCAGTTTTTCGATTCTCTTATAATCTGCCATCTTTATTGCTCGCTTTAATTGTTCGGTAACGAGGAAAATGAATTCGATTTTACGGTATTAAACTAATTTTTACGAACGGTAAGATGGTTCGAGTTAATTTAAGAAATTGAAGATGCAGAAATCGGAAAAGTGAGAATAACGATGAACAATCCAACACTACCGCTCGCCAAAACCTTACCTAACGTTAGCCGCTTGGTCTTCGGCTGTATGGGACTTGGAGGGGAGTGGAATCGCAACCCATTAACCGCCCAAGATGAAAACCAAGCTTATGCCGCTGTAGAGGCAGCATTAGAGGTTGGCATCAATCTCTTTGATCATGCGGATATCTACAAATTCGGTAAGGCTGAAGAAGTGTTTGGGCGCATCTTAGCCAATGACTCAACCTTACGAGAACGAATTTATCTGCAATCCAAGTGCGGCATCCGTCTAGGAGATGAGCAAGGTGTTAAGCAGTATGACTTCTCTGCCAAATGGGTGACGGCTTCTGTTGAGGGCATTCTTGAGCGCCTTGGCGTGGAAAACCTTGATGTTTTGATGCTGCATCGTCCTGATCCTCTGGTTGAATTTGAAGAACTGGGCACAGCGCTCCAAGCACTGAAACAAGCTGGCAAAGTTAACCACTTCGGTGTTTCTAACATGAACAGTGCTCAAATTGATCTTCTTCAACAAGCAACGGGCGAAGTTGTTGTGGCGAACCAGTTGGAAATGAGTCTGGCTAAGTCTGACTTCTTCAAGCAAGGTATGGGGCTTCCTTCGTCGGCATCTGACTACGTTGCGGGAACATTGGAACATGCCCGTAAGCACAATATCCAACTGCAAGCGTGGGGCAGTATGGCGCAAGGAAGATTCTCAGAGCGTGGCTTACATTCTGATGATCACAACACCAGACAGACGGCGGAGATGGTGATGGCGCTAGCAGCTGAATATGGCGTGCCGTCAGAGGCGATTGTTTTAGCCTTCCTGACGCGTCACCCAAACCAAATTCAGCCTGTTATTGGTACTGCAAACCCACAGCGTATTCGCGCTTGTGCTCAAGTAGAGAACGTCACGCTATCACGCAGCCATTGGTATGGATTGTTCGAGAAAACCCTTGGTCATGAGATCCCTTAGGAGAGAAAAATGAAATACGTACAAGTTCAAACTCTGATTCAAACGGCATTGGAAATTGCTGCTGTTCGCAAGCAAAACATTGCGATTGCCGTGGTTGATACGCATGGTGAATTGCTCGGTTTTGCCCGAATGGATGATGTGAGCGTACAAGCAGGTTTGTTGGCACAGAACAAAGCTTACACCTCGGCTAGAGACCGCCAACCTAGCGGCAATCTGGGCGCTTGGGCTCGTGAGACGGGTAAGCAGTTGAGTTATTGGACTGACCCAAAGATCACAGGCTTTATGGGTGGTGTACCTGTAGAACAAGAGGGGAAAGTCGTCGGTGCAATTGGTATCAGTGGTTTGGCTGAGCAAGATGATGAAGCACTTGCGATGGAAGTATTAAACGCGCGTTGAGTATAATGTTTATCAGTAGGTGTGATGCTTTGTCCAGCTTTGTACTCACTGTAGGGACTCAAGTTCACAGGCTTCGTCGAGTCACAGTGCTATCTAATAGCCTGAAGTAAGCAGAAGTTGAAATCGCGAACTATGATTAATTTATTTGAAAGCTTTGAGGCCTAAATATGTTTCATAAGGTATTCGTTTCGCTATTTTTTGTTCTCCTCTCAGGCTGTGGTACGAGTGACAGCGCGTTAAAAGAGAGCGGTTATGATGAAGCTTATATCTAAGGCTTTCATGACGGTCGGCATAGTGGTATGCAAGAGGCAGGGAATGATTTTGAACACTATATTAAGGACGAAACAAGGTATCAAACCGACTCAGATTATCGACAAGGCTGGGATGCTGGTGAGGTAGAGGGTAACAAGTTACAAAAGCAGGCGACCGCGATAGGACAAGGCATGATTGATAATTCATATGAAGAACGTGATGTCTTTGATCCTGATAAAGTGGCGAAAGATGCAATAAAAGGCGTTGATACATCGGAATTGAAAAGCCTAGAGTAACGGACTGATATAAAGAATAAAACTCGTCATTTGACGAGTTTTATTTTTGTCTAAACGATTCATGTTTCAACGCTCAACAGGGCATTCATCGTTTGGGTATGAGTAATGTCGTTAATCACCTTTCTTGTTCTTTTGTTCAAGGATTAACGATAACAGGCGAACGAGCAGGGACTGAGCTTCCGGTGAGAGCAATCGCGCCACGGCCGTTAAGTCATTTGCTGTGACATGCTGAACATCACGTACATCTAAAGCAATATCTAGGTCAGTCAAATGAAGCGAACGCAATATGGCACGATATTGTGAGAGTTTAAGATCGGACTCTCCGCGCTCGATCCTTTGATATGTTTTTACGCTCATTCCAGCGATGTTTGCCATTTGCTCACGGGAGAGGCCATTCGATTTTCGTCTTGCGATCAGTGCTTGAATTATAGGGTCTACCTGCATGTGCTCTCCTGAAAGGACAGTTTTGACCTAAACGGAGCAAGAAGTGGACCAGTTTAACCACCACATATTTACCTGCTTTGCAATCAGTATAAAAATAACTGTCTTATAAAAACGTAAATATTTTAGTCAGTTATTAACTCAATGGAAAAGTATCAATCATACAAATCAATAGAAACGAAAGCTTCTATTCGCAAAATGCAACGCATTTTAGATCATTTATTTAGTGAAATTGATCAGAAACATCGTGAGACTAAAGAGAATGTTGTGACACTGATTCAACAGTCACAACAGCGATTGATGAACTACAAAGAGCTTTACCTTCACAAAGAATCGATAAGTGAAGTAGAGCTGCGGATGGCGCATGAAAATATGAGTGAGACTGAGAAGCAGGTCGCCGATATGGGTATTCCAGTGTTAACTTATATCATTGGCGCGCTAGATAAAGCGTATTAACACAATCGTAACGTCGGGCGATACAAGATTTATGCAATTTCGATCAATTGATGACATCTAAAAGAAAGGGTGCAAATGCTGGGGAACCACACCCAGCATTCGGACACTCATTTACCTATATTTTCGAACCGTAAATCAGTGTTTAGAGGTATGTGAACCGAACAGTGTCGGTACGCAGCGAATAATAGCGATATTGTCCGATCTAGGCTACGTCCTTGGAATCTAACACCTTCACTTAAACTGTAAATTAATCTGTACACCCAGCCAAATTGAGCCATTGAGCACGTTCTTCCTTCTCTTTAAGCGATAAAAGACTAATTAGTGACGAAAAAAACAACACATCTTAGGTAAAAGATAAGAGTTGTTAAAATATATCGCTATAAGATTGACCTTTTGCTTTTCAATCGTCCTGCTTATGCCTTACAATCTTTTCGAACCAAATCCATTCATAACGAATGGGGTTGATGAATTAAGATGAACAATTTTGCTTCGAACCCAAAGTTGCGCACATTTCATCAACGATGACATCGCCAAAAATGACTCTCAAGTGTTCATGTGCAAATGATTAACCACCTTTTGTTGCATGTTTTCTTAGCCATACAGGGCTCTTGTAACATAGTGCTCTTGTAACCAAATTTTGACTAAGTCGGAGCGTTTTGTTGTGTGCTTTAGATAAAGCACAACTGGCGAGAAATTAACGGATTGAATTTAGAGGTATTAACCGTGAACCTAAAACTTGTCGGCAGCTCCCTGATCGTTGCAGGTACTGCTCTTGGCGCTGGTATGCTTGCTATACCAATGGTGCTTGCTCAATTTGGCCTCCTTTGGGGCACTCTTCTTATGTTGTTCATCTGGGCTGGAACGACTTATGCTGCGCTGCTCCTTCTTGAAGCCAGTTGCAAAGTAGGTGGTGGTGTGAGCATGAATGCAATTGCTCGCGAAACGCTTGGTAAAGGAGGTCAGTTGGTAACCAACAGCTTGCTTTACGCCCTGTTAGTTTGTCTATTAATGGCTTACATCATTGGTGCGGGTGATCTGGTACAAAAAGTAACAGCCTCAATTGGGCTTCCAACATCTACGATCTCAAGCCAAGTCGGTTTTACTCTTTTAGTTGGTATCATTGTTTCGGCAGGTACAGGGGTAGTAGATAAGCTGAATCGCGGTTTGTTCCTAGGCATGATCGTAGCGCTGATCCTGACACTTTTTGCGCTTGCACCAAGCGTCTCGTTTGAAGGACTTGATGAGGTTGTGAGCGACGATAAAATGGCACTTATCAAAACCAGTTCGGTGCTTTTCACCAGTTTCGGTTTTATGGTCGTGATCCCATCGCTTGTAACTTACAACAAAGAAGCGAGTAAAACACAGCTGCGTAATATGATTATTGTGGGCTCAACTATTCCGCTTGTTTGTTACCTATTATGGTTGTTAGCGGTTGTCGGCAACCTACCACCTCATGAGCTTGTTCAATACTCCAACGTAACAGAGTTGATATCGGTACTAGGTCAGCAATACGAGGGCTTAGAGTTCATCCTATCCATGTTTACTGGTTTGGCACTACTAACGTCGTTCTTAGGTGTTGCAATGGCGCTATACGATCAAAATGCAGACCTACTGAAAGCAAGTAAGCCAGTGATTTTTGTTACTACTTTTGTGCTACCACTATTAGGTGCTGTATTTGCGCCAGAACACTTCCTAGCTATTCTCAGCTACGCGGGGATTATTCTCGTGTTTCTCGCGGTCTTTGTCCCATTATCAATGACCATGAAAGTGCGCCAAGTGCCGGTAGAAGATGACAATATTTATGAAGCTGGTGGCGGCGCAATGGGAATGAGCATGATCTTCCTATTCGGCTGTTTCTTGCTGTTTGCCCAAGCAGTATAAAATCACGCTAGCTTATTTAAAAACTGAGCCGCTCGTAGTCAAACGGGCGGCTTTTTTGTATTCATAGCCGAACCCAGGCCACTCAAAGTCATCAGCATTTGTGATGTTTGACGTTTCTCTGATAATCACGGTTAGCGCTGACTTTTTAGTAAAACTCCTTAGCGAAAGGCTGACATGTACAGTGATTCACCCTTCTATTATATCGATGTTGATATGAATAAGAGGCTCTGTTGTGTCAAAGCAATTATCTTTTGCCATGGTTGGCGTTATGTTGTCTTTAGGTGTGTTGAGTACAGAAGCGGTGGCTGACCCGAAGCATAAGCATGGACATCGGTACGATCACCATCATGCGCATCACCACCATCATAAACACAAGCGCAAGCACAAGCATAAACATAAACATCGTGACGTTATTTATGTGGAGACCCGACGACCAAGGCGCAGTTACTATTACCATGACCGAATTCCTCGGAATAGTACCTACATAAAGATTGGAGATTTCACTTATCTAAAAGTGGACGACCGCTATTATCGTCGTTCTAATGATCGCTATATCCATGTCGAGTTCAATTAAACTTGAAAGGACACATAGTCGGCGTTCTTGTAATGTTGAGCTTAATAGCACCAACATGGCACATGTAACATCGACCAATACTAGGGTAGAGGGTTAAAAACAAAAACAGCGAGCCGGTGCTCGCTGTTTTCGCTTAAATGAGTGTTAGACAGTAAATCTATTTAAGATTTGATCTTGTTTATGTACATCTTCTTGTTGCGCCTGCATCGCGTCGTTGGTTCGATTTGCCGATTCGGCGACTTGAGTCGATAGGTCTTTAATATTCACCGTATTGTTGTTGATCTCTTCAGCGACAAGGCTTTGCTCTTCCGCTGCTGAGGCAATTTGCAAGTTCATATCGGAAATACGCTGAATCGCGTCACGAATGCGTTGTAACGCACTATTTGCTAAACCCGCTTTTTCAACGGCCTCTATAGCACTACCTTTGCTTTGATGCATGGCATTTGCCACAGATGAAGCGCCAGATTGTAGTTGCTCAATCATAGTACGAATCTCTGTTGTCGACTCTTGAGTACGTTGTGCCAGTGTACGGACTTCATCTGCAACAACGGCGAAGCCTCGGCCAGATTCTCCCGCACGTGCAGCCTCGATTGCGGCATTCAACGCGAGTAAGTTCGTTTGGTCCGCAATATCGTTGATGACTTTTAGAATCGTTTCGATATTGGCGGTAGCAGATTCCAACACTTGTACTTCTTCGACTGCAAGGTCAATGCTATCGGAAAGCATGTTTATCGTTTGTGTCGATTCACCAACGATAGAAGACCCCTCAACCGTTGCTTGGTCGGCTTCTTTGGCTGCACTTGCCGCACCTTGCGCATTATTAGCAACCTCTGTCGCGGTGACAGACATCTCATGCATCGCGGTAGCAAGTTGTTCTAGCTCTTGCAGCTGAGTGTGAATTGCGCCTGCCGAGTCTTTTGCGCCCTCAGCGGTGATTTGAGTTCCGTTTAAAATTTGATCAGAAATACGTTTCGACTCAATGATTTGCTGTTGTAAGTTCTCCATGAACGTATTGAAGTTTGTGGCAAGCTCAGAAAACTCTTGGTCAGTATCTGTTTCGAGGCGTTGTGTAAGGTCGCCTTTCCCTGATGCTACATCTTTAATCGCATTATTTAGCGTGTCCAAAGGACGCATGAGAGTGCGAATCAACAGAGTTAGGGCGATAATAGATGCAATCACGGCAATGATTGAATAAATAATAGCGTTGTTACGGAGCTCTCCTACGGCAGAATAGGCAACAGCTTCATCGATCACCGAACCTACGTACCAGTTCTCTCCAGGAATGTGAGTCAGGTTAACCATGTAGCGGTTGCCATCAATCTCAACATGTTGTGCTGATTGCGTAAGTTCGATTTGTGGGAGGTAGCTACCGACTTTCTCACCGTTGTATTTACTTTGAGGGTGAGCAATGGTTGTGCCATCAGCGGTGACCAGAAATAAGTAACCAGCATCAAACAGATTCACTTGGTTGACCAGATCTGAAAGGGTAGTTAATTCGAGGTCATAAAACATACCGGCTAAAAACTGGCCATTTTCTTTTACTGGTGTACCAACAGAGATGATAACGTTTTTCGAAGACGCATCGACGTACGGATCGGTTACGACCAAATCGCCTTTGCTCTTAGCTGCAATAAACCAAGGACGCTGACGTGGGTCGTAGTCTGGACCCGCATCCCAGCCGTCGTCATTTTCAATCACAAAGCCATTACTTTCATAACCAAAACCGATGGCAAGGAAGCTGCTTTTTGGTGTGGGTCTTTCAAGTATGTTTTGAACATAGCTATGTGAACTGGGATCAAGCTCAATCACTTCAGTAATGGAGCGAGCGAGATCCTTCTTTGCATTCATTTCTGATTGCACAGTGTTACCAACACTGGTCAATATCTCGTTGACACTTGAGTCGATTTGCTCCTGAGTTTGGGAGCGGATGGTCATAACTTGTTGTGTCGACAATAACGACACGGTAATTAGCAGCAAAAATGAAGAGGCTGTGACAACCTTATGTCTGAATTTCATGAGCTTTCCTCTGATTCTCCCGGTTGGTTCCACTTTGCTTTCGCCTCTTTTAAACCGAGCGAATTGGGTATAAAGAGAAACCTATTGTGTTTGGTTATATCTTTATCGACATCTTTGTCAAAAACATGAACTCATTTGTCGTCTTTTTTAACTAAATTTAAACAAAACGATAGTTTACGTTAAAACTTGTGAGTGTGATCATGTTTGCGAGCTCGATTAATGAAATCGTCATAATGAAAAGAATTGCTTAACAAACAGTGGTATCAACTGGTTTTACAGGTGAGGTGGTGAAAATTTTGTTGGTGCTGGCAGGTGTTTTGTTCAAGTTTTGTCTTTGTAAATTATGAGCTTTTTACTAAAAGCCTAATGTGAACGGAGTTTTGGGTATAAAAAAGGCCCCGACGATGCGGAGCCTTTGTTTATTGACGTCTCGATTTTAGAAAATAAGATGAGCAACGCCAGCAATCACAGGTAATGTGATTAACGTACGTAAAATGAAGATTACGAAGAGCTCTACAATGTTTACTGGAATTTTGCTGCCTAACAGTAGGGCACCTACTTCCGACATGTAGATAAGCTGAGTTACTGACATTGCCGCAATAACAAAACGTGTCATTTCGTTATCGATTGAGGCCGCTAAAATTGCTGGAATAAACATATCCGCAAAGCCAACCACGATTGTCTGTGATGCTGCAACAGCTTCAGGGACTTGCAGTAGCTCTAGGTATGGGATAAACGGTTGACCCAGAATTGCAAATACAGGCGTGTATTCTGCAATCACCAATGCAACGGTACCAAGACCCATAACTACAGGTAGTACGCCAAATACCATGTCGACTGCGTTGTGTACGCCTTCTTTAAATACAGACTGAACCGATGTGACTTGACCAGCTCGCTTAAGAGCTAGATCCATACCCCAAGAGAATGTGGTGTGGCCTTCTGGTACTGCATCTGCGTCTTTATCAGGGTTGCTGCCGTCAATGTAGCGATCTTTCTTCAGACTAAGCGGAGGCAGGCGAGGAATGATAATCGCAGCTACGATACCAGCTAGACAGATAGCGCCGTAGAAAGGCAAAAATAAGTGCTCTAGTTTTACCTGAGCGATAACAACTAGGCTAAACGTGATCGATACTGCTGAGAAAGTGGTCCCGACAACAGCCGCTTCACGCTGAGTATAGAACTTATTTTCGTATTGCTTGCTGGTTAGCAAGATACCAACACTTCCGTCGCCTAACCAAGATGCCATACAGTCAATTGCACTGCGGCCAGGTAGGTTGAATACCGGACGCATTATTTTACTGAGTAACGCACCAAATAGCTCCAGAAGACCGAAGTTCAAAAGAAGCGGAAGCAGTAAACCCGCGAAAATGAAAACGGCAAACAGAGTAGGTAGGAGACCAGTAAGAACAAGCCCGCCAGTGTTCTCTTCCCAAATTGCTTTTGGACCCACTTGGAAGAACGTCATTAACACGGCAGCGCCGCCGATTAAACGAACAACGAGCCAAAGTGGAGATGGGTTGAAGAGACCGTTTAAAAAACCATTACGTAAAATTGCAGCTGGCTTAAAAATTTTGCAAAGAACAGAAGCAACGGCCATGAAAGCGATGATACTGGTGACGATAGCAATCAAGGTATCGCCTAACACCGCTGGGATGACTTTTGCCATCACGGCAACGGGAATGGTTAGGCCGCCATCGTAAGAGATCGGAGCCATAAAGAGTAGAAGACCAATTAGGGAAGGGATGAAAAACATCCAAAAGTTGCCCTTAGGAGCTTCAGTAGCATTAGTGGTGTTATGCATAGTTGTCTCGTGTTACTACTAGTCAATACTTGCCATTTCCATGACATAAATATTCACTAAACATCCGTATTTAATCACAGTTTTGCGGAGGGTACCCGCAAACTGCATCCATTGCAATACTATTCATTAAATACATCTAGTTATTCAGCCGATTTGTCGGGTAATTGGTCAAATAACGTCTAAGTGTATGCGAATATGTTGCTTGTGTTAGAAAATTGTAGCACGAGAGGCGAATTGCGCAGTGAATTATGGGGCGCATTGTGACTGGAATAATAAAATGGTAAACAAATGTGATTTTGATCTAACTAACTTCTTTGCCAGAAATTCAGTTAGCCTTATCTATTTTAAGGTTTTTAGTGGTGTCAAAATACCGTTCAGCGTTTCTTGTACCGTTGCAGTGTGAACCTATTGAGCCAAATCCGATTGAAGCATGTCGCTTCAATCGGATCGAAATTTTATGCTTTTTGTTGACGGCTAAGTATGTATAGGTAACTCCAGTAAATCAGAGCTGTAGAAAAAGCCAATATTGCTGGGAAAACCAGCGTATATAAACCATATACCGTAAATAGAGCCGCTCCCGCGACGCCGCCAAACAAAAAGCCAAAGAAAATGAATAGGAATAATTTTGCTTTACGTCGGTCAAATTGACGACCTCTCAAGCTCTCTCCAATCATAATCCCTAGATCGGTGATGATTCCGGTCATATGTGTGGTTCTGACTACTGCGCCGCTAAACGTGGTGATCATTGCGTTTTGTAATCCACATGCTGCTGATGCTAGATATTGGCCGTACAAATCCCCTTGCACCAAAAAGCCCAAGCTGAGTAAGAGCAAGCTTCCTTCTATGCACAGTGCAACACCATATCTTCGTCCTAGCTTTAACGCACTGCTTTCAATAAAAAAGCCGCTAAAGGCAGCGCCAATCAAAAAGCTAAATACGATGAAGAGCAGGTGAATGGAGCTATCCACACCTGTTAGCAAGCTGTTCCCTAGCTGAGTTACGGTTCCCGAAAGATGAGTTATCGCTTGGTGTTGAAAGCCGAGAAGACCAACGGCGTTGACGCAGCCCGCGAGAAGAGCTAGTAGAAACGCGCCATATTCCACCCAACGAGGAAGTCTGGAAATCACAATAAACCCCCACCAAATATTAGGAGCCGATTATAACGCTCACACCGAGTTACGAAACCCTTTACAGTAAAACTCGATTGATCATTCTCAAAAAAATCTCACTTATAGGGTGTTTGTCCGAGCCAAAGTAAATATGTGAACGTGGATTGCCCGCTAGCAGATGTGTTCCGTTGTGCATTCGAAACTCACCCACCCGTGTTTCATTTGTTCATAGACTGAAACGGTAGGTTGGTGGAACTCTTTATCGGTAAATAGACCGACGGGAATGATCATGATTTCTGGGTATGCAGCAACGAACAACCTCATTGTCGTGCCGCAGGATGGACAAAAGTCATACTGAACCTCACTGCCATCATCGCCAATTCGGGTATAGCTAGTGACTTCACCGTTTAAAGTGACGTGCTCTTTTTCAAAGCGAGCTTGTACCCCAAAAACACTGCCAGTTCGTTTTTGGCATTCGAAGCAATGGCAGACAGACGTGTGGGTGGGCTCTCCCTTACAACGGATCTCAACTAAACCGCAGGCGCACTCGCATGTATGAATGGTTTTTGTCATCGTGATTACCTATTTGTCCCAATACACCAATAGACCTAGAGCACAGAGCTTGTGTCACTAGCTCGTTATGAGCTCTGGACTTGAAACTATTTGGATATAATCAGTTTAGTTTAATTTTGAAACACTTGAAGAGGTGAAATCATTTGGGTATACAATGGTATACTCGCTTTTCGTTTATACCTTGAAACAAGGAAGCTTTCATGACTCACAAAAAAATCCTGCCGATACCACTTATTCTACTTATTCCAATCGTTTTATTAGTTGTGGTTGTGATCGCGGGTGTTTATCGTTTTAGTTTGTCTGATGACGAGATCATGGCTAAGTTTCCTCAAACAGAAGTAGAAACTAACGTTATTGTGCAAGAGACGCTTGGTATCACTGCACGTAATCCTTGGACGATCCAAGTCCCCGAGCAGGGTGCGGTCACTTTTCTTGATGAGTGGGATAAAGAAAACGGCTATTTGATAGGTGACTATGATGCAGGTGCGACGAAAGGTCAGGTACTTGTCCCAACTGCGTCGATTAGTCAGCGTGAGATTGAAGGTGTTTCATGGGTTGTTGCACCGATGATTGTAACGACACAAGGTAGCGGTTCGTTTAACTATGTTGGCTTGTTCAAGTTTGACCCCGTGCCGAGCCGAGTTGTACTTTTAGACAGTATTTTTGTTGGTGACCGCGTGAAATTTACTCAGCTCGAATGGAAAAGTGATACAACTATCACGCTTTCATATTTAGCGCACGGTGACGATCAAGCAATGGCAGACACGCCAAATCAATTCAATTCATCCACATTACAGCGTGTAGGGAATAACTTACATATGCAACAGTGATGAATTTTTTTTGAGTTCTGTAAAAATTCAGTATTTTCTGCGCTAGATCTCGAAATTTCCTAGTGATTTCTTATTCGGGAATGCATAAGCTATGAGCCTTGTTTGAAAGGAGATAGTAATTCCCGTGTCTACAAATGAAATTACAAGACGGTTGCCGAATCTGACAAGTCGTAGAGCGCTGCTGTTATACTCCTTGCCAGTTTTAGTTGCGATTGGTGTTTCTCACTCTCTCAAAGAGTCATCTTTAACCAAAACCATCGCATTGAACCTACCTGAATCTCAGGTCGTTGAAAAAATTCTTGATGCGACAACTGCCGAAGTTGCCACTCCCCCGAACTTCGAATATCAAATCCAAGCAGGTGACAACCTAAGCACTATTTTTAGTCAGCTCGGTTTCGGTTACAGCTCGTTAATGAAAGTAATGGAAACGGATTTGAACTACTTGGCACTTGATACACTTAAGCCGGGCAATACGCTCCGTTTCTGGCGTGATGATGCGACAGGCGAGTTAGCGAAAATGGAACTGCAATTTTCTATTGCAGATAAAGTGGTCTACAAGCTGAATAGTGATGGTAGCTATGACTTTACTGATATTTCCATTCCTGGCGTGTGGAGCCAAGAGCCTTTAGTTGGCGTTATTCAAGGCAGTTTTTCTTCTTCTGCGAGTCGTTTAGGTTTAACGTCGGCGGAAGTGAGTCAAGTCGTAAGCTTACTCAAAGAACAACTTAACTTTGGACGTGACCTTCGTGCAGGTGATCGATTTGAAGTTGTTCGTCGCTCACAAAGCATCAATGGTGTACCAACAGGTAAGAACGAAATTGAGGCGATTAAGATTTATAATCGCGGCCGCGAGATCACCGCTTACCTTCATACTGATGGTCAATTCTACAATGCCAAAGGTGAAAGCTTACAGCGCGCATTCCAGCGTTACCCTGTAAGTAGCCGTTGGCGTATCAGTTCTGGCTTCAACCCTAATCGTTTACATCCAGTAACGGGGCGTGTTGCGCCGCACAACGGCACTGACTTTGCTGTACCAACCGGTACACCAGTCGTTTCTACTGGTGATGGTACAGTGATCATGACTCGTAAACACCCCTATGCGGGTAACTACGTGGTTGTTGAGCACGGCAGCAAATACAAAACCCGTTACTTACACCTAAGTAAGATTTTGGTGAAGAAAGGGCAAAAGGTTTCTCGAGGCCAGCGTATCGGTCTTTCTGGTAAAACAGGTCGAGTGACTGGGCCACACCTTCACTATGAGTTGATTGAATACGGCCGTCCAGTTAACGCTATGCGAGCAAATATCCCAATGGCGAGTTCTGTTCCTAAGAAAGAGATGGCTACTTTTGTCGCGAACAGAGATGAAATGGATAGACTATTACGCGATAAAGAGAAAGCAGTGCTGTAATAAAGTACTTCGCTTAAAAAACAAAAAGAGACTAAGCATAGCTTGGTCTCTTTTACTTTGTGCATTAACTAGATTTGAATTCTATGACAGCAGTCTGTTCAGTACGTTAGGCACTCCGCACTTCACGTTCATTTATCAGGTGTACGATTTCTTCAACACTGTGTGGACGAGAGTAAAAATAACCTTGGATGTAGTGGCAGCCCATTTCAATTAACTTTTGTAGTGCTCTATCGTCTTCTACGCCTTCGGCAATCAAATCCACATCAAGCAGCTCTGCCAATTGCGCTATCAAAAACACTACTTGTTCAGAGGTTGTATTTGAGAGCATGTTCTGCACAAAGGTAGCATCGATTTTGATGCTATCAATTGGATAATTGTGTATATAGTTCAAGCTTGAGTATCCCGTACCAAAATCATCCAGTGCGACTTTAAAACCCAAGTATCGCAACGAGTTAAGTACCATCTGTTCACGGCCACTTTGTGAGAGTAAGACGGTCTCGGTGAGCTCTATAACAAAGTCTTTTGCTTCGTGCTGATACTTTTCAACCATGTTGGTTAAGTGATTAATATAACGGTTGGAATCAACCAGCTCATACGCTGAGCAATTGATGGAGAGTTTGACTTTATAGCCTAGGTTCGCTTCGAGTTCTTGCTTTGCGATACACGCGAGTTCAATAATCCGTTCACCTAACTCGATAATCAGGCCTGATTGTTCGGCAGCTTCAATGAACTCCGCTGGAGAGATATTTCCATAGATATTGCTATTCCAACGAGTCAAAATTTCAAAGTAATTCCAGCGGTCGCTCGTGATATCGACGATCGGTTGAACCACTACATACAACTCATCGCTGTCTTGTATATCAGTACTTAGCTGGATTCGCATTGCCTCAATAAGCTGCGTCCTACGGTGGTATAAAGCACTAAGGTGTGTGTCGTAATGCTGAATCCGTGTATCGCGGTGTTTTTTACAATCTTTGAGAGCGAGACTGGCATTCAAAATCAGCTCATCGCTGTTCAACATATGTACTGGGGCACGTGCAATACCAATACTAACGGTGAAAGAAATCCGGTTAGATTTGTCGCTGTAGCCGCTTTCAATTTTGTCGAGTACTTCCTGACACACGGCGACAGGATCTTCGTCGTACGTGATGAAGGCGAATTCATCTCCTGCAACACGGAACGCATTGTTTGGCGACGACAAGCTCTGTTGAATGGCGTTAGCTGTGAACTTAATGATTTGGTCGCCGATATAGTTTCCGTTGATATCATTGATCGATTTGAAATTATCGATATCAAGATACGCCAAACTGAATGGGCGAGTCGCCTGCTGCGTTAATGTCTCCAAGGTATCAGCTAAACAGCTACGGTTGAGCAGTCCAGTTAGGTTATCATGCGATACCTCATAGCTAAGCTGATTAAGAAGCTTATCTGAACGTTCACTGACCCACTTTTCACGTAAGCTATGAATAATGACATTGGCATAAAATCGGTGGAAGTCGAGGATATCTTGCGCTTCTTTCGCGTGGATGCTTCGGGTAAAGGTAGACAGTAAAATTCCCAGAACTTCGCCATTTTGTGTCTTCAATGGCAGGCCAATGTAAGCTTGAATGCCATCTTCTTGAAACATCTGATCTTCAGGAAAACGCTTGTATACCTGGTCTTGATAGAAAATATGTTCGCCAATGTCTTTCGCCACTTTTTCACAGGGGGTGCCTGAAAGGTGGTAGCTTAGGTTGTCTGTAATTTTTCCATTGCTGGCGAAGGAAATGGTATGAGCCGAATGCTGAAGATGCGCAACTTCTACAACGCAAGTGCAATGGCTCTGCAAGTGTTGATGAATATCTAGCGTGACTCGGTTTAGCTGAGCCGTGCCGTTTAGCTTCAATATCTCATCAATTTTGTGGAAACTGATTTGTACCTGACCCATTGAGCATTTCACCTAGCGTTGTTATTTACATATCGTGTAAGACACGACGAATTATTATTTGATATGCATCAAATAAACTATCGGTTACTAAGGCAGATTTTTCAAATTTTGTGAACGAACAAATCATTATTTTCATGTTTTTATGCTTGAACCTTTTAAAGCTATAGCGATAAAAACGCTAAGCTAGGCGCGCTTCTCCTCTTCTAATCGTGATTTGAGATAATCGAGGAATAGCTTAGTTCGGGTATGCTGATAATCCAGCTTTGGATAGTAGGCATATACAGTGGCTTTATCCGCTGTGATATCGGGCAGGATAGGGACTAACGCGCCGGATTTGAGATCATCTTTGATCATGACGTTGTTCGTCATCAAAATACCCATGCCTCTTTTGGCACCATGAAACAGCGCTTCTGGGTTGGTCGTGGCAAAGTTACCGGACAAGCTGATACGTTTGCCTCGATTTGTTTTGATTTCTCGTGAGGGTTTTTCTCCCCAAATCAGGACATTATGCTCTGTCAGATCCTCAACGCATTGTGGGGTGCCGTATTTTTTTAGGTAACTAGGCGCAGCGTAAAACTGGGCTTTATGTTCGAAAAGCGCAGTGGCTTTGAAACTCAGAGAGTTCAGTTGCTCTAATTCCCGGCTAATAAACAGGTCTAAGCTTAGCTCTGGCAATTGACCTGGTAGCGTTGTTGTTAATTGAAGTGTGATGTCTGGATATTTATCAAGAAAATCATCAAGATAATGAACTAGAAATTTAGAACCAACGGCCAACGTTGCCCCAATCTTTAATAGCCCCGCTGGTGATTGGTTGACTGAGCGAGTTTCATCTAATACCGATTGCCATGAATCAAGCTGACTTTTTGCTCGTTGATAAAACAGAGCACCAGCTTCAGTTTGGCTAATTGAGCGGGTCGTACGTTTGAGTAGTTGAACGCCAATTTTATCTTCTAGCCATTGAACTCGCTTACTGATAGCTGAGCTGGTGGTATTGAGTTTCCGCGCTGCGGCATTAAAGCTACCTTCTTCGACCACACGAATATAACTCTTCACGCTTTGAATCCAGTCCATTGTATCTCCTTGGGAATTAATTCCTTTCCAACTTAGCTGATTATCATCTTTGAGTATCAAATATACACTGTTTGCCATCAATCTGTCACAAAGTAGGAGGAACGTTTGCGTAAAACACCATTGTTATTAGCGATGATGATCATTGCCACAGGCCAAGTTGGCGTTAGTATTTATCTTCCTTCTTTGCCATTGATTGGTCATGACTTGAATTTGCCGCAACATTCGATTCAGAATCTCGTCACGCTATTTCTCGTTGGCTTCGGTATCTCTCAGCTTTTTTACGGCCCATTGTCTGATGCGATTGGTCGTCGGCCGGTGTTTATTCTGGGGCAAAGTGTATATTTAGTTGGTACGGTTATTTGCATCGCGTTTTCGGACAACATTGTTGCCCTTGAAGCGGGACGGTTACTGCAAGGCCTAGGAGCGGGCAGCGCTTCGGTACTTGGTCGGTCAGTACTGCGTGATAGTTATGACGGTATGCAACTAACCAAAGCGCTATCTTATATTTCAGTCACTGCTTCAGTGATGCCAATTATTGCTCCGCTGTTTGGTGGCTGGATCGCTTTTCACCTGAGTTGGCATGCTGTCTTCGTGTTTGTGCTGATTTACTTAATGGCAATTTTTACACTTGGTTTATTGGTGCTGCCAGAAACGCTGCCTTATCCGAAGAGAAAATTTAAAGTAGGCGAAGTAAGCGCGAACTATTTGCGTCTGTTAACGAATACACAAGTGATTGGTAGTGCGAGCTACAACTGGCTTAGTTATTTATCGGCTCTGGTTACGCTCTCCTTGTATCCATTTTTAATGCAACAAGAGTTAGGATTAACGGCGGCAGATTACGGCTCTTTGATGATCATACCGTCAGTTGGTTTGCTGACGGGTAGCTTAGTGCTGAATTTGATCAATGCTCGTTACAAAGCTCAGCAAATCTTGCTGATGAGTTTCGCGATTGTTGCTGTTGCTGGCTTCATGTTGTTGGTTACCCCCTTCAGTGTATTTTCATTGCTGACGGCATTCACGTGTTTAAGTTTTGCCCAAGGCATGTCATTCCCAGTATCGATCAGTTTGCTACTTTCGCCACATAAGCAACAGGCAGGCGCGGTTTCTGCGTTATCTGGCTCTATTCAAATGTGTTTAGCAGGTTTGTTTGGTGGGTACTTAGTAGACTCATGGGTTACGAATCAGCAGCAGCTTGGGGTGTTTTATTTGTTTATTGCGTTACTTTCTTGCTTTGTTCTTGTACTAAGCCAATTTCGTAAAGTGCCAGAAGGGACGGTTCAAGCAGAAACTTCCATCTGAATATACTTGCAACCAGAAGGTCGGCTTTCTAAAATGCGCAGCTAAATTAAGCTAGGCCTGTTGTGTATACTGAATGACTTGGTTTGAAAGGAAGAGGGCGAACCTTGATACTTCTCTCAAGCTTGGAATACATTTCTGCCCAATGGCTATCCGATCTCTAATCGTTAGGTGAAAGAATGCAACAAAACGAATTTGAAACACTGGTAAAAGAAATTACTCAGCAAGAAAGCATGCCAAAGGCACTTGAAATCTTGAAGGCGTGTGAGGAAGAAGAAGTTGCACAAGCGGCGCAATCCCTAACGGGTCAGTTTGGCCTTGCAGAAGTTGATGGTGAGAAACGTATTTACCATATTACCACTCAAGAAGATGAGTCCGGAGAAGAGCAAGAATACGTAGAGCACGTCATGAATGAAGGCGATCACTTGATCAAGTTTGCTGCGTGGTTCTTTGAAACATTCTTTGAAATCAAACAGAAAGATACGTACGTCGCAGCGGGAAAAACATACCAACAACCTAAGCGATAGACGCTCATTTCAAGAAATCCACGAAAATCAAACTGAAAGTTAATTACAAAATAAATGTGACTGGAGTCTTGTTTTTATCTAATTGTGGTGTAAAATTACAACATAGTTAAGTCAATACATTCAGGAGAAGGTCATGGGTAACGAACTTGGTGGTGCTTATATTGGCCAGATGATTGCAAAAGACGCGATGCACAAAGCGCTTTACGGTAAAGCGAAGAAGAAAAAAGCTTCTGTTTTTGTTCGTGTTATTAAAAAACTGGCGAAATAATTTAAAAAGCCCTGATTGAAAAATCAGGGCTTTTTGCTTTTCTCTGTTTTATTGTTAGTAAGTAGCCAACATATTGCACAACATTGGCAAAACGCTACTCAAAGACTGATGACATTTAAATCTAGAATTACGCGGATTGGCTTGGTATCTCCACAACATTGTTAGGCACTTTATCTAGCCCCTTTGCTGATAACCACTTTTCTAAATCGTCAGCACCTCCAATATATTTTCCATCTAACCAGATTTGCGGCACTGTTACCGGTGTTTTTTCGCCAATGATGGCTTTTACTTCAGGAATCATGCGGTATAAGGCGGCGCTGTCTTTAACTACATCATGGTACTCATACTGAACGCCAGCCTCGTCAAGTAATTGTTTGGCTTTGACACAGTAAGGGCAAGTTGCTTTACCATAAACAATGTTGCCTTTTAGCTCATCGCGTTTTACCCACTCAGCAATAACAGACTGTACAAGCACACCCCGATTCAATGCTTCTCCTTGGCTGATAACTTTCCCTTCGACAAGAAGAATGGGTGCATGCCAAGCACCAGCTTTTAATGGTTCCCACCAGTGCGATAACCAATCTTTTACTTCAAGTTCAACGGGCACATCGGCTAGTTCGTTTTCAAAAGTATCCTTTAAAATATCTTTGGTTAATGTACATTCACCACAAGGAATATTGACTTTGAATGGGCCCCAACTACCAGCCCAGCGATACAGTGTAATTTTGATTGGTTGACTCATATGGGTTCCTCATTTCCTTTCCTGAAAATATAGAACTTTTAAATTAGATTTTTCTTTCAACTAACTTTGTCTTTTTCGCTTCCCAATGCGTAATAAACGCAATAGATGCAATAATAATCGCAGCACCTAACCATAAACGACCAGGAGGCACCCAACCAAACACCAACCAACCAGCAACAACATTCAAAGGCAGTTTGGCGTGATCAAATGGTTGCACAAATGAGGCGTCTGCTACTGCATATGCTTTAACGATAGCCCATTGAGCGAGTGCTGTAAGTGCACCTGCGGCTAAAAGCACACCCCATATCGTCCACGTATCTGGCATAGTAAACGTCGGTATCGCTAACAAGATATTAAATGGCGTTATCAGCAGTAATAAATAGACAACCATGGTTGAAGGCGGATCGTTTACCGACATTTTTTTAACCATTAATGAATACGCTGCCCAGAAAAATGCGGCGCCAACAGGGAGCAGGGTCGCCCATGTAAATGAGTCTGCCCAAGGCTCAAGAATGATCATGGCACCAACAAACCCCGTCAATGTAGCGAGCCAGCGTGCAGTACCTACTTTCTCTTTGAGTAACAAGCCAGAACCAACTGTGGCAAATAACGGGGAGGTCATGAGAAGTGCAATACCTTGCCAAATTGGAACTGGGTAAGCGAGAGCCCATAACCAAAGTTGAATCCCGATAACAGAGAGAAAAATGCGGAATGCATGCCAGCCAAAGTGTTGGGTTCTTAAAGAACGTCTAATCCCAAGTGTACGTAGGTAGGGCAGAATAACAAATAAGGCGATTGCATATTGGAATAACGCAAATGTGGTGGAGGAGACACCAAAGTTGATGCTAGCAATTTGGGCGAAGCTGTTCACTATGGCGAATGCCAAGCCAGCTGTTAGCATCCAGGACGCACCTTGAACAGGATGATGATTCAATTGAAAAATTCCAGTTTGATAGAGGTGGCGGGATCATACGTCCTATTGTTTTTCGCGCCAATAAAAAAATGCCTCCCAGAGGGAGGCGACATTACCAATTCAAAGGACGTGCCTGTTATAACAGGTACAAAGAACGAGAAGCACAAACGCTGCCATGCATTTGCATAAATAATATTGCAGAACACGTGCCAACTTTTATATGTTTGATTTTAAATGGTTTTTTGGTTTTTCTATTTTGTCGATTAGATGAAATGCACTAACTTAGTGATCAATCGCATTAAAAGAGGGCAGAAGTAGGCGTCGTTACGCTCGTTTTTCATTGCTGAGCGATGCTTGGATAGTGTGAAAACTTATCGAGTTGTGTTGGGTTACATAAAAAATGGCCAGCAAAGGTGCTGGCCAAGTGGACTCGCTCTTAGGACAAGAGTGAATTAGAAATCGTAACGTACGCCTAGGCGCAGTGTATCTTCGCCTTCTGTTACTAGACCTGTTGTTGCATCTTTTGCTTCATCAAGTTGGTTGATGTAGTAAGACAGGTAAGTACGGAAGTTGCTGTTTAGTTTGTAGTAACCAACAAGCTCGATACCTTCAACTGTGTCGTACTTTGAACCGTTGTCTGGATCATTCTCTTGAGCTGTGTATAGAGCTGCAAGTGT
The DNA here is from genome assembly GCF_033339995.1 of Vibrio sp. 1641. Classification (NCBI taxonomy): domain Bacteria; kingdom Pseudomonadati; phylum Pseudomonadota; class Gammaproteobacteria; order Vibrionales; family Vibrionaceae; genus Vibrio; species Vibrio sp. 1641. Next base: position 629,030 of record NZ_JAWOVP010000001.1, read on the forward strand.
CACTTTGCTTGCTACTTTGTAGCTTGCGACTAGCTCGTAAGCCGTAAAGTCTTCAGAGTCAGTCAGGGAACCTTGAGAATAAGTACCTGCTAGGTAAAGGTTGTCCATCGAGTAAGCGATACCACCTAGAATTTGATCTTCAGAGTTATCTTTATCTACATCGCCACCAGAGTATGCAAGACCAAAGTCGAGGCCCATTGGTAGTGAGTACATTCCAGAGATGCCGTATTTATCTTCGTTATCGCTAGAGTTTGCTTGGTAGGTTGCTTGAAGTTGTAGTGCATCAAACGCACCACGGTATGCGAAAACGCTGTCTTGCTTATCAGAAGACGAATCAATAACTTGCTGAACACCAGAGAATTCTGTGATATCCGTCATGTCAGAGATGATGACTGCAGCCATGTCTTGACGACCTACAGAGAAAGCACCGATATCAGAGTCGACGCCTGCATACATGTAGCGGTTTTTGAATTCACTCTTGCCCGTTTTTTGTTCGGCTTCGTAAACACCGAAAGCAGAAAGGCCGTTGCCGATGTCTGTTTTACCTTTTAGGTTAAGACGAGCACGGCTTTTATCTTCCATGGAACCTTCAACTTCAGCACCGTCTGAACCGATGAAGTCACCACGAAACTCAACGCGGCCGCCAACTTTTAATTCAGTACCGTCGTTTTTGTATACAGTTGCTGCGAATGATGGTGCTGATACCAATGCTGTAAGAATTGCAGTAGTTAGTGCTGCCTTTTTCATTTTCTTATTACCCTAGTTGTAATCGATGGGCTTTCTTGCCCGATGTGTTGATGACGCTAAGGTAAAGGCTGAAAATGAAAGATAGATTTCTGTTAAGTTATGATTTGATTGCACTTTTATTGCTGGCGAGAATAAGTGCCCCTTCTCATACCACTTATAAAAAGAAAGGTTTATCTTTTTTGAGGTTTTTTCCTCTCCGTTGAAGACTGTGTTTTTTTCAAAAAGTTCCTGAATTGTTTCTTGACCCTAAATGTAAGTAAACATTTCAATTTGGCAGGGAAGTTTGGCCTAAAAATAGCGAATCATCAGCTATTTGTGAGCTAACTCTCTCTAAAGCATTTCTTATTGTAAGGTTTTTATTTCTCGATTTCTTGAAGGCTAAGTAAACGATTGCTTTTTAGGTTTTGTCTGAGATCTTTTCACTCGGTTGTCAGGAACTAATCAAATAAAGTGTCGGCAGTTGTTACACAAAGGTAAAACTAATCTGGTGGAAACGATGCCTCGGATAGCCTTTGTATTCCTCTCTTTGTTCATCATTTCGTTTTTACGAAAGTGAACCAAAGCCGGGTCTAAAACTGACTAACCAACTAATAAGTAATGGATTTAGAAATGAATAAAAAATTATTAGCAGCGGCAATCGCGGCAGCAACCTTCGGTACTCAAGCAGTTGCAGTGGAACTATATAATAACGATGGCACAACATTTTCGATGGGCGGCCACGTTTCTGTTAATTTAAATGGATCAGAGCAAGGTGACACGGATGTGGGTACTAACTCTCCTCGTATCAATATCTCTGCGACACAGGATTTGGGTAATGGCTTCACCGCAGACGCACGTGGTGAATGGGCGCTAAACTACTTAGACGGTGGTGAAGAGTCGTTTAAAACTCGTCTAGGTTACTTAGGTATAACGCATGAGGTTTATGGTCGTGCAGTAGGTGGTACGCAATGGTCACCTTACTACGATGTCGCAGGTATTGCAGATATGCCAATCGCGTTTGCCAACGACTTCATCTATGACGATCATGGAAACCTTGGCACTGGCCGTGCGGATAAAATGCTTTCTTACCGTAATGCCATCGAGCTGGGTGAAGCAGGTGTGATCAACTTTGGTCTTGGTTGGCAGGGTGCAAACGATGATTACACGCGCAACGATGCTGGAGTTATAACTGGCGGTGCTAAATACGATGACCGTGTGCAAGCTGCGCTTTCTTACTCAATCATGGGCGCTAAAATCGGTTACTCTTACAATGGCGGCGATTTCCAGCACCCTGCATATGCAGGTAAGCACACGGCGGAATCACACGTTGTATCAGCATCTTACGGTGCGTACGGCCAAGGCCTATTCCTTGCTGCGGTTTATGGTTCAAACGAAAACATGAACTTCAGTGCAAAAGGCGACCGTTTAGAAGAAAGTGATGCATACGAAGCGATCATCGCATACGCTCTAGCAAACAGCCTAAACTTGAGTGTTAACTATGAGATGGTGGAAGGTAAAGAGTTTAAGAGCTCTAAAACAGAAACTGCTCGTGAAGAAATGGCACTACAAGCAGAATACAACTTCACGCCTAAATTTGTTGGTTACGCGGGTTACCAGTTTGACCTAAATGACGACAATGGTCGTGAAACTGATGACAAATGGGCGTTAGGTGCTCGTTACTACCTATAATAGGGTTTAGCGAGAACTATTATTCAAGCTCATTGATCTAAAGCCAGCCTCGTGCTGGCTTTTTTGTCTATTTGTTTTACAAATACTTTGCTGTTTCAATTAGATGATACAAAACTCAAAACGGGGTGAATGTCTTATTTTTTACACTAGAGGTTGCTATTTAGTGTCGTTAAGTCAATAGGTTAGATTATGATGGGATTTTTGTTTTGCAGGGAAGAATGATGAGTGTTATTCAAGTTGAAGAAAAGAAAGTAGAAGTGGGTAAAGTGCTTTGTGTTGGACGAAATTACGTTGAACACATTCATGAGCTTAATAATGCAATGCCTGAGCAAATGGTTGTATTTAATAAACCCGCAACTTCCGTATCAACAACTCTGCGTTCATTCCATCAAGAGCCCCTTCATTATGAGGCTGAAATCTGCTTTTTGATCAAGGATGGACGTTATTCAGCGGTTGGTTTGGGATTGGATCTGACCAAGCGTGGTTTGCAATCCTCGCTTAAAAATCAGGGGTTGCCGTGGGAGCGAGCTAAGGCATTTGATGGCTCTGCTGTGTTTAGTCGGTTTGTCTCTTTGGATAACATTGATATCAATGATCTTAACCTTGAGCTCTTAATCAACTGTGTTCGTGTACAAAAAGGTCACGTTAACCAAATGCTCTATCCGCCGCTAACTATCCTGGATGAATTAACCAGTTACACAACACTTCAAGATGGCGATGTAGTGATGACTGGTACACCAAAGGGCGTTGGTGAGGTACATGAAGGTGACATCTTCCTTGGTCGATTAAAGTGTGGCGATGTCACCTTGTTGGAGATTGAGTGGTTGGCGGATTAAAGCCAAATTCGTAGAACGAGAAATACCACCATACTGATAACCGTCGTTAAAAGAACATTTTTAGTAAAATACGCGATTAAAGCAGCCAGTACGGCAGCCAGTAAAAATGGGTTTTGCACATTGACGCTGAGCTCCCCATCGGGAATGAAAACGATCGGTGCCCAGATCGCAGTCAGTACTGCGGGGCTAGCGTAATTGAGTACTTTTTGAGTGCGCGTCCCTAATCGCAATGGTAGCTTGGGTTCTAAAAACAAGTAGCGGCTGGTGAAAACAAGTACCGTCATCAGCAAAATAGCCAACATGATCATTAGCGTTTCTCCTTTACTTGTTCCACAAAGTAACCAGTAAGCATGGCTAAAATGCTCGAAATCATCAAACTTCCCTCAATTTGATAATAGGTTAGGGCAACTGAGCTCACCAAAGACACAATAACACTCGCGAGCACCGCTGCATTTTTAATGGTGGGTACTACTATCGCGATAAAAGTAGCGGCTACAGCAAATTCCAAACCCATTTCGTTCAGTTCAGGGATTAGACTTCCCGCAATAATGCCCGTCAATGTCGCGACATTCCAAAACAGGTAAAAACTCAGACCAGCCCCAAGTGCATACCAGCGATTAAATTGTTTATCGGAATGGTGGCCTACAATCGCAAACAGCTCGTCAGTAAGTAAGAAGCCGAGTGATAATCGCCATTTTAGAGGGAGCGGTGCAATTTTACTGCGCATCGATACACTGTAGAGGAAGTGTCGAGAGGTGATAAAAAACGTTGTCAGTAACATGGTCACTAGACCTGCTCCCGTTTTAATCATACCCATCGCGACGAGCTGTGCAGAACCTGCGAACAGAATGGCGGATAGTGCTTGTCCTTCCAAAGGGTGAAGCCCAGTATCAATTGCGAATGAGCCTGCGAGTAAGCCCCAAGGGAGCACTGCGATACTCAGAGGCATCATCGCAAGTGTACCTTGCCAAAATAGCGTGGCTTTTGATTCTTTTTGTAACGGCAAAGTGTGGTCCATAGTTTCTTCTTATTTATTCCTAAATCAGATTACCAAGATAGCTCGGTAGTCGCATAACGCCTTGTACAATATTGCTGCTTTAGCTGTGACGGACGTATTGGCCGGGAGTGACGCCCATGGCTTTTTTAAAGTGTCGATGCAGATGGCTTTGATCATGGAAGCCGCATTCTTGTGCCACGTCTGAAATTTTTTGTCCCATTTTTAGTAGCTTCTTCGCCATACGTAAACGTTGCTGAATTTGATAGGCATGAGGCGGAAAGCCAAATTGCTTTTGAAACTCTCTCAGCAGATGAAAAGGGCTTAATCCAGACAGTTTGGCGAGTTCTTCTAGTGAGACGTCCGTTTGTGGAAAGTCTTCCAAAAATTCTCTGACTAGCTGCACTTGTCGCTGAGCTCTGGTTGACTCTTTCAGTGGTGCCCGATGAGTGCTGTGTTTACTGGCTAGCTTGATCAACGTGCCGTAAACCAAAGTTTCTCTCAATAAACGGTTGTCTGATTTTTCTAGTGTTTCAAATACCAATCGTAACTGACTAGCCAGCTCAGGATCGTAAACCACAGGTTGAGGGAAATAGGGCAGAGCTACATTTGGTGAACCAAGCTCTTGTCCTAAAGTTTGAAACTGCTGAGGTACGGGGTACATTGCTTTGTATTCCCAGCCGCCTTCCGAGGCTGAATGCCCGTTGTGTACTTCATCTGCATTAACAAGGATGATGCTGTCCTGTGGCGCGATATGATTCCCGCCCGTCCTAAAAAATTGTTGTGCCCCTTTTTCGATGACACCAATAGTGTAACCTTCGTGGCTATGGCGTGAAAAATTCTGCTTCTCATACTTTGCATCGAGAATTTCTAAACCGCCGAGCTCTTGAGCTATCTTGAAGGTAGCGATTTCCTTATTCTTTTCTTTCATCTTTATCCGGTCTGCTCAAGAAAATCATTTTAGAAGTGTAACGGATCCATCGTGCTTATTTTTGTACAAAATTGCTATTCGATTTTGATAAACAGGCGAATTGATTGCTATTTTTCAGCTGGGCAAACTATGATTTTTATTTTTTGATTTATCTTGGCTATTTTGGGCTGGATGATGTTATTTTGTTGGTATAACATTCGCCGCCTTGTTGTAGAAAAGCGGTTCCATCATGATTGATTTATCTGTACTTCCTGTTTATCTCACCGCAGTAGTGGCTTTGTTGCTGTTACCAGGGCCCGATATGTTGCTGATAGCGAGTTCTAGTATGAGTTACGGTAAGAAGGTCGGTCTTTTTGCTAGCTTAGGCAATGCGACGTCTGGTGTTATTCTTACTTTGCTTGCTGCGATGGGCGTATCTACCCTGATTGCCATGAGCCCAATAGCCCTTAAAGTCCTTCATCTACTAGGTGGCGCTTACTTGTTAAAAATGGGTTGGGACTGCTTACGAGCTGAGGCATCTTCGGCTCCAGAGCTTGATGGTCAAAACAAAATGGCATCAACTTATTATCAACGTGCTTTGATGAGTAATTTGCTCAACCCTAAAGCCTTGGTCTTTTTTGTGATGTTTTTGCCGCAGTTTGTCTCAAGCAATATCACGGCATCTTCTGGTGAGCAGATGCTAGCGCTAGGGTTATTGTTGAACGTTCTTGGCTTGTCATTCAATTTATTACTTGTTGGGTTAGCAGGCACATTGGGCAAAGGGCTGCTCGAGAACGAAAAATTCCGCACGTATCAACATAAACTAATGGGGTTAGTGTTTGTTATTCTGGCGTTGTGGATGCTGAGTAGTTTCGCCTTGTAAAGTTATCATATTCCATCAGAAAGCCAGCAATTGCTGGCTTTTTGTTTTAGGATATTGGTGTTTCCTAAGGAGAGGGTATATGAAGCTTGAATTTTGTTTAAATCCAGATCAAACAGACCTTGATTTTGTTCGTGAAGGTATTCGATCTTATAACCGACTGCATTTACCTGAAGGGGAAGTGCATGCTATAGGCTGTTTCGCAAAAGATGAGAATGGCAAGATCATGGGTGGCTTGACTGGCGAAATGTTTAAAAATACGGTGTTTGTTGAGTTTTTGTGGGTAGACGCTGAAAGTCGAACCTCTGGTCTCGGTAGTCAATTAATGTCGATGCTAGAACAAAAAGTAAAGCCTCATGGGGTTACCCATGTTTATTTGGATACCTACAGCTTTCAAGCTCTTGAGTTCTATCTCAAATTGGGTTTTGAGAAAGTGGGGCAGTACTCAGGCTATCCTGCAGAGGGCATCCACAAGTACTTTCTACAAAAGGAAATTGCAGGCTAGGGAAAGCACGGGTTAGCTTGACTTGTTCTAGTTAAAATCAAAAAAAGAGGCGCGAATTTGCGCCTCTTGTTGTATAAAATATCTATGTTTCTCTTTGACTTACAAACTTTGCTGGTGCGCGTCGATAAGTTCGTTCATCTTCGCTTCTGCTGCTTTCTGTGCTTGTTCATAGCTCATATCCGCAGGGAAGAGGTTGATGACTTCGTAGTAACATTTTAGTTTTGGCTCAGTACCAGAAGGACGAACAATCACGCGAGATTGATCTTCTAGGTGATAAATCAATACGTCACTTGCTGGTAAGTCAATGGATTCTTCAGAGCCGTCGTCAAACATGCGAACCGATGTTTTAAGATCTTCGGTTACTGCAACTTTTTTACCAGCAATCTCTGTTGGTGGATTTGCTCGGAGTTTGTCGCCGATTGGTGGAGAGTTCGGGTCGAGAGCAATGCTGCGTTGTGCGTTGAAGTAGAAACCGTGCTCGCGGTACAGCTCTTCCAGTTTATCCCACAGTGTTTTGCTTTGCGCTTTAAGCTTGCCTGTTAGCTGTGAAAACGCGACGATTGCAGATAAACCATCTTTATCCCACACCTTGTTACCCACGGTATAACCGAGCGCTTCCTCATAAGCAAACAAGAATGGGTTGGTTTCTGTCTCTTGTTCCATGGCAACATTAGTAAGCCATTTAAAGCCAGTTAATGTTTGATAGTATTGTGCGCCATGCGCCTTAGCGATGCTGCTCAGCATTCTTGAGGATACGATGGTGTTGCCAACCAAAGCGTTAGGTTGCTGTTCCAGCAAGTAATCGCCAAACAGTGAGCCCACCTGATCACCTGTTAGCATTTGATACTCGCCATCTGGGCGTTTAACTGCCACGGCAAAACGGTCTGCATCTGGATCGTTCGCGCAAGCGATATCGGCATCTACGGACTTGCCTAATGCCATCACCATATCCATTGCACCGGCTTCTTCAGGGTTTGGGAAGTTGACGGTTGGGAAGCTTCCATCAGGTTCGCGCTGTTCCTTAACACTTGCCACTTTTTGGAAGCCTGCGTCGGCAAGTAGCGTTTCCGCCATATTCGCGCCAACGCCATGCATTGCGGTGTAAGCAATAGATATATCGGTATTGTTGTCAGGAGTAAGCAGCGCGTTTTCATTCATTGTCTTACGGTAAGTTTGGTAGTAGTCGTCTTCCAACCAAACTAACAAACCGTGCTGTTTTGCATCATCGAGAGACATTAAAGGTAATGGCTTCGTTGTTGCGTCATCAATTTTCGCTGCGATTCCAGAGTCGTGTGGAGGAATAATCTGTGCGCCATTTTCCCAATATACTTTGAAGCCATTGTATTCTGGTGGATTGTGGCTGGCAGTAACAACAACAGCGGCCGCAGCATTCAATGTACGGACACCAAACGCAACAATTGGGGTTGCTGCAACGTCATACGTTAGGTAAACCTTGATACCAAGGGCCGTCAGTACGGATGCGGTATCATGCGCGAATTGTTTTGAATCGGGACGACCGTCGTAGCCAATAACGACACCACGACTCGCTGCATCTTTGACTTGCTCAAGCAAATAGTGCCCTAAACCAGTGGCGGTCTCTTGAATCACCAAGCGGTTCATTCGGTTTGGACCTGCGCCCACTTTGCCACGTAAGCCTGCAGTACCAAAGGCAAGGCGTGAGCCAAAGCGATCAGTAAGTTCTTGTTCATTGTTCGTATCGACGAGGTGTTGTAGCTCTTCACGAGTCTTAGGATCAGGGTCTCGTTCTAGCCATTGCGTAATTAGTGCTGTCATATCAGTCATTCCTTAGTAGGGGGAGCCTACTTTCTTGGACACTTCGTTTGGTAAGTATCTCAATGTTTTCTTTTAAATCAATGTAAATGGTTCTCAATTACATTTCAAAGAGGGCAATCGATAAACCGAATTAATTTTTCTTATCCGAACAAAATTTAATCATATTTAATTTCTTGAAGAACCTTGGAACTATAACTAGCCTTTTAACATAAATATAACAAACCGTGTCGAAATCGTAGTTTTTGTGATTTTTCGTAAAGTTGTTCGATATTTGCATCGGGACGCAAGGAAGCTCGCGTAGGCGTAGCGGCTGAGCAGAGGAGAGATCTTTTGAAAAGATTAACGACTACTCTAGCCTTATCACTGAATGTGATTTTAATCACATTTTCCTCTTTTGGTTGGTCAAAGGAAAATGACTACAACATGACAAAAGGGGTCACAGAGATAAGTGGGCAAGTGTATGAATTACATATGCTGATTTTCTATATCTGCTGTGTAATTGCTTTGATTGTTTTTGGTGTGATGTTCTATTCCATCTTCCGTCATCGCAAGTCAAAAGGAGCAGTTGCCGCACATTTCCATGAAAGCACAAAAGTGGAAATTATTTGGACGGTCATACCCATCATCATTCTTGTCGCTATGGCGATTCCCGCAACAAAAACTCTAGTAGCAATGGAAGACACAAGCCAATCGGATATCACGGTCAAGATCACAGGCTCGCAATGGAAATGGCATTACAGCTATTTTGGTGAAGATGTTGAGTTTTTTAGTTTGCTTGCCACCAGCCAAAAACAAATTGATGGAATCGAAGCTAAAGGCGCACATTACTTACTGGAAGTAGACAACCCTTTGGTGTTGCCTGTGAATCGCAAAGTGCGTTTTTTGATGACTTCTGATGATGTCATTCACTCTTGGTGGGTACCGGACTTTGCCGTCAAGAAAGACACCATTCCAGGCTTTATTAATGAAGCATGGACAAGAATTGATGAGCCAGGCGTATATCGCGGTCAGTGTGCGGAGCTATGTGGTCGTGCACATGGATTTATGCCAGTGGTGGTGCATGCGATGGAAGAAGAAAAGTTCGATGAATGGCTAGCGAGTAAGAAGCAAGAACTCGCACTTCAAAAAGCGGCGGCACAAGAAGCGCTCTCTCAAGACTTATCTATGGGCGAATTGATGTCGCAAGGCGAATCGATATACACGGCGCGTTGCGCTGTGTGTCATCAGGCAAATGGTGAGGGGATTCCGGGTGCATTTCCCGCGATTAAAGGCAGTCCTATTGCAACCGGAGATGTTACAGAGCACATAGATATTATTGTCAACGGTCGCCCTGGCACCGCAATGCAGGCTTTTTCTAATCAGTTAAGTGACAAAGAAATTGGCGCGGTTATCACATATCAACGAAATGCATGGGGCAACGATACTGGCGATACAGTGCAAGCATCCGATGTGAATGCCTTTAAGGCACAAGGCAGTGCTAAGGAGGAAATATGAGTAAGCCAATAGATAAGGCAGTGAAGTCTGCGCCAGCAGAAGCCAGTGCGAACAGTACGATTGCGATTGATGATGGTCACGAGCATCATGCACCCCAGGGCATCACTCGTTGGTTGTATTCTACAAGCCATAAAGACATAGGCACCCTCTACCTTTGGTTTAGCTTTGCGATGTTTCTAACAGGTGGTGCGATGGCTATGATCATTCGTGCCGAACTGTTCCAGCCAGGGCTACAGCTAGTCGATCCGCAGTTTTTTAATCAAATGACCACGGTACACGGTTTAGTAATGGTATTTGGTGCGGTGATGCCAGCATTTACGGGTCTTGCTAACTGGATGATCCCGATGATGATCGGCGCTCCAGATATGGCGCTGCCGCGTATGAACAACTTGAGCTTTTGGATCTTACCTTTTGCATTTCTTATTTTGTTGAGCTCGTTGTTTTTACCTGGTGGCGGTCCTGATTTTGGTTGGACGTTTTATGCTCCGCTGTCCACGACTTATGGCCCGGATAGCACTGCGCTGTTTGTATTCTCTGTTCATATCATGGGTATCAGCTCCATTATGGGCGCGATCAACGTTATCGTGACGATCGTAAATATGCGAGCTCCGGGAATGACTTGGTTCAAGTTACCAATGTTTGTTTGGACTTGGCTAATCACCGCTTTCTTGTTGATCGCGGTTATGCCGGTACTAGCGGGTGCGGTGACCATGGTTCTTACTGACAAATATTTCGGGACTAGCTTCTTTGACGCAGCTGGTGGTGGTGACCCGGTAATGTTCCAACACATCTTTTGGTTCTTTGGTCACCCAGAAGTGTACATCATGATTTTACCGTCGTTTGGAATCATTTCCGCCATTCTGCCTGCTTTCAGTGGTAAGAAGCTGTTTGGTTATCATTCGATGGTTTACGCGACGTGCAGCATTGCATTGTTATCTTTCCTTGTGTGGGCGCACCACATGTTTACCACGGGGATGCCAGTTTTTGCTGAGCTCTTCTTCATGTATTGCACTATGCTGATTGCGGTACCAACGGGGGTGAAAGTCTTTAACTGGGTTGCCACCATGTGGCGTGGAGCTCTGACATTTGAAACGCCAATGTTGTTTGCCATTGCCTTTATTGTGCTTTTTACCATTGGTGGCTTCTCGGGACTAATGTTGGCGATTGTGCCGGCGGACTTCCAATATCATGACACTTACTTCGTAGTTGCCCATTTCCATTATGTGTTGGTATCTGGTGCGGTATTCTCGATCATGGCAGCGGCATACTACTGGCTACCTAAGTGGACGGGCAATATGTACGACCACAAGCTGAGTTTATGGCATTTCTGGTGCTCAATTATTTCCGTCAATGTCCTGTTTTTCCCAATGCACTTCCTAGGCTTAGCAGGCATGCCAAGGCGCATACCGGATTACGCCATTCAGTTTGCTGATGTTAATCAAATAGTATCAATTGGTGGGTTTGCATTTGGGTTGTCACAACTGATCTTCTTATGGTTGGTGATCAAGTGTATTCGTGGCGGGGAGAAGGCTTCTGCAAAACCGTGGGAACGTGCGGAAGGCTTAGAATGGACAGTGCCAAGCCCTGCGCCACATCATACGTTTACTACACCGCCTAAGATTGACTAGCAAAGAGTGGGGTGAGTGACATGAAACCGAATCCATCAAACAAGAAGCTCACAGTGAAGTTGCTTTTGGCGACCCTGTTAATGTTTGGCTTCGGCTATGCACTAGTCCCACTTTATGACGTGATGTGCGACGCACTGGGAATCAATGGAAAGACAAGTGAAGTAGCCGCCATTCAACCGACAGGTATGCAACCGGACATGAGCCGAACTGTTCGCGTGGAGTTTATGGCGCATGTAAGCCCAGATATGCCTTGGGAGTTTAGACCCAAAGTGATTTCGATGGATGTTCACCCAGGTGAAGTCGTGCAAACCGAATACCTTGCATTTAATGAAAGCGGGCAGAAGTTGGTGGGGCAAGCCGTTCCTTCTGTTTCTCCCGGGACTGGAGCTGCTTACTTCAATAAGATTGAGTGTTTTTGTTTTAACCAGCAGCCTCTGGATGGTAAACAGCAAGCTCAAATGCCGTTGATTTTTTATATCGAACCGGACTTGCCGGAGTCTATACACACGTTAACGCTGTCTTACACACTCTATAAACTTCCCCCTCCTACAGGCTCTTAGCCACTCAGGGAGAGAGATACAGACCAAGGTTGGTCAGTAAGGAGAAAAATTATGAGTAACAAGCCAGGAACATATTATGTTCCCGCTCAAAGTAGCTGGCCGATCATCGGTGCATTTGCTCTGTTTTTGGTTGCTGTTGGCGCGGGCATGACCGTCCAGGGGACACAAAGTGACGGTGCAGTGGGAACCATTGGTGGCATTGTGCTAGCGGTGGGCTTCTTGTTCTTGCTTTACATGTTGGCTGGTTGGTTTAGTAATGTGATTACTGAATCACTGAATGGAAAATACAGCTCGCAAATTACTCGTTCTTTTCGCCAAGGAATGAGCTGGTTTATCTTTTCTGAAGTGATGTTTTTTGGTGCCTTTTTTGGTGCCTTGTTTTACGCCAGAATGATTTCTGTGCCTTGGTTAGGTGGGGCAGATAATAACTTCATGACCAACGAAGTCCTGTGGCCAACCTTCGAAGCGATGTGGCCACTCACACTGACACCGGGGGGAGAAACAACACAAGCTATGCCGTGGCAGGGCATACCCCTTACCAATACTATCTTGCTGCTATTGTCGTCTATTACGCTACATATGGCGCATATAAGCCTTGAACAAGACAAAAGAACGGCACTGATTGTTTGGTTAGAGATAACCATCGTACTTGCTGGCTTTTTCCTATATTACCAAGCGGTTGAGTATGTTCATGCTTATCAAGACATAGGGCTCACGTTGCAGTCCGGTATTTACGGTAACACGTTCTTCATGTTGACGGGGTTCCACGGTTTACACGTTTGTCTTGGGACTATCTTCTTGATCGTGCTGCTGTTCAGAATCGCTAAAGATCACTTTTCGCCAAAGAACCATTTTGCCTTTCAAGCCGGCAGCTGGTATTGGCATTTCGTGGATGTGGTTTGGTTATGTCTGTTTGTGTTTGTTTACGTACTTTAGGCGCAGTGTGAACTCTTGGTTCGACTAATAAGGGCGAGGGTTTGGTGCTAGCCAACCCGAGCTGAGCGCAATAAGCAAAAGGACGACCACCAAAGCGGAGAACATGACTCGACGGCCTAAGTAATGACTCATGGGTTTGTCTCTTTTTTCAGGATTATCTGGGTCTTCACGAACCATTTCGATAAGCGCTTTTGCGAGGTTGAAGATAATGAAAAGCAGCAAAAGGACAAGCGTCAGTTTGAATAGAAATACGGTGGACATGGCACCTCCGGTTTCATCATTGTTGTTATCAAGACAATTATGGCTATCGAAACGGTTTTGGGTTGCAGTTGGTTTAACTGTGGTTGTGTTTTCTCTTTTGGTCAAACTGGGTTTTTGGCAGTTTGAGAGAGGGCAAGAAAAACAAGCATTGGAACAAGCCATTCTCGCGCGTGCGGATAGTGCGTACCAAGCACTAAGCGTCGTTCTTGAAGACAACGACTGGCGAGAGGAAAGTATCCTCGGGAAAAAAGTGGAAGTTAATGTTGTTCCTCAGGCGTTTCCCGTAATTTTGTTAGACAACCAAACGCATCAAGGCAGTGTGGGATATTTAGCATTTCAGATTGTATTGACGAGCGATGAGCCTAGTACCTATGCGTTATTGGAGCTTGGTTTTGTCGAGGGAAGAGCAGATCGCTCAATGTTACCAACGGTCACCAAACTCGATAATTCGATTTTCATCACAGGACGCCTGTACCGAAAATCTACTAATCCACTGAGCTCAGAGTTAATGCCGGAAGTTGGCGATGTTATTCGCGTGCAAAACCTAAACATCGCTCAATTGAATCAGCTACTGAATATTGAACTTATGCCCGCAGTCTTGCAGCCAGACAATTTAACTCGTTGGCCCTATGACTTTCCTTGGAATCCATTACCACTCAATAGTGCCAAACATTTTGGCTATTCGATTCAATGGTTTTCGATGGCAGGTGTTTTCTTAATACTGACTTTAATTGTTTTTGTTCGTTGGCAAAAAAAGTTGCGTCACATGGAGGTGAAGCATGACATCTAAAGTAACCAAAGGACGACTAATGTTGATTGCGCTGGTTTGTACGTTCGCGCTTCCCGCTGTCATTGCAAAAGTCATTCTCACACAAGGGTGGTATCAAAGCGGAGTGACCAATAGAGGCGAGTTAGTCGAACCATACACGACGTTAGAGCAGCTTGGTCAAGAGTCACCTCTCAAAGACCATGGTTGGCAACTCGCTTATGTATTGCCTAACGAATGCACTGAACAGTGTAAACAGCAGCTTTACCTGCTTCAGCAAAGCCATGTTGCTTTAGGTAAGTATCAAGAGCGAGTAGTGCCAGTCGTTTGGCAGACTGAGCATTCAGATCCCATGGAAGTATCGATGTTAGCGATGCAAATGAATGAATTGGTTACCGCTAAAGTGAAACCTGGGCAAATGTTGATCGTTGATCCTCTTGGGCAACTGGTGATGTCTTACTCGCCGAAACCAAATGAGGACTTAGTCCTATTGAATAAAGGTATGTTGGCGGACTTACGCAAGCTCTTAAAACTGTCACGAGTCGGTTAGAGGAAGTGCATATGAAATTAATTCAGTTGGTTAGATTCAGTTTGCTCCTAACTCTCGTGGTGATCATGCTAGGGGCATATACTCGCCTTTCAGATGCAGGGTTAGGTTGCCCGGACTGGCCTGGTTGTTATGGGCACTTTTCTGTGCCGCATCAAGAAGAAGACGTCATACGTGCTAACCTGAACTTCCCCGAGCGGGCAGTAGAGCATGAGAAAGCATGGCTTGAGATGATTCATCGCTATTTTGCAGGAACGTTAGGTTTAGTCATTTTTGCGATGGCAGCGATATCAGTAAGGTCTGAGCGTGTAAATTCAACCATTCCGATGTTGCTAAGCGTATTGGTGATTGGGCAGGCACTTTTGGGAATGTGGACAGTTACTCTTAAATTAATGCCCGTCATCGTGATGCTTCACTTGCTCGGTGGTTTTGTTTTATTGGCGTTACAGGCGATTTTTTACTGCCAATTAAAAGCGCAAAACAATCTCTATTTCTCTCCATCTTCTAGCTCTCTGAGAGGCTTTTCATTGTTGGTTTTCCTGGTTGTTTTGGTGCAAGTGCTCCTTGGAGGATGGACTTCGTCAAATTATGCTGCGCTGATGTGTACCACACTGCCGATTTGTGAGGGAGACTGGATGAGCCATCTCTCATGGAAAGAAGCGTTTTCTTTCTGGCAAACTGGATTCGAGAATTATGAATTTGGTGTTTTGGAGTATCCGGCAAGAATGACTATACACGTCACTCATCGTATAGGCGCTATTGTTACCGCCACCGTGGTATTGGCTTATAGTATTGGGCTTATGAGGCAAGATTCTCATCATTCACAGAGAATCGGTGGGTGGTTGTTATTCACTCTGGTGTGCCAAATTATGCTGGGTGTAAGCAACGTAGTATTTCAACTTCCTATCTATGTCGCGGTGGCGCACAACCTTGGTGCCGCTGTTATGTTGAGTCTCGTTTGTGTTAGCCAGTTTTACTTGTGGCAGGGTAAAACGGCTTGGAATTACACCGCGAAAGGAGTTCGCTATGAGTAAAGAAATCGCGCTGTCGTTAAATGGGCGAAAGCGACTAAGTTCCGTTTATTTGAAGTTAACGAAACCTAAAGTGGTGGCGTTAATGTTGGTGACGGCAGTTGTAGGGATGAGCTTAGCCCCGGTTGATGATTTCCCCTGGTTGCAGGCGGTAGTTGGCCTAACGGGGATTGGTCTGATGGCAGGGTCTGCGGCAGCGTTTAATCATCTAATTGACCGCCGAATTGATGCGAGAATGGCACGCACACACAAACGACCATTGCCATCGGGTGAGACTAAGCCATCATCGGTGATAGCCTTCGCTACAGTTTTAGGTGTCTTAGGGTTTGTACTTCTATATGCGATGGTCAACCCGCTGACGGCATGGTTGACTTTGATGAGTTTGCTCGGCTATGCGATGGTATACACAATGTACCTCAAACGTGCTACGCCCCAAAATATCGTCATTGCAGGGATTGCCGGTGCGATGCCGCCTCTTCTCGGTTGGACTGCTGTAACAGGGCAATTACATGCGAATGCTTGGCTGCTCGTGATGATCATTTTTATCTGGACGCCACCACATTTTTGGGCTCTCGCTATTCATCGTGTCGAGGATTACCGCAAGGTAGATATTCCCATGCTGCCAGTGACACACGGCATTGAGTACACCAAAACTTCTATTCTGTTGTATACGGTGCTATTGACTTTGGTTTGTGTTCTACCGGTTTTGGTTGGCATGGTCGGCGTGGTGTATCTTTTTGCCTCGCTACTACTCAATGTTGGCTTTATGTACCATGCATGGAAGCTAAAATATGCACCAGAGCCAAATACCGCGATGGAGACGTTTAAATTCTCTATCTATCATCTTTTGGCGTTGTTCATTGCATTGCTTTCGGATCACTATATTGGTTTTTAACCTCTCTTAAAACAGAAAACGCCGCGTGGTTCGCGGCGTTTTTGGTTTTGATACTTTGGCTTTAAGACAAAGCTTTCTAGATTTATTGAATTTCTAGCAGTTCAACATCAAAGATCAAAACACTTGCTGGTGGAATTGGGCCAGAGCCACTCTTACCATAGCCAAGCGTGCTTGGTACGAAAAGGCGGATTTTCTCACCTTCTACCATGTATTGTAGACCTTCTTGCCAGCCTTTAATGACTTGGTTAAGACCAAATGAAATCGGCTCACCACGATTAACAGAGCTATCGAATACCGTTCCATCAATCAAGGTGCCGTGGTAGTGTACTTTTACTTTACTTGTTGCAGTTGGGTGAACCTCACCTTCGCCTTTTTCAAGAACCATGTATTGAAGGCCACTTTCTGTTGTGATAACGCCTTCTTTTTTCGCATTTTCTAGTAAGAATGCTTGGCCTTTGGCAAAGTTTTCATCCGCTACTTTATGGTTTGTCCAAGTACGGTAAATGAAAAAGCCCGCCAAAATAAAAATAATAAGAGGAAACAAAAATTTAGACACGTAATCTCCTTGTCTATTTAGGTTGTTTTAGCAAAAAGTTGATGGTTTCTGCCATGGCTTCAACGCTGTCATGACCACCAGTAATCACTTGATATTTTCCGTTTACGATAAAGGCTGGAACGGAGTTAATTTGGCCGCGAGTCGTGATCGCTTCTGCCTTAGTGATGTACTCAAACAGCGTTTTTTGCTGTGCTTCATCTAAATGGTAAGGGCTGATAAGGTTGCGAGACTCAAAGGCTTTCTCTACGGCGATTTGGCGTTCCTCAGCCGTTGCATCGGCACCCATTTGCACAGCAGTAAAAAGATCCGCCATAAACGCTTTATCTGGTGTTGATTCAAGCTGCATTACGGCAGTATAGAAGATGATGGCGCTCACTTGTGCACTTTCATTGAACGTTACATGCATTTTTTCAACGCTTTGATCGGTCAATGATTCAATTTGAGGGACAAACTCTTCCATTGAGCGGCAGTGGCCACAAGTTAAAGAGAATGCTTCAGTCAGGGGAGCTAAATCATATTCTTCAAGGGATACTGGCAAAACTTCGTATTGTTTGCCTTGCTGAGGCTGACTCTTGCCGCTATCGCATGCCGACAAAGCCATTACGGCAACAACAACAGCAAAGCCTTTCGATATGGTTTTTAACATAGTAGTGCTCTAAATGAGAAATTTGCGTTAGTTTATCGGTTAACGATAGTGACTAAAACCATTAAATAACAATAAAGTGAGACCATTGGTAACAGACTTTGCCTGACGTATGGACTGTAAGGGTAGGGTATTTTAGTGTTGCGTTTTATTTGAGAGATGATTTTGCATTGACTCCAGTGGCATGAACGCTGCATAGACAAACCAGTCGGTGGACAAAAGCGCTAAAGATTCGGCGTGTTTTGTCGACACAATGAACAAGAGTTTTTCTACGTTGGTAATGGTATGAAGCATTGGTTTTTAATTGTTTGTGGCATTCTGGCCGGGTGCAGCAGCCTCGATCAAGATATGGTCCCTGGTGGGAACATTTTAGATACAGCTCCTAAATCAAACACTGAGCTGAGACACCCAGAGTGGGGATACCCGAGCGCATCCAATGTGGCTTCTTCCCCTCGTTCATATCAAACGGCGAGGGCGTCAGTAAAAAAGTCGCAAAACGTGACCTCTCTGGAAATGTTCCTGAGCAGGCATAACATTCCTCACGAGACGCTCAGTGGTGGTCACCTGATGATACGTTTGAAAGAGCAAGTGCATTTTCAAACGGGTTCTGCACGGTTATCTGCTCAATCTCAAGACTGGATTCGAAACATTGGTCACTATCTGGCTGGAAGAACTGATGTTGATGTCGTGATTGATGGTCATGCGGATAGCACGGGAGCTGAAAGCTTCAATGACACGCTATCTGAAAAGCGAGCTCGTGAAGTAGAAAAACAACTATTGGCGACGAGTATTCCACGTCAACGAGTGTTTTCTAGAGGCTTCGGAGAGTATGTACCGAAGTGCAGCAATGTGACAGCGAGTGGTAAAGCTTGCAATCGGCGCGTAGAGCTAACATTGATCGTGGATGAATAACGCAGACGTTAGGCGGTAATCTTCGTTGTGTTGTTCTCGCATACCCGTTATTTGCTTAGTGGAGTTTAAGTTCGGAGTTGAGCAAGAAGACTGAATAAGGAAAGCTCGCACGGCAACATTTAGCTAGAAAAAATAGAAAAGAGGCACCGTTAGGTGCCTCTTTTACATCCGCCAATGTTCATAGGGGGAACTTAGGCAAATTCTTTTTCAACGTAAGCGACGATGTCAGATGACTCGTATAACCACTGTGTCTCGCCATCTTTTTCGATACGAAGACAAGGGACTTTAACTCGCCCACCACCTTGCTCTAGTTCAGCTCGATGAGTCGGGTTATTTTTTGCATCACGTAGCTCAATGTTCACCGATTGACGCTTCATTGCACGGCGGACCTTTACGCAAAAAGGGCAGGCTTCAAATTGGTAAAGTGCGTATTGTTTCGCTTTTTCATCAATACGTTGCTGTTCTTCTGCGGTGCGCTTAATACCACGAGGTGAGAACACCGCGTTCAGCAATAAGATAACCTTGCCTAAAATCCAACGGATAAACTTCATAATGATCCCTTGATGTTCATTGGGTAATTGTCCTTTAAGAATGCAATCATGATGCTTGTTGCACTGAACGTGAAGTCTATCAGTTGTTTGAAATGGATAAAACCATGTATTTTATGCGGAAAATAGACGTTTAAACCAACCCCAAAAGCCACTTGCTGAAGCCGGACGGGCTTCTTTACCTTGATAAAAACTTTGCATGAGTTCGGTTCTGAATGCATCAACGTCCATGCGTTTTATGACAAGCTCATGCTGCAATGTATTTTGAGTCTGCTCGGCATGATCGTGCGCCAAGCTGAAATCCATATTTAAATAGCCTTGCGTGTATAACCAAAGGTGGGTGACTAAGATTAGGTCTTCAGCAGATTGGTTAGTAAACTTATCCGCGTGCTCATTACCCAAGGAGTCAGTCAGAACTTGCTGCATAAGCTGGGTAGAGTGAGCATGTTGCTCGTAGTTAGCACTTGCTTCAATATGTGATTTGGTCAAAAGGCCAAGCAGGTGAAGAGTAGGTGCTGTTGAGGGTTTGTTCTCACAAACTTTTGTAAATAGTTGTGACTGTTCTTTTAACCAACGTCGCTTTGCTGCTTTATGTTCTTTAACAAAGGGGATTTCTTCAAATCCCATCTCTTGACTCAGTTCACTAAGAGACGTCATGGTTTTTTAGTTCCTTCACCGTTACTTCGATATGTTGATCATTGATATCAACAAAAATTGAGCTGCCAGTAATCATAACAGAAAGGTTAGTACCTCGGTCAAGATGCTGACAAATCAAGTCGATAGCGTCATAGTCAAAGCTCTCTACGTTGACGGGAAGCATTGAGAACTTTCCTGACATTTTGTCCCACCAGACAGCCGCTTTGGTGTTATAAGTGTAAACTTTTACATGCTTTGCGAGGCGAGAAGCTTTCTTAATTCTGTCTGGTTCTGGTTCGCCAATTTCAATCCAGTGAGTAATGCTTTGATCATCGCCAACATGCCATAAATCAGGCTCTTCAATCGTAGAGAGTCCTTTTGTAAACTCCAGATTGCTTTGAGCATTTAAACAGTAAGCTAGAATGCGAGCCAACATTCGTTGCGGCTTTTCAGAAGGATGAAGGGCGATAGTTAGATTTTTAGAATCGTAATAGTCATTATTCATATCGGAAATGGCGATACGAAATTTGTAAATGGTTGGTTTAAGAGCCATAGATTTATATCGTTTTGTTGGCAAAATAAGTTTTAGGCAAAAAAATAGCCAGCTTTAAAAGCTGGCTATCGTATCAAATTCTTTAAGAATTAAAGTACTTTGATTTGCTCTGCTTGAGGGCCTTTTTGACCTTGAGAGATAACAAATTCTACTTTCTGGCCTTCAACTAGAGTACGGAAGCCGTCACCAGTGATTGCAGAGAAGTGAGCAAATACGTCAGGACCGTTTTCTTGTTGAATGAAACCGAAGCCTTTAGTTTCGTTGAACCACTTAACTGTGCCAGTAGCTGTGTTAGACATGTCTATTTCCTAAATATCTAAATAATGTAATCTTTCGCCTCAACGGCGCTTATAGCGTGGAAAAATAAATTGCTATTGCGTACCACAGGACGACGGGTTACAAGTAATCCAACGAAATGTGAAAACAAAGAACTTTCTTTCTAGCCGTGTTTGAGTCTAGGTTAATTCCACGAAGAGTCAACATATATTAGTGCTTTATGGACAAATATTTGTATTTAGTCACTATTTAACCAGCATGTTTTTGATTAAATTTCAAATAAATGACGGTGATGTGAAGTTTTTTAGCATAAAATTCAACTAAATCTATAAATTTGACTTATTTATATAATTATTGTCCAATCTGGTTCGACCATTAAGGAGGATTTATGGCAAAGCGTAAAATCAGTCCTCAACCGAGTGGCTCACAACATGAGACCGACTTCGGCAGAGGTGAAATCAAAGACAACGCGTTAAAAGCGGTTGTTACCAGTCAGCTGTTCCAAACACGAGTCGTTAAAGCGAAAAAAGGTAAAGGTAGCTTCAGCCGTAAAATGAAGCATAGAGGCAAAGAGCCCTATTCAAAGTTCTCCCCAAGGTGGATTTTGAATAGGGCTTTTTTATTGGTACTAGGTGTTTGCAAAACTGATGATATTCAATTTTTTAGTACCAGATAAGTTTTCCTAATTTATCATGTACTGCTTCAACTGCTTCAACTGCTTCAACTGCTTCAACTGCTTCAACTGCTTCAACTGCTTCAACTGCTTCAACTGCTTCAACTGC